>JAGXIH010000013.1 GCA_024635795.1 Salegentibacter sp. | reverse complement strand
TTCCTGCCGGATCTACTACTTCGGTATTCATTTCGAAAGAAATGTTTAGGACATCACAATGATGTGCTTGCTCATCCAACCTTGCAGCCTCATATCCGGTTCCTGTTCGTCAGTACCAGGGTTTGTAGTCCCGCTTCCTTTAGTCCCAACTTCACAGTTGGCAACCTTGCGGCTTACTAATGGTTCAGGGCGTCACCCCTGCCCATAAGGGACTTGCACCCTCTAGATTAATAATATATCTTCGATATATTAAGAGATGCCCATGCTGGGCACACACAACATATAAAAGCAATGCTTGAACCTGTCTTTAATCGAAATCTGTGCTTGCTTGCTCAGCGGATTGTGCTGCGCTGTTCCCTTCGGTTGGAACCTGCGGACAATCAAGTTCGCCCGCTCTGTTTTTATACGGGACGTTGTAGCACATTATCAAAAAAAATCAAATGAAAAGAATGAATACCTACATAATCTTAGGAGTTTTAGCTTTAATCGGGATAATTATTTTGATTATTTGGAATACAAAACAGAAATCCAGCACACTCGAAATTGCTGAAAATAGGACTGAATTACCGAATAGTGAAATCCGACAAGAAAAACGAGATTTAAAACTTGTTGTCACTTATGACTACGGAGAAAACACAAAAACTATATCTGAAAAAGCGACAGCGGAAATAATAAAAAGCACTATGAAATCAATTAATTGGAATGAATTTCACATTGTGCAATTAGAAGACGAAAATGGTAATGGATATAAAGCTTTGGACGTGGGTGGAAGTTTAAGAGATGACGGTTTAGCATCTGGATTTGTGACAGATGATGACCATATACTAATGGCAAAGCCACTAGAAACGGTTGACCAAATGACTGAAATACTGCTTACGTTTTTAAAAGGAGAAAATGTTTGGCGGAATAAATATGAATATAAATAACGTGCTACAATAATGTATCCTATGAAAAGCAATGCTCAAACCTGTCTCAAATCGAAACTTCGGGCTCGCTAGCTTAGCGGATTGTGCTGCGCTGTTCCCTTCGGTCGGAACCTAACGGGATAATCCGGAACAAGGTGGAATCCTATTGAAAACCAGGAGATTTTTTTATATTTAAGTTTTAAAGAGCATTATTAAGCATTTCTATGAAGATTGAAATTAAAACTTTTTTACTTTTCCTATTAATATCCTTCAGCATATATTCACAACAAAATCCAATTAACCGTTATGTTGTTCCTGCTCGTGCTTTAGATTACCAGGCTTGTGTAGATAGTATCAGAGTTAAATCTTCTTATTTCAAGAAAAACCGGATGGAATTAGATACCATCAACAGGGAATATCTGGCTGTATTTAATAATGCTAAATTGACTAAACGAATAAGCTATACTGAAAATGATTCAACCCCATCTCAAACCATTGTTTATGACTCCCTGGGGAGAATAACCATGCTGAAAAGAAAAAATCACTACGATAAAAAATTTAAGATCGTTCAGTATTTTTCAAATACATCCCAATATCCTGATTCCACTAATTTCTATTTCAATAACAATAAAAATGAATCCTATAGGAACAGTTTTAGAGATAGCCTGGTAATTCGGCAGGAACATTATAGGAGAGATACTTTAAGGACCTACAGTGTTTTTAAATATGATGAAGCTGATAGGTTAATCGAGCAGATTAAGGTAAATACTAAAAATGGGTATGGGATCATCATCGGAAAAAGTATAACGGGGACTAAGGATGAAAAAACACTTTATCCTAACGACTCAATAACTTATGAATACCATAGGGCAGGAGATACTTTAATAAGCCAAAAATATTCAAATGGAGAATTGGATGAAATTTCCAAAGCGGTAACTCAGCCTGGGGTTAAGACTGAAATAAAAGAAGAGTACAGTAGAATGGGATATTTATCTGAAAGAACTATTGCCAGGAAATATGCAGATTCTACAAATTCTAACGAATACAGATTTAATGAAGAAAAGGACACGCTTAGCGCTTTAAAAACCCATAAAGAGTCCAAAATAATCGTATGGGATTACAGTGGCCAATACTCCGGTTCAACAAGTATGAGGACAAGTGAAACAGAAAACGATAATCGTGGGAATTGGGTAATTAAGAGAGAAAGGCTGGATGGTACTTTGAACAGCGTGATTATACGTGAAATAATTTACTGCAATTAAACGAATACCTGCTTGGAAGAATATTCAAAACTGGGAATATAAAAACACCCCGGCAATCGGTTCCCGAAACAATTATTTCCGGAATTTCTTCATAAAGAGAAAAAATATTTGGTTAAAAATAGGGGAAATCCCCCATATGGAATAACATCAATTTATGTTTATTTCGCGAAACTCAAGAATCCGCCATTTCCAGCAGCCCCAAACACGGAAGTGGGCATTCTTATTTCATTCAAATAAAGAAAAAGAAACGGGAACCAAAATTCTCATTTTCAGCAGGTCAAACTCTCGCCCTTCGGGTTTCGATCATTTTTATTTTTTTGCTTTGACCTCCTTTAGCAGCTTTTTTATATCGCGGTTATTGCCGTACAATACCATCACATCACCATAATGTAATTTGGTTTGTGCTGAAGCCACTCCCTGTACCGAAGAGACATTTTTATTGGCCCCAATTTCATTTTTTTCTCCGGAAATTTTAATGGTAGTAAGCACAATGATATTAAAATCACGCTTTAAACCTACCTCTTCCAGGGTTCGTCCATCATACTCCTTTGGGACCTCGGTCTCAACGATACTATACTCTCCGGTTACTTCAAAAGAATCTATTACCCCTTCAAGATTGAGTTTTTTAGACCAACGCTCTGCGGTTTCCTCTTCGGGGTGAATGATCTCTTCTACACCCATAGCTTCGAGAACCATTTCCTGTAAGGATGATACAGCCCTGCTTATCAACCTTTTTACTTTAAGTTGTTTCATTAAGGCCGTAGCCATAATGTTGGCTCCCAGATCTTCACCTATTCCAACTATTACTACATCGGTATCTTTAAGCGGTAAGTTGGTCACCGCGTTAAATTCTGTCGCATCCAGGCTTATCGCATGAGTGATCTTCTCCTTTATGGCTTCAACGCGATCCATGTTATTGTCTACTCCAATCACTTCATTGCCCATGGAAGTCAGTTTCTCAGCCAGGGATGCGCCAAAATTTCCTAATCCTATTATTATATATTTCATATTCTAAAATTTTAGTTGATCAATATCTCTTCTGAAGGATACCGGTAATTAAGATTTTTTATGTTTCTAAGCATCGCAATAAGTACCGTAAGCATACCGACCCTTCCTATAAACATAGTGGCAATTATTACCAACTTGGAATAACTACTAAGGCCCGCGGTAATTCCCATGCTCAATCCTACCGTACTGTATGCTGAAAATGCTTCAAAAGTGATATCGGTAATATTTTTATCTCCTTCTAAAGTCGCGATCAGAAAAATGGATGCGCCAATAACCAACAGGGATAAGGATATAATGGCAAAAGCACGTCTTACTGAAAGGGTAGAAATTTCACGGTGGTAAGCCTCAATCCTATCTTTTCCGCGGGCAAGGCTAAAGAAATTGAGCGAAGCCAAAGCGATAGTACTGGTTTTTATTCCCCCTCCTGTTGATGCCGGGGAAGCACCTATCCACATCAGTAGAAATACGATCATTAAGGTGGAGAAATGAAGTGCCGAGGTATCTACCGAGTTAAAACCGGCGGTTCTGGGGGTAGCGGCCCCAAAGAATGCGGTCACTATTTTTCCGAATGGGCCGTGTTCTGCCAGGGTATTGTTATATTCAAATATATAGAATACCACCGTACCGCTAATTAGTAAAATCAAAGTAGTGAGAAGTATGATCCGTGAATTAAGGTTAAGCACCCAGGGTAAATAATTCGCCTGTCTGGGATCTTTAAATTTTTGAAATTTTCTTAAAAAATAATACCGGAGATATTTATACATGTTAAGCAGGATAGGGAAGCCAATACCGCCAAGAATAAACAATGCTGCGATGATGAGATGCAAGGGATAATTAAACCGGAACCCCGGTTCGTAAAGACTGTTCTCCAGGGTAGAGAAGCCGGCGTTACAAAAGCCGGAAATACTGTGGAACACCGAAAAGAATATTTGATCGGGAACCGAGCTGAAAAGACTCCTGTCCAGATTTAGATAGATCAGGAGTGCTCCTATTGCTTCGATCCCAAAGGTGAGCAAAAGAATTTTTTTTAAGATTTCGAAAACTTCACCTATTTTATCTGAATTGCTGATATCTTTCAGCATAAGCTGATTAGCATAAGAGGTATTTCCGCGGAAAAAATAACTAAAATAACTCGCGAAGGTCATTATCCCAAGGCCTCCCAACTGAATTAAGATCATGATGACACTCTGCCCGAAGCCTGTAAAAAAGGTCCCGGTGTCTACGACGATAAGCCCGGTGACACAAACCGCGCTGGTAGCTGTAAAAAGTGCATCAACCAGGGAAATGCCTGAATGGGTGGCTTTTGGGAGCAATAGAAAAAGTGTCCCCAGGAAAATAATTAGCATAAAGCTAATTACAAAGAGTTGGGCGGGGTTAAGATATTCCTTTTTGAAATTCATCCGAAAGGAAAAAATCTCGCGGAGGAAATACAGGAATATGGCCAGGTAAAGCCATCCCATCTTATTAAAGAACTTTAAAAACTCAAAATTTTCTACTATAAATTCATTCCTGACAAAGAGCAGGAGCAGAAAAGCTATGCTTAACAGCCAGTCAAATAGTACTACTTTTTTAGGAGGTTTTTCCCTGGCTATGAATTTCCTGAAGAGTATAATAACCAGGCCTATTCCTATGATAAAATAATAGAGTTCCTTAAGTATGGCCTTTTCTCCTTCTCCATGGGTAAAGCCCAGATCGAAAATGGCTAAACCTATTCCCATCAAACTTAAGAAACCTGAGAATTTCCTGAGTCTACTTTCCACTTTTACATTGGACTGAAACGAATTTAAAAATGATAACATTAAGAGGAAGAATTTAATACCTTATCGGGAACAATAATTGAGGCTAACTATTAATACTACAATTAAAATTCCCATAATTATCGCCGGCCATTTTAGGTGAGAATTAAACTCATTTTTAGTTTCTCCTGAGCTATCTTTCCGCTTAGCCATCCATGATGTTGGTTTAGTTGATTGACTTGCAAAGTTAGGACTCAAGGTATAAAAAGAATATAAAATTTAGGGCAAAGACATAAAGATTTTATAAAGATTAGACAAAACGATAGCCTACGCCACTTTCGGTTATAATATGAACAGGGACATTTGGATTTTTTTCCAGTTTTTTACGAAGCTGAGCAATAAAAACCCGAAGGTATTGGGTTTCGTTCTGGGAGCCCACTCCCCAAACCTTCTTAAGTATAAACTGATGGGTGAGAACTCTCCCCTGGTTTTTTGCCAGGAGCGCTATTAAATTGTATTCGGTAGAGGTTAATTTAACGGGTTTTTTATCTTTTTCAACCAGTCTTGCAGAAAGATCGATCTCAAGATCATTGGCAAAAATTCTTGGTTTTAAATCCGTATTCTGGTTAATTCTGAGGGATGATCTTATTCTGGCCAGTAGTTCTCCTGTTCTAAAGGGTTTAGTAAGATAATCGGTAGCACCATTATCCAGGCATTTAATGATATCGGTCTCTTCATCCTGTACCGAAAGAATAATGATGGATTTTTCATACCACTCCCGTAATTCCTTTAATAATTCATGACCGTTTTTATCGGGTAGACCCAAATCAAGGATGATAAGATCAGGAGTGTGGTTCGCTGCAAGATGCAGGCCTTCAGTGCCGGTTTCTGCTAAGGTGACTTTATAATCATTGCTTTCCAGGGAAATCTTGAGCAGTTTCCTGATTTGAGGTTCATCATCAATAACAAGTATTTCAGCATTATTCATTCTGATATCTTTTTGGATCGGTCATGGCGGCAGGTATTCTTATTGTAAATATCGCGCCCCCCGAAGGTCGGTTTTTTAATTGAATAGTTCCATTATGGGCCCTGGCAAATCCCAGGGCGATAGAAAGTCCAAGTCCTGTGCCACCGATGGCCGAATTCGGTAAACGGTAAAATTTATCAAATACCCTATCTAATGTATCCTCCGGAAAACCCTTCCCATTGTCGGCTATTTCAATAACACAGTCTAATGAAGTATGAGAGACCTCGATTTCAATGAGCGATCGGGTAGGGGTATACTGAAGCGCATTATGCAGAATATTATGTAATATTTGCTCTACCAAAGCAGCATCTAACCGGAAAAGGGGAAGGTCGTCACCAGGTTTAAAAAGGATTTTATGATTAGCAGAATCAGGCTTATTGACTTGAATCACCCCATGGATTAATTCATTTATATCATACCAGTTCAATTGTAGTTGTATGGAATCACTCTCCAGTCGGCTCATATTAAGCAGGTTTTTCACCTGTCGGTTTAGCCTGTTTCCGGCAATTTCAATTTCGGAGTAAAGTTCATTTTTATTCTGCTGAGATAGTTTTACTGAATTTTCCTTCAAGGTATCAACAGATCCTATAATGGCTGCTATTGGGGTTTTTAATTCATGGGAAAGTGAATTCAGCATGGTGTTGTATAATTCCAGGGTTTTACCTCTCTCTTTTCGTTTTCGGGTCGCGGCTTCGGCTTTCCTGATCTTTGTGGTAAAAACAGCATTCATCACGGCTATCATAAAATACATTAAGAAGAAAAGCGCGTCTTCGGGAGTGCTGATCTTAAAAGTGTATTGGGGTTGAATAAAGAAGAAATTCCAGATCAATGCACTTAAAACAGCTACAGTGACTATGGGGTAAATTTCGAAGAACATCGCCAGGATAGAAACAGCAAGCAGAAGAATAAGCGCTACAACCTGGTAACCAATAATATCAATAAAAAGATATGAAAGAAGCGAAACCAAGATAATAGTGCCAATTCCAATAAGGTATTGGATAGGCTGGTTCTCATTTATTTTTTTATAAAATTCCAATAAGGCGCTTGTTGTCCTGGCAAATATAAAAGTAGTTATTTACGCATTATAATTATGAGGGAATTACCTGTAAATAGAATTGATAGCCAGGTCTCTATTGGACCTTTAAATTTACAATACCTTTCCGGCCAGGTATCTCTGTACGCCGTAGATATCTATACTCTTATTGAACCTTTTACTCACGGTAGGGGTGTTTTCACTGGAAATCCAGATCTTTAGTTCGGCATCGAGGTCGAAAGTACCGGCGGTTTCCAGGGAGAACCTAGAAATATGTTTGTAAGGGAGCGACAGGTATTCCTGCTTTCTACCGGTTAAGCCCTGAATATCGATTAGGATCAGGCGTTTGTTGGTAAACATAAAAACATCACGAAGCAGAGAAAATCCCAATTCTATTTCTTCGTTTTCGGTTAATAAGCGCTTGTATTTTTCGTTTAGCTCTTCTAAAGAGACATTAGAAGCATTCCCCAGTATTTTATTTAAAAGGCTCATAGACTTTGTTATATGATTTTTAATTTATTACAAGATAAGCTAATCAGGGAACTTTGAGGATTTAGGTGAATTTCAGTCGGAATAGGTTAATCACAATCCACTGCTTTTAGATGAAAAGTCCCATCTTCATTTTTCGTCATTTCATAACCATTATCCAGCATAGGGTTTTTCCTATTCTTTGTGAAAAGCTCATTAAATTTTTTTATTTGTAGAAATTAAATTTATAAATATCACTTAAAGTACATACAAGAAGACCAGAACAACGTGGAAATTGTGCACAACGGTCTTGGTTACGGCAAGTGGCGTGGAGTAGGGACGCGTTCTTGTCGGCTTAGTTGGTTTTACTTGGTCTCTAAAATAGTACTTTTCACCTAATTGCCCGCAATTTGCTCGTAACCGATGTTAGCAAAAGTTACAATAAACCTGCATTTTTGAATTGAAGTTCCATATTTAAAAAATTCAGATTATTCTCATTTTTAATTTTCCTTAAAATATCTGAGATGTTGTACGTAGATGAATACTTTTCGTGCAATGTTTTGATTATAAAAACTTTTTCACTTTCTAATAATGAGGAATTAATAATTGTTCTAATGATATTAGAAAAATAGTCAATATTGGTTTCATTACTTTCAATTATTTTATCTACTAATTCAATAATAATCTCTTTATCTAATTGATTTTGCTGCCTCAAAAGATTGATGAATTGATGAAAATAATTGTAGGTAAATACTTTTTTGTCTAACTCAGAGATTAAATCCCTATAGTTAATTAATTGATTGTTTTTTTGATTAATTGAGTTTATAATTCGAAATGTTATTTGTATTGAGGCATTTTTTGATAAGTAAATAATCATTTCTTTATCAAAATTTTCGAAATGATCAATATTTTTAATTAAATCGTTGACTAAACTATTATCTTCTGAACATAATAAATTTAGAAATCTTTCTTTATGACCTCTTTCCTTACTTTCCATTATTCGAGGTACAACAAATTGCATCGTACTATCCTTGTGATTGTTTTCGAAAAGTTCGAATCCTTTTAAAATTGTTTTAGAATAATTTAAACGTGACATAGAATCAAATAGATTGAAAACGTTTAAATATGTATAAGAATTAGAATACTGATATTCTCGGTCAATTGCGTTAGATAGAATATCAAAATGTTTTTCCTCATCTAATTGAGTGTTAGAATATATGCTTTGAATTGCATCTGATTTTTCTCTATTATCTGACGATAATAATTTTGGTAATAATTCATTTAATTGATTATCATGATACTTTTGCATTACTAAATCTGGAGCAGCAATAATCTTATCCAACATTTCTTTAGCTTCAGCCATTTTTCTGATAGTGAAAAATCCAAATGCTACTAAAGTAATTGTGAGAAAACCTGCAAAAAGAGCAATCGTGAAATTTAAATAATTAATAGTTCTATCAAACTCTTTATCAATTGTGCTCTCAACGGATTTTTCAAAAACAAGAGCAGCTTCTTTATAACTACTATTATTTAATTTTTCAAAATCTATTGAATCCTTAACTATAATGTTAGGATTCATATTTATAGTATCAGAAACAGGGCTTTTTACAATAAATCCAATTAAAATTCCTAATAATAAAATTGCAATTCCTAAAATTGAAAATATTGCAAAGGGCGAGTTCAAATTATTTTTCATTTAATGCTATCTCTTGATTTGTAATTTTTGCTAACTCGTTATATAACTTATTCTATAATCTTTCAACCTAACTTCTCCCGGGATAAAAAGTAATTTCCTGACCCAATAGCTCGTAACCCAAGCCGGCCGATCTCCACTTTAAGGACAAAGGCCTTTACCTTTAAAAAAGTTTTATGAAGTGCCTTGCGAGGCTTGAGTATAGATAGGTTCCCAGGATTAATTTCTTGTTCCGTCTGCATGCAGAAATGGGCTTGTGCTTATTTAAAACGGCAATGTAGGGGATGCCGCCTGCTGCAAAATCCAATTCATTTGGACTCTGCTTGTTAAATTTTTAACAATATAGGAATTAGATTTATAATTTGTAGGAATTCCTGAAAGAATCTATCAACATCATATTAACCTCTTCGTCTGTTTGGAGTGCCATCCGGTTTATTCGATTTAGGTCCGGGCTTGATGGATTTTTTGAGTGGTTTAATTGTGGTGATTTAGCGGGAAGGGCAGGGGTACGCATGAGTCATATAAAACAAAAAACCCCTTGAAGATCAAAGGGTTTTGCTTTTGTGGTGTTCTCAAAAAGTGATCGCGCCAGGATTCGAACCTGGGACCGCCTGCTTAGAAGGCAGGTGCTCTATCCAGCTGAGCTACGCGACCATTGTTTTTGCGGTTGCAAATATAAACCTCTTTGTAAATAAAACAATGTTTTTTATTTAAAATTCTGCATTTGGCTCCTAAGTAAGTTAAGCTGAAAGAATTAGGATTTTAAAGGTTTTCATCCATTTTCCAGCATCATTAATATTGATTATATTTACATCGCTTTTAACCCACCAAAGTCAAAACCATGTTAGATTATCCCTTAAAGTTCAGACCAATTTTAAAAGAGAAAATTTGGGGAGGCAATAAGCTCAAAACAATTTTAAATAAAGACAGTAGCCTTGAGAATTTAGGAGAGAGTTGGGAAATCTCAGGAGTTAAGGAGGATGTTTCCCTGGTGGCTAACGGATCTTTAAAAGGAAAATCCCTGAACGACCTGCTGGAAAAATATCACGGGAAACTCGTGGGGAATCACATCTACGAACGCTTCGGCAATGAATTCCCCCTTCTAATAAAATATATAGATGCCAGGACCGAACTTTCGGTACAACTGCATCCTAACGATGAACTGGCACAGCAACGGCATAATTCCTTTGGTAAAACAGAAATGTGGTACATCATGCAGGCCGATGAGGGTGCAAATATTAATATTGGCTTCAAGGAAAGCATTTCTAAAGAAGACTATATAAAACACCTGGAGGAAGGAACTATTACCGAGGTACTTAATTTTGAAAAGGTTAAGAAAGGAGACAGTTTCTTTATTAATACCGGAAAGGTGCATGCTATTGGCGCCGGGGTTTTACTGGCCGAAATTCAGCAAACATCAGATATTACTTACCGCATTTATGACTGGGACAGGGTAGACGACCAGGGGAAGGGTAGAGAGTTACATACAGCACTGGCCATTGACGCAATAGTTTTTGAAAAAAGGGACGATTTCAAACTCAGTTATGAGAAGAAGAAAAATCATTCTTCTGAGATAGCAAGTTGTAAATATTTCACGACCAATTACCTTCCGGTAGGGGGAAAGGTAAGTAAAGACTATAGCGCTCTGGATTCTTTTGTGATCTATATGTGTGTTAGTGGTAGCGTTGAAATTGCTACAAATGGGCATAGTGAAAAACTTGACCAGGGCGAAAGCCTGCTTATTCCTGCCAAAAACAAAAAAGTGATTCTCCAGGCCGAGGCCTGTGAACTACTCGAAGTTTTTATCAATTAGAATTTTTAAATATTTATTCTGAAGAGTCTGTCTGAATGGCTCAGGATCTTCCATTGTCACATTTAGCGCAGTCGAAATATATTGAATCAATAATAGTATTTCCGACTGCGCCCAAAATGAAATTTTAAAGTTTATGTAATACTAGAAACCAAGGATCCTGTCGATCGTCTTTAATTCCTCCGAACTAAATTCCAGGTTATGTAAAGCGTTAATATTATCCTCTAACTGGGAAACTTTACTCACGCCTACCAGAACCGAAGTTACCCTCGTATCCTTCAACAACCAGGACACAGCCATTTGAGCCAGGCTTTGTTCGCGTTTTTCAGCCAGTTTGTTTAATTCCTGTATCTGCTCTACTACTTTGGGAGTGATCTGGGTTTTATCTAAATAAGTTCCTTCGGTAGCGGCGCGGCTGTCTTCAGGGATACCATCAAGGTATTTTGAAGTTAATATCCCCTGTTCCAGCGGTGAAAAAACAATACTTCCAATGCCTTCGTGTTCCAGAGTATTCATCAGTCCATTTTCCACCCAGCGGTCCATCATATTATAACGGGGCTGATGAATGATGAATGGGGTGCCCTGTGCTCTAAGGATTTTGGCAGCCCTGGTGGTATCTTTAGCCGGGTACTGGGAAATTCCCACATACAAAGCCTTTCCTTGTCTTACGATCTGGTCTAAAGCGCCCATAGTTTCCTCAAGGGGCGTATCGGGATCGGGGCGGTGATGGTAAAAAATATCAACATAATCGAGCCCCATTCTTTTTAGCGACTGATCCAGGCTGGCGATAAGATATTTTCTGGAACCAAAATTTCCGTAAGGCCCAGGCCACATATCCCAGCCGGCTTTGGTAGAAATAATAAGCTCATCACGGTATTGTTTGAAATCTTCGGCAAAGATCTTCCCGAAATTTCTTTCAGCTGAGCCATAAGGTGGTCCGTAATTATTGGCAAGATCAAAGTGTGTAATTCCGTTATCAAAGCCCGCTCTTAAAAGGCGACGGGCATTGTCCTGGTTGGCATTGTTCCCAAAGTTATGCCATAAGCCAAGGGAAAGCAAGGGGAGTAGGATACCGCTTTTCCCACAGCGACGGTATTGCATTTTTTCATATCGGCTTTCGTTTGCTGTGTAGGTATTCATTATAATTTTAGATTTAAGGATTATTGAAAAAGATCGTATATCATTTTTGATATGCCCGCAAGCATTCGGGTGCCGGCCTTCATATCTTCCATATTCTTAGAAAGCAAAACCAGCACATACCTTCTTCCATCAGGTAATTCCACAAGGGCCGAATCGTGATGCACGCCGGTGATCCAGCCGGTTTTGTTGGCTATTTTTACATCTTTCGGAAGCAAGGCCGGAATAAGATCGGTATGTTGCTGAAGCCTTAGAATTTCCAGCATCTCCTTATCGGCTTTTGGATTTACCGCCTGTCCATTGGCCAGGGCTTCAAAAATCAGCATAAGATCATAGGCAGTGGTGGAGTTGCTCAGGCCGGCCTCATAGGCCTTCATATCTTCAACGCCTCGAAGCACATTGATATTTTTGGCACCAAGCTCGCGCATACTTTTATTGACGTTTTCAGCATCTACGAGTTCTATAATGATATTAGTCGCCAGGTTACTGCTCTGGCTAATCATATCGATCACAAGGTCTTTTATGCGTCGCTTCTTCCCAATCAGGCTGTATAAATGTTCGCCGCTGTCCCGGCCAAGCTTAAGACTATAGCCGCTGCCGTCCAGAATGCTCTTAAATTCATTTTTTATCAGAAGGGAATCATCAAGAGAAAACTTTCCTGCTTCAGCTTGTTTAAAAACCTCGATCATTACCGGGGTTTTCATAGTGCTGGCAGCATGAAAATTTTCATGTTCATCAATGAAGATCGTTCTTTTCTCTTCGGAAAGTTCTTTAAATGCAAGTGCAAAATCTCCCTGGGTTTCAGCAAATACCGAATCGATCTGCTGTTTAAGGATTTGAGTTGTGTTTTGAGAGAAAACAGATGCTGAAAAGATCAGAAAAGAGATAAAAAAGAAATACTTCATGAGAAAGGATATTAGATAGTTCAAGTTAGAAAAAATTCTGCAGAAGTATTCCTGAATAGTTTTAAACAGTAGCCAGCGCGATCTCCACCATTCGGCTAAAACTACGCTCGCGATCTTCAGCGGGGAGGTGCTCCCCGGTCACCAGGGAATCTGAAATTGTCAATACCGAAAGGGCCTGTACCTTATGCCTGGCGGCCACGGTGTAGAGGCCGGCGGTTTCCATTTCTACACATAAAACGCCGTATTTTGCCCATTTTTCATATTCCTGCGGATTGTCTTCGTAGAATACATCAGAAGAAAATACATTTCCGGCTCGGAATTTAATCTGGTTTTCTTCAGCATATTTTACAGCCTTCATAAAAAGCTCAAAATCTGCAGTAGGGGCGAAGTCGGCGTGAGGGAATTTTGCACGGTTAAAACCAGAATTGGAAGAGGCGGCCATCGCGATCACCACTTCATTTACCTTTAAGTTTTTTTGATATGAACCGGCAGAGCCTACCCTTATAAGTTTTTTTGCTCCGTAGTCTGTGATAAGTTCGTTGCAGTAGATCAAAGCCGAAGGAATTCCCATTCCGGAAGCCTGCACCGATACTTTTTTGCCTTTATAAGTTCCTGTATAGCCATACATTCCTCTAACCGAATTATAAAGAAAAGGATCTTCTAAAAAAGTCTCAGCGATCCATTTAGCCCGCAGCGGATCTCCGGGCATTAAAACAGTGTCAGCAATTTCTCCTTTTTTAGCTTGTATATGTACACTCATCTAATTCTAATATTTAACTGATTAAAGCAATTCCGGAAGAGGTACCGAGGCGGGAAACACCTAATTTGATATATTTCCTGGCGGTTTTGGTATCCTTGATCCCTCCGGAAGCTTTGATCTGCAATTTATCACCAACAACATCTTTCATAATTTCGATATCTTCAGGAGTAGCGCCTCCAGGGCCAAAACCTGTAGAAGTTTTTACGAAATCGGCCTTTGCCCTTAGGGCCGCACGACAAGCCAGTGTTTTCTCCTCATCGGTAAGAAAACAGGTTTCAATAATTACTTTCAGGATTTTATCTCCAATAGCCTTTTTTATAGCGGCGATCTCTTCTTCAACGTATTTCAGGTTCCCGCTTTTCAGCATCCCGATATTGATCACCATATCAATCTCATCGGCACCTTTTTTTACACAAT
Source organism: Salegentibacter sp. (assembly GCA_024635795.1). Lineage (GTDB taxonomy): Bacteria > Bacteroidota > Bacteroidia > Flavobacteriales > Flavobacteriaceae > Salegentibacter. The sequence continues at coordinate 207,404 of JAGXIH010000013.1, read as the reverse complement.
CTTCAGCTTCAAAAACCTTTGATGCGGTAGTTGAAGCCCCAAGTGGAAAACCTATTACCGCAGCGACTTTTACATCTGAACTTTCTATTGCTTTTTTAGCGGTTTCTACATAACAGCCATTTACACAAACCGCGTAAAACTTATATTGAACGGCTTCTGTGCAAAGTTTTTTTATGTCTGAAGGGGTTGCTGTGGGTTTAAGTAGGGTATGGTCTATATACTGGTTGAATTCCATATAAATTTATTAGTCTTTACAGCAAATTTAGGGTTTTTATAAAGATGTACGGTATGATGAGTATCAGGTTATATTTTATTTGGCCTACAATTCTTCATCACCTATTGGGTGGTCTTCATACCAGTCATCAAAGGTCTTGGTGGTTTTATAATTATTGGTAAGTACGCTATATACTGTGTAGATCAATAAAGCCTGCCCGATTATTGTCAAATAGAATACTAAAGGAAATTGAACGTTAAAATAGGACAAAACAGTGACCAGTACCAGGATGATACTTGTGATTATAAGCAATATGATGGGCCTGTTTTTGATCTGTTTATAATTTTAATCCCAGTATGGGAAACAGGGACATGCTTGTAATCAAGTGCCTGTGTGTTGCCCTTTTTGAGTCCAGCAGCTTGCTGGTTTCATCTTACTTAAATTTACGAAGAATGCGCCCCGATCACTATTAAAGCTTCGCTAAAATAAGCTTAAACTGGAGTGAAAATAGCGGGAGTTCTTTTTAAATACTGATTACAATCATAAAATACCTTCGCCAATGCCTGTAGCTTTGTTTGCAAAATATACCCATGAACGTTTTCAAACCGAATACTGCCGAATTACAGGAGAAGATCAATATGCTCAGAAAGAAAAAAAATGCCGTAATCCTGGCGCATTACTACCAGGAACCGGAAATTCAGCAAATAGCAGATTTTGTAGGCGATAGCCTGGAACTAGCTAAAAAAGCGGCCCAAACTGAAGCGGATATAATAGTTTTTGCGGGCGTACATTTTATGGCCGAAACCGCTAAGATCCTCAACCCATCCCGAAAAGTTCTTTTACCCGATCTTCAGGCGGGATGTTCGCTGGCAGATAGTTGTCCCCCTGATACTTTTGGGGAACTTAAAGCAAAATATCCCGACCACGTGGTGGTAACTTATATAAACTGTTCTGCAGAGATCAAGGCTTTAAGCGATATTGTTTGTACCTCCTCAAATGCCGAAAAGGTGATCAATTCCATTCCGAAGGAGAAAGAGATCATTTTCGCACCCGATAAGAACCTGGGAAAATATCTGATAGAAAAAACCGGGAGGGAAATGCTTTTATGGGATGGTGCCTGTATTGTTCATGAAGCATTTTCGCTGGATAAATTAATAGCACTTCACAAGGAAAACCCGCAGGCAGAGATCATCGCTCATCCGGAATCTGAGACACATATTCTGAAAACTGCAAGTTATATTGGTTCTACTTCGGGAATGCTCAATTATGTGAAGGAAAGTCCGAAGAACAGTTTTATCGTAGCCACTGAAGCGGGAATCCTGTACGAGATGCAAAAGGATGTACCACAAAAAGAACTAATTCCTGCTCCGGCCAAGGAAGATAATTCCTGTGCTTGCAGCGAATGCGCCTTTATGAAGATGAACACCCTGGAAAAACTATATAAGTGTTTGAAAAATGAAACTCCTGAAATCCTGCTGGAAGAAGATCTTATGGAGAAAGCTCACAAGCCAATAAAACGTATGATGGAATTATCTCAATAGGATGAAAAAAGTAAGCGATGTCCTTATTATTGGTTCAGGGATTGCCGGACTCTCCTTTGCGATTAAAATTGCGGAAAGCCGGCCTGATCTTTCGGTTTTGATCCTTACTAAAAATGCCGGTGAGGAGAGTAACACCGCCCGGGCACAGGGGGGAATAGCCGTTGTGTTGAATAAACTTAAAGATAGTTTCGATCAGCATATTGAAGATACGATGAAGGCCGGAAAGGGCCAGAGCAACAAAAAAGTTGTAGAAATGGTAGTGTCGCAGGCCCCGGCTCGTCTGGAAGAGCTAATGGAGTGGGGAGCTTCATTTGATAAGAATAACAATGGCGAACTTGCTCTTGGACTTGAGGGTGGCCACTCCCAGGCAAGAATAGTTCATCATCGGGACTTAACCGGTCTGGAGATGGAAACAACGCTTTTGAAAAAAGTGGCAGTTTTACCAAATATCAGTATTCAGGATCATTATTTTGTTACCGATCTTTTAACGATAGAGGAGAAGGAACAAACTAAATGCATAGGGGTAAAAGCCATTGATAAAAACAGAAACAGACTAATCGCAATTCAAGCCAGGATCATATTTCTGGCCACAGGGGGAAGCGGGATGATTTTCAGGAATACCACAAATCCATCTGTTGCTACCGCCGATGGTGTGGCCATTGCCAATAGAGCAGGAGCCGGAATAAAGGATATGGATTTTATTCAGTTTCATCCTACGGCATTATATGAACCTGATAAACATCCCTTATTTCTCATTTCAGAAGCGGTAAGGGGTTTTGGAGCTTATGTTGTGAATAAAGCCGGCCAACGATTTCTATTTAAATATGATTCCCGGGGCGAACTCGCTACCAGAGATATAGTTTCTTCTGCGATCGTTAAGGAATTGGCAGAATCCAGGGAAGAATTCGTGTTTTTGGATTGCAGCCACCTTTACTCTAAAGACTTTGAGAAGCACTTCCCCACCATAGTTTCCTATTGTAATTCCGTAGGAATCAAGCCTGAAAATGAGCTTATCCCTGTTGTTCCTGCTGCCCATTATCAATGTGGAGGAATTGAAGTAGATTCTTTTGCGAGATCCTCGATTAAGAACTTGTATGCTTCAGGGGAATGTGCGTATACCGGGCTCCACGGCGCTAACCGTCTTGCATCCAATTCCCTTCTGGAGGCCTTGGTTTATTCTCACCAGGCTTTTGAAAATGTAGTTAAGGAAATAGATCATATAGAATTGTCTGGTTTCGGAACTTTTGAATCTGAGACTAATGAAATATCCCATGATAGTGTTTCTATTGAAAGGAAACTTAACAGGTTAAATGAATTAATGGGATATGAGGCAGTTCAGGGAACCAACAAAAAATTTAAAGAAAGCGCGCTGAAGAAGTTGCTTCAGTTAAAAAAGGAAATTGAGGATGAGGAAAAGCCTTCTGTCGCATTCTACGAATTAAAAAATATGGCAGATGTAGCAATTTTAATTCTGGAAGAATCGATATCGCGGTTTCAGAGCTTATCCAAAAATAGGAAGAATTAGTTGGCGATTAAGCTTCCAATTTGCCCTTTAATATTTCCTTATAGACCGGGCTGTTGGTAAAAAATTCAAGAGTTTTTGAATTCATTTTCATCTTGATCTTTTTTCCATCGTAATCTTCAATAAGGTTATCATCTACGTGTAGTTTTGAACCCCCCCATTTTATCTTTAGCTTTTTAACGCGAAGGACCTTTATGAAATCTCTAATATCGCAGAATTCTGAATTTCCGTTAACCAGGCTCTCCACATATTCTGCAAAAGCTTTCCTTTTTTCTTCAGGGATGAGCACCAGGTCCAGAAAATTATCTTCAACATTGGCATTTGGAGCAAATTCAAGGTTCGGACCTATATATTGAATATTCATTAATTCCACAAGGAGGAAAGTCCCTTTGATCTTTAAACCATCGGCTTTGATCTTAGCCTTTTGTGCCTTGTAGTCTTTCAATATTTCCAGTAGAACTCTTAAAGTGCGTTTCAGTTTTTCATCGGAGGTTTCATCATCCTTCCCTGTATCTTTCATTTGCCGGATCAACTCAGGGAACACCCCAAAGCCCACGCCCTCCAGGAAAAAATTCTCATCGTTTATACCCTTTAGCTTACCACAGGTGAATTTCTGAATTTCTTTCTCCTTATTTGAATATGCAGTATTCAGTTTTTTAAAAATTCCAAGGCTGGTGGCGATATTATTGGCAGTACCGAGAGGTAAAAGGTAAATTGGGATATGCCTGTCACACATCTCTTTCTCAATCAGGACCGAGGCGAGTTTTCGAACAGTACCATCTCCTCCGGCCAGGAAGATCACATCCATTTCATTTTTGCTGAAGGTTTCCCATTCTTCATCATCGGTAGAAACATACTTTGTTGTAAAGCCAGCCATTTTTACCAGCTCAATAACCTCATCTTTGGTATAAGCAGCATTTCCTGCTGTGGGATTATGTATAATTTGAGCTTTCTTCATGATTTTAACTTTCCTTCAAATTTAAAATACAGAAGTAAGGTTTCTGTTCCACTTAACGATAAGTTATGATTTAGGTTTAAAAGCTTTATAAATGAAATCCGCAACTCTATTAAAATAATGATAATTTTTGGACTCTGTACTTTATTAGGGACATTAAGCCGTATATATTTTCGTAAATTAAATTTTATAAACCTTTGAAATTTAAGCTATGAAAATTTTGGTCACTAATGATGATGGTATATACAGCCCCGGCTTATCCTGCCTGGCCAGGGTAGCTTTAAATTACGGAGAGGTGATTGTGATGGCCCCAGATGTGGAACAATCGTCGATGGGGCAGGCGATAACCTCGGGCAAACCGATAACCTATAAAACCTCACCTATACATTTTGAGGGAATTGAAGCTTACAGGGTAAGCGGCACCCCCGCCGACTGTGTGGCCCTGGGTACTCACCTTATGGAAGATATAGATCTGGTGGTTTCCGGAATTAATATAGGTTCCAATATTGGAAATTCGGCCTGGCACTCCGGGACGCTTTCTGCCGCCAGGCAGGCCGTTCTTTTTGGAATACGAGGAATTGCTTTTAGCGTTTCAGTAGGGGATAGTGAACCCGATTTTGAAGCTCTTGAACCTTTTGTGAAAAAGGCTTTTGATGAAGTGATCGATAAGGAAGACCGGGAACTTCTAAATATCAATTTCCCACGTTTTCCCGATGGTGAAATCCTTTGGACCTCGCAATCTGTGAGGCATTATGACGGTAAGGTTATCGCAAATAAAGATCCTATGGGAAGACAACATTATTGGTTTACCGTTGTACCCATTGAACCTGAAGATGAAGGTTCTGATCGCTGGGCTGTTAAACAGGGAAAAACCAGTATAACGCCTATGATCCTGGATCTTACAGATGCAAAATACCTTCAAAGCAGGGACAAAACCAAGTGATTTTTTATATATCAAGAAAATAAGAGCGGTTTTGCCGCTCTTATTGGTTTTTTTAAAACTTCATTTTAAAGGAAATTTCCTTTTTCATCGATTTTGATCCGCATTCGTTTGTCACCGTTTTTAAGAAGGACCTTATATCGTTTCTTAACATTACCACTTTCATGATAGTTTACCTGGTACACATCTTCGGCCATATTCCAGTTGGGAAAGCGTTTCGCAATTGCATTACTTACAGCCTGGGGCAAGGCGACATTTTTAAACTTTTCAGCGGTACGCAATAAATTACCATCCTTGTCATAGGAAGCCAGGATCTTACCCTGGGGAATAAAGAAGTTTACGGTATAAAAGTCATATTCGTCGGAATAAAAATCGGCCTTTCTAACATCATACTCGGCCACCTGCCGCTGAAGTTGCTTCACAGGAATGGCTACATCCTCATCCCCGGCTGCATCCAGATATTTATAATTCACGGCAACCAGTTCAATTTCCGGCAATTCTGTGATCTGGGCAGAAGATTGGAAGGTAAATCCCAGTACAAACAGACTTATTAATAGCTTTTTCATGATATTGGTATTTTAGAATTAATAACCTGAATTTACTATTAATTTCTACTTCATAAAATAATATATATCAGGATATTACAGTAATTTCTGGTTACCAATTTCCTTTCAAAATAAATCGTTTCTCTTGATATATATCATTGTTATCCAAAGAATTTGCCGGTAATTTTAATATTTCTGATGGGGGAGATATGAATTCGATCTTAGATATTCCGGGGCGAAAGGTGGTGGTTATTGTGGCGCATCCCGATGACGAAACGCTATGGTGCGGAGGCCTTATCCTTATGCACCCAGACCACAACTGGCATATAATTTCCCTTTGTAGAAAATTAGACCCCGACAGGGCTCCTAAATTTTACAAGGTGCTGAAAATGCTGAATGCAAATGGTGCCATGGGGGATATGGATGATGGCCCGGGACAGGTTCCGCTGGAGGACCAAGAGGTAATGAAAATAATTCTCGAACTTTTGCCTTCACAAAGTTTTGATCTGGTGATTACACACGATCCTTCAGGGGAATATACAAGGCATAGACGTCATGAGGAAACGGGGAGGGCGGTTATCAGCCTTTGGAACAAAAACGAGATTAAGACAACAGAGCTGTGGACATTTGCATATGAAGACGGAGGGAAGATGTACTTTCCAAAAGTCATTGAAAGTGCTTCATTTCTAGAGCCTCTGCCTGAGAAGACCTGGAAAATGAAATTTAAATTTATCACAGAAATCTATGGCTTCGAACCCGGAGGTTTTGAGGCAGAGACAACACCAAAGACCGAAGCTTTCTGGAGATTCAAAAAGCCAGGGGATGCCCTTAAATGGTTGAAAAGATCCCAATCAAAAAGCTAATATTATTGTTAAACTAAAGTGATATGAAAGTACTGGTACTCTATGATTACCCGCCATCTCCGGGAGGTTTGGCCACCCAGGGGGATTTATTGTACAAAGGCCTTCTTGAAATGGGTGTCGATGTCCACGCGGTTCATTTTGAATCGGTGCAAGAGAAGGAATGGTATTATCGTTGGTTTAAACCTGATATTGTGGTGGGAGTAGGGTATTGGGGGCACACCCCGCATCTTATTCTGCATCCGCAACGATATGGCATTCAGCCCGTCCCCTGGTTAGTAGCCGATGGATATATAGCAAATTATCAGGAAATCCTCAACGAGTTGCCACTTATTCTTGTGACCTCTAACTGGGTTAAGGAGATGTATGTCCGCGATGGAATCAAACCCGATAATATTGAAGTGCTTCCGGTAGGCTGTGATACAACTACTTTCACTTCTCATAAGAAAGATGATCCTAAAATTCAGGCAGTAAGAGACTCTCTGGGAATATCTCCAGACCAGATCATGATTCTTACCGTTGGAGGCGATGCCGCTTCAAAAGGAGCACAGGAAGTTATGCAGGCCCTGGCCATAATTGATACTCAGGCACCCGATTGGAAATATGTGTGTAAGGTATGGCCCCAACCAAGAACAAAGGTTCAGAACCTCTTGGATCTGGAACTGGCTCAGCAGCTGGGGATAGAAAAGAATATCTATTATGCCACCAACACAACCTCCCGAAATTTTATGCCTTACCTGATAGGAGCCTGTGATATTTATGCGGCCCCTTCACGGCTCGAAGGTTTTGGCATGCCTCAAGTAGAGGCCGGTGCCTGTGGCAAACCGGTTATAAGTTTAAAAGCGATGGGAATGCTCGATACCCTGATCCATAATAAAACAGCTTTCCTTGCAGAAATCGCAAAACAAAACGTGGTTAATGAGGTGATCTTAGGTAAGGAATCCGGATTTAAGAAGAATCATAAGGTGAGCTTTGATTCTCCGCGGACTGTAGATTACCGGGCCAATGTTCAGGATATTGCTAAGTATCTGCTTCAGTTAATGAATGATCCCGAGTTACGCCAAAATATGGGGGAAGCAGCCCGTGAACATGTGGTCAATAATTTTGATTATAGAATAGTTGCAAAAAGATTTGTACAGATAATTCAGAATAAGCTGGGAATCGATTAAAATTGAAAAAGATGAATGCTGAAAATCAAAATATAATAGCTGCGGCTAAAAAAGCAGCATTGGAGGTTCTGCTTAATAATTCAAGGGGAACAAAGCATGGACTTCCCAGAACAGCAGCCTGGGGCTATCCCGAGCCATATACCAGGGACCTGATGCTTGCGATTTTTGGCGTTGCTGTGAGCGGTAACTCTGAATTGATTGCCAGTTACCAAAAGGTATTGGAAAAACTTTCTGAAACGCAGTCTGGAAAAGGACATATTCCTTCTTTGGCTAACGACAAAGAAGACAGAGGAGCAAGTGATACCACGCCCTTATTTTTACTCGGGGTGGGGATTTACAGGAAACTCCTAAAAGAACCCGATTTTCTGAAGGAACCCGTAGAAAAAGCTCTTCTGTGGATGGAATACCAAAGTCCCGCAGATCAATATCTTGTAGCCCAGCAACCTACAAGTGACTGGCGGGACGAACAATGGGTTTTGGGATATGGCCTTTTTGTAAACACCTTGGTTTACAGCTACCTGAGGATGTTAGGTTATAATGAAAGAGCAGATTCGGTTCGCAAGGAAATGGACAGATTTGCCATCACCGCAGAAAAAATGCACCATTATGTGCACGAAGGTTTGGTGTTAAAGAACAAACCCTATTATGCTTTATGGTCTTACAAGATATTGAGAAGTGAACGCTTTGATCTATTGGGAAACAGTCTGGCCATTCTCTCCGGTTTAAGTTCTCCGTCCAGAGCACGACGAATGATTAACTGGATCGAAAAAGAATGCGAAGCTATGAAATTAAGTGGGGATCTGGCAGTGGACCTTCCCCCAAACTTTTTTCCATTCATTAAACCCCGGGACCTTGACTGGCACGAGAGATATAGCTCTTTTAATCTTCCGGGAGATTATCATAATGGTGGGAACTGGCCATTTATAGATGGAATTTATATAGCTGCCCTTGTTGCCGCAGGAAAATTTGCTCTTGCAGAAAAAAAACTGCTGGAACTAACCCGTATAATATCTATGTCCAGAGATCCGGAGTTGGAATTTGGCTTTAATGAATGGCTAAAGGCACAGGATGGAACGCCCAAAGGACAGGACTGGCAGACCTGGAGTGCAGCATTATATCTCTATGCGGCCCATTGTGTGTCCACCAGGAAAACCGACTTTTTTGACGAGATGAGAAAAAGACCCGTATTAGACGAAGATTAACCTGAATAAAACTTAATTATTTTTTTAATTCTGAAAACAACTCATCCATGTTCACCGCGGCGTAGGTGGAAGAATAATCTGATACGGCATAAGGCAGGATCAGGTGATGGTTGTGAATTATAGATCCGCAGGAATATACCACATTAGGCACATACCCATCACGTTCACTTTCTAAAGGAGTAAGTAAAGGCTCCTTCAGCCTTCCGATTTCTTTAGTGGGATCATCCAGATCGAAAAGGGATGCACCAATACAGTACCGGCGCATAGTACCAACACCATGGGTTAAAATGAGCCAACCTTCTTCGGTCCAGATGGGAGACCCACAGTTTCCTATTTGGGTGAATTCCCAGGGATATTTTGGTTCCTGAATTTTAATAGGGTCATTCCACAAAGTTGGCCTTTCAGAAAACATTATGTAATTATTTACCCCATCAACCCGGGAAAGCATAGCATATTTACCATTAACTTTTCTGGGAAAGAAAGCCAGGTTCTTATCTTTTGCACCTTTCCCATGAAGAGGCATAATTCTGAAGGTATAAAAATCGTTAGTAGAGACGAGTTTTGGAAGAATTGTATGTCCATTATAGGCCGTATAGGTAGCGTAAACTTTAGAAGTATCATTCACATCCTGAAAGCGAACAAAGCGAGCATCCTCAATTCCCCGGCTCTCTGAAGCAGATATCGGGAAAATAACCCTTTCGGTAAGATCTGAATCGTGATGGAATTTAAGATCATAGAATGAATCGACCAGCCAGGTGATCTCCTCTAAAGCCAGTCGCTTTTCTGCTTTTATGCGTTTGTTATTCAAAACCTGAGCCACTGATTCTTTTAAGGTATAATATTCAAATTTTTCAGGGAGATGCTCCATAATAGTCATGGAATACTTTTCGGGGATTTTCATTTCTTTTAGCTTCTTGATAAAGCGTTCTTTATCATAGAGTTTTTTATGAGAGATCTCCGGCATATCAATATCTTCTCCAATTTTACGGAGTTTCATATTGCAATTCTCGTCAATAATAGCCCTTCTGAAAACAATAGAGGAGATGTGCCCTTCTCCTGTTGCCCGAAAGGATAAAATAACCCTTTTCTCACCGGGTTCGAGCATAGTTTGATCAAAATCTTCCATAATGGAAGGGTTAAAGAAAGCCGCAGATTCGATGGAATATTCCATAGTACAGTAGGCGCCTATCAATAATTTTTGTTCTTCAGATAATTGATCGAAGTCTACTTCCATCTTTTCAATTATCCCCTGGATATTTTTGCAATGCCTATAAAATACCCGGGAAATATTTCTATGTCTGTGGGCAAAATCCCGCAGGGTTTGTTCCAGGGCGAGTTGAACTTCGGTCTCCTCCAGGGCAAGTACCCTGGATACCAGTTTTTGGGTTCTTAAATCGCCGCCTCTAAAAAACCGGGCCAGAATTCTGCTCGAATCTGGAAGAAACTCCACATCTTTTCGAATAACTGAAACACTCATTATATTGAATTTAAAAGGGATAGTACGATTAAAGATAGTGAATTAGTGCGTTTTGGGAGATCAATTAACAGGAAGTTTTAAATTGAAATCAAATATTTTTTTCATGGAAAGTCAGTAATATTTTGAATAAAAATCAACTTTTGAAGTCTTGTTCAAAAGTTTAATCGATAATACGGCCATCCTCGAGGTAGATCGTGCGGTCAGTTCTTTTGGCAAGATCTTCATCATGAGTTACCATAAGCAGGGAAAGGCCTTTATCGTCTTTTAAAGTTTTCAAAATCTGGAACAAATTTTCTGAATTATAACTATCCAGGTTTCCGGTTGGTTCATCGCCGATAAGAAGAATTGGTTCATTTATAAGAGCGCGGGCAACAGCTACCCTTTGTTTTTCACCCCCTGAAATTTTTGAAGCTTTTTGAGAATCCAGGTGACCAATATTTAGTTTTTTAAGTAAATCCATGGCCTCTTCCCTGATTTCCTCCGGAGTTTTGAGTCCTAATTTTTTAGCAGGAAGCATCACGTTCTCCAGCACACTGAACTCCGGCAAGAGATAGTGAAACTGAAATATGAATCCTATCTTTTCGTTCCTGATATGAGATAACTCAGGCTGCGATTTTCCTGTTACAAGTTCATCCTGGAGGAAAAGCTCTCCGGTGTAATCGGTATCCATAGTAGAAAGGATATACAACAAAGTAGATTTCCCAGATCCCGACTTACCCATAATACTGGCAAATTCACCTTGTTTGATACCCATGCTTATATCTTTAAGTACATGGAAGGGTTTTGCCTTTCCGAAGTATTTATTGATATTTTTTGTTTCCAGAATTAAACTCATAATAATTTCAATTTCCCCGTATTATTTGGACCGGATCTATATTTTTTGCTTTTTTAGAAGGAAAATACGCTGCGATAAAGGTGGATAAAAGCGCAAAAAAGAATCCGATTATATAATTCGCTGGGTTATAATTAACAGGATAAGTAGTTATGGTGGGCAAAGCCTCGGTTTCAAAGGGAACATTATCTATAAAATTAGTCAGTCCCAACCCAAGGATAAGCCCCAGAATTCCTCCGGATATTCCGATAAATGCGGCCTGACTCAGAAAAATGAATTGTACATCTATCCCCGAAAAACCAATTGCCTTCAGAATTGCAATATCATTCATCTTTTCATAAATAAGCATATTCTGAATATTATAGATTCCAAAACCCGCAACTATTAGGAGGGTAATAGATACTGCATAGGTGATGAGATTCCTAACGTTGGTTCCCGTTTCAAACTGGGCATTTATTTCATTTATATCTTTAGCCGAAACATTATATTTCCTTTCCAGGACTTTGGCCAGGGCAGGAGCCTGGGTGATATCATTTAGTTTTATATTAATATCGGTGATATAATTTTCAGCCTCACCTAAGATCCTTTGTACTGTTTTCAGGTTGGCAAAACTTTGTATATTATCAATTTCGGCTATACCGCTTTGGTAGATACCCACCACTTTTAACTGGAAACGATCACCTTGGGCGGTGCTTACCATTATTTTTCTCCCAATCGAAAGAGACATTTTTTCAGCTATACCGGAGCCAAGGAGGATGCCATTTTGAGTATTCTTTAAATCCAGGATGCTCCCCTGGGTAATATAATCCTGAATGTTGGAGAGTTTAGATTCTTTCATAATATCTACTCCCGTCAAATTCCCCCCTAATTCAATGGTTCCTGAGAGATAGAAGATCTGGGCCTGTAATTGCGGGCTTGCTCCCTTCACGTTTTTATTCTTTTCCAGATCATTCAAAATTGGTAGCGCATTATGGATCTTCCTTTGGTTTTGCCTGGGTTTAATGGAATGAATGATTGGAATGGCATCCTCAAATTCATTGTAAAGACTGATAGGTTGATTTTCGCTGGGTTTTATTTCGTTGTAGAGATGTATATGAGGAACCTGGTTTAAAATAAGATCGTCCAGCATGGAATTAAGGCCTGTCATAAAACTCACCAGGGTTATATAAGCTGCTATTCCAAAGGTTACTCCAATTGAAGCTGTAACCGTAGATTTCAGTTTGGTGAAAAGATGGGTCCTTGCAATTTCCAATATTACTTTCCAGGATCTCATTGTTCCGGTTTGTAAACAGGTTCATTTTCATCTATACCAGAAATGATCTCTATGTGCTCCATGTCCTGGATTCCGGTAACAATCTTTACCGGTCCGTCTTCGGTTAGAACCCGGTTTTCATCCAGCAGATACTCCTTTGGAATGATTAAGGCATCTTCTTTTTCAGCAACAACAATATTTGCTTCGCCAACCAGTCCCGGAAATAATTTAGGAGGATCTTTTAAAAATTCAGCTTCAATTTTAAAGGTCTGAGTACTCTCATCCTTGGCCGGGTAAATTTTTTTAATATTTGCCTCGAAAACCCGGGAGCCATATGCTTCTAAAGTGACGAAAGTTCTTTGCCCTTCTTCCACTTTAACGATATCCATTTCATCTACCAGGAGCTCTATCACAAAATTATTCGCACTTCCTATAAGGGCTAATGGCTCTACGGTATTTACGATCTCACCCGGTTCCTTATAAAGAGCATATACAACTCCATTAATTTTGCTGGTGACGGTGAACTCTCCGGAAGTGAATTCTGAAGACTTATAATTATTTAAGGCCTGTCGCACCTGAATGGATAAATCGTTCCTGGTACGATCATATTCTTCTTTTAATACCTGCAGTTTATTACTGGAAAGCTCATAGGCAAGCTTTCTGTTTTCGTAATCCAGCTTCGATCCTATGTTCTGCTCCCATAATCTTTTTTGTCGGAGGTAATTAATAGAATCGTTTCGCAGGTTTAACCTGGCCGATTCAATTTCTTTTTCCAATGATTTGAGTAATGCAGATGTCCCACTGTAATTATCCTGGGCTTGCTTAAAACTAAGTTTTGCATTCTCCATTCTTAATTCAGGAGCAATATTAATGAGCTGAATAATAGGAGTTTCAGCTTCCACCCGGTCACCTTCTTCAACAAGGTTTTGATCTAGAATACCAATTACAGTGGCATAAGCCCTATAAAGACTGTCAGGTTGAATAACAACAGAAGAATATACAGATTCTACCAAATTGGCCCTTTGGGGTGTGATTTTCTCAACTGGCTTTGAACACGAGAAAAAAATCAGAAAAGCAGATATTATTAAAGCAGCTTTCATAGGATCAAATCTTTCTCAAATTAAATCAAAAATCCGCTGGAAAAATATGAGGAAAGTCATTGAAGGCTATGCCTTTATGGAAAAATAAAGAGGTTTTATAAAAATCTAATTTTATAGTTGTAAATACTTTAGATAGGAGGGAAGAGGTTGGAATTAAAAAGGATAGTGACAAATAAAAGCTATACACTATAGTACAAGGCTTGATTTAATCGGGGGTGACAGGATTAATTAGCCATCTCCGTTATACCAGAAAATCAGTGCTTTTTTTACGTTTCTCGGTTAAAGCAGGTGGCGTAACAGGAGACCGCAATTTATTGAAAGCTAATCTAAACAGCCAGATCAGACCGGCTTTTAAAGAAAACACTAAAGGTGGCTCCTTCTCCCTCTGTGCTCTCGAGTTTTATGCGGCCCTTATTTTCCTCGATCATTTTTTTCACCACATAGAGCCCCATCCCGGTTCCCTGGATCTTCTCAGATAATCTTGAAGATTTTTTAAATACCCGCCTTTGATCTTTTAGGGCTATACCCAATCCATTATCCTGTACACACAGGATCACAAAACCTTTCACTTCAGCTGTGGATATTTTAATCTCTGAATTTTTTTTGGGATCACTAAATTTAACGGCGTTATAAATAAGGTTGTAGAACACGCTTCTCAGGCTGCTTCTGGGAAAGGTGATTTCCTTTACCCTCAAATCGGTAGAAATTTTTATTTTTTTCTCCCTGATATCTCCCTTAAGAGCGGTAAGTATGTCATAGCAGATCTCTTCAATGTTCAGGGCCGTCTCTTCGGAAAATTCCCCATTCTCTTCCACCTTACCTGAAGCAAAATCCTCAACCATGGCATCCAGGCTTTTTGAGGATTCTTTTAGGGTATGGATCCATTTCTTGAACTGCCTTGTATCGTTTTTTTCATAGGCCATTGATAAACCGTCGGCGATCAAAGTGATGGTTGAAATGGGTTGCCTTATGTCGTGTGATAAGGCGTATTTGAGGGTCTCGTATTGCGAATTCAGTTTTTCCAGTTCTCTCAAGGCCTTCAATCGCTTTGTGATGTCCACAAAAGTGATGATCACTCCATTAATGACATCCTGCTCGTGCTCTATATAAGGTACAATGTTCATCTGGAACCAGCGGCCATCGGTGGTCTGCACTTCTTTTTCGAGATTCCTGTTGGTATTAACTATTACGTCCTGAATATCTTCAACAACATAGGGATATCGTAAATTGTCTTTGATGTCTGTAATCTTCATGCCCACGTGATCATACGTCAGGGAAAACTGCTTCATAGCAGGTGGGGTGAAAATCCTTAAAATGAGATCTGCGTCTACGAACAGCTGGGGAATTATAGTATTAGAAAAGTAATTTGAAAGGTCAAAATCGAGCTTTCGCAATTTCCGGGCATCAGTTCTAGGTGTCTCAGTCATAGGGACAAATATAAGGCAAACCATTAACAAATTACAAACTTAAAACAGCTATGGATTAAAGCTTAGAACTTTAAGAAAATTTTTAAAATTGTTGTAGCATATTCAACCGGTTTCAAATCCTTCTTTTCTGATTCAGAATCCAGAAAATTGGACATAAAAAAAGGCGGATTGTTCATCCACCTTTTTTTGCCCCAAATCTACCATGAACTTAACCTACTTATGTTATGGTCTTACCAAGATAAGAAGAAAAAGAGGCGCTGCAAAATACTTTAGCCCAATAACTTAAATTCTTGATAAAGGCCTTCTTCGGAAAACGACTTGTAGGAATTTTCAGATATTTTTGCCTAGTCCACAACATTTAGGTTTGATTCATTCTTTATAGCAAAAAATTGGACAGAAGAAAGTCTTGAATAGTTACTTCTTTATGAAAACCCTTCGAGATTAAAACCGGGAGGATTCTTCCTTGAGAACGATGTTACGCTCTTCAAAGAAAAGATGAAGCACCTCTTTTTTTGCCAGACTCTCAAGTCTCCCGGCCGGGATGAGAGGGTCGGGGTAAAACTCCCTGTGCCTACTTGACCTGTGGGCCGTTGTGCTGCATGTATTATTTCTCAAATCGGACTATTTTACTTATCTTAAACCTTAGTAATATGGAACAGAAATTTCCGTGATAATATCTTTTGGAAACAAGGAAGCAGAAGTCTGGAATGGTACCACTCTAGAAAACTACCCGTAGAAATACAAAATCAAAATGAACTCAAGAGAATAAACCAAATGGAAAATGACACAGCATAACCTTAGCTTAGATCCAGCTTGCCTACCGGCAAACAGGCGGGCAGATTTTGATAAAAAAATAAAACAGTTCTTTTAACAAATCGTCTGCATATGCATAAAGACCTGAAAAAAAGAATTGTATTCGCAACTCTCATTGTTGCTTCAATAATTGTAATATATGCAGAGATCTTTTTATGGTCCATGCTTTTTTTTGAAAATCGTGATGTGACTTTTGCACAGTCGTTACAGGTTGTTGTGGAATCTTTGACAACAAGTGGTTATGGAGGTTTTTCACCCTGGGAAAGTGACTTCTTAAATTATTTTGTGCTCATTATGAATCTGACCGGTGTGGTACTTGTTTTTGTGGCTTTCCCTGTTTTTTTTCTCCCTTTTTTAAAGGGTGCAATCGAAAAATCCCCACCAACCAAAGTCACTAAAAAAAATCATATAATTATATGTTCCTATTCCACTCACGCCGAAGTATTGATTAAAGAGCTTACATCCCGAAACCAGGATTATGTAATTATAGAATCGGGTGAGGAAACAGCAAAAGATCTTTTTGGTTCCGGATTAGAGGTAATGAAAGGCAACCCCGAGTCGGAATCCACACTGGAAGCTGCCGGTTTAAAACATGCAAAGGTTGTTGTACTTAATTCAACCACCGACAAAAATATAAGCATCATTTTTTCTATCAGAAATATCAATAAATCTGTAAAAACAATTGCGGTTCTTGAAGATGAAGAGATGGAAACATACCATAAACTGGCCGGGGCTGATAGTACCATTTCACCAAGACAATTAATTGGAAAAAGCCTTGCTGTCCAGGTTCCTGCCATTTCAATCAATGACAGTGTGGAAATTGATAATACCATTGAGCTGATCGAAATTGATATAGAGGAAGGAAGTGAACTTTGTAATAAATCTATCGGTGAAGCTCATTTGCTGGATAAATATCCGATAAATATTATCGGTGCATGGAAGAACGATGAGTTTCAAAGCCCGGTATCCCCTGACCTGATTTTGAAATCAAAAATACGGTTACTTGTTGCCGGTGACAGGGATGAACTTGCGAAACTCAGTAAAAAGGCCGAAGCCACAATCCGGCATTTCGCCCGGAATAAAGTATTAATCGTCGGGTACGGTGTATCGGGGAAAGCTGCTTTTAGTATCCTGGAGACGAAGAGCGTAGAGTTAAAGGTTATTGATATTCGTAATGAAGAAGGTGTAAACATTGTCGGTGATATCCGGGAACCTGAAACACTTCAAGAGGCTGGAATTAATGATGCATCTGCCATGATTATTACCATTCAGGACGATACAATAGCTCTGTTTGCCACGCTATTGGCGAGAAGTATGAACAGTAAAACTCACATTATAGTGCGGGCCAATAATATTGAAAATGTGAAAAAACTGTATGATGCAGGTGCCGATTATGTTCAGTCTCTTGCAACAGTGAGCGGCCGGATGCTTGCCTCCAGTATATTTGAAGACGAAACATCATTAGCCGCTGAAAAACAGATTAACCTCGTCCAATTGCCCGCCGGAAATTTGTCGGGAACTACCCTGGCCAAAAGCAATGTACGGGCTGAAACGGGCTGCACTATACTCACCGTAATCAGGGAAGGAAAAAAAATTTCTGCCATAGATCCTCATGAGTTTAAATTCCGGGATCAGGATGATGTTATTGTAGTCGGAACCGATGAAAGCATCCGGCAGTTTGAGAAAATGTACAGGGACTTAAATCTTTGAAACCAGGTTTTCATGCATATTCTGAATTTGGCATATCACCGATTGAATTACTAGTGGCGTTCAACACTTTTAAAAGGCATGTTTGTTGACCAACAAACTCAAGAAGACAGGTTATCCATAATTGTAAATCCCCAGTTTGATAAAAACACTAAAAAAATATATAAACAGTTTTCATAACCACTACTTTTGGCAAGGTTAATTTGCCCCTCCCATAATACCTATAAGGAAAAATTGAAAAATTATTTCTTTATAATTTCTTATATCTTCCAAGGTTTCCGCTATTATAATTATCAATCAAGAACTTAACTGTCCTTCGTCAAAGTAAATGCTCCTATTATTGATATTTGAATGTTATTTATATTCTGGTCTTACTTAGATATTTTAGTACTATTGTCCGATAAAAATAGAATGCCTGTCATGTTCCGCCCCTATGGGGCTTAAAAAAACGCAAACACCTATTTTTCTACTGATATTTTGCTCCTAACAGAGCTGTTTTTAGTCCCATCGGGACGGTATATTGGTAGAAAAGAAAAGTTTGTCATCGAAAAGAGGAGCGAAATATTATATAAGTCAGGTTATTGCAAGGATTAAGGCAATTGTTTTAATTTTTACCGGACTACAACGATATTTTATAATTCGTTGACATTTTTGATTAAATTTATTTTCCAAAATTAGAATTCAACATGAATCCAGATCCATCCTCGTCAGTAACGACACGCACAATCGGATTTTTAGGGGCGTTAGGCATTGGGGTGGGAGCCATGGTTGGGGGCGGAATCTTGGCCCTGGCCGGGGTGGCCTTTGCGGTCAGCGGGCCTTCAGCAATCCTGGCCTTTACCCTAAATGGCTTAATAGCCTTTATTACTGCTCTCAGTTTTGCTGAAATGGCTTCGGCGAATCCGCAGTCGGGCGGTACCTATACCTATGCTAAGAAGGCACTATCTCTTCAGGTCGCATTTGGGGTGGGGTGGATCGTTTGGTTTGCCTCACTGGTTGCGGCAGTTCTGTATGCCCTTGGATTTGGGGCCTTTGCTCTGTTTGCACTTCAGCAAATTCCGTCAGAAGGTCTCCGCGGAATCCTGGAGTTCGGTATGCTCCCCGTTTTGCTGGCCATAGCCGCCATAGGTTACTTCGCCTTTAGCCTTACCAGAAGTTCCGGTGATGGCGGTGCCGTTATCAATATTGGTAAACTTGCGGTATTCGCCGTGCTCATAGCTGGCGGACTCGCTGTTTTTGTGCAAACGCCATTCAGTCAGATAAAACAAAGCCTCGATCCCTTTTTCTCCGGTGGATTCAGCGGAGTGATCGCAGCAATGGGTTATACATTTATCGCCCTCCAGGGATTTGATTTAATTGGTTCTGCCGCAGGTGAAATTAAAAATCCGGAAAAAACAATCCCTAAGGCAATGGTAGGAACACTTGTGGTAGGCCTCGCAGTTTATTTGCCATTACTTTTTTTAATGTCGACCGTAGGCGTGTTGCCGGGGGAGTCAATAACAGAAATGAGCAGGGAAAACCCTGAAACCGTTTTGGCCGTTGCTGCACAAAATTATCTGGGAGCATTTGGGTTCTGGCTGGTTTTGGTAGCGGGTATCTTTTCTATGTTATCAGCTTTACAGGCCAACCTCTTTGCAGCTTCACGAATTTCACTAAGAATGGCAAAAGACCGAACCTTAAACCATCACCTGTCAAATATTGATGAGAAATTCGGTACGCCTGTAACCTCGATATGGGTTACCTGTGGAATTGTAGCACTTCTTGTTTTGATCCTGCCAGATTTGGCGGCGGCCGGTGCGGCTTCCAGTTTAATCTTTCTCATCACTTTTGCACTGGCACATCTCATCATGATCTTAATGCGAAATCGCGGATATAAAGAGAGTGAAACATTCAGGGCGCCTTTTTTTCCCACCCTTCCAATCGTGGGAATAGTCACTTGTTTAGGATTGGCAATATTTCAGGCCATTGTGGTGCCGGCTGCCGGATTTATTGCACTGTTATGGCTCGTTATAGGTGCCGTCCTTTTTGTATCCTTTTTTGTAAATAAAGCCCGGGCTATTGAAGCGTCTGAACATGCCCTGGATCCCGATCTGGTCCGGTTAAGAGGATTAAGTCCTCTCGTGCTGCTCCCAATTTCAAATCCTGCAAATGCGGAATCCATGGTTTTTCTGGCGAATGCACTGGCACCGCCGGTAATAGGACGGATCCTGCTTCATTCGATCGTTATCCCAAGCACTGAACAGGATGATCTTGAGAAACGACTTTTATCGAGCCGGGATGTTACACAGTATGCACTCAAAGCCTCTTTTGAAGCAGGCTTGCGCCCGGAAACACTCACCACTATCGCAGACCATCCATGGGAAGAGATTGAACGGGTGGCCAAGGAACACAATTGCGGGAGTTTGTTGTTGGGATTGAGTGATTTAAACGATTTACCAACCCTTCAAAATTTGGAAAAACTGGTGAAACACGTGAAGGCGGATGTGGTTGTATTCCGGCAGCCTTACAGCGGATGGAAAATTACTGAAGCGCGTAAAATCCTAATTCCGGTAGCCGGTTTTGGAAGTCATGACCCACTCCGGGCACGAGTTGCTGCCAGCCTGTGGCGGGCTTCTCAGCCTGAAATAACATTTATACAAGTCCTTCCTTCAAATACCCCCCGGGAAACGCTTCAAAAGAATAATTTGAGGCTTTCACGTTTTGCGAGCCGCATAATTCCAGGAAAGACCGAGGTGCGTATCATACCAAATGATGACGTGGAATCAGAACTTATCAAACAGGCTGCGGGGCATGATCTGGTAATAATGGGACTGGGCAAAGCTGGGAAACATCAGAAAGCATTTGGACATCTGGCACTTTCCCTGGCTGAAAAAACAGATACGGCATTGATATTTATAAGTAAAAAATAATGGATCTAAGATTACAGCAACAGGAAGGCGTTTGTATGTAAACCTCATACTCTAATACCTGAATTTATTCCCTGTGTAGGCTCAGAGAAATACTGATAAAGAAATCAGAGCATTTTATAACAGTTTTTGATTTCGTCGCCTTTGTTTTAGGTAACCGAATAGGTCACTTTTTCCTTGAAAAAATATGAGAATTACCTCCCTGCAGTCGATGATTCTGGATGGAGAAATGAGAAATAACAAAGAAAAGCCGACTCACGCCTGCCAGGTCTTTTTTGTTGGTCTTGCTGCTTGTGGGCGGGTTTAAGTTCAGGGCCTTCTATTATTTACTTGGAAGCAATTCGTGATTCTTACTTCCAGCTTCAACTTCAGGATTACCTCCCTCTGGTCCGTAATCCTGAGTGGGGGAAGTGACAAAGAAAAGCCCTCAGGCTAATGCCTGTCGGTTCTTTTTTGTTGTTCTTGCGGCTTGTGAGCAAGCTCACGCCTTAATTTTTACAGGAGGATTACCTCCCTCTGGTCGGTGATCCTGAGTGGGGGAAGTGACAAAGGAAAGCCCACAGGCTATCGCCTGCTTGGTCTTTTTTGTTGCCTCTTCGGCCTGAAAGCAAGCTTTCGCCTTGAAGCAACAAAAAAGCCCCGCACTTCTGTGCAGGGCTTTTTTTTGTCGGGGTGGCAGGATTCGAACCTGCGGCCTCCTGCTCCCAAAGCAGGCGCGATAACCGGGCTACGCTACACCCCGAAGTACAACTTACGTTGTAGTACAATGTTTCAAGTTTTTGGTTCCAAGTCTTTTAAAATAGACCGGGAACCGGGCGGAGTTCATCCTGACGAAGGTCAGGGCTACACCCCGAAAATTTTTGAATCGCGATCGGCGCGATAAGGAGGTAGAGCCTGTCCTGAGCAAGTCTCGAAAGAGACATGTCGAAGGGCTACACCCGGAGAAAACAACTTGCGTGGTATTTTCAACTCAATTTTTAGCCTTTTCCGTTCCAAAATACACTGAAGCAGTCGGGAAGCGGAGGAAATCTATCCCTGTCTTTTCTGTTGAAAAGGAGAATAGATAATCCACAGACTAAAAATCTTGCGGAGAGACCGGGATTCGAACCCGGGCATCCAAAAGGATGACAGCTTAGCAGGCTGCTGCATTACCACTCTGCCACCTCTCCAATATTTATGAACGTCGCAATTATTTTGCGGTTGCAAATGTAACTTTTACTTAGGTAGCTTCCAAACTTTTTAGGGCTAAAACATGCAATAAAAATATAGCATTTTATTAATCACTTTTGCATCAGAATTTTAAGCAAAAAAATATTTGAATTTTTATAGGTCTCCCTTAATATTTTTGACCGGAAATTTTCCTGTAATTATTTTCAATAAGGAGCAGTAATTAAACGGATCGCAGGATCAAACCCGACAAAACCCTGCTAAAAGCTTATCTTTAATTTTTTAATAAATTAGCCTTGCTTGAATCTACCTGTATAAATCAGCTATAGAAATGTCTATGAAACAAAGTTTACTCAAAGAACCCATACTTGAAATTGAACGTATTCTTGAATTAATTCCGCAGAAACCACCTTTTGTAATGGTAGACCGTCTCCTCGAATATACCGAAAGCACCGGAAAGACCGGTTTTGTTATTCCGAAGGATAATATTCTGGTGGAGAATGGTGTTTTCTCTGAACCCGGGCTTATTGAGCACATGGCTCAAAGTATGTCACTTTGGAGAGGTTATCAGGGTTTTTTAGCGGGACTGGACAAACCGAAGACAGGTTTTATAGGTTCGATCAAATCGGTGGAGATCTTTGAGTTGCCAAAGGCCGGAAGCACTCTCACTACCTATGTGGAAATCCTGCAGGAATTTAAGAATGTTACTTCGGTAGGCGCACGAACAGAGGATGAGAGTGGAAAATTACTTGCAACTTCTGAAATGAAAACCGTCACGGTAGATTAATTGAATTTTGAAGATTTCAGTGTAGGTCCAAATTTATAGGCCCCCGGGCTTTTTAATCCTATTTTTCTATATATTTTAGTACGAATATCCAAAAAGAACAGATGCTTTTAAAAGACTTTTATTCGGTGGAATCTTCAAAGGAAGAAGGTGGAAAATGGATTACCCACATAAAAATCAATAAAGACCACCAGGTATATGATGGTCATTTTCCAAACCGCCCCGTGACCCCCGGAGTTATCTTAATACAGTTGTTCAAAGAGGATGCTGAGCGTCGATTGGAGAAATCGCTGCAATTAAAAAATGCAAATAATATAAAATTTATGGCCGTGGTGGATCCTAAGATCCATGACGAATTGTTCCTGGAGTATCATTTTGAGGATATTAACCAAGAAATCAGGCTTAAGGGAATAGCTAAAACAAATGAGGGTATTTCGTTAAAAATCAACGCTGTATACAAATTAATTTAATTACTTTCGCCGAAAAATAAAATAGATTTGAGTAGCACACCTATATACCAATCCAGATTTGAGGAACTTAATTGCTGCATCCTTATTCCGACTTACAACAATGAAAAAACGCTGGCGAGTGTCCTGCAGGATCTGCTGCTTTATACTTCCAATCTGGTAGTGGTTAATGATGGTTCTACTGACTCCACACGACAAATCCTTCGGAATTTTTCTGAAATAAATATTCACCATTTTGAACAAAATCAGGGTAAAGGCGAAGCTTTAAAACAAGGCTTCAGCATTGCTCAGGAGCTTGGTTATGATTATGCGGTGACAATAGATTCTGATGGGCAACACTATCCCGATGATCTGGATATTTTTCTAAGTGAACTTGAAAATAAGAAACCCGGCACCGAAATCCTTTTGGTTGGAGATCGAAATATGACCCAGGATGGGATTCCAGGGAAAAGCACTTTAGGTAATAAATTTTCTAGTTTCTGGTTTCTGGTTGTTACCGGAATCAATTTAACAGATACTCAAAGTGGTTACCGCTTATATCCCCTCAAAACTATAAACGAGATCAAGCTTTATACTAAAAAGTTTGAATTGGAGATCGAGGTTATAGTGAAAGCGGCCTGGCGCAAGGTGAAAGTTAAAAACATCCCTATTAAAGTTTTCTACGAGGAAAAAAATCGGGTAACCCATTTTAGGCCTTTCTGGGATATTACCCGAATCACTCTGCTTTATATCTGGTTTGTGTTGGTAAGTTTCTTCTATATTCACCCCAGAAATACTTATGCCGATTTCAGAAGAAAAGGCTTTAGGCGCTTTTGGAAAGAAAACATTATCAAAAGCGAGGAACCGGCCCATAAAAAAGCTGCAGCCATAGCATTGGGAGTATTTGTTGGGATTTCTCCTCTCTGGGGATTTCATACCCTGTTAGTTTTCACCCTGGCAGCAGTTTTCAAGCTGAATAAAGTGGTAGCCTTCTTATTTTCTAATATAAGTATTCCGCCTCTGATACCATTAATCGTTTACGCCAGTTACCAGATGGGATCTTTTATTACCGGAAGAGGCTTTAGATGGGAATTACGTCCGGAAGATTTTGACTCGGCTACAGATTTGATCCAGGGCTTCTGGCAGTACATAGTTGGAAGTTTTGCCCTGGCTGGAGTAATTGCGCTAATTCTATGGGCAGTATTTTATTTAATGTTCTCGGTTACAAAGCAGCAACAGGTGGTTAAGCCATAGCGCGCTGGTTAATCAGGATTCAATTTAAAGCATTAAACCTTACGACAATCCAGAACAATCTTTTTATCATCCAGGTTAGTGGTGAAGAAAAGATAGCGCTCCCCACCGTCTTTGATCCTGAGAAGTTTGCGTAAACCTGCAACGCTTTCAGGAAAATTTCGGGTGGTGATATTTGCTTTTTTACCCTTGAACTCTTTTTTTAGTGAGGAAGGCCTAAAGTGTTTTATATCAGTTATTTCAAAATTTCTTCCAGGGAATTCTTTTACTTCCTCTGAAGTAAATAAATGCGAATTCTTATGCAGTTTGAAGGTCCCGGTTTTTTCGGCTAAAAGTTCAAATAGACCGCTTTTCATTATGGCAGCATTTGGCTCATAAAGGTATTTTTTAGGAAGGCTGAAATTTATTTCAGGTCTGTTTTCTATACTTCCTGAAAATTCTTCCTGCTGATTTTTATTAAAATTGATGGTTTTAATCTGAGGAGACCCTGAAAAACCTTTATACATAAACCAAAGAAGTTCCTTCACCTCATTATTTACCGCCACGATATGAATCGCTGATACGTATTTTAATTCTGCTAAACCTGCCGTAAGATCCAGAAGCGGGGAGGTTTTAATTAAAATTCTATCAGTTTTATTGAATAGTAGGTCCAAGTTAGAGGGTATATCTGGGAGGCAATCTGCGAGTCTAAAGACTTTTCCGCCGTGGTCATCCCGGCGGGCGGGATCGGCATAGATCACCTCAAAATTTTTATCGCTGATTTCCAGTGTTTTTATACTATCTCCTGGAATAATCTGGATGTTATCTTTTTTAAGCTGCTTGAAATTATGTCTTGCAATCTCTGCGAGTTCTTCATTTAATTCGCAATAGACCACTTCTTTAAAACTTTCAGCAAAAAAATGATCATCGATACCAAAACCACCGGTAAGGTCTATAAGTCGGTCGCCCCGTATGAGAGAAGCCTTATATTTTGCGGTGATCTCCGAAGAAGTTTGTTCCAGGTTTAATTTAGGCGAATAATAAATATTTTGGGTCTCAAACCAGGTAGGAAGTTTTTTTTTGGCGGTCTTTAAACCTGAAATCTGCATGGCTATTTCGGCGGATGAAACCCCGGGAAACGGGCTCCCTTTTAGTACAAGCCCGGTAAGGTCGGTTTTCAGGTTTTCCCTGATAAATTTTTGAATTTCCGGTTTTAAGAGCGCTTCATTCAAAGCAAGAGATTTAAAGATCGCGGGTAAGTCTTTTTACAATTTTATATTCACTAAGAGATTCCTTGGCGATAACTTTCAGGGCGGTGTAAACAGGCACAGCCACTACCATTCCCGAAATACCGAAAAGTAAACCGGAAATAAGAATGATAAGAAATATCTCAAGAGGATGCGAACGTACACTCGCGCCAAAGATCATAGGCTGGGATATAAAATTATCTATCACCTGGGAAATTCCATAACCCAACATTACATAACCAAGCCTGGGCAAAATAATGGTAGTGAAATCGGCTCCCAGAAAACTGGAGATCACGAATAAGCCCATTAAGATCCCGGCGAAAATCGGCCCCAGGTAGGGGATAAGGTTTAAAAATGCGCAAATAAAAGCTATTGCCACAGGGTTGTTGATCTCAAAAACGGTTAGTAAAATGGTGTATAAAATAAATAAAACTGTTATCTGTAAAAAAAGCCCTACAAAGTAGCGTGAAAGCAAGATCTTGATCTTATTAAAAATTCTTTGGAACTTCTTTTCTTCTCCGCGGTTGGCGAAAACCAGGATAGAATTCAACATTAATCTACTATCCTTTAGAAGGAAGAACGAAATGAAGATCACCGAGAAGATGGCTATCAAAACTGCGCCTAATATTCCGAAGACATTGTTTAAAAATCTTGGAATTCCACCTATATCAAAATCCCGAAAGAATTCACTTTGGCTTAAACCTTCAATTATATTGATTTCTTCTACGCCCAGGTAATCATTGATCTCTTGATTTAGCTCATTAAGATCACTTCGGAAGGCTTCAATATCGATCTGTCCCAGGTGCTGACTCTGTTCAATAACAATTGGAACGAATACGAATACAATCCCCACGAGTATAGAGAGCACAAGGAGTAGCACAAAGATAACCGCCAACTTATTAGGGATTAGAAGCCGGTGTTTTAAAAATAAAACAACAGGCCGGCCAATCAGGGAAATTACTCCCGCAATGGCTATATAAATTAGAACTGACTGAATCTGGTACAGTAGATAAAGTAGGAGGATAATACCTACCATAATCCCGGCTGCACGTAATATTCCTAATGTAATCGCTTTTGAATTCACAGGGTAAATATATTATTTCTTGTTGAAAGCAATGATTGTTTTTGTTATTTCGTAAAGTGCAATTCCCGCTGCCTGCGCCACATTCATACTGCTATTTTCCCCATACATATTGATATGCAGTCTTTTATCTGTGATTTTTAGCAATTCTTCTGCAATTCCTGAAACTTCATTACCAAGAATAATACAAATAGGATTTCCGGGCTGATAGTCAAAATCATCAATTGGGAGGCTGTCTGAAGTTATTTCAAGAGCATAAAGCAAATATCCCTGTGATTTCAAATTTTCAGCAACCTGAAGACTGTCTTCTTTTATCTCGAAAAGCATTCTTTGATGGGTGCTTCTTGCAGTTTTTTTTAGACGGTTGCTTTGAAGGTTTGGGGGCGTGCCTGTGAATATTATCTTTTCGACATTAAAAGCATCTGCCAGCCTGAAGATACTGCCAATATTTGCCTCATCGGTTATATTATCCAGTAAAAGGACAATGGGAAACTTCTTTTTTGGAAATTTAGTCTGTTCGTGAATGAGCTGCATCAATTTTCGAAAGCATATTTAAGAATGTTAGCCCCCATTTTTAAGGCTTTAAGACGAACTTCTTCCGGATCATTATGTACCTCAGGGCTTTCCCAGCCATCACCAAGGTCGCTCTCGACTGTAAACAAAAGCACCAAACGTTTTTCTTCAAAAATCCCCAGGGCCTGTGGCGGTTTATTATCGTGTTCGTGAATTTTCGGCAAACCTTCAGGGAAATTATATACCTGATTAAAAACAGGGTGTGCACTGCTTAATTCCTGTAATTCCCTGTCTGGGAATACTTTTTTTAAAGCTTCCCGCAGATAAGGCTCCATCCCATAATTATCATCAATATGTAAAAAGCCGCCGCTTAAGAGATAATTTCTTAAGTTTTCAGCATCTGCATCGCTAAAATAAACATTCCCATGGCCTGTCATATGAATAAATGGATATTGAAATATATCTGTACTTCCCGGGGTTACACTTTCCGGTTTAGGATCAACGGAAGTTTTAGCATTTTCATTGCTGAATTTAATAAGGTTGGGAAGGGCAGTAGGGTTGGCATACCAATCGCCCCCGCCATCATATTTAAGAAGCGCGATTTTCTGAGGATATACCGCAGAAACACTTAAAACCATTAGAAAAACACCAAACCAAATCTTCATAGATAATTTTGGATTTTGGTAAAAATATAAAATAATTATTTGTGTTGAGCTATTCTTGATTTGCAAGGGCAATCGTATGGCAAGCTACAATGGCAGCGGTTTCGGTTCTTAAGCGGCTATTGCCAAGACTTACCGGCTGCCAGCCATTTTTAAGGGCTAGTTTAATCTCTTCTGGAGAAAAGTCTCCCTCAGGACCTATTAATATGGTTACTTCAGAAGAAGTCAAAACTTTATCTTTTAACTGAAATCGTTCCATTCCCTCTTGGCAATGTGCGATAAACTTTTGCCCTGAAAATTTTTTTTTAAGAAAATCTTCCAGTTTTTCGGTTTCGTTTAACTGCGGAAGGCTTAAATGCAGCGATTGTTTCATAGCGCTTTGCAAAACTCTCTCAAAGCGATTAAGCTTCACATGCTTTCTTTCGCTGTGATCGCAAATAACAGGGGTGACCTCGTGCAGGCAAATTTCTGTAGCTTTCTCAAGAAACCATTCGTAGCGATCGTTCATCTTTGTAGGAGCCACGGCAAGGTGAAGATACCAATCATCTGGCTTTTCTTTTTCTGAAGCGATAATTTCTGCTTTACATCGGTTAGGGTTGGCATCGGTTATTCTTACTGAAAACAGGAATCCACGCCCGTTTGTGACCTCCAGGACATCTCCGGCATTTTTCCTTAAGACCTTGACGATGTGTTTACTTTCATCCCGGGGAAATTCAATGTCTTTCTGGTTTTCGACGATTTCAGGATTATAGAAGAGCTGCATAACTTAAAATTTATAGCGCGCCTGAGCTGTGACCGAGAAATCGGCGAAATCTTTTTCAAGATATTTATAATGCCCTGCAATGGCGATCATCGCAGCATTATCTGTTGTGTATTCAAATTTTGGAATATGGCATTTCCACCCGAGGTTCTTTTCGGCTTCCATCAGGGCATTCCTGATTCCACTATTGGCCGAAACCCCACCGGCAATGGCAATATGGTTTATCCCGGTTTGTTTTACGGCCTTTTTCAGCTTATCCATCAAAATCCCCACGATAGAATACTGAATGGAGGCGCAAATATCTTCCAGGTTCTCTTTTACAAATTCAGGATTGTTTTTGGTTTCTCTTTGGATAAAATAGAGTACCGCAGTTTTAAATCCGCTAAAGCTAAAATTCAGCTCCGGCACTTTAGGTTTTGGAAATTTGAATGCTTTTGGATTACCGGATTGTGCATATTTGTCTATAAGAGGACCACCGGGGTAGGGCAAGCCTAAGATTTTTGCACTTTTATCGAAGGCTTCGCCCACCGCATCATCGATTGTTTCGCCAATAACTTCCATCTGGAAATAATCGGAGACTTTTACGATTTGGGTGTGGCCTCCGCTTATTGTTAGGGCAAGGAAAGGAAACTCGGGTTTTTCAAAGGCATCTTCCTCAATAAAATGGGCTAAAATGTGGGCCTGCATATGATTTACGTCAATAAGAGGGATGCCAAGACCCATTGCCAAAGATTTTGCGAAGGAGGTTCCAACAAGCAAAGATCCCATAAGTCCGGGACCGCGTGTAAAAGCGATTGCATTTATATCTTTTTTAACGATATTTGCCTGAGTTATGGCCTGATGGATCACCGGCACAATATTTTGCTGGTGCGCCCTGGAGGCGAGTTCGGGAACAACCCCGCCATACTGCTTGTGGACCTCTTGTGTGGCTACAACATTAGATAAAATTTTACCGTTATGAAGTATGGCCGCAGCCGTGTCGTCGCAGGAAGATTCGATCCCTAAAATGTAAATATTTTGTGAAGCCATTAAGAAATAAGGGGCATAGAAATTGTTAATATTGTTTACAAAGTTAAAACATAAAAGCGTATCAAAAAATTCTGGAAAATATTAACTAGAACCGTGGTTGCGCTGGTTTTATTTTTTATTCTACTTCTTATTATTTTTTCCATTCCGGCTGTTCAAACTTCGGTGGCCGGGAGGATAACCAAATCCCTTAAAGAAAACAACGATGTGAATGTATCGGTGGAAAGGGTAAGTTTAGGATATTTTGGTAAAGTTAAGCTCAATGGAATTTTCGTGGAAGACCACCACGGCGATACGCTCATGCACGCCCGGCAGCTTCGCACATCAGTTTTAAGTCTCTCCAATATAATAGGAGGAAATCCTTCTTTAGGGTTTACTCAGCTGGACGTTTTTAGACTCAAAATGAAAAAATACGCTAATGAGGATAAGGACAATCTAGCTATCTTTCTCGATAAATTAAAAAAAGAACCCACCGGGGATTCAACGGTCTTCAGAATGGATGTCAGCTCGATGGAAGTCCTTAATGGTCATTACAGCTTTACAGATGAAAATCTTGATAATCCTGAAATAATCATCCTCGACAATTTAGCAATTCTTGCAAAGGACTTTAAGATTGATGGCGGTAAAATAAGCACTCAAATTACTAATATACGAGGTAAAGAAAAACGGGGCCTTAATATAAATCACTTAAGTACTGATCTTACCTACACGCCAACCGGAATGGTCCTTGACGATTTCATCCTGCAAACCCCACATTCCCTGATTAAGGCCGATCTAAAACTGAATTATACTCTGGACGGCTTTTCCGATTTTACCAACGAGGTGCAGATAAGCGGTGATTTTGAGGAAACTGTTGTGTCCAGTTCAGATTTAAAAGTATTTTACGATAGTTTTGGAGAAGACCAGTTACTGGTTTTTGATACTAAATTCAGTGGGTCACTCAATGATTTCTATCTGGAGGATCTGGATCTAAAAGGAATGGACCGGAGCCGTGTGGATGGCCGGGTGAGGATAGAAGGTGCCTTCTCAACTCCAGAAGAGAACCTTAGAATTACAGGTAATTTTAATGAGTTCACCTCGAACTATTATGATCTGGTGAATTTGTTGCCAGGGGACCTTCGTGGAAAATTACCGGAAAACATTCGGGATTTTGGAAATATCAGGATAATGGGTGATGCTATTCTTACCAAAAACTCCCTGGATGCCGATATTGACATTACTACCCAACTGGGGGATGCCGAGGCTTTCTTTACACTTAATAATTTCAACAATGTTAAATTGGCAGAGTATAAAGGTAACCTGATTCTGAAAGAGTTCAATTTAGGAAGATTGCTCAACAACGAAAATCTGGGGAAAACCAGTTTTAACTTAAATGTAGACGGGATAGGCTTCGACCAGGAAAGTTTAAGTGCCCGCCTGAAAGGCCAGATCTCCCAGTTCGAATTCAATAATTACAGCTATTCGAATATCCGGGTAATTGGCGATATGCGCCAACCCTTATTTAATGGTTTGCTTATGGCCAACGACCCCAATTTAAAAATGGAATTTAATGGTCTTGCAGACCTTTCGGAAGAAATAAACGTATATGATTTTGAGGCTGCGGTAAGATATGCAAACCTGAATAAACTCAACCTGGTAACCAGGGATAGTCTTTCCATTTTTAAGGGAGATGTAATTATGAATATGAAGGGTACCACAATAGATAATGCCTTTGGGGAGATACTGCTGCTTAATACCTCGTACCAGAATCAAAATGACCTTTATTATTTTGATGATTTCAGTATAGTTTCCAGTTTTGAAGGACAGGTGAGGACTATAGGAATTAATTCTCCCGATGTGATAAGCGGGCAGGTGGAGGGAATCTTCCAGGTAGATGAAATCGTTGACCTGTTTAAAAACTCCCTGGGAAGTATTTATACCAACTACGAGCCCGAAACTATTACGAGCAACCAGTTTATGGAATTCGATTTTGATATTTACAACAAGATCATAGAGGTTTTCTACCCCAAAATAATCTTGGCCCCAAATACTTTTATTCGCGGTAGAGTGGAATCAGACGAATCTGAATTCAAGATCACCTTCAGATCGCCCAGGATAGATCTCTTCGGAAATATGTTGGAAAACGTGAACCTGCAGGTAGATAACACCAACCCCATTTATAATACCTACTTTGAGTCAGATAGCGTTTCTACTGAATTTTATAATTTTTCAGAATTCAGCTTTATTAATGTAACTCAAAGGGACACGCTTTTTATCCGCTCAGAATTCCAGGGAGGAAAGAAAAATGACGATGTATTTAACATCAACCTTTTCCATACTATAAACGAAAATAATAAATCGGTGGTGGGAATCCAGCGATCTGATATCCGTTTCAGGGAAAATATTTGGTACATCAATGAAGACCGGAATAAGAGCAACAAAATAGTCTTTGATAATAATTTTAAAAACATCACCATTGATTCTCTGGTGATGAGCCATCAGAATGAGGAAATAAGACTAAGCGGGGTGCTTCGGGATTCAACTTATAAAAATTTCAGTATGGAATTTGACGATGTGGATATCGGGAAGATCACTCCGCAAATCGATAGCCTACGACTGGCAGGTGTCCTGAACGGAAAACTGGACTTGTTACAGGAGGATGGCGCCTATTATCCGAATACCTCTTTACGCATTGATTCCCTGGATGTGAATGACAACCTCCTGGGGAACCTTGTGATTGATGTAGAAGGAAATGAAGACCTTACCAATTATAATGTCAATGCAACTCTTAGGAAAAAAGAGTTCGAATCACTTTCGGCCCTGGGAAATATTGATGTAAGTGGCCAGGAACCCAGGATTGATCTCGATGTGGACCTTAATCGCCTAAATATGGCAGCTTTCAGTCCGCTGGGAGGGGAAGTTATCAGTAATATTAGAGGTTTCGCTTCAGGAAGCGCTGGGGTTTCAGGGAATTACAAGAATCCCGAATTTTCAGGGCAACTAAGTCTTATAGATGCAGGTCTTAGAATTCCTTATCTGAATGTGGATTTTGATTTCAGGGATGAAGCCACGATTAACCTTACCGAACAACAATTCAATTTTGATCAAATTGAATTAGTGGACACTAAATATGGTACTCGCGGAACTCTTGATGGTTATATAAGACATCGCAATTTCCGGGAATGGATGCTTAATCTGGATGTCACTACAGACAGGCTTTTGGTCCTTGATACAGACGCCAGTGAAGATGCTCTGTACTATGGAACAGCTTTTATTAGTGGGGAAGCGAGTATTAAAGGACCTACCGATGAACTGGTTATTGAAGTAAATGCCGCCACCGAAAGAGGTACTGTTTTTAAAATTCCTTTAAATGAAACCGAATCGGCCGGAGATAATTCCTATATCTATTTCCTTAGTCCTGAGGAAAAAGCAGCCCGATTGGCCGGCGAAAAAATCGTCACCAGGGAGGTGAAAGGTATGGAAATGGTGTTTGATCTTGATGTCACCAGTGATGCTGAAGTGGAAGTTGTGGTAGACCAAACCAGCGGAAGTACGCTTCGCGGCCGCGGTGCAGGGAACCTTTTGTTGGAAATCAACACCAATGGAAAATTCAATATGTGGG
Source organism: Salegentibacter sp. (assembly GCA_024635795.1). Lineage (GTDB taxonomy): Bacteria > Bacteroidota > Bacteroidia > Flavobacteriales > Flavobacteriaceae > Salegentibacter. The sequence continues at coordinate 174,425 of JAGXIH010000013.1, read as the reverse complement.
GTGATTTTGTGGCCTACGAAGGGGTTTACAACTTTAAGTATGCTGGTTTAGTTCAAAAAGTTTTTAAAGTGGAATCTGGCGGAAGTATTAACTGGGATGGTAATCCGGCCCGGGCTCAGCTTGATGTTCGTGCCATTTACGAGCTTAATGCCAACCCTGCGGTACTCCTTGAAAACCCCAGTATAAACAGAAAAATACCGGTAGAAGTGATCATAGATCTTCAGGGAGAGATTATTCAACCCGATATTACCTTTGAAATTGAATTTCCCAACGCCAGCTCCGTGGTACGTTCAGAATTGGAATACCGTATGGATGACAGGGCGAGTAGGGAATTACAGGCCCTATTCCTGGTTACCCAGGGCTCTTTTTATAGTGAGTTTGGCTTACGTCAAAATGCCATCACAGGAACCCTGGCAGAAAGAGCTTCAAGTATAGTAAACGATATTTTTGCAGATGAGGATGGGAAATTTCAGGTGGGCGTGAACTATGTTCAGGGCGACCGTACTCCAGATCAGCAAAAAGTAGATAGATTTGGTCTAACCCTTTCTACACAAATTAGTGACCGGGTAATTATAAACGGACAGGTGGGGGTTCCTATTGGAGGTGTTACCGAGTCGATAATTGTGGGGGATCTTCAAATAGATTTTCTTCTGAATGAAGACGGGTCGCTGAGAGCAAAAGTTTTTAATCGTGAAAACAATATCCAGTTCATTGGAGAGGAGATTGGCTTCACCCAGGGAATTGGAATTTCCTATTCAGTTGATTTTGATACTTTTAAGGAAATGATACGAAAAATTCTGAATAAGGAAAATATAAAATCTGAAGAAGAGGAAGGACAGGAGAAATCGCCAAAATCTATCGCGCCAGATTACATAAACTTCCCGGAGGAACGCTTCAATTAAATTGGCAGGAATTTGACCGGATGAAATAAATTCATTTTTATTTTAAGATTGCTATTTGTTCATTTGTTGGCCATAAATTAAATTTTGTGCAGGCGCGGCTATTTAAGCCTTTGTTCGTAGATTTATAATGTTAAATAAAAGAAGATGCCACCAAGAATAAAAAGAATAGGATTAATGACCTCCGGGGGAGATTCTCCCGGGATGAATGCTGCCATACGTGCTGTAACCCGGGCCTGCGCATATTATCATGTAGAATGCTTTGGTTTTAAAAGAGGCTTTCAGGGAATGATTGAGGATGATTATCTGGAACTTAATGCGCGTAGTGTGCGAAATATTATCCAACTTGGGGGCACTATTCTGCAATCTGCGCGTTCCAAAGAATTTTTAACTGAAGAAGGCAGGGCAAAAGCAGCAGCTAATATTAAAAAACTTGGTATAGACGCAATGGTTCTTATCGGTGGAGATGGGACATTTAGAGGTGGACAGGTGCTTTTCAAAGAACATGGCATCCCGGTACTGGGAGTGCCCGGTACGATAGATAACGATATTTTTGGAACTCAATATACCATTGGCTACGATACTGCTTTGAATACTGTAGTGGAGGCCATAGACAAAATAAGAGATACCGCTAGCTCTCATAATAGGTTATTCTTTGTGGAAGTTATGGGCCGGGATGCCGGTTTTATCGCTCTTAACAGTGGAATTGGAGCGGGTGCAGAGGAAATCCTTATTCCTGAAGAGAATTTAGGTCTCGATAGATTATTAAATTCCCTCGAAAGAAGTAGGCGCTCAGGTAAGACTTCCAGTATCGTGGTAGTTTCAGAAGGGGACAAGATCGGAAAAAATGTATTTGAACTTGCAGAATATGTAAAGGAAAACCTTCCGTACTATGATGCTAAAGTAACCGTATTAGGGCATATTCAACGTGGGGGTAGTCCCACCTGCTTTGACAGGGTTTTGGCCAGTAGGATGTGTGTAAAAGCGGTGGAATTACTTCTGGACGGTCAGCATAATGTAATGGTGGGGATGATGAATAACCGAATTGAAGCCTGCGATCTGGATAAGGCCTTAAAAGACAAGCCAACTATTAATAAAGAATTGCTAAGAATCTCCGATATCCTTTCCACTTAAAATGAAGAAAACAATAGCAATAATAGCCCATAACGGGAAGAAAGCTGAAATGGTTCAATTTTTAAATGAAAACCGGGAAATTCTGCAATCCAAGGAAATTCATCTCATCGCAACGGGAACAACCGGTGCAAAAACCGAAACAGCCGGATTTGAAGTAGAAAAATTACTATCCGGGCCTATAGGCGGGGATGCCCAAATAGCTGCCAAAGTTGCAGAAGGGCAGATCCAAATGGTGATTTTCTTTAGGGATCCTATGGACAAACACCCTCATGAACCAGATATTTTCATGCTTATGCGTATTTGTGACGTCCATAATATTCCGCTGGCAACTAATCCGGCCACCGCAAAATTGCTTATTCAGGGAATTTAATTTGGTTTCCTTCGGGTAAGAGTATTTAAAACTTCACAGCGATAGCGCTTATCTCCACGTTTACGAATTTTGGCAGGTTTGCCACTTCCACAGTCTCCCTGGCAGGGGCGGTCTCTGCATCAAAATACTTAGCATAGACCTCATTTATTTGGGCGAAATTATTCATATCACTTATGAAAATGGAGGTTTTAATTACGTTTTCGAAACTTAAACCTGCTTCCTTAAGGATGGCTCTAAGATTTTCCATCACAAGACTGGTTTCTCTTTTGAGATCTGATGTTTCCAGTTCTCCGGTTTCAGGGTTAATAGCGATTTGTCCCGAAACAAAAAGCATATTCCCGCTCATTACCGCCTGATTATATGGCCCTATAGGAGCCGGTGCATTTTTTGTTCTGATAATCTTTTTCATGAAGTATTATTTTTAAAGCTGGCGGTCTGGCTCCCGTCGCTTATCATATTTAATATCGCTTAAGATAGATGATTTTATTCCTATAAAAAAGTACCATGAACTACGTTCGCTAAAAGGTACCCAGTTAAAACTCATTCTCCAGCTATCAAGGTCTCGTTGAAAACGCAACTGCGTATAGGTGAATCCTTGTTCCTTTAAGTCGAACCCTGACGAACCACCTACCGTCCATTTTGGGGAAATTTCCACGTCTCCCGAAAACATTATGGAATGAGAGGTGATCTCATTTTGCCTGGCACTGTTGTTATAAGTCATGGTGTAGGATAGCCGCAGGTCCCAAGGAATCTTATAATTGTACCAACTGTCGTCACGTTCGTCGCGGCTTTCGTCTTCAGAATCATCTTCATCATAGAACCGCCCGTCCAAGTCCGTTCCTTTTCCGAAGAGATCATCACGACGACCACCATTTCTGTAAGTTTCATTATCCAGTTCATCACCTTCTTCGCCATCATCTTCAAAATCCTTACTGGAAAAGGAATACCCGAAACTTATATTGGCATTGGTAAACCGGAAGAGACTTCCACCATTATTAATATTCAGCTTATCTATTCTTCGGTTGTTATTGTCCAACGCATAGATATCTATATTCCCGGCCACATTTATATCCAGTTTATTTCGAATAATAGGAATGCCTCCACGAAAAGAAATAGGAGATAAGCGCAGGGAGTCTCCCGCAAGATTATAAGAGGTATTTAAAGAAAAGTTATTAAGCAGGGTGATCTTTTCGGGCTCCGTTGCAGTGCTGTCTTTAGAGCGAATTTTGGCTTCCAGGGTATTGCTTAGGCTTAAACCAATAGAACTTGAAAACCTTCTTCCCGGAGCCCCGTAGAGCGTTCCCTGAAAACGGGAATAATCAACCATGTTGGTTTCCAGTGGGTTTGCCGGATTAATACGCTCATAGCTATCGTAATATTGATCGAAGGCAGGATTAATATTATAACTTATATTAGGGCGCATAACGTGGCGTATAGCCTGTATCTTTTTGTCTTTACCGAAGTTTTTTAAACCGTAAATTGTAGTTCCTATATTGGTGCTGAAATTATAAGTTCGGTATGAATCGAATTTATTAATGGTATCGATAACTTCTTCATTGGCTACATCATCCCAGGATCGCTCAAAGGTTTTGAAGACCCAGTTTTCATCGTAATTGGCATTTACACTTGCGCTTAAATATTTAAATACCTTAAAGTTGGTGGAAACCGGGATGGTATGCTTTGCACCAAAATTCATCCCCTCAAACATTTCTGGTTGAAAAAAGAGCGAATCTGTAGTCTGGATCTGATTTTCTCCCCTAAAATTATACTGAAAATTGATATTTTCAATAAATCCCTTTTTTGCACCCGTCTTAGGGGCGAAGGGATAGATTCTGGACATACTCAACTGCGCGGTTGGCAAACTCATATTAATACTTTGCGTATTGGTATTCTGAGAATGCCTGGCCGCAACGCTTAAATTAACCTGAGGCTCTCCTTCAAAGGTTTTACTGTAAGACACCGAAGAACTTAAAGTATTGTTTAAGAAATTCCCTGTATTCCCTTGATTTGCAGATTCTTTGTAATAGGTGCTACTCCCAAGGTTAACCGATGCAGAAAATCGTGAATTGGGATTTGCTTTTGCATCCTGATTGTGGGTCCACTGTATGTTATATTGCGTTCTTTCAGCATAATCGGGAAAGCCACGTTCACTATCCAGCTGGTTCTCATACCTTAATCTGAAATTACCTCGGTATCTATATCGTTTTGCGTAATTGGATGCTGTGCTTAGCTCATAACTACCGTTGGTATAATAGGCTCCCAAAACCATAAGGTCTACATAATCGCTAATTGCAAAATAATAACCTCCGTTTTGCAGAAAATATCCTCTACGGCTATCTCCAAAACTGGGAAGGATAAAGCCCGAGGTTTCCTCATCGGTCATAGGGAAATATCCAAAAGGCAATCCCAGAGGCGTGGGAACATCGGCGATATACATATTTACGAGCCCTGAAACTATCTTTTTATCCGGGACTAATTTAATCCGCCGGGCATAGAAAAAATAATCGGGGTTTTCTACATCTTCAGAAGTAGTAAATCTAACATTCTTCATAAAATAAACCGAATCATTTTCCCGCTTGGTAACTTCTCCCAGTACATTAAAGGACGCTTGCTGAGTCCTGGAATTATAAATCAGAGCTCTTTCAGTATCAAAATTAAAGCGAATTGAATCGGGTTCTACCGTTTGGTTTGCCTGGGTGAACACCGGTTTTTGCGAGTATGTCCCGGTAGAGTCGGGGATGCCATAGGCGTAAACTTCATTTTTATTATTATCAATAACAATTAGCCCCGCATTTATAACCATATCTTCATAAGTGATCATGGCTTCATTATAAAGATACATTCTGTTTTCTTTCTGACTAATCCGCATATAATCTTTGGCCGTATAGGTGATTACATCGGTGATAAGTTGATTTCCCTGCGGTTTTATGGTATCCTGAACTATAGAATCTCCAATAATAGTATCGAGCGATTTTATGCTTTGAGCAAGAGGAAGCGAATCTCCAACTGAAACCAGGGTATCGCGCTGGGCTTCAATCTCTATTCCGTCTTGTTTCCCGATTTCCTGGGCTGCAATCATACCCGGAAAAAGAAAAAAAATAGAGCAAAAAAGTATATTTTGTATAGTTGGTTGCAATGCTTTAAATGCTATTTTTGTAAGGAATGGCTCGCTTTTTGCGAATTCAAAATTACATATATTTTTTCAGCTTGGATTTGAGATTTAAGGAAAAATAGTAATTAAAATATTCACCCCAAACTTTGCGTTACGTATTTATGAGAACGAACCTACTTAAACTTTTCGTATTAATTTTTCTTCTGCCAGCATCTTACCTTTATGCTTTTGAAACCGAAAAGCCACCGAGGGATCGTTTTGTGGTTGTACTTGATGCAGGCCACGGCGGAAAAGATCCCGGAAACCGCGGTAATGGATTCAGGGAAAAAGAAATTGCCTTAAATATTGTGTTGCAGGTAGGGAAAGCCCTTGAAAAACGAGGGGATATAGAGGTTATCTACACCCGAAAAAGTGATGTTTTTATCGAGCTAAACCAGAGAGCCAAAATTGCCAACGAAGCAAACGCCGATCTTTTTGTTTCGGTACACTTAAATGCTCATAACTCACAAGCCTACGGTACCGAAACTTTCGTGCTGGGACTCCATAAATCTCAGGAAAACTTTGAGGTTGCCAAAAAAGAGAACTCTGTGATCTTCCTCGAGGAGGATTATGAGATCACCTACGATGGTTTTGATCCCAATTCTCCTGAATCCTATATAGGGATGGCACTTATGCAGGAAGAGTATCTTAATCAAAGCATCCTTTTGGCTGATTTTATTCAGAAAAATTTCACCCATAAACTAAAACGTAAAAATCGTGGCGTAAAGCAAGCTGGTTTTCTTGTATTGAAAAATGCGGTTATGCCGAGCGTATTAATCGAAACCGGATTTTTGACCAATAATCATGAAGGCCCCTATTTAAATAGTAGGAATGGGCAGGAAAAACTTTCTAATGCTATTGTGGATGCTATAATCAAGTACGCTGAAAACATTAATCTAAACACCCTGGAAAGTATTTCAGACCGGGAATTTGGAAGTGCTGAATCTTCAGATTATTATGAAGGTATTACTTTTAAAGTTCAACTGGCAGCCGGAAGCACTAAACTGGATACAAAACCCTACAACTTCAAGGGGCTTAGGAATGTAACCCGTAAAAAAGAGGATAGGCTTTTTAAATACTATTATGGAGACACCTCCAATTATATGAGAATTCAGGAATTGCATAGAGAAGCAAAACAGAAGGGATATCCTTCCAGTTTTATTGTCGCATTTAGGGATGATAAAAAGATTACGGTTAATGAGGCGCTAAAATCTGAGGTCAATTAGAGCTATCTTCTATTTTTATTTCTAAATTTGTGCATATTCAAAAAAAAATTAGCTCTTGAAATTTACACGTGAGGTAAAAACTGCCCTTTTAGCTATTACAGCTATCATTCTCCTGATATTTGGTTACAGTTTTCTGAAAGGAAAAAATCTTCTCGATTCGAGCAGGACCTTTTACGCCATGTATGATGATGTAGAAGGCTTATCTCCTTCCTCGCCCGTGACTATAAACGGTCTCAAAGTGGGCCAGATCACTAATATTGATTTTGTGGACCAGTCTGGATTGATCCGGGTAACCTTTACCGTAGAAAATGATTTTAAGTTTTCTAAATCCAGTATTGCCGAAGTTTACGGAGGTAGCATCCTTGGTAATAAATCTCTGGCTATCATCCCAAATTATGAGGATCCTGAGATGGCTGAATCCGGAGATATCTTAAAAAGTGATGTGGAAGAGGGAATCATGGAATTGGTAAATGAAAAACTAGCCCCGCTTCAGGAAAAGATCGAAAGTTCCATTGTTAGCGCCGATTCTTTGCTAACCGCCTTTAACGAGATAATGGATGATAGTACCCGTAACAATATCAGAAGCACCTTTAATGATCTGGGAGAAACAGCCCGCTCTTTTAAAGGAACTGCTTTTGAACTGGAAGGCCTGGTGAAAACCAATTCACCTAAATTAGACCGGACTTTTACAAACCTGGATGAAATGTCTACCAATTTCAATAAATTCTCTGATACACTATCAACAATGAATATAGGTAAGATCACCAATGATATTGAAAGCGTGGTCGCCGATTTTGAACAGATATCCACTAACCTGAACAATGGCCATGGAACTGCAGGAAAATTGCTTAATGACGATAAGGTATACGATAATCTTAACAGGGCAACAAAAGAGCTGGAACAATTATTACAAGATATAAAACTGAATCCTAAGCGTTATGTTCACTTCTCTGTCTTTGGAAAAAAACCGGGACCTTATGAGCAGCCGCAGGATTCATTAAAATAACCAACCTGTTATGCAAATTATTTCCCAGATTTTATTCCTACTGGCCCTTGTGGCCGGTATTTGGTTTTTTACCAGAAATGTAAAACGCCTCATCCGCAATATTAAATTAGGAAAAGAAATAGACCGCACCGACCGTTCCGGAGAACGCTGGGTAAAAATGTCCAGAATAGCATTGGGGCAGAGTAAGATGGTAAAACGACCAATTGCCGGAATTCTTCATGTTATAGTATATGTTGGTTTTATTATTATCAATATTGAAGTATTGGAGATCATTATTGATGGTCTGTTTGGCACACACCGTATACTGTCTTTTATGGGTGGGTTCTATAACTTCCTCATTGGATCTTTTGAAATTCTTGCGCTCCTGGTTTTTATTGGAGTGATAATTTTCTGGACCCGAAGGAACATCAGCAATATTTACAGGTTTTTAAGCAGGGAATTAAAAGGATGGCCTAAGAATGATGCCAACTATATTCTCTATTTCGAAATGGTGCTTATGCTCCTGTTTTTGGTGATGAATGCCACAGATTATCAGCTTCAGCTAAACGGTGTTGCACACTATTCGCAGGAAGCGGGTGTTGTAGGTGCCTTCCCGGTGAGCCAGTTTTTACTGCCCATTTTTGACGGAATGGCTAATGCCACGCTTATCATTATTGAAAGGGCGGCCTGGTGGCTTCATATCCTGGGAATTTTGATCTTTCTTAATTATCTATATTATTCAAAACATTTACACATACTTCTGGCTTTCCCTAATGTTTATTATTCCAAACTTCAGCCTAAAGGAGAAATGGATAACCTTGAAGCCGTGACCAACGAGGTGAAACTTATGATGGATCCCGATGCCGATCCTTTTGCCGCGCCTGCTGAAGACGAAGGAGATGCTGCTGAACCCGAAAAATTTGGTGCCTCAGATGTGATGGATCTCAACAGGGTGCAATTACTCAATGCCTACACCTGTACTGAATGTGGTAGATGTACTTCGGAATGTCCTGCAAATCTAACGGGTAAGAAATTATCTCCGCGAAAAATTATGATGGATACCCGCGATAGGGTAGAGGAAATAGGAGAGATTATAAATAAAAATGGAAAATTCGAAGATGATGGCAAGCAATTGCTGGACGATTATATTCTTCGGGAAGAACTTTGGGCCTGTACCACCTGTAATGCCTGTGTGGAGGCTTGCCCTATTGGGATAGATCCATTATCAATTATCCTTGATATGCGCCGTTACCTTGTAATGGAAGAAAGTGCCGCTCCTAATGAATTAGGGATATCGATGACAAATATTGAAAATAATGGTGCGCCCTGGCCCTATAATCAACAGGATCGCCTTAACTGGGCTAATGAGAATTAAGACTAATCAAGAAGAAAAATTTCTGAATAAAATTATACAATTATGGCAGAAGCACTAAAGGTACCTACAATGGCCGAATATATGGCGGAAGGCAAGAAACCCGAAGTTCTTTTTTGGGTGGGATGTGCCGGAAGTTTTGATGATCGTGCAAAAAAAATAACCAAAGCTTTTGTAAAATTGCTGCATAACGCCGGAGTAGATTTTGCGGTTCTGGGTACTGAAGAAAGCTGTACCGGAGATCCGGCAAAACGTGCCGGAAATGAATTTTTATTCCAAATGCAGGCTGCGACCAATATTGAAGTGCTTAACGGCTATGAAATAAAAAAGATAGTAACTGCCTGCCCTCATTGCTTTAATACGATCAAAAACGAATATCCCGCCCTGGGAGGAAACTACGAGGTAGTGCACCATACTCAGTTCCTGAAATCACTCCTTGAAGAAGGTAGGTTAAAAGTGGAAGGCGGAAAATTTAAAGGTAAGCGCATCACTTTTCACGACCCCTGTTATTTGGGACGTGGAAATGGAGAATATGAAGCACCACGCGATTTACTTCGTAAACTCGAGGTAGAACTCATTGAGATGAAAAAATGCAAGAGTGAAGGCTTATGCTGTGGCGCAGGAGGCGGACAGATGTTCAAGGAACCTGAACCAGGCAATAAAGATGTAAATATCGAAAGAACCGAGCAGGCTTTAGAAGTGAAGCCTGAAGTTATAGCCGCAGGTTGCCCATTTTGTAATACCATGATGACCGATGGCGTAAAAAGTAAAAATCAGGAAGACGACATTGCAGTAATGGACGTGGCCGAACTTATCGCTTCCGCTGAAGATTTATAGGAGATTTTAACACTAAATACTGGTACTATATTTGAATTCCAACAAGGAAATCAATTAGTTTTGTGATCACCTAAATTTACAGCAAATGTTAGTACCCTTTGAAAATCTGCCAGACTCTGCCCGTGTATGGGTTTATCAGGCCAACCGGTCTTTTACCCAGGAAGAATTAGAAGAAATAAAAGCCAGGTTAGACGACTTTCTAACCCAATGGACAGTGCACGGTTCAGAACTTAAAGCAGGTTATGATATTAAATACAAACGTTTTATTACTATTGGGCTGGACCAACAGGTTAATCCTGCTTCAGGCTGCTCGATAGATGCATCAGTTACTTTTATCCAACAACTGGAAAAAGACTACAATGTTGATCTCCTGGATAAAATGAACGTTTCTTATAAACAAGGAGAATTTGTGGCCTATAAGACCCTGATTGATTTTAGGAAAATGGCCAAAAACAAATCGGTTTCTCCAAATACTATTGTTTTCAACAACCTCGTTAATAACAAGGCAGAATATCTTTCTAATTGGGAAGTACCTGCTTCAGAAAGCTGGCACAACAGATTTTTAAAATGATAAATTTTGGAGGTCAGATTCGTTTTCTATTTTTCTTTCTCGTTTTTATTAGCTTTAATTCATTCGGACAGAATACACATCCTTTACTGGCCGATGATGCTGAAGTGCAACGAAAATGGGTAGATAGCGTGTACGCTCAAATGAGCCTTGATGAAAAAATTGGACAACTATTTATGGTTGATGTTTTCTCGAGTGCTTCAGAAAGAGAACTGAACAGGACCCGAAAGCTTATCAAAGAAAACAAGATAGGTGGGCTCATTTTTTCTAAAGGAGGCCCGAAAAGACAGATCAGTATTCACAACGAATTTCAGGAATTATCAGATTTTCCTCTACTTATAGGAATGGATGCCGAATGGGGCCTATCTATGCGCCTTGATTCTACATTTGCCCTTCCGTGGAATATGACCCTGGGAGCCATTAAAGACAACAAACTAATTGAATCTGCCGGGGCAGCTATTGGTAGACATAGTAAAAGAATGGGAGTGCATATAAACTTTGCTCCTGTAGTAGACATCAACACCAACCCTAATAACCCGATAATCGGGAATAGAAGTTTTGGGGAAGAAAAAGAAAATGTTGCGGAAAAATCTGTCGCTTTCATGAAAGGCCTACACAAGGCGGGTGTGCTTTCCAGCGCAAAACATTTTCCTGGACACGGTGATACCGATTCAGATTCGCATAAAACTCTTCCCACAATAAGTTTTTCAGAAGAAAGGATCAAAGAGGTAGAACTTTATCCATATTATGATTTAATCAGGGAAGGGCTTTCCAGCGTGATGGTAGCTCATTTAAATGTTCCTGAACTAGAAGACAGGGAAAACCTGCCGTCTTCTTTAAGCAAAAATATTATTTCTGATCTGCTCAAAGATCAAATGGGTTTTAACGGCCTTATTTTTACCGATGCGCTTAATATGAAAGGAGCAGCAGATTATCAGACTACCGGAGAAATAGATCTTGCCGCTTTTCTCGCAGGAAATGATATTTTGCTAATGTCTAAAGATGTGCCTAAAGCCATAGAAACCTTTACTAATGCTTATATAAAAGGAACCATCTCTGAGCCCAGACTGGCACACTCGGTAAAGAAGATTCTCTTAGCCAAATACAAGGTTGGTTTAAATGATTATAAGCCAGTAAATCCCGGTTATATCTATGAAGAATTAAATACCGTTAAGGACAGTGCGCTTTTTGAAACTTTGGTTGAAAATTCGCTTACGCTTATTAAAAACAATAAAGCGGTAGTTCCTGTCAAAAACCTTGAAAAAAAGAAAATTGCTTATGTGAATTTTGGAGATGCCGATGGTAGTGAGTTTTTGGCCCAAATGCGAAAATATGCAAAGGTAGACTGGGTTAGTGCTACCACAATATCAGCTTTGTTGAAAAAACTAAAGGAATACAATTATGTAGTAATTGGTTTTCATAAACCTGATGTGAACCCCTGGGCAGGTTACAAATTCTCAGCACGGGAAATTGAATGGATTCACGAAATTGCCAGCAGAAATACCACCGTCTTAGGTCTGTTTACCCGGCCTTATGCATTAACTCCCTTACCTACACAAAATCTGGAGGGAATTTTAATTGGGTATCAAAACAATAAAATTGCCCAGCAAAAATTGGCTCAGGTAATTTTTGGAGGGATAAAGGCAAAGGGTTTACTCCCCGTGAGCCTGGGAACTGAATATCCTGTAGGGACGGGATTCCAGACCAAAGGTCTTAACCGGATGTCTTACGGTCAACCTGAAAATGTAGGACTTAATTCCCATAAACTTCAGAAAATAGATAGTATTATAAAAGATGCCATCGATAAGAGAATGACACCGGGCGCCCAAATCCTTGTTGCCAGAAAGGGAAAGGTAGTTTACCAGAGGAATTTCGGGCATCATACCTATGAAAAAAATATTCCGGTTAGTGACACTTCGCTCTATGACCTGGCTTCCTTAACCAAAATTCTCGCAACCCTTCCGCTTATAATGCAACAGGAAGAAGAAGGGATTGTGAATTTCAATACCCGCCTGGATGAATTGCTTCCACTTTTTAAAGGCTCAAATAAGGGACATATCACACTTCAGGATATGCTTATGCATTATGCCGGGTTAAAAGCATGGTTGCCATTTTATGTACCAACTATTGACAAAGTGACGCGAAAGCCCTCTACAGTTTATTATTCGAAAACACCATCAGCAGATTTCAATACTACTGTAGCAGAAGAAATGTATATTCGTAATGATATTCAGGATACGATTTTGGATATTATAAAAGAAAGCAAATTGGAACCCCGGCAACAGTACAAATACAGTGATCTTCCTTTTTATATGCTAAAGTATTATCTCGAAGCTTATTACCAGACCACTTTACACAGCATTACACAGGAAAACTTATATAAACCTTTAGGAGCAAATTATACAGGTTATCTTCCATTAACGAAATTTCCAAAAGAGCAGATAGTTCCTACCGAAAACGATAAACTTTGGCGCGGCCAGGTGGTTCGTGGCTATGTTCATGATCAGGGCGCAGCAATGCAAGGTGGGATTGGTGGACACGCCGGGCTTTTTAGTACAGCAAACGATGTTGCTAAAATGATGCATGTTTTCCTTTATGATGGAGTCTACGGCGGTGAGAAATACTTTAAAGAAGAAACCGTAGGTAAATTTAACACTTGCTATTATTGTGAAGAAAATGTAAGGCGCGGTGTTGGTTTCGACAAACCACAACTGCAAACTTCCGGTCCAACCTGTAATTGCGTTTCCATGTCAAGTTTTGGACATTCAGGCTTTACCGGAACTTTTGCCTGGGCAGACCCTGAAGAAGAGATTGTATACGTATTTTTGTCTAACAGGACCTTCCCCGATTCTAATAACAGAAAATTAATAAGGGAAGATGTACGATCAAAAATTCAGGAAGTGATCTATGATGCCATTGATTTTTAATGGGTCACAAAATGAATATGTTTATATTTAAATAAAATTTTAATGAAAATAGGCATTGTTTGTTACCCTACTTTTGGTGGGAGTGGGGTAGTAGCCACCGAGTTAGGTCTTGCACTATCCAGGCGTGGTCACGAAGTTCATTTTATTACTTACAGCCAACCAGTGAGACTGGATCAGTTATCCAGCAATGTTAGATTTCATGAAGTCCACGTCCCCGAATACCCTCTTTTCCATTATCAGCCATATGAACTTGCCTTGAGCAGCAAGTTGGTGAATATGGTAAAACTTCATGGGATTGATGTTTTACACGTTCATTATGCCATTCCACATGCGTATGCAGGCTATATGGCTAAGAAGATGCTTGCTGAAGAAGGAATAGAGCTTCCAATGGTTACTACCCTTCACGGCACGGATATTACTCTTGTGGGAAATCACCCTTTTTATAAACCTGCAGTTACTTTTAGTATAAATAATAGTGATGTGGTAACTTCGGTTTCAGAAAGTTTAAGGACAGACACTTTCAACTCATTCAAAATCCGTAAGGAGATTGAAGTTATCCCCAATTTTATAGACCTTACCAAATGTGAACGCTTCTCTTTTACGGATTGTCAACGTACTATGATGGCCGGAGAAGACGAAAAAATTATTACTCACATCAGTAATTTCAGAAAAGTTAAGCGCATCGATGATGTGATAAAAATATTTTTTGAAATTCAGAAGAAGATTAAGGCAAAGTTAATGATGGTAGGGGAAGGCCCGGAAAAAGAAATGGCCGAAAATATGGCCATAGAACTGGGGATTGGGGATAAAGTTCTGTTTGTTGGACAAAGCCACGAGATCGATAAAATTCTATGTTTTTCAGATCTGTTTCTATTACCTTCAAAAACCGAAAGCTTTGGATTAGCAGCCCTGGAAGCTATGGTACATTCGGTTCCTGTTATTTCTTCCAATACAGGCGGACTATCAGAAGTAAATATTGAGGGGGTGTCTGGTTATTTAAGCGATGTTGGCGATATAGAAGATATGGCCAAAAATGCTTTGTATATCCTAAGCGACGAAAAGCGACTCAAGGAGTTTAAAAGAGGCGCAGTAAGAACTGCCGCTAAATTTGATATCAACAAAATCGTTCCTATGTACGAGGCGATCTATGAAAAAGCTTTAAAAGAGAAATAAAAAAAAGTGGAAGGTTTACTTCCACTTTTTCTAGTTTTTATAAAGATCTGTTTTTAGAACTGGTATCTTATTCCCAGAGCGATATCCGGAGAAAGATCATTTGTTATATTATAGTCGTTAAAACCGATTTCTGGTCTGAAATCCAGAGACAACAATAACGGAATATCAAAATTATATTCTATCCCTATATCTCCGGCTACGAATAGAAACGCACCATCATTTGGATAACGATCACGCCATTCGTCATTTACACCTACACTTCCAACGCCACCACCAAGACCGGCATACCAGTTAAAACCACCATCAATATTCCAAACCCATTGGTATAAGCCGGAAAGTTTAAAAGCATCATAGCGATCGTGAGTACGCCATCCTAAATCTAGTTCCAAACGATTGTTTCCTCCAAGGGCTCTTTGGTATGAAATTTCAGGACCAATCCCGTCTCCACCACCAAGTCTTAACCCCAGTGCATTTTCAGAAATACTTTGAGCCTGTGTTTCGCTAAGGAAAGTTGCTCCAATAGCAAAAACGGCTATTAAAATTAGTTTTTTCATATTCATAGTTTTTAGATTCGTTGTGCAAATTTAATTGTTAAATGAGTATGTTAACGCCTTGCTAGCCCAATCTATTGTTAATATTACATAAAAATCTGTTAAGTATTTAAGCTTATTTATGTATTTTTAGCGGCTTACTATGGAAAAAAAATTGCAACAACTTTCACAGGAAATTGACGGTCAGTTATATTACGATGAATTATGGCGGTCAATCTATGCTACCGATGCTTCGGTCTACCGGGAGCTGCCTTTGGCCGTTTGTTACCCTAAAAACGAGCAAGACCTTAAACGACTTATCAATTTTGCCAGGGAAAACAAAACTTCCCTTATCCCCAGAACCGCAGGAACTTCCCTCGCCGGCCAGTGCGTAGGGGATGGCATTGTAGTAGATGTTTCAAAGCATTTCACCGATATAATAGAGATAGACCTTCAGGAAAAAACGGTTAGGGTGCTACCCGGGGTTATAAGAGATGATCTGAATCGTGTTCTGGCTGAACACGGCTTGTTTTTCGGGCCGAACACTTCAACCTCCAATCGTTGTATGATTGGTGGAATGGTTGGAAATAATTCCAGCGGAACCACCTCCATAAAATATGGCACTACCCGTGACAAAGTAGTTTCTATGAAGGTTTTGCTCAGCGATGGGAGTGGAGCCGAATTCAGGGAAATTTCTGCAGAAGAATTTCAGCAAAAGCATAAACTGAAAAATCTGGAAGGAGAGATTTACCAAAAGATCTATGCTGAATTATCTCCTGCAGAAGCCAGAAAGGAAATCATTGAAAAATTTCCACCCAAAGAATTACACCGTAGAAATACCGGTTATGCGGTGGATGAACTCATCTATTCTGAAGTCTTTTCAGAAACAACAGATCCAATTAACCTATGCCGGCTTTTAAGCGGAAGCGAAGGAACCCTTGCCTTTACCACCGAGATCACCCTGCAATTAGACGCGCTGCAGCCACCTCATACCGCAATGATCGCTGCGCATTTTTCGAGTATAGATGCCTGTATGCAGGCGGTAGTTCCCGCGATGGAACATTCTCTCTTCACCTGCGAGATGATGGATAAGGTGATCCTGGATTGCACCAAACAAAACCTGAAATACAAGGAGAACCGTTTTTTTATTGAAGGAGACCCACAGGCTATCCTTATGTTGGAAATGCGGGCAAATTCCCAGGAAGAATTACAAAAGCAAACCAAAGCATTGCTGGAAACCCTTGATAATTCAGGTTTGAGCTATGCCTTACCTGTGCTTTTTGACGAGCAGATAGAACTGGCCCTGGAATTACGAAAGGCAGGCCTGGGATTGCTGGGAAATATTATTGGTGACAAGAAAGCCGTGGCCTGTATAGAAGATACGGCGGTAGCCCTGCCACACCTGGCCGATTATATCTCGGAGTTTGGACAGATCATGAAAAACTACGGGCAGGACGCGGTGTATTATGCCCACGCCGGGGCCGGGGAAATACATTTAAGGCCAATTCTAAACCTTAAAAGGTCTGAAGATGTAAAGCTGTTCCGGCAGATCACCGAGGATGTGGCAAAACTTGTGAAAAAGTATAATGGCTCCCTAAGCGGAGAACACGGAGACGGTAGGGTGAGAGCAGAATTTATCGGGATGATGATCGGTCCAAAGAACTATCAGCTAATTAAAAATATCAAGCTGGCCTTTGATCCTGAAAATATATTCAACCCAGGGAAGATCATCGATGCAGCTCCAATGGACACTTCTTTGCGATATACTCCTGATAGATCTGAGCCACAAATTGAAACCCTTATGCATTTTTCTGAATCCCAGGGAATTCTCAGGCTCGCTGAAAAATGTAATGGGAGTGGAGATTGCAGAAAATCTTCAGAGGCCGGCGGGACTATGTGCCCCAGCTACAGGGCAACCAAGAATGAAAAGGATACAACCCGGGCCCGTGCCAATGCTTTAAGGGAGTTCCTAACCCATTCAGAAAAACCAAATAAATTTGATAATAAAGAATTAAAAGAGGTTTTTGATCTCTGTATCAGCTGTAAAGGCTGTAAAAGTGAATGTCCTTCCAGTGTAGATGTGGCCGCTTTAAAAGCTGAATTCCTTTATCAGTATCAAAAGGAAAACGGAACTTCCCTGAGAAGTAAGGCTTTTGTGAATAATGCAAGTATGAATAAACTCGCTTCAAAAACTCCGGGTCTTTCTAATTTCCTTTTCAGCAATAAATTCACCGCCGGAATTGCTAAAAAGGCGATGGGAATTGCTTCCGAAAGAAGTCTGCCGAAACTTTCCAAAATAAGCCTAAGCGGGTTCTACTATAAGAATAAAGATCGCCTGCAGGTCAAAAACCCTGTAAAAACGGTTTATTTGTTTAATGATGAATTTACCAATTATCTGGATGCCGAAATAGGTATGGATAGTTTGGAATTACTGAGTAAATTAGGCTACCAGGTAGAAATCGTTAAACATGCGGAAAGTGGGAGAAGCCATCTTTCCAAAGGATTCCTTGAGGAAGCTAAGAATTTTGCAAATAAGAACGTCAGCATCTTTAAAGACTTGGTTTCTGATGAAAAACCTTTAATTGGTGTTGAGCCTTCGGCTATTTTAAGCTTTCGGGACGAATACCTAAGACTTGCAGATGATAAAGAAGCAGCAGAGAAACTGGCACAAAATTCCTTCCTCATTGAAGAATTCTTAAAAAAAGAAATTGCACTTGGTAATATTAAACAGGAAGAATTTACTGCTGAAGAAAGAACAATTAAAATTCACGGACATTGCCATCAGAAGTCATTGTCTAATACGGCTGTCACTTTTGATATACTCAACCTTCCTAAAAATTTCAAGGTGAGCATTATCCCTTCAGGTTGTTGCGGAATGGCAGGTTCTTTTGGGTATGAAAAAGAGCATTACGAAGTGAGTATGAACATTGGGGAGCAAACTTTATTCCCGGCGGTTAGAAAAGCTTCTGAAGAGACGGTCATTTCAGCAAATGGTACGAGTTGTCGTCATCAGATTTATGACGGCACAGAACGTACCGCTAAGCATCCTGTAACGATTTTAAGGGAAGCTTTAATTTAAAACTATCTTGTAAGGGCCTCTAAATACTGTGGGAATTGGAGAATACGAAGAGTTTTTTAATTAGTCTTAGATTTTTAAATATTGGGTTAAAAAATTACATTTGTTCAAAATCGAAAGTATGGCGGGAAATTCCTATGGAAAATTATTTAAACTTACCACATTTGGGGAATCACACGGCCTGGCAATTGGAGGAATTTTAGACGGGTGTCCGGCAGGGCTCCAACTTGATCTGGAAGCTATTCAAAACGAATTAAACCGAAGAAAACCAGGACAGTCTGCCATAGTTACCCAAAGAAAGGAACCGGATACTGTAGAATTCCTTTCGGGGATTTTCGAAGGAAAAACCACGGGAACCCCTATAGGTTTTGTAATTCGTAACGCCAATCAGAAGTCAAAGGATTATTCCCATATTAAAGATACCTACCGCCCAAGTCATGCCGATTATACCTATGATGAGAAATACGGATTTCGGGATTATAGGGGAGGAGGCAGGTCTTCAGCACGGGAAACCGCTTCGCGGGTAGTGGCTGGTGCTATCGCCAAACAGCTTCTAAAAGAAATCAACTTTTTTGCCTATACCGCTTCAGTCGGGGATATCAAACTAAATAAGAGTCCGGAAGAAATAGATTTCAGTCTGATTGAAAGCAATCCCGTACGCTGTCCCGACAAGGCTTCTGCAGAAAAAATGGAGGCCTATATTAAGGAAATAAGAAAAGCAGGGGATACGGTAGGAGGAACCGTCCAATGTGTCATTAAAAACATCCCCAGAGGTTTGGGAGAACCGGTGTTTGATAAGCTTCACGCCGAGCTCGGGAAAGCGATGTTATCTATTAATGCCGTAAAAGGTTTTGAATACGGCAGTGGTTTTGAAGGAACCAAAATGAAGGGAAGTGAACATAACGACCTCTTTAATGCTGATGGCTCAACCAAAACCAATTTGAGCGGAGGCGTACAGGGCGGAATTTCCAACGGAATGGATATTTATTTTAATGTCGCTTTTAAACCTGTAGCGACAATTATGCAAAAACAAGAGACAATAAATAAACAAGGCGAAAATGTTGAAATGCAGGGAAAAGGAAGACACGATCCTTGTGTAGTGCCCCGCGCTGTGCCTATTGTTGAAGCAATGGCCGCATTGGTTATCGCCGATTTTTGGCTTCAGAATAAGATTTCTAAACTATAACCCAAATTTGAAATAGAACAATTATGAAGAAACTCGCACTGCACTGGCAAATTTTATTAGGAATGGCTGCCGGGGTTATTTTCGCGCTAATCCTAACCAATTTTAGCTGGGGATCTGAATTTATTGGAGATTGGATAAAACCATTTGGAACAATTTTTATCAATGCCCTTAAGCTTATTGCAGTGCCACTTATTTTGGGTTCCCTGATCAAAGGAATTTCAGATCTTAAAGATATTTCCAAGCTTTCTAAAATGGGCGCTCGTACCATTGGGATCTATGTTTTTACCACTGTAGTTGCCGTGACTATAGGTTTAGGATTGGTTAATCTTATTAAACCCGGGAACGCGATTACTGCAGAAACCCAGCAGGATCTTATTACAAGTTATGAGGGAGATGCTTCGGGGGTTAAAGCCTCTGCAGATCAACAAAGGGAATCAGGGCCATTACAGGCTTTAGAAGATATAGTTCCCGATAATATTTTTGCCGCAGCGGGTGATAATGCCAATATGTTGCAGGTAATTTTCTTCGCGATATTTTTTGGGATCGGACTAATTCTTATTCCTGAAAAAACTGCCAAACCGGTAAAGGATTTCTTTGATGGTTTTAACGAAGTGATCTTAAAGATGATCGACTTAATAATGCTTGCAGCACCCTATGGTGTATTTGCACTTTTAGCAGCTCTGGTAGTAGAATCTCCAAGCACCGATCTTTTTGCTGCTCTTGCAATGTATGGAGTAACTGTTTTAATTGGTTTGACCATAATGATTGGATTCTATATTCTTTTGGTATGGATTGTAACTAAAAACAAACCGTCTTTCTTTGTTAACGGAATAATACCCGCGCAATTATTGGCTTTTTCAACCAGTTCCAGTGCTGCGACTTTACCGGTAACTATGGAGAGGGTAGAGGAGCATATGGGTGTGAGCAGGGAAGTTACCAGCTTTGTCCTGCCAATTGGAGCTACTATTAATATGGACGGAACCAGCCTTTACCAGGCTGTTGCGGCTGTTTTTATCGCACAGGCTTTTGGAATGGACTTAAGTGTTGGAGCTCAGCTCGGGATTATCGCAACGGCTACGCTGGCTTCTATAGGCTCGGCTGCTGTTCCCGGAGCGGGAATGGTA
Source organism: Salegentibacter sp. (assembly GCA_024635795.1). Taxonomy (GTDB): domain Bacteria; phylum Bacteroidota; class Bacteroidia; order Flavobacteriales; family Flavobacteriaceae; genus Salegentibacter. Next base: position 153,867 of record JAGXIH010000013.1, on the reverse strand, counting down.
ATGCTGGTAATTGTGCTTGCTCAGGCTGGAATTCCGGAAGCTGGATTAGCGCTTATTTTTGCGGTAGACAGGCCTTTGGATATGTGCCGGACTGTGGTAAACGTAACCGGTGATGCCGCGGTTTCTTTAATGGTCGCCAAATCGGTTGACAAAATGGGACCACCAAATGTGAAGGAATGGGATGATGATTACCATCCGGATATCGATGCCGAAGAAAATAAATCAGAATTGGAGAAAAAGGAAAAAGTTTAATCCAGGAATTTAGATTTTAATTCGGGGGTTGGGATCATACAGCTCTCCTTTTTGCCGTACCATTTATAGCGGTTATTGGCAACCAGGTTATAGATTCCATCCCTGAGACTTTCGGGGATGAACCAGAAATATTGTAGCAAAGAAGCCCCACCTGAAAGGTCTTTAGAGATTTCCAGGGCTGCAGTAGATTTTCTGAAATAGGCTACTCCGGGTTCAATTAAAATTATAGAATCCAGGTCATCTGGATCCATTCCTCTTTCTGAGACCAGTTTTCTGCCAAGCTCACTTTGCAAAGAAGCAAACCTGAAAATATCTTTTTTATCGTGTTTTATAATATAGGTCACGGCGCCGTTGCAAAGGTTACAAACCCCATCAAAAAGCACAATCTTTTTATCCTTAGGTATCTCCATAATTATTTTTTCTTCATTGCCTGCACTAATTCCAACTTCTCCAGGTCTACCTGGGTGGTGAACATCCCGTAATTAACAGTAGCTTTTCCCTTTTCAATTTTGTCTAAGGTCCCAACCGATTTGCTTTCTTCCAGCCTAACCCGGTCTCCTAATTTTGGTGTGACCTTAGGTTTTTGTGCAGCCTTACGTTCAGCATCGGTCATTTTGGCTTTTTCCTCTTTCTTCTTCTGCCGAATTACTTGTACTTTTTTCTTTACTTCCTGCTGAACTTTGGTCTCCTGGGTTTTCTTGGCCTGCTGCTGTTTTTTAGTTTCCTTTTTACGCTTGGAATTCTCTATCTCCACGAATTTTATAAATTCAGCTATCAGTTCTTTTTTCTTTTTATTCTGAAAATACTTTTCGCTGATGTCATTTATTTTCTGTCCAATATAGATTAAGCGTTGATTGCTATCATAAAGCTCCTGAAAGCTTTCCAGTTTCTGCTGAATTCTGGTATTGGTTTCCTCTAACTTATCTTTCTCTTTAGCAGCCTTCTGTTCCTTTGTTTTCAAGGAATCAGTTGTTTTTTGAAGTTTAGAGCGTTCCTTCTGGAGATTTGCAATGCTTTTGTCGAACCTTATTTTTCCTTTCTCAACTTTCTTTCGGGAACGATTTATAAGGCTGTACGGAATTCCGTTTTTCTGAGCAACCTCAAAAGTAAAGGAACTACCTGCTTCTCCAACCTGTAGTTTATAAATAGGTTCCAGGCTATTCGAATCAAACAGCATATTTGCATTGCTCATATCCGGCAATTCATTGGCCAGTTTTTTCAAATTAGCATAATGGGTAGTAAGGATTCCGAAAGATTCCTTTTCGTAAAAAACCTCGAGAAAGGTTTCTGCCAGGGCGCCACCGAGTTCCGGGTCACTTCCTGTACCGAATTCATCGATAAGGAAAAGCGTTTTATCATCGCATTTACGAAGAAAATAATTCATATTCTTAAGCCGATAACTATAGGTACTCAGGTGGTTTTCTATGGATTGATTGTCTCCAATATCGGTTAAGATCTTATCAAACAAACAAACCCGGCTATATTCATGCACCGGAATAAGAATCCCGCTTTGGATCATAAGTTGAAGTAAACCCACAGTTTTCAGGGTAATACTTTTTCCACCCGCATTTGGACCCGAGATCACTATAATTCGGTTATCCCTGGCAAGTTCAATGCTTTGGGGATAGGTTTTATCTCCTTTCTTTTTATTGCTTAAATACAGAAGGGGATGATAGGCATCTTTTAACTGTAGCTCACGTTCTTTGGTGATTTTGGGTAAAATTCCGTTTATATTTTCCGCATATTTGGATTTTGCGGCAATGATATCTATCTCGCTTAAAAGTTCCTGATATTCCTGCAGCAAGGTTCGGTATGGCCTTATGAATTCGGTTAATTCCTTCAGAATACGCTTTATTTCCTCTTTTTCCTCGTATTCCAGGTTATTGAGTTCCCGGGTGAACTGGTAAGTTGCTTCGGGTTGAATATAAACTATGCTCCCGGTCTTGGAATTCCCCAGAATTCCACCTTTAACTTTCCGGCGATGCATCGCACTTACAGCCAGCACCCGAACATTTTCTACAACGCTTTCCCGTATTTCATCAAGATAACCATAGTTATGATAAGTAGTAAGCGCTTTGGCAAAGCTCGAATTGACTTTGCCCTTTACCGAATTGATAGACCTTCTCACCGATTGTAGAAGGGGAGAGGCATCATCTTTCACCTCTCCGAATTTATCGATAACATTGCCAATTTTGTCGATAATTTCAGTAGTATATTCTACTTCTGTAGTCGTTTTATAAAGACTTGGATAGTATTCCTGAAACTTTTTGAAAAATTTAAGCTGAGTATTTACGGTTTCCGAGAGGCTGGCAATCTTTCTGAAGCTCCCAACCTCTAGGATGGCCTCTTCAATCTCCAACATACGGAGTTCTTTATTCACAGCATCGAAACCATGGTTTGGAATGCGGCTTTCCCGGGTTTTGGAACTTAAATATTCATTGGTTTGATTTAAGCCAAAAATAGTTTTGGAATAGGAAGGAAAAGGCTGAATTTTCAGTGCTTTTTCCTTTCCCAATCCTGTGATACACAGTTCAGATATCTGGTTGCAAACCACCGGAAATTCAAGGTCAATAAGGCTTTTAGGTGCAATTTTAATCATAGAATAATTTCCCTACTTTTGAGGTGCTGCAAATTTACTTAATTAAAATGAAGCCAGACTTACCGCCCGACTGGAAAAAGGAATTACAGGAAGAAATCAGTAAGGAATATTTCCAGGATCTACTTCAATTCGTTAAACAGGAATATACAGAAAATACTTGTTTCCCTCCGCAGGATTTAATCTTTAATGCGTTTAAGCATTCGGGTTTTGAAAATACGAAAGTAGTTATCCTGGGACAGGATCCCTATCCAAATCCCGGACAGGCGCACGGTCTCTGTTTTTCGGTTAATGATGGAGTAAAATTCCCGCCTTCTCTTAAGAATATCTTCAGGGAAATTGAAATTGATTTAAATAAACCCATCCCATTTTCTGGAAATCTGGAGCCATGGGCAGACCAGGGCGTTTTATTATTAAATGCAAGCCTTAGTGTTAGGGCCGGAGAAGCGGGTTCTCATCAGAAAAAAGGTTGGGAGGCTTTTACTGATAGTGTCATCAGTCTTATCTCAGCAAAAAAGGAAAATGTGGTATTCCTACTTTGGGGCGGATTTGCTCAAAAGAAAATAAAGCTGATAGATCAAACCAAACATCTGGTTTTAACGAGCGGACATCCTTCGCCTTTAAGTGCCAACAGGGGGTATTGGTTTCGTAATAAACATTTCAGCCAAACCAATAAATATCTGGAAGAAAATGGGAAGAAACCTATAGATTGGTGACCTTAGAATCTGAAACCAAGATTTACATTAAACTGTCCAACAATTGTAGGTGAATTTTCGTTGAATAAATTTCTGCCAATGCCGGTATTTAAATCCAGGAAGAAACCGCCTTGGGAAACGAATTTCCCGCCAATTCCGAAGCCAATTGCAAAATCGGTGTAATCTTCGTATTGATAATAACCGTAGCCATCTGGCCCGGTTACATAATCATTGTCATATTCTCCGTTGGAAAGCATTCCGAAACCGTGAACATAAAATCCGCGAGCATAATTATCTCCAAAAAAATATTTGTATTTACCGGTTAGTGAGAAATCTTTGTAGAAAGCATCGTCCACATCTTCGTTGTCACGATCTAAAGCCTTAATAAAACCTTCAACTGCCCAACTGGAATTCTTGTCTATAATACGTTCGTAAGTAATATCTAAAGCTCCAAAAGCGACCAGATTGAATGCACCAATACTCAATTCATTTTGAGTGATGTCCCTTTTTTCGGGTTCGGTAGTTTCATTGTTTTGGGAGTCTTGTGCAAAAGTAACTGAAGTAATAAATACAAAAGCAAATAAAAATAAATTTTCCATTTAATGGGGGGTGATTGATGAATAATGGCTACAAATTATGAATTATTTCGGAAGATGGCTGTTTCTTTGAAATTAAATTAAGTTCCAATAATTTATCCTGAACCGCTTCTACTTCTGCCTCACTTATTTGTTCCTGACTCCAGCTGGTTATTTCCAACCATTTCGCGATATCTTCCGGTTTTTGCCGATAATTATCGGCAAGAATATTAGCAAGGTCCGGGATTTCTTTGAACTTTGAAGTTTCTTCATTTAGAACCTGAAGCATTGTTTTAAGTCTTTCAGCATTAAACTTTATCGCCTGATCTCTTGCCACGATCATAAAACAGGGCCAGGGTGTTGGGCAATCGGCTACCAGTCTGAAAGTGCGATTGTCTACCAAGGGCTTAGTAGTGAAATGTTCCCACATAAAATACTGGGCTTTATCAGTTTTAAGGGCTTCAACGGCACCATCAATATCATTGACTACTTCGAAATCGAGATCCTTCTTAATGTTCCATTGATGTCTCTCAGCATTTACGTAAGCCATTAAGTGAGATCCCGATCCATAGCGGCTTATCGCAGCTTTGGTCCCTTTAAGTTCTTCAACTGAATTATATTTTGAACCAGCTGCGACGTGAATTCCCCAAATGAGTGGAGAACCTATATAAGATTGCAGGATCTTGCTTTGATTTCCACCAATTATATCTTTTATAATACCTTCAGTAAGAATCACAGCAACGTCAATTTCTCCAGATCTTAAGGCTTTATTCATAGCACCAGTGCCGCCAGGAAAATCTTTCCAGATAACATTAATGCCTTTCTCCTGAAATTTTCCTTCTTCGATGCATTTATGCCAGGGAAAATTAAAATGTTCCGGCACTCCGCCTACTTTTATGGTTTTCATTTTGAATGCTTTTTCTTTAGATAATTATAGATCTCGTTCTGGGATCTTATTGATTTTTCACCCTCTTTTGCCTGTACATAGGTATTGCTTTCTTCTTCATCCTGGATTCGGGCTTTTACATTATCCCTTAGCTGAATATCGAGAATTTCCTTAAACTCAGTAGCTATATCTTCATCCAGGATAGGAGCAATTACTTCAATTCTCCTGTCGAGATTTCGGGTCATCCAATCCGCGCTTCCGTAGAAGATCAATTCTTTTCCACCGTTTTCAAATAAATAAATGCGTCCATGCTCCAGGAAACGATCTACTATACTGGTTATATAAATATTCTCACTTAAACCTTTCACACCCGGAATAAGGCAAGTAAAACCTCTTACCAAAAGACGGATCTCAACTCCGGCCTGGCTGGCTTTATAAAGCAGCTCGATCATCTCGGGATCTTCAAGGCTGTTCATCTTAGCGGTGATCTTTGCTTTTTTGCCTTCCCTGGCATTGTCAATTTCATTATAGATCAATTTGCTGAAATGTTGCCGGGTAGAGAAGGGGGAGATAAGCAGGTTCTTTTCCCTGGGGATTATCAAATCGCCTTCCAGAACTTTAAAGAGTCGTGAGAGTTCTTTAGTAATGCTTTTACTAGCGGTAAAGATTGCGTGGTCACAATAGATCTTTGAAGTTTCACTATTAAAATTTCCGGTTCCTATATAGGCATAGTGGGTTAAGGATTCCTTTTCGCGACGGGTCACCAGCATAACTTTTGAATGCACCTTGATCTTGGGGTAACTATATATTACATTAGCACCTTTTTCCTCGAATTTTCGTCCCCAGATAATATTGTTCTCCTCATCAAAACGCGCTTTAGCCTCAACAAACACTGTGACCTTTTTGCCGTTTTCTAACGCTTGTAATAAAGAAGTGGTCAACTTAGACTCATCAGCCACCCTGTAAAGGGAGATTTTAATATGTGTAACATCTTTATCGGAAACAGCCTGTTCCAGGAATTTTTCAACATATTTAAATGACATATACGGGAAATGAACAGATTGATCCTTCTCCGTAATGGTTTTGAAGTAATTCCCACTTTCCTCCAGTGTTTTATGCTTAATTGGAGGCATGGGCTTAAACTTAAGTTCCGGATTATTAGTAGGATCTGGAAATGAAAAGAAATCTTTAAAGTTGTGATATCTTCCCCCGGGCATCATATCTATTTTCCCAAGGCCAAGTAATTTTCTTATTTTCTTTTGAACCTCATAAGGCATTTCAGCATCATACAACAGACGGGTTGGTTGGCCGTCCATTCTTTGTGCCAGAGACTCGTAGATCTTTTCAGCAAGCCCCACTGTATATTTAACTTCGATATACAGCTCGGCATCACGAGAAAGCTTTACCTCATAAATACCAGTGATTTCTTTACCTGGGAAAACCTGAGCAATTTCACCGCGAAGAATTTCATCCAGATAAGTTAGAAAAAATGCGTCTCCCTGACTCTCCAGGCTTATAAATCTTCCACAGCTTTGTACAGGAAGATTTACAACCCCCAATACATTTTCCTCCTTAAAACTCAGGATAAAATATAATACCGAGTTCTCGAGAAAGAGTTCATTTTCCTTATTAAGATCAATTATTCTTGGGGTGAGGAATGGCTCTATTTTTTTCTGAAAAAAATCAGCTACAAATTTCTTTTGATCATCGGTGAACTTTTGATGATCAATAAGGTTGATCCCGTTTTCGGCCAATTCAGGGAGAATTTGCCCATGGTAGATCTCACCAAATCTGTCTTGCTGTTTTTTTACTTTTTCAATAATTTGTTTGGTAATCCTGGTAGGTTTAAGAGCAAGCTTTTTACGGATACTTTTTTCCACCCTTTTTATTTGCCTTAATTGAGATACTCTAACCCTAAAATATTCATCCAGATTCGATGAAAATATAGCCAAAAACTGAATGCGCTCATACAGAGGATTAACTTTGTCTTCGGCTTCCTGTAACACTCTCCCGTTAAAGCTGAGCCAGTTAAGGTCCCTATGTATTAAAGGGAGGTCCTCAGAAGTTTCTTGCATAGATTATGGATTTCTCCAAAAATACAAATTAGGCTATGGTGCTGTTTCTAATATTCTGTTAAATCAGCCTGGTCTACAAGCTTATTCAGGGTGTAAACAATCAGGTCGTCTACTATTTTCCCGGGATCTTTTGAAAAATCTCCTGTAGCTCTGTTGGCTATTATGGCATTCATAGAAACGGAACGATGCCCCAGTAATTTTGCAAGGCCATACATGGTTGCAGTTTCCATTTCCATATTGGTGATCTTGGTGTTTTTATAAGAAAAAGAAGCGATCTTATCATTCATGGAATCATCCTGCAAAGCAAGTCTGAGTACTCTTCCCTGAGGACCGTAGAAACCAATATTCGTGGCGGTAGTACCTTTAAAAACTTTAGAAGAATAAAGTTTTTCTACTAATTCTTTATCTGCTGCAACCACATAAGGACTTGCTTTCTTTTCAAACCAGTTGAGATGTTCTATAAAGGCCTTTGCGAAATCAAGGTCTTGAATATTTTCATTTTTATAAAAATGAAGAACTCCGTCAAAACCGATGGAATTCTCACTTATAAGAAAAGAATCCACTGGGATTTCCGATTGAATTGATCCTGAAGTACCTATTCTTACAAGGTTCAGCGTACTAAGTTTTTCCTTCGGACTTCGGGTTTCAAAATCAATATTTACCAGGGCATCGAGCTCGTTAAAGACAATATCAATATTATCGGGGCCAATTCCTGTAGATACCACGCTAAGACGCTTACCTTTATAATAACCAGTATGGGTATGAAACTCCCTTTTTTCTATTCTATGTTCAATTTTTTCGAAGTACTTTGAAACTCTTGCAACCCGATTTGGATCTCCAACGGTGATTATAGTTTCAGCAATTTGCTCAGGAAGGAGGTTTAAATGATAAATACTTCCATTTTTGTTTAATATTAATTCTGAAGCTTTAATTTTCATTCTATAATTTTAATAAGCGATGGGACTCAGAATCATATAAGAAATCATACATTCTTGCTCCTCCCAGGTAATCTTCATTTTTAAGTTCTCCGTAAAAATTCTTTTTCTTTTCCAGGGCTAACTCTCCCTTTTCTGTAAGGCTTACTCGCTTGTTAACAATCTGGAAGAAATTTTTAATCTTATCGATAAGGCGTTGCATCTGTAAATCGCTGTAGCCGTAATAACCTTGGTATTGGAGGGCATAGCCCAGTAATTGATTCAAAGAGGTGATCTGGTATTTTTTGATAAGTTTAAGTACGTTTTGCTCCAGGGTATTGAGTCCGGTTTCCGAATTGGGAAAGCGTTCTATATGTGCTCTTATGCAACTGGATAAATACTCAAAATTGGAGGTAGTCTTGATTTGCTGCTTGAGTTTCATAGGGTTATTACTGCAATAAAGTTCCCAGATCAAAAGTGCGATTTCAGTATCATCAGAATTAAGAGCGATCCTGTTTTCGTAGTGATTGAGTAATTGTTTTGGAGAAAGCCGGGAAAGTGGTTTTTGTTCTTCTTCGCCTTTTAATTTTTTACTACAAACCAGGAAAAAAGGTTTACTCTCTCTATGGTTAAGATAGTAACTGATGGCAGCCAGCATATTGATATGACAGAAAAGATCAAATTCGAACCACAATACAACATAATCATGATCTTTTGCAGTCTTAAGTTTCTTTAATTGAGAAACGAATTTCTCTTCATAATCTTCCGCAGAAATCCCATAATTTTTTTTAAGAAATTTTTTACGCTGTTTGAGGAATTCCTGGCTACCTACTTCCTGCAGGGTAGGACCTTCGCATAACATTTCACGCCAGATCACTACTTCCCCTGGCAGGTTGAGTTCCAGCAATTCTTCAGTGAGCTCATCACCGTTGGTGATGTGTAAAGCGGTACCTTCCATAACAGCTATTTAAATGTTGTACAGTTAACCACCAACTTTTTTTACTTTATATCCGTCCTTTTGAAGCAATTTCATAATCTTTTCGCGGTCATCACCCTGAATGATGATTTCTCCATCCTTAACCGAGCCGCCCACGCCACAGCTTTTTTTAAGTTTTTTTCCCAGAGTGATCAAATCTTCCTCGGGGCCTTCAAAACCTTTAATAATGGTCACAGTTTTACCACCGCGGCCTTTTTTGCTGAAATGGGCTTCCAGTCGTTGCTCACCGGGGCTTAAGAGTTCAGTATCATCTTGATGGATTTCATTTTCATCAAAATCATCGTCGGTTGAAAAAACGAAACCTCCAAGATCTTCGAGTCCCATCTTTTTCTTTGCCATAAAATTATTTTTTTGCCAGACCTATTTCTACCAGACGCTGATGTAAGAAATCGCCGGCGGTTATATCTTCATACTGTTTTGGATGATCTTCATCTATACATTCTTCCAGGCAATTGAGTGGCATCTCACTTCGCGGATGCATAAAGAAAGGTATAGAATAACGTGGTTTGTCCCATTCTTCTTTTGGAGGGTTTATTACCCTGTGAATGGTAGAACGCAGCTTATTATTGGTATGGCGCTCCAACATATCCCCAACGTTAATGACGAGTTCGTCCTCCTGTGGAATAGCATCTATCCATTCCCCATCTTTTCTAAGCACCTGCAGGCCTCCTGTAGACGCTCCCATTAGAAGGGTGATAAGATTTATATCCCCATGTGCTCCGGCTCTAACAGCTCCTTTAGGTTCTTTGGTAATAGGAGGGTAGTGAATTGGTCTTAAAATACTGTTCCCATTGCTCGCCCAATGATCGAAATAGTGCTCATCAAGGCCTATGTATAAAGCCAGGGCACGAAGTACATAAATTCCGGTTTTTTCAAGCATCCGGTAGGCTTCCATCCCTACGTGATTAAAATCCTTTAACTCCTCAACTTGAACGTTTTGAGGATAATCTTCAATTAAGTTCGCGTCTTCAGCCGGTTCCTGACCAAAATGCCAGAATTCTTTAAGATCACCCTCCTTTTTACCTTTCGCGTGTTCTTTTCCGAAGGAAATGTAACCTCGCTGTCCTGCCAGGTTTTCGATTTCATATTTGCGTTTAGTTTCCAGGGGAAGGTTAAAAAAGGCCTTCACCTCTTTATATAATTCATCTACCAGCTCTTCGCTCAAAAAATGATTTTTTAAAGCGACGAAACCAATTTCTTCGTAAGCTTTACCAATTTCATCAACAAATTTTTGTTTTCTTTTGGGATCATCCGACAGAAAATCAGCCAGATTAACGCTGGGTATATTATTCATTGCCATTTTTGGGTGGTTTTATGTATAAGGTCAACGTGCGAATTTAAGTAAAATTAAGGGAAAAGCCGAGCGTTTATATTTTTCTTAGCATTATAAACACGTGAGATTTTTATTTACATTTGATTTTGAAATCCTCAAATTATGACCACAGAAACCTCTTTAATATCCAATATAGCCTACAAAAATGAAGGGCTCTCAAAAACAGAATTGCTGGAATTATATCGTCTGATGCTTAAACCCAGGCTTATAGAAGAAAAAATGCTCATTTTACTGCGGCAGGGAAGGATTTCCAAATGGTTTAGCGGAATAGGGCAGGAAGCGATTTCGGTGGCAATAACTAAAGCATTACACAAAGATGAATACATACTTCCTATGCATAGAAACCTGGGGGTATTTACCGGAAGGGAGATTCCTCTTTACCGACTTTTCTCCCAGTGGCAGGGAAAAATGAACGGATTTACCCAAGGCCGGGATCGCAGTTTCCACTTCGGAACACAGGAATACAAAATTATAGGAATGATTTCGCATCTCGGGCCTCAACTTGGCGTTGCAGATGGGATCGCACTGGCTCATAAGCTTAAAAAGGAGAAAAAACTTACTGCTGTTTTTACCGGAGAAGGAGGAACAAGTGAAGGAGATTTTCATGAGGCGCTTAATATTGCTTCGGTATGGGATCTTCCGGTACTTTTTTGTGTCGAGAACAATGGATTTGGATTATCTACGCCTACCAATGAACAATACCGCTGTAAAGACATCGCAGATCGTGCCGTTGGTTATGGAATGGAATCCCATATTATAGACGGGAATAATATTACCGAGGTTTACACCCGCGTGAATGAAATAGCCGAAAGTGTACGTGAAAATCCGAGACCTGTTTTACTGGAATTTAAAACCTTCAGAATGCGTGGCCACGAAGAGGCTAGTGGAACTAAATACGTACCCGAAGAATTGATGCAACACTGGGCAGAAAAAGATCCGGTAATTAATTTCAGAAATTATTTAATGTCGGAAGACTTGCTCGATCAAAAATTCAATGATGAGTTAATCACGGAAATTAAAACTGAAATCGATAAAAATTTAAAGATTGCCTTTTCTGAAAAGCCCGTCTCTTCTATTGAAAGCAAGGAGTTAAATGATGTGTATAAGATCGTTGATTATAAAGAAGTTAAACCAAAAGGAGAGACTCAGGAATTAAGATTGATCGACGCTATTGCCCAAAGCATGAAGCAATCTATGGCAAAACATGAAAACCTTGTTTTAATGGGCCAGGATATCGCAGATTATGGGGGAGTTTTTAAAATCACCGATGGGCTTCTGGCGGAATTTGGCAGCGAAAGAGTAAGAAATACTCCAATTTGTGAATCTGCAGTAGTGGCAGCCGGAATGGGATTATCTATTAACGGGATGAAAGCTATGGTAGAAATGCAATTTGGCGACTTTGTAAGCTCTGGCTTTAATCCCATTGTAAACTATTTGGCAAAGACCAATTACCGTTGGAACCAAAATGCCGATGTAGTTATAAGAATGCCCTGTGGAGCAGGAGTAGGGGCGGGACCCTTCCATAGCCAGACCAATGAAGCCTGGTTTCTCAAAACACCGGGCTTGAAAGTAATCTACCCGGCATTTCCTTATGATGCCAAAGGCCTTTTAAATACCGCATTTAATGACCCTAATCCGGTTCTTTTCTTTGAGCACAAGGCATTATATAGAAGTATCCGGCAGGAAGTTCCTACAGATTATTATACTTTGCCTTTCGGAAAAGCTTCGCTACTTCGTGAAGGGGAAAAGATCAGTATTATCACTTATGGTGCCGGTGTACACTGGGCGCTGGAAGTATTAAAGGATATGAATTATTCTAATGCCGATTTAATAGATTTAAGGAGTCTTCAGCCTTTAGATAAAGATACCATCATTGAGTCGGTAAAGAAAACCGGGAAAGCGCTGGTACTTACAGAAGACACTCTATTTGGCAGCCTGGCTTCAGAGATTACCGCATTAATACAGGAAGAATGTTTTGAACAACTAGATGCCCCTGTCTTCCGAATTGGGAGTATGGAAACTCCTGTACCCTTTGCTCCTCAACTGGAAAAACAATATCTTCCTAAGGAAAGACTTAAAGAAAAACTTCAGGAATTAATTGAATATTAGCATTAATTAAACAGTTTTTCAATCATATTATGAAACCTTAACGGACGTACTGTTAAATTAGTAATAATCTTTTGGGGGCCTAGGACTCCTACTGTAATTTAGACTCCAACTAATCAAAAAATCTAATATTATGGTACGTTTAATCGTAATTTTTTTAATCATCGCTTTGGTCGCCGCGATCTTTGGATTTGGTGGCATAGCAGAAGGTTTCGCTGATATTGCCAAGATAATTTTTTACATCTTTCTTGTGCTATTGGTAATATCATTAATTAGTCGATTATTCAGAAGATAATTTAACCTATTATAATCTAAAATCCAATGTGGTTTTTTGGTTTGGTCCAAGGCTTGCATTGGGTTTTTATATTTAAATAAAAACTAAAACCATGAAAAAACTTTTAATTTTAGTATCTATAACATTACTGGTAGCCGCATGCGGCCCCAGTAAAACCGCCCGAGAGGCCCGAAAAACCTTTAATGGGGACTGGACATTAACCAGCGTAACCTATCCTAACAGTGCAGGTGAGTTTAATGTAACCTTATTAAATGATGCCTCTGCCGATTGCTTTGAAGGAAGTACCTGGGATTTTGTGTCTAACAATAACCACGGAACGTACAGGGTACAGGGAATTAACTGCGGTGGAGGAGAACGAACCTTTATGTGGTCAATAGATGAAGAAAATACCCCGGAAGGTCTGTATGATTTCCTACTAAAACCAACCGATGAAAATTACAAATCTACAACCGGAAATCAAGGTTTCAGATTGAACCTTAAATCTTTAAGTGATACACAAATGGTATGGGAACAAACAGTTAGTTTGGATGGATCTCCATTTGTTATTCGAATGAACTTTTCTAAAAATTAATTTAAATTTTACTGATATGAAGATGCAATTAAATAGAATGTTCGCTTTACTTTTTGCCGCAACTATGTTGTTTGGCTGTGAAGCAACCAAGAATGCCAGTAATAAACAAAAAGGTGCTGTAATCGGATCAGCCGGTGGTGCTGTAATTGGCGGTGTTGTAGGTAACAACACCGGAGACGGAAACACCGCCCTTGGAGCCATTATTGGTGGCGTAGTAGGTGGAACAGCCGGTGCAATTATTGGAGACCGAATGGATAAGCAGGCCCAAAGAATTGAAGAAGAAATCCCCGGAGCTGAAGTAGAAAGAGTAGGAGAGGGTATTAATGTAACTTTTGATGAATCCAGTGGGGTTTATTTCGATACTGAAAAATACAATATCAACTCAAGATCTCAGGAAACCCTAAATAAGCTTGCCGATATTTTTAAGGAATATCCCGATTCTAATATTCTTGTTGAAGGGCATACCGATAGTAGAGGTAGCGAGAGCTATAACTTTACGCTTTCAAAAAACCGCGCTCAGGCTGTCACTAATTACCTGTTAACTCAAGGTCTTTCCAGCGTAAGGTTTGATACTAAATGGTATGGAGAACTTCAGCCAAAATATGATAACAGTACTGAAGATGGTCGTGCTAAAAACCGTAGAGTAGAGCTGGCTATTGTAGCTAGCGAAGAGCTCAAGGAAGAAGCCAAAAGAAAGGCTGCTGCTAAAGAAGACCAGAATTAGGTCTAACCATAATAATATAATTTTATCTTAAATCCCGGCTTCTGGCCGGGATTTTATTTTTGTTTTAATTATCTTCAATTCATGGAGCATCCCGGAGTAATAATTATTGGAGGCGGACTTGCAGGGCTTACCGCTGCCATCCACCTTTCCAAAAAAGGAGTTCCGGTTCAGGTATTTGAAAAAGAGGTTTATCCAAAACATAAGGTTTGCGGGGAATATATTTCAAGAGAAATTCTCCCTTATTTAGAATCCCTGGAGATTGATCTTTTGGAGCTGAATCCTCCTCTCATAAATGAACTTTTTTATAGTACCAGAAAGGGAAATAGCATAAAAGCAAACCTTCCTCTGGGAGGAGTGGGCATAAGCAGGTATAATCTGGATAATTTTCTGTGGAAAAAGGCAAAAGAATTTGGCGCTGAAGTTTTATTTGATGGGGTGGTGGAGGTGAAATTTCGAAATAATAAGAAATTCGAAATTGAAACAGCCTCCGGAAAAAAATATAAGGCACCTATAGTTTTAGGAGCTTTTGGAAAAAGATCGGTTTTAGATAAAAAGCTGGAACGGAATTTTATTAAGGAAAAATCGTCCTGGCTTGCGGTTAAATCACATTATTGTCAACCTGGATTTCCTGAACACCAGGTAGCTCTTCATAATTTTAAAGGCGGCTATTGCGGATTATCAAAAACCGAAACAGGAGCGGTAAATGTTTGTTACCTGGTTTCTTACTCCAGTTTTAAAAAGTATAAGGATCCTGAACTTTTTAAAGAGGAAGTGCTTATGCAAAACATGCATTTACGGAAGTTTTTTAATGAAGCTGAAGAGCTGTTTGAAAAAGAATTAAGCATTGCCCAGGTTTCTTTTTCCCAAAAAAAAACAGTAGAAGAGCATATTTTAATGATGGGTGATGCCGCCGGTTTAATTCATCCGCTTTGTGGAAATGGCATGGCCATGGCTGTACATAGTGCAAAAATAGCTTCAGAAGTAATTTTGGCTCAGAAAAAGAATAACTTCAGCAGAAAAAATATGGAAAAGGAATATGAAATTAAGTGGAATAAAACTTTTAGGAAAAGGCTTCAGACGGGTAGAATGCTTCAGAATATACTTTTGAACCCTTCCCTTGCTGAAGTCTCTCAAAGGATTGTGAAATCTATTCCCTCGATTCTTCCGAAAATCATCTCACAAACCCATGGCCGCCCAGTAATATGAAAAGAATTAATACTTCCTTTAGAACAAATCAGGCGGAGATCATGGATGATTTTGAGCTCGGGGGGGAAGAACTGGAAAAAGTCCTGAAAGATCTTGAAAATATCAATAAATGGCTTGGTGGCAACAAAGTCACCCTTAGCGGGATAAAAAAGATCCAACGGGAAAATCCACAAGAGCTAGAATGGAATATCGTCGATGTTGGCTGTGGTAATGGCGCTATGCTTAGGGAAATAGCTCAATGGGGGAAAAATAACAATATAAAATTAAATCTGACAGGTGTGGATGCGAATAGTCATGCTATTTGCATTGCTGAAAAGCTTTCAGAAAATTATCCGAATATTGAATTTAAGGCAAAGGATGTTTTCAGTGAAGCTTACCGGAAACAAAATTTTGATATTGTACTTTGTACCCTCACTTTACATCATTTTACCGATTCGCAGATCATCGAATTGGTGAAGCTGTTTAACCGGCAGGCAAAATATGGAGTTTTAATAAACGATTTGCACCGAAGTAAAGTCGCTTACCGCTTATTCCAGGCCTTTTGTACGGTGTTTATCCGTAACGAGATTGCCAGGAAAGATGGATTAACCTCCATTCTAAGAGGCTTTAAAAAAAGTGATCTTGAAAGTTTTTCGGCTAAAATACCTGCAAGCCAGGCAGAAATTAAATGGAAATGGGCTTTCAGGTATCAATGGATTATTCAGAAATAAGAAAAATGAGCACCAAAGTAGTAAATGTTGAAAAAGAGTTACCGGAATTTTCCAGGAAAACAGCTGATATCCTGCCTTTTATAGAAAACTGGCTCAGTAATGAGGATGAACGTTTTCAGCGTAAAGTTTTAAAAATTTTTGAAGGGGCAGGAGTAGACAAGCGGTATTCAATTATGAACCCGGAAGAAGTTTTTACGGTAACTTCTTTTGAAGATAAAAACAGGATCTATGAAAGGGAAGCAAAAAAAATGGGTGTCAATGTGCTGAAAAAAACCCTGAAAAATGCCGGCTGGGAACCGAATTCCCTCGATTATATTATCACTGTGAGTTGTACAGGAATTATGATACCTTCTCTTGATGCTTATTTAATTAATGAGCTGGATTTAAAACAAAATATCACCAGGCTTCCGGTAACTGAAATGGGGTGTGCTGCGGGAGTTTCAGGGATGATTTATGCTCATAATTTTTTGAAATCAAATCCCGGAAAGAGAGCTGCCGTTATTGCAGTAGAAAGTCCTACCGCCACTTTTCAGCTAAATGATTACAGCATGGCCAATATGGTGAGTGCTGCCATTTTTGGTGATGGGGCTGCTTGTGTTTTGCTTTCTTCAGAAGAAGATGCATCCGGTCCAGAAATAATAGGAGAGGGGATGTATCATTTTTACGATGCTACGCACATGATGGGATTTGACCTTACCAACCACGGCCTAAAAATGATTCTTGATGAAAGCGTTCCGGAAACCATTTCATCACATTTCCCTGATATTATATATCCTTTCCTAAAAAAGCATGGTACCGATATCGAAAAGGTAGATCATTTAATTTTTCATCCCGGAGGAAAGAAAATAGTACAGACTGTTGAAGATCTTTTTGGTAACTTAGGGAAAAATATCGAAGAAACGCGGGAGGTGCTTCGGCTTTATGGCAATATGAGTAGTGCCACCGTGCTTTATGTCTTACAGGAATTCCTGAATAAAAACATCCCGAAAGGCGAACAGGGACTTATGCTGAGTTTTGGTCCGGGCTTTTCGGCACAAAGAATCTTATTGCAATGGTAACAGAATTTAAAGACACGAATTACTGGGCCCTTATTTTGGGCGGAAGCAGTGGCCTTGGCCTTGCATCAGCAAGAAAACTGGCAAAACACGGTATGAATATTATAATTGTTCACCGGGATAGAAAGGCTGAACTTCCTGATATTGAAGAAGCTTTTGACGATATCATCGAAAACAGTGATGTGAGACTGGAGAGTTTCAATATTGATGCAACCAATGCAGAAAAAAGAGTGGGGATCATTTCGGATATACTAAAGATCCTGGGACCCGAGGGAAAAATAAGAAGTCTTGTTCACAGTATCGCAAAAGGTAATTTAAAACCCATGAATGGGGATGAGCCCACCCTGGAAAACCTGGATTTTCAAATTACCATTGATGCCATGGCCATTAGTCTTTACGACTGGACTAAAGAAATTTTTAAACAGGGAATTTTTGCTAAAGATGCCCGGATCATTTCTTTTACCAGCGAAGGAAATAAGAAGGTCTGGAAGGGATATGCCGCTGTTTCAGCCGCCAAGGTGGCCCTGGAAGCTATTACCAGAAGCATTGCCCTTGAATATGCTCCTTATGGAATTAGAGCAAACTGTATTCAGGCAGGGGTTACGGTAACCAAATCTTTTCAAATGATTCCGGGTAATGAAACCCTTAGAGTGCACGCTTTAAAACACAATCCTTTTAAAAGACTTACCGTTCCTAACGATGTGGCTAATGTTGTTTACCTTTTATCCAAAGATGAAGCCGCCTGGATTACAGGAACAATCATCCCGGTTAACGGCGGCGAACATTTAAAATAAAACAGTATTTGTGAAATTCAGCGAGATACTTGACAGACTGCCATATTCTCATCCGTTTTTATTTGTTGATGAACTTAACACAATCGATACAAATTCGGTAGAGGGGACTTATACATTTTCTGAAGATGATTTTTTTTACAAAGGACATTTTAAGGAAAAGCCCGTAACACCTGGAGTAATCCTTACCGAATGTATGGCACAGATAGGTGTTGTTTGCCTGGGGATTTTTCTTTTAAAAGATGAAATAGTAAAGCCGCCAAAAATAGCATTGAGTTCCACCGAAATTGATTTCTATTTCCCTGTTTTACCGGGTGAAAAGGTGACAGTGATTTCAGAAAAAATGTATTTCAGGTTTAAAAAATTAAAATGTGAAGTAAAAATGTATAATGCTGAAGGCAGGTTGGTATGCAAAGGTAAAATTGCCGGCATGTGTTCTTAAAAAAATTATCTTCAAAAAGAATGAAAACCAATGGCTAAAAAACGTGTGGTAATTACCGGTATGGGGGTGGTAGCTCCCAATGCAACAAATCTATCCGATTTTAATAATGCAATTAGAAACGGAAAAAGTGGAATTACCCATCACCAGGAACTGGAAGACCTTAATTTTAGTTGCCAGGTGGCCGGGCAGCCCAAAGTGACTGAAGAAATGCTTCAGCAATATTTTTCTCCTTTGGAATTACGAGGTTTAAATTCAAGTGGAATTTTCTACGGAACTATCGCAGGCACCGATGCCTGGAAGGATGCAGGATTAAAGTTTAGTGACAATGAAACACCTGATTGGGACAGCGGGATCATTTTTGGAACCGGTATTCTTGGCGTAGATAAGTTCCGGGAAGCTATTCATCTTATTGATGCAGGTAAAACCCGAAGATTGGGCAGTACCAGCGTTCTTCAAACCATGGCCAGCGGGATTAGCGCTTTTCTGGGCGGCAAACTCGGTTGTGGAAACCAGGTTACTACCAATTCTTCAGCATGCAGCACCGGAACCGAAGCTGTTTTAATGGGGTATGACAGGATAAAATCGGGTATGGCAAAACGAATGCTGGTGGGTAGTTGTAATGATCATGGGCCTTACGTTTGGGGCGGATTTGATGCTATGCGCATCTTACCGCATAATTTTAATGAGGATCCAACATCGGCTTCACGACCAATGAGTGCAACAGCTGCCGGATTCGTTCCGGGGAGTGGAGCAGGTGCTTTGGTTCTTGAGGAATATGAATCGGCAAAAGACCGTGGCGCAAAAATATATGCGGAGGTTTTAGGCGGAGCCGTGAACAGCGGTGGTCAGCGCGGAGGCGGCAGTATGACCGCAGCCAATAATACAGGTGTACAACGTTGTATTAAAGAAGCAATAGAAAATTCGGGGATTTCGGCAGATCAAATTGAGGTGATAAACGGTCACTTAACTGCAACCACCAAAGATGCTACTGAAATTTTAAACTGGAAAACCGCCTTAGGAAGTGGAAAGGACAATTTTCCTTATATTAATTCTTTAAAAGGAATGATAGGACATTGCTTAAGTGCAGCGGGTAGTATAGAATGTGTGGCAAGTGTACTTCAGCTTAAAAACAATTTTATTTTTGGAAATATAAATTGTGAAGACCTACATCCCGAGATTCAGGCGGCAGTTTCCTCAGAAAGGATTCCGCGCATAACAAAAGAACATTCTTTCAACATCCTCGCTAAAGCAAGTTTTGGATTTGGGGATGTAAATGCAGTAGTGGTTTTAAAAAAAACAGAAGAAAAATAATTTCAAAATCTTCAACTATGGAAGAAAAAGATCTGAAGGACCAGTTAAAAAATATAGTAGCACCCTATGTCCAAAATAAGGAAGGCTTAAAGGAATTCAATGATAGCACCCATTTTATCCAGGACCTGGAAGTGAATTCGGCTAATTTGGTAGATATTATTCTTGATGTAGAAGATGAATTTGATATTGAAATCGATAACGATTCCATGGAAGGAATGCTGACTGTGGAGGATGCCAAAAAAATTATCAGGCAGAAATTGCAGGAACAATGATAGGAAATGATATCATTGATCTGGCTCTCGCTAAAACCCAAAGTAATTGGAGGCGGCGGGGATATCTTCAGAAAATATTTACAAAAGAAGAACGGCAACAAATTCTGGATTCAGAAAACAAGGATAAAATGATCTGGTTATTCTGGAGCATGAAAGAGGCTGCTTATAAAGCCTGGCAAAGAAAGAATAACCTGGCTCCAAAATTCAATCCGCGCAGCTTGGAATGTTTTCTTCAATCCTCAAATTCAAAATCAACTATAGGAAAAGTAATTATAGAGAAAGAGTCATTTTTCACCAAAAGCTTCTTCAATTCCAATTTAATTCATAGTCTCGCCACCGGCCAGGAAGAAGAGGAAATCATTTGGAAGAGCCTATCTTCTAAAGAAGACCTAAAACAATCTTTATTAAGGGAATTTGCAGCAACTGCAGGTCCTTTTTCAAAGTTTCCAGTGCTAAAAAAAGACAGGAACTTTATTCCTCAATTATTTATCAACGACCAGGCTCTTTCTTACAATTTTTCTCTCTCACATCATGGAAGTTTTTCCGGGTTTGCATTCTCGTTAAATAACTCCTAAACCCTTCTTAAAGGCTTGTTGAAAAAGGGCTGGATTTGTATCTTAATACCACTAATTTAAAACCCAAAGAATTTATGAAGACAGTTGATAAAATGGAGGTGCTTAACAGCCAGTCTGCCGAATTTATCGAAAAGGCAGAACCAGGAAAATTCCATAAACTAATACCAGATACCTTTATTATTAAAGGAGATAAAAACAACGGAAGCCATAATCAGGGGTATGCTATTAGGCATATTAACCTCCATGATATAATCCTGATCGATGTCGTTGAGAAATCTACAAAAGATGCGGTAAAAAAACTGGTTACTGACGGCTATCGCATTAAAGGAGTTCTCATAACCTGTGATGAAATTATGAAAAGTGCTTATGCCGATCTAAAAACAATTTCTGAAGACGCCGGAGGCGCTGCAATTTTTGCACATCCCAGAAAGAATTTCAAAGATGACTATAGAACAAAGGATATAACCGCCAGAGAGAATGTCCTGAAGGATTTTGGCCTTAAGGTATTTGATCTTCCCGGTAATGGGGGAGCATCTGTGATTGTTTATTCTGAAATAAACGACGGAATGTTATTTACCGGTGATGATGCCGAAGGTTCCCCTTACGATTCAGATCTCAATACTTTTAAGCGTCCTGAAATGAAAAAGAAAAATGATGATTATGGACTTGCAGAAAGCTGGAGTGCATTTCGAGAACCATTCAGTTATTTATTTCCGAGGAAAGGAAAACCTGGTTTTAATCTGGAAGAAGGTCACCAAACCGATATTTTGAACGCATTAAGCCGAAGTCATTAAATTTTAGTTTCCCGGGGCTGTTATAAAAATAAAACGATGCCTTTCCCAATTTCTAACAGGATTTAGATGAGTATTGGTTTTATTCTTCAGGCGGCCCCATTTTATTTATTCCTCACTGACCTTATGCTCCTGTTCATCTTCTATCAATGGATGATCGGTAACCCCAAGGCCAACAATTAAAATTATATTTGCTATTGTACCTTACAGCTTAGTCACTATAGCGATCAAACCACATCCAAGTAGAGCTGCAACACCAGGAGTTATATGATAAATTGTAGTATACCAGTTCCCGGGTACTTCCTGGCTTTCAATAATAGGAATATTTAGAAATAAAAAAGCTATCACTGCTGAAATTATCAGGATAGTATCATATCTAGCGATACTCAGCACCTGCCGGTAATGTTACTTATTTAAACTGGAATTTGGAGCCCGACTTAAGCTCAATAGGGTTAGCATTAAAGCCAGAATGGTTGAGGAACTTAAGATAACCGTATTGCAAAGCATATTAATGCCTGAGAGAGAAGATCCCAATAAAACCTTAGCTTCATAACCCGAAAGTCTTCCCAGAATAAATGTACCGGAAGCCATAGCGAGAGTAGACACTGCACCGCCAAGAAGCCCCTTTTTATTATTACACTCATAATCTAAAGATTGGTTAGATGATCAAAATAAGATTTTCGGGCAGAATCAAGCTATAAGATATTGTTAAATGGCAGGTAAATCAGTAGAAAAAATGATATTTTAAGGAATAAAATTAACCAATTATGTCAAAATTAAATGTAACCCAGAAACTTATTAAAGAGCATCTTCTCAAAGGGGAGATGAAGCCTGGTACCGAGATAGGGATCAAAATAGACCAGGCCTTACTTCAGGATGCCACCGGAACATTGGTGCAATTGGAGCTGGAAGCCATGGGACTTCAGAAAGCACAAACTGAAGTCGCTGTTCAATATGTAGATCATAATCTCTTGCAAACAGATTTTAAAAATGCTGATGATCACGTTTTTCTGCAGTCAGCTGCGCGAAAATTCGGACTATGGTATAGCCGGCCCGGGAACGGTGTAAGTCACCCGGTACATATGGAGCGATTTGGAAAACCGGGAAAAACCATGGTAGGTTCAGATAGCCATACCCCAGCGGCAGGTGCTCTGGGTATGCTTGCCATAGGTACAGGAGGCCTGGATGTAGCCGCCGCAATTGCGGGACAACCATACTTTGTGAAAATGCCACAGGTTTGGGGTGTAAAGTTAACAGGTAATCTTCCGGACTGGGTTAGTGCAAAAGACATTATCCTTGAAATGTTACGACGTCACGATGTGAAAGGTGGAGTAGGGAAGGTTGTAGAATATTACGGAGACGGACTTAAAAACTTAAGTGCGATGGACCGCCATGTGATCGCTAATATGGGAGCCGAATTAGGTGCTACTACCACAGTTTTTCCGAGTGATGAGGAAACCCGAAGATTTTTAAAATCACAAAACAGAGAGGAAGACTGGAAAGAATTAATAGCTGATGAGGGCTGTGAATATGACCTTCATGAAGAAATTATTTTGGATGAACTTGTTCCTCTAATAGCAAAACCCACGAGCCCGGGGAATGTGGTCCCGGTGAGAGAAGTAGAAGGCAAGGAGATAAGCCAGGTTGTAATAGGTTCTTCGGCCAACCCCGGATTAAGGGATTTCTGGATGGCAGGTGCCATTGTTGATGGAAAAACTGTTAGTGGAGATGTTTCTTTTGATATAAACCCAACTTCAAGACAGGTAATTCAGAATATGATAGATAACCGGGCCTTTGCCAATCTCATTAAAGCAGGAGCAAGGTTTCACCAGTCCGGCTGTATGGGATGTATAGGAATGGGGCAGGCGCCGGCCTCTAAAACTATAAGTTTGAGAACTATGCCGAGAAATTTCCCCGATAGGTCGGGGACTAAAGATGATCAGGTTTACCTATGTAGCCCTGAAACTGCCGCAGCTTCCGCATTAACAGGAAAAATTACCGATCCCCGGGATTTGGAAAAGCTTTACAATATGAGTTATCCACAGTTTAAATATCCCGAACTGGAAATTATTAACACCGAAATGCTCGTGGCACCGCCGGAAGACAATTCCGGTATTGAGCTAGAAAAGGGGCCGAATATTAAATCGCTTCCGTATATTGAACCAATGCAGGACCATTACAGTGTTCCGGTTTTGTTGAAAATGGGCGATAATATTTCTACCGATGAGATCCTGAAAGCAGGGGCAGAGGTTTTACCTTTCAGGAGTAATCTTCCTGAAATCAGTAAATATTCTTTTACGGTAATTGATGAGACTTTTTATGACCGTGCAATTAAAACTAAAGCCGAGCACGGTGGTCACATTGTGGTTGCAAAAGATAATTATGCGCAGGGCTCAAGTAGAGAGCACGCAGCCATTGCACCAAAATATCTGGGACAGGTAGCGGTAATAGCCAATTCTTATGCGCGAATCGCCTGGCAAAACCTGGTTAATTTCGGAATTCTACCACTGGAATTTTTGGATATTAGTGATTACGAGAAAATAGAGCAGGGGGATATAATTACATTCAAAAATCTCCGTAATGATATCATCAACCGAAATAATATCAATGTGATTGTTCGTAAACCAAACGGTGAGAAAGTAAAATTTGAAACTAAACACAGTATGAGTGATCGCCAGATAAACATTTTGCTCAAAGGCGGGATCATTAATGAATTCAAAGAAAGAATTGAAGAGGAGGAACTGGGAGAAGACGAAGCCTTAGACCAAACCTATGAGGATAAGATGAATAAGATGAATAAGATGAAATAGTAGTTAAACAAAATGAAAAAAGGGTCTGAAATAACAGACCCTTTTTATTAAATTATTCGACTCCTATTAATGAGTGCTCATTTTTGCTTTTCTTTTCTGAAGCTGACGATCGATATCCTTAATGGATTCTACAACAGCGGCTTCAAATGAAGTTTCGTTCGATTCTGCAAAGATTTTAGGACCTGGCATACTTATATTTATGTTGCAGATATATCCTTTAGGATCTTCCACTTCGTGTTTTTTAAAACGTACTTCAGCACTTATAATAAAATCATATTTATCTTCTAATTTATCGAGCTTTTTCTGGCTGAATTCCTCCAAATCTTCGCTTTTATCGATCTTAACATATTGAAATCTTGCGTCCATAATTCTGTTTTTAATTTAGGTTCAAGAAAAATAAATTTCACTAACAATACAAGCATCTCTGGTATATTTGGCAAAGATTTATGATTGGTATTCATGAAAACTTCTCAAGAACTATATATTTAGTTTATAATTTGTTTATTCTGTGAATTCATTACTACTATGAATAACCACCTGACTAATTTGGGGTATTTTATTTTTAATTTCCAAACGCAGACTTTCCATTGTTTGTTCTGCCTGAATGAGTTTGAGATCATCTGCCAGATCTATCTCGATCACTGCAAATATGTTTTCAGGACCAAAGTGCATAGTTTGGGGAACACCCCAATCTTTTATATTAATGTTTCTTTTCAGGATTTTTTCCAGGGAAACCATTACAGCGGCGCTGGCACTTTCACCTAAGAGAAGACCTTTGCTTTCCCGGGCGAGAAAAGTGGCTACAATTAAGAGAATAAGCCCAATAAGGATAGAGGAGGCTCCATCGAAATATGGATTCTGAAGTTGTTGGGATAGGAATATACCCAACAACGCTACAAGAAGTCCCGCCAGAGCTGCTGTATCCTCAATAATTACCGCAAAAGTCGCAGCATCTTTACTTTTTACAATGCTGCTGATAAGGTTGGTTTTCTTTGCCCGCGATTTATTAAATGTTTTAAGGGCCAGGTATAAAGCGGTTCCTTCAAAAATAATTGCTGCGCCCAGAACCACATAATTCCAGGTAGGGTCAACAATTACAAGAGGGTCCTGTACGGCGTGAATGCCTTCATAAATAGCAAAACCGCCACCCAGGGCAAAAATAAGGATGCTTACCACAAAACTCCAGAAATATACTTCCTTACCATAACCAAATGGATGCAATTTGTCTGGTTCTTGCTGGGACCGTTTTATACCGAGAAGAAGGAGTAGACCATTTCCGGTATCTACAAGGGAGTGAATACCTTCAGCCAGCATTGCAGAACTGCCTGTGAAAAACGCTGCTGTAAATTTGCTGATAGCTATAAGGGTATTGGCGCCAATGGCACCATAGATTGCGATTTTAGATCCGCCTGCCATAGAGATCAGATTTAATTTATTGGTTGATTAATTTCAGTGTAAGAATGAAATTACAATAATTATATATCGCTAACAGGTATTATGCTCAAATTTTAGAAAACTTTAGAGATAGAGGATAAGTCCGAAGTTTAAGAAGGATGAACATTGGAAGTGGTCCCAATTATCCTATTTTACATAATATAAATTATAGGTCATTTTAGATAATTAGATAATAGGAATAAACACTGCAATACAATACAACTGAGTAAACAAAGAGAGGCTTCCAGGAAGACTCACTTTTTATTTCTCTATTTCAAAAACTCTATTCTTCTACTGCAAAAGCATCTATGGGTTCTTCAAATGCAATAAAAAGTACACAAGGCGAATCTCCACATTTAGCCGAATGTGGTTTCTGTGCCGGCCCGTAAGCATAAGTTCCTTCTTTTAAAACTCGCGAATCTTCACCTTCATAAGTAACTTCCAATTCTCCTGAAACTAATACCATACGTTCGGCTGAAGTATGCTTGTGATTAGGGATTTGGGTATTTGCGGGTACTTTAAAGAAAACGTCAGCATTTTTCTTGGCGGGATCCCCATGTAAAACAGCTATCCCGCAACCGGCAGGCATAAAATCAGGACAAGGTCCCCATTGCAAATTATTATCGGCTTTGGTAATTACTACAGAATCTACAAATGGTTCCTGAGCAAAGAGCGTTACCGTAGCCAGAAAAGTCAAAGACAACAGTAAAATTTTAGTTTTAAAGGATTGAAATAATGTTTTCATGGTTACAGGTTTTTAAGGAATTAACTATATTCTAAATAACTTTTACTTAAAACAATTCAAGTTACCTTCAAACTACTTGTTAACTTATACGTATTTTCCTGTATTTTGAGCAAGTAAGGTTTGCGCGAAATAAAAATATAATATACTAGCCACACTCTGCTTTTCTACGCTTTAATTGACTGTCTGGTACCGATATTTTGCAAATAAGCCTAATGCGAATCGAGATATAAATTCTCTACTTTGGTTCTTGCCCAAGGCGTTTTTTGTAAGAATTTAAGACTGGATTTGATAGAAGGATCCTTGGTGAAACACCTTATATTTATCCTCCTCCCCAGTTCTTCCCAGCCATAGCGGTTCACCAGAAATTCCAGAATTTCAGCAAGTTTTACTCCGTGGAGCGGATTATTTGGCTGGCGATTTTCCATAATTAAATTCAATAGAATTAAAGATGAGTTGATTACACGTTTCGTATTCTTACTTTTTTCTTTTTAAGTTTTGAGTTATTAAGGGAAGCTATAAGTGCTTCAGCTTTTTGCTCAGGTACAGCAACAAAAGCGCATTCCTGTTTTAGCTCTATAAGGCCAAGTTCTTCTTTTTCAAGATCTCCTTGTTTCAGGAACAAACCGGCTATATCACCTTTTGAAATCTTATCTTTTCTTCCTCCGGAAATAAATAAAGTTGTTTGTTCAGAGAAGTTTTTTGTTATATTTCCAACCGAAGCCCCTTTCCCCCATTTATGCTGATTCAGGTTAATAAACTCCGGTAATTTCTCATTTTCACCGTGCAAAACATAAGCAATACCTTCGGAATTCATCCGGGCGGTTCTTCCATTCCTATGGGTAAACTCCTGATTTTTAAATGGAAGCTGGTAATGGACTATAAAATCGATCTCAGGCACATCTATTCCACGTGCCGCAAGATCGGTCGCGATAATTATTCTATGGCTTCCGTTACGGAATTTAATCAGGGCTCGTTCCCTGTTTTTTTGTTCCATTCCCCCAAAAAAACAAGTGTGAGAGATTTTATTTTTGTTCAAAAAATCACTGACTTCTGCGATGCTGTCCTTAAAATTACAGAAAACTATTCCGGTGGCTTCCGGGTTTTGATTGATGAGTTTTTTTAGGCCCGGGAGTTTGTTACGTCCCGGTACCGATACGGTTTTAATCTCTAGTTGTGACTCCCCTCCTTCCAGATAATTCAATATTTTTGGGTCCTTAACTCCTGCAAATTTTGGGATTTCAATTTCCTGGGTTGCAGAGGTTAAAATACGTTTTTCCAGGTTGGTTAAACTTTCAATAATCTCACTCATTTCAGCCACAAATCCTACCTCCAGAGATTTATCGAATTCATCCAGGATTAGGAATTTGATCTCTTCTACAGCAAATGTATTTCTCCTTATATGGTCGGCAACACGACCCGGAGTACCAATGAGAATTGCCGGAGGGTGATTTAATTCTACTTTATCTTTAGCAAATGCACGTCCCCCATAAACAGCATTGGTTTTAAAACCGGAGCCTATTTCCCGTGTTACCTGCTCAATTTGTATTGCAAGCTCCCTTGACGGGACCAAGATAATAGCCTGAACCTGATCTTGATCAGGATCCAGCAATTCCAATAAGGGCATTAAAAACCCCAGGGTTTTTCCG
The DNA here is from genome assembly GCA_024635795.1 of Salegentibacter sp. Classification (GTDB taxonomy): domain Bacteria; phylum Bacteroidota; class Bacteroidia; order Flavobacteriales; family Flavobacteriaceae; genus Salegentibacter. Next base: position 126,060 of record JAGXIH010000013.1, on the reverse strand, counting down.
GTTCCGGTTGGAGAAAGAAGAACAGTATCTTTTTGTTCCAAAATTACCTTATGCGCTTCTTTTTGCATAGGATTAAGTTCAGATATACCGAGCTTGGTCAGGATCTCCTGATGATTTTTTTTAGTTTTATGCATGAAATATATAAAATGGGGATAACCGGAAATTGTAAAATCAGGCTCCTGGGAGTAACAGGCCAAATAATGGCCTAAAAATGAAGAAGCTTCGGTAAAACAAGGTGTTTAACACCGAAGCCTTAGAATTGAAATTATATCTTTTTAACTTTTACGGCATTCATTCCTTTCATGCCTCTTTCAAGTTCAAAAGAAACTTTGTCATTTTCATCGATATCTTCGAGGGTACCGCTTATATGGACAAAATACTTTTCCTGGGTTTGGGTATCCAAAATGAAACCAAAGCCTTTAGAGTGATCGAAAAAGGAAACTTTTCCTTCCCGTTGCGGATCTTCCTCTGGCATATCCTCTTTTTTAGGTACACCAATTTCAATGCTTTCGGCATCTACTTCTACTTTTTGATCAGGATCTGGTGGAGTATCGGTAAGATTCCCATACTGATCTACATAAGCGAATTCAGGACTATCAGAATTAGAAGCTTTCCGTTCTACCTTTTTCTTCTTTTTCTCTTCCCGTTTTTTTAAACGTTTTTTCTCTTTTTCTATTTTATTAAATGTTTGTTGCGATTTTGCCATTCGTTGTTAACTACCTATTGATTATTAATTGTTTGAACTTATTTTCTTCTGTAAAGTAACCTAGCAGGTAAGGTTTAACCTGAAAGCTGCTTTACGATGCAATAGAGATATTATAAGGTTTTATAACCGGAAATACAATTATTGCAGCATATTTCTTAGTATGCAAAATTAATGCCTGGCTACAGCTTTTCCTAATTAAAACGTATTTTAAACTCATAAAATCAATTTTTTTTGACTTCCGGCAGGAAAAAGTTGGTATAAAACACGGGAGAAAAAAGATTATTTTTTCACAGGAATCATATAAACCGGAACTTTCGTTTTTTCCAGTACCTGTGCCGCAACAGTTCCCATAATCAGTTTCTCTAAAAATGAGTGGCTGTGGGTTCCCATCACTATTAAATCTGCCTGCCATTCGTCGGCATAATCCAGCAGTGCCCGCGCGGTATCTCCTTCAGCAAGATGTCTCCCGACTTTTTCATCATTTAAATGTTCTGCCGCTTTTTCTAAATAGTTTTCAGCTACCTCTCGCATTTCTGAGGCTACGTTTAAATCAATTGCCGTTTCGCTATAGCCTTCATATCCCATAAATGGCTGATATTGAATTCCGTAGTAGGCCACATCTGCCAAGACATGAACCAGGCATACTTCTGCACTCATTTTTTTGGCTAATTCATAACCGGCATTTACGACCTCTTCAGAAACGGGATGGTAATCTATGGCAATAAGTACTTTTTTCATAGCTAAAGTTGATTTTGGTTAGCGGTTTGAATTTAAGAAGAATATTTTAAATTAATTTCTGTTAAAACCCATTTAAAATCAATTGCTATTAGATTCCGAAGCCGTAAATTTAAAGGTATTAACCTTTTAAAATGAATGAATTATGAAAACCACAAGAGAATCTGCGAAAGAAGAAAGCCAAAAGGAGCGAATCCATAGTTTGCAAGAACTTTTAGAAAAAAACTATGATGCTGAAAAAGGCTATAAGAAAGTTTTGGAAGAAGCAGATAGTGAGAGTTTAAAAGATTTTCTTAAGAAACAAGCGGTAATGCGGAATAGGTTTGCGACCGAAATTCATAAGGCGATAAGAGCACTTAATGCTGAACCAAAGGAAAAAGGCAGTGCCACTGCAGATTTGCATCGTACCTGGATAGACATTAAAACCATATTCACTAAAAATGATGATGAAGCGGTTCTTGAAGAATGTCTCCGGGGGGAAAAAGCAAGCCTCAAGGAATATGAAAAAAAATTAGAGAAAACCGCCTTTTCTCCTGATACCAAAGCAATGCTGGAAAAGCAATTACAAGAAATAAGAACAACGGTTTCTGAAATTCAACACCTCGAGGACCTGGCTGATTAATCTATCTTATTTACTTTTAGTAATATTATATTTCTCCTTGTAATAGGCGATAATTGGAGGGAAGGGCCCATATTTATGCTGTTCGGGAGAAAAATCATCTGTCCAGGGACCATAGGGAGTTGAGACCGGTTTAAATTTTTTATCAGGAAAATCCTGTTCGGTATTAGCTTTCTGTGGTCTATCGAAACTGTTTATATAAGCCGCGATATGATATGCCTCTTCGTCTGTTAGCTTTGGATTATCCCAGGTTGCTTGTTCGAAGGGCATATTGCTTTTTATAAATTCGGCGGCGGTAATAACCCGGTGCATTCCTGCCCCGTGATTAAAAGTATCGTCACCCCAAAGTGGTGGGTATAAATATCCTTTTTCAGCTTCTGCCAGCCTCTGCCCTTGCCCGTCCTCTCCATGACAAACCGCACACTCTTTAGTATATAAATCTTTTCCTATCTGTGGATCGGCTGGAAAATCGGGGAGTTCTATAGAAGGATAACCTTTAAATTCAGCCCTTCTTTCCTCGGGTATGCCTTCACTTACATAATCCATATAAGCAATGATAGCCTTCATTTCTTTGGAATCTACCGGAAGTTTTCTCCCATTCATACTTCGCTCCATGCATCCGTTTATCCGGTCTTCAATTGTAGACTCTTTTCCGTCCCTTTTCGAGTACTGAGGAAATCTTTTCAGGACTCCTACCCAGGAGCCGGAGCCGGCCTGAGTTCCGTTTTTTAAATGGCAATTTACACAAGCCAAATTATTGCCGGCATAGCGCATTTCAGGATGATCGGCTCCGGGTCCCATATATTTTGCAGATTCGACTACTAAGCGATAGCCATATTCGACTTCAGGATCTAAAATATTATATTCCAGATCTTCATCTACCGTTTTCGGCTCCCAATCGGCGGCAGCGATCTTCTCCTTAAGAAATAGTTCGGGCGATTCAACAAAGAGAATAAGTCCTCCAAATAAGAGTACGATAAATACAAAGAATCCGAGGAAAATCTTAGATATAGTCTTAAAAACGTTTCTTTTATCCATAATACAATTGCAAGCCTGTTAATTTAGTGAAGCGCCCGAATATAAAATTATTGCACAAATCATAGTGTAACAATTGTTACCTAAAGTGTATACGTCTATTAAAGTTAGTAAAAATACAGATGATTCTGCTTTAGGCCAGCGGTTATTTTTTTACAACAATAAGGCTTGCTTTAGCTCCGGTAAGCAGGTTCCAGACTTTGGAAGTTACAAGTTTGCCATCTTCATCCAACACCTTTAGTTCAGCGGTGTTGGGACCAGATGTTCCCTGGTTTAAAGCTTCAAATTCAATATTATTAAAGCCGCTTTCCAGTTTCACCAGGATGGGATGATACCCGGCACCTAGAGTAATACTTTGTATTTCCACGCCATTTACGATAATGCTTACTTTATCTCCATCTACATATTCGTGATCGCGGGCATACAACTCTACAAATTTCCCACCTGTTGTGAAATCCCCCAGATATTGGTCTGCCTTATGGGCGTTTTTAATATCCCGGTCTTTTTTCCATTTCTTTTCCACCACCTCCCCCGCAGTAATTAACTCCTTATTGGTCTGCCTGAAATCTATTTTTTCAGGCTTATCATTCCTAAGGTATTTACTTTCTTTTGGTTCTTCTGCTTTCAGCAAAGGAAAGCCAGATTTTGATTCGGGTTCGGCTTTTAGTACTCCAGCGGTATTTGTAGTCCTGGGGATCTCGATCTGGGCATAAGTTCCCAGCCCAGCCATCATCATAATAAAAAGTAATAATCTCGCTTTCATAACTGAATTGAATTTGAGCAATATATATCAAAAATATAGCCAAATTAAGAGATTATGAAATTACCGAGGTTAATTTTAATCTTGATTGGCTATTGGATTTATTATCTTTGCTAAAACACATATAAAATGCAGGTTCACCACCTTTTGGAACAAAATTCCATCGCTTCCAAATTTTTAGCCGAATTAAGGGATGTAAGCATTCAAAAAGATAGAATGCGGTTCAGAAGAAATATTCAACGTTTGGGGGAAATCCTGGGATACGAGCTCAGTAAATCGCTTAATTATAATAAAGCTGAAATTAAAAGCCCCTTAGGTCCAGCATCAATGCATCTTCCTGAAAAAGATATTGTGATTTGTAGTATTTTGAGAGCGGGATTACCATTGCATGAAGGTTTGCTTAACTATTTTAATGAGGCTGAAAATTCTTTTATTTCCGCTTATCGTCATCATCCTTTTGATGATGAAAAATTTGAAATAATAGTCGAGTACCTTGCCTCACCTTCCCTGGAAGGAAAAACCCTTATCCTCGCAGACCCTATGCTTGCTACAGGTCGGTCTTTTGTGAATGTTTTTAATGCTTTACAGGAAATGGGAACACCCAAACAAATTCATTTGGTTTCTGTAATTGGTGCTGAAGAAGGAGTGGAACATATTTCTGAAAATTTCCCGGAAAATACGCAGTTATGGATCGCGGCCATTGATAAAAAACTAAACGAGCATGGCTACATTGTGCCTGGCCTGGGCGATGCCGGAGATCTCAGTTATGGGGAAAAGATGCAGCATTAAAATGGATATCCAATCGCAAAATTAAGGACTGGTTCATCTATGGCAAAAGTCCAGCGCTCACCTTTTGCTAAGCCGGGATCATGAAAGGGAACAGCAAGGTCAAAACGAATCACGAAATTTTGAATATCTACTCTTAGGCCAACTCCTCCGCCAATCCCGAATTCATTTAGGAAGTCTGAGCTAAATTTTCCTCCGGGTAGCTTCTCATTAACTTTGCTATTCCAAACATTTCCAGCATCTACAAATGCAGCACCTTTTAGGAATGAAATTATAGGAAACCTGTATTCAGCATTTGCCTCCAGCCTGATGTTTCCCGCCTGGTCAAAGAAGGAGCTTTCATCACTTTCCTCCGGATTATAAGTTCCGGGGCCTAAAGACCGTATTCTGAATGCTCTTACGCTATATGGGCCACCAGCGAAATATTGTTTGGTAAATGGTAAAACTTCAGAATTCCCATAAGGAATTCCATATCCGGCAAATATCCTTGTAGCTATTTTATTTTCTCCTTTTATCCTTAAATGATATCTGAAATCAATATCGGCCTTGGCATATTGTGCATATTCAAGTCCTAAAAAAGTACGTGGTCTTGGGTTGGCCTTACTGGTTAAAAGAGCAACACTGTTTCCTGCAATATCAAGGCTTGAATGCATGAAAAACTGATGCTTCTTCCATGGATCTATATGCCCGTTGTAGATAAAGGAATAGGTTAAGCCTGAAATAAATTCCTGGTCAAAGCTATTGCGCAAATAAGGGTTATCATCCAGAATTTTCTTAAACTCCTCGGTAGTATTAGCCAGTCTCAGATAATTCAGGGAGATGGGATTAAACTCATGACTTACATACCGGTTGGCATCCCAATAATAACCAAACCTTGTAGAAGCAGAGATCATACTAAATAGTTTACTTCGGTTTAAATAATCGCCTCCCAGGCTTACTTTGGTTTTTGGAATAGAATACCGGAACCAGTTATGATCTATTTTCACCGGAAATAATAAACGCGGAAATATCAGATCTGTCTCAAGGCCAAACTGGGTACTACTCAAACCCCGCTGGTTCCCACTGGAGATCTGTTTTTCATAATTGAATTTCCCCGTAACATTGAGTATTTCTCCCCCGTGGAATAAATTTCGGTTGGTAAATGTGACGGCAAGACCCGGACCGGCAAAATTATTGGATTTCGTTACAGCCTGTAATTCGGCTCTTATTGATCTTTTATTAAGAGGCGATAGGTATATATTGGCTTCAAGTTTGCCAAGACTATCTGTAACTGTAGTGTCTGTTCCATCATAGCGAATATTCACGAATTTATAGGCCCCAATTGAGCCCAGCCTTCTGCCTGTATTACGGGAATCATCCGGATTAAAATATTGCCCCTCCTCTATTAAAATATAAGGCTCAAGATATTTGGGTTTAAAGAATTCAGGATCCTGAATAAAATTCTTTTCCCTATATCTAACCGTATCCCGTGGAATACTATCGGCTCCCACTTCATAATTGGCATAGACATTTACCTTTTCAATTTGATAAGGAATAATTGCTTCCTTCGGAACCTTTTTTTTGAGTTTCAGATAAAGGTTGAATTTTTTGTTATCATATTGATTGGTATCTGCTTCAAATATCAAAAACGATGGATTGAAGTTATAATAACCACGGTTTTTTAGATGTTTATCTATTCGTTCACGTTCGGCCTTGAGGATAGTGAGATCAAATCTCATTCCTGGTTCTATGTAGGTGTCTGCGAGGCTTTTTTTAATTTCCGTATAGATATCCAACGAATCGGCATCCAACTCAAAATTTTCCAACCTGTAGGGCCGTGATAAATTAACTTTATAGATTGCCTTAGCTTTTTTCGCTGTAGAATCTTCTTCAATTGAAGCCCCAATTTCACTGTAGAAAAAACCGCGGTTTTCAAGGCGATTATTAATAAGATCGGAAGTTTGATCTAAATCCACATCTGAAGTGTAAACCGGCTCCTCTCCTATCTTGTCATTCAGGAATTTGTTGATGAATCCCGGTTTTTCTCTCTGCGCTTTGTAATGAAAATACAATCCGGGACGGCTTCCCAGAATTTTTGTGTTTGGATCTGGCGTTAGCACAGCTTCTATTTCCTCCCTGATCCTGTTCTTTGCTTTTATACTGTCTTCTGCTTCCAGATTGATTTCTGCGCCGGTGTAAAGAATTTCATCTTCAGGGAGAAAACGCTTTACATTACAAGCCTGCACTAGAACTCCTGCAACAACAAGCACAAAAATTTTTAATATGTTATTTCTGTTAAGCATATCTATTTTTCTTTCTGCGTTTCCTGCAGTTCCTTTTCAAACAATTCTTTGAATTTATTGAATTCCCGGGTAAAAATCAGAGCGATTCCACTTATGATAATCTGCCCATCTATAACATTTTCATAAGTATTTCTTCGGAAACCTTTCAGCCGGAAACGTCCGTTTTCAGTTAGAAGATATTCCAGGCTTACATTTCCTATCATTGGGGTGCTTTCACCTGTAGGATTACTTCCCTGAACATCTACCTGACTCCCCACACTTACAATCAATCTATCGTCCATCAGGCGTTTGCGGGCGGTTATGTCCACCTGGGTGCGCTCCTGCGGGCTTTCTCCCTGGTAATCGGTAAAACTGTCTACTCCAAAGTTTAGCTCGATCCCTGTGTCTCCCACTAATTGATCGGAAAATCTGTTTAACTGATCTGACAATGCCTGATTCAAATTATCCCTGGCTATATTCATAGTCCCGCCGCGACTACCATCGCTACTTCCTTCAGGAAAAAACCGGTTAAGGACAAGTAGAGAAAAGACCTGTTTATTAAGCTCAGCTTCTTGCTGGTTAAGCTGTTGAATTCTACCATATACCTCTCCACCTATGGCACCCTGCTGTTCCTCTGGCATATCAAGACCAAAACTCAATTCGGGCTGCATAAGTTCTCCATCAACGTTAAGATAAACCTGAAATGGTAGTTCCTGCCTGAACCTTCCGAAATCGCTTCTGGTTGGTCCTCCGGCCATTAGAGAGCTTGCAGAAGTCTCAACTTCATAAAGGGCACTGATATCCAATCTGGCTTCCATAGGATCGCCAGACCAGGAAATACTGCTTCCCTCTACGATTTCAAAACGTCTTTTAACCAATTCATACAGGCTCATCTCGTAGTGTCCGCGATTCATTACATAACGCCCGGAAAGACTGGTGCGACCATTTGAAGCTATATTAAAAGTTAGCTCACCTTCCCCGGCAACTCTAAAATTATCCCCTGTATTATCATCAATAATAATTGTGAAAACCGCATCTTCATCTATTTCTATAAGGGTATTTACAACGATTCCCGAAACTACCGCAGTTGCTTCTTCGGTATTCCCTGTTAAAATATCGTCTGGATCTTCGCGATTAACAAAACGCACAATACCATCCCTTTCCATCATTTCCAGTTCGGCATCTGGCATTATATAGGTAAGATCGGTATTAGAATTCACTCTGAGATTTCCATCTATTCTGGGGAGTTTAAGATCGCCGGTTATCCTGGCATCTACATCAAAATTTGCTTTTCCGAAGAAACGATCGTTGTCTTCTCGTGTAGAATTCAAGGCATTAAAATCATTAGCTTCAAGCCTCAGGTCGAATTCGGGATTTAAAAATGTTTTGGTTAAAATTTCCCCTGAAACCACGAACTCATTTTCATTTCTATCTCTTATGGTAAAATCATCAAGATAGATCCCATCGTTATCGATATCTATTTTTTCCTGTCTAAGTTCAAAAGCGGCATTTAATCTTGCTACATTAAACCCTGCATTTTGAAAATTCAATGTCCCGGAATACTCAGGCTCCAGGGTGGTGCCTCCAATTTTTACATTTCCTGCAATACTCCCGCTCGTCTCTTTTATCTCTCCCCTGGAAAAACGTTCCAAAACGCTTAGCTGCAATTCATTGATCTGAAGATCCAGGTTTAATTGAGCAGTCTCTTCATTTGCTGCATATTCCCCGGTTAGGTCCATATCCAGTTCCCCTCCTTTTGTAGAAAGATCCATGGCATAATTTCCTCCGCCTTTGGCGCTTGCATCGATGCTTAAGACACCGAGGGGAGCTTCCATAACCCTGAAATCTCTAACCTCTAAATCGGCCAGCATCGCAGTACTTCCAAAAGGTTCTTCCACAACCAAACCACCATCCATCTTCCCTCCTGCCAGTTCTGTTTCAGGATTAAAATAGGAGAAAATGGTAGCAAGATTAAAATTTTTAAAATTGAGGGCGATATGTTGCTTATCTGTGTTACCCGAAGAATTATCAATGCTTATTTCCTGCTGATTTCGGCTAATTCTGAAATTGTTGAATTCAAGCTTATTCTGAGTATATACGATGCTGTTATTCTCCGGAATATTCCAGTTATTTTTATTCAGAATTAATTCTGAAGAATTTACGCTCACCTTCACACTATCACCCTGTCTAATGGTTTCTGTCATCACGTGCACCAAAAGACTATCCTTATCATTAGAAACAAAATCAAGGTACAGCTTCTGGTCTTGCATTTTGCCCTGGAGGAAGGTCTTTTTGACCAACAGTGGGCCACCTTCCAGGGAATTAAAACCAAACTCAAAATCCAGGTTCTCCTTATTAGAATTCACTCTAAAGGCAAGACTATCTATTACATTCGATCCATACTGAAGTTTTGGAAGATTAATAGCTGCAGTTAAATCCCGCTCTTTTTCCCTGAAACCCATATTCAGTTTAATGGTATCCATTTCTTCAATGCCTGAGATGAAAACATCGGTTAAGATCGGGGCCTGCCTTATTTCTCCCCGCAGTTTAATATTTACCGGATTGCTGGCGGTATCAATTTTCGTATCTCTGTAATAGCTCATATAATGCCTTTCAAGAGCTTTCGCAAAATCAACGGGATCGGCATTAGATTCAAGATTAAGCTCCAGAATTTTGTTATGAATATGTAAAGCAGTAGTATCTGTGGTTACGTGGGCATCGAGGTTCAGATCTCCCGAAAAATAGGGTTCATTTTCATATACCGCAATTGCGTCAGTAAGCTGAGCATCTACATCATAATTTTCTGTATTGCCCTTAAAATTTGCCTTTAGTTTAAATCCTGTTTTTATGTGTCGGGATGTAAAACCTAAAGCCTGGAGGTCGGCACCTTTTAGATCCAGGTCGATCTGTGTCTCGGGAGCTACAGAATCCAGTTGTACATAGGCTTCAAGTGAAGCATCCAGGTTATCATCGCGGTAAGAACTTGTGAACAGGCCTTTACCGTCTTCAAGTTCTCCCGAAAGAGGAAGCTCATTTATTTGATAATCATTATAACTAAAGGAATTAATCATCCCCTCAACCTCGGCATCCATAGAATTAATATTATTACCGGCCCCGGAAGCAGTAATATCTAAATTCATGATTCCCATACTTTTATTGCTAAGGAGATTTCCCAGGTCGAGTTCTGTAGAAGTGAGATCAGCAGTAAAAGCCATAATCTTTTCATTTCTGAAATTCCCATCCAAGTCGATCTGCCCGTCACTTGTATTAAGGATAACATCGGCCGTAATATTCGTTAGTGTTCCACTTATGCTACCTTGAAGGTCTATTTCATTGGGAATACGAAAACCCAACTCACTTTCATCTACTAATTGCTCAAGGTCCTGTCTCGTAGAAACAATTTTTGCATTAGGGAAATTAAAACTGATTCTATCCGGATCGGTAGCATTTTTAATCTGGCCATTGGCATTAATATAAGTTTCTCCCCAATATATTTTGGCCGTCGAAACAGAAAGGTCTACAAGTTTCCCATTTGCCTGCACCTGGCCGTTCACAAGTTTTTTACTGAGTGCCAGCAGATATTCATTTTCCCTTAGCTCTGGTTGAAATCTGAAAAGATCATCGATATTTATTCTGAATTCCGATAGGTTTAAAGAAACCATTGAACTTTCCGGATTCTGAATAAAATCATTTATGGAAGTGTATTCCGCCGAAAAATCTCCCTGAAGATTATTCTGATTCAGCTGAAATTGCAGGTCAGAGAAATTCATACTCACATCTGTCACCTTAAAGTCACCAGAGAATTCCTTAAGATCCAGGCCGGAGTATTCGTTAAAAGTGAGTGTTTCCAGAGTTAATAAAGCCTTCTGTTCTTCAAATAGAAAATCAGTAGCCCGGCCGTTTAGATTTTCTAATGCAATAGCGGTAGGATCAAAATTATTTTCTTGCGGCTCCCTGCCATTTTCGGTAAAAGTGAAACTATTATTTTCCAGATTTAATTCCTTCAGACTTAAATAATATTCCGGCCAGGTAAAACCTTCCTGATTTTGTAGGGAGGTATCATCTATATCCGGATTGATTTGAATATTAACTGCTATTTGCGAAGATCCAAGATCGATTTGATCTATACCTATGCGGTTTTGCGGGAGATCCAGATTTGGATTTAAAGTTAGGAACCTGCCAATATCAGCCTGGACTTCCAAAGAATCGGGCACGGAATTATACATGGCTTCAATATTTTCCAGGCGCACAGAATTAGCCGATAATTTTGGCAAGGGAACTTCCTCCTCATCAGATTCAGGAAAAGCTTTTGTCTGGTGGTATTTGATTCGGCTATTTTTTATCTCCAGATCGGCAATCTGAAAATCCATATTTTCAAGGTCTGTTTTATCCATTTCCAGGGTTAATCTCCCTACATCTATTTCAGAATCAATACCCGAAACTTTATCATCATATCTAAGATTGAAATTGCTTAGGTGGACTTCCCCGATTTCGATTTGCATTGGAGCAGCTTGGGTAGTATCTTGCGAGGTAGTTGTATCTGAAGCTGTAAGCGCTTCTAATAAATAATCAAAATTAAAGCCCTTCAGGGAATCCTCGCGGTGAATATTGGCCCTAACTCCAATCCAATCCAACGAATTTACACTAATGCCACGACCTCTTATTACTGGCCAAATAGGAATATCGGCTTCAAGGTTTTTAGAATAAATAAGAGTATCTCCTTGTTGATCTTCAAGATATAATCCATCCAGATTGATGTTTCCATAAAACGTGAAGAACAAGCGATCAATTTCAATTTTGGTGTTGGTTTTCTCAGCAAAAGATGAAGTGATTTTATCAACTATAATATTCTGTCCCCAGGGTGATCTTATGAAAAGAATAAGCAATAAGATTAAAATAAGAACCCCCGCAATGATTTTTGCGAGGATCCTCAATAATTTATACCCCTTTTTTTTTGACTTTTTATTCAATTTCTCTGACGCTTTCCTTCAAATTTAGCCCATAATAAGCATTTTAACAGAGGGATTTTCAATAAAATTCTGTTAAAGCAGATAGGGGGCTATCCGGTAGGCTCCAATTCATTCTCAGGGATATCAGCCGGTGGGGTCATATCTTCGGACTCTGAAAATGATTCCGGGAGATCTGGGTTTGTAAATAAGTTAAGCACGTAAACGTCCCTACAATAGTATCCCGGATCTTAATTTTAACCTCAGGGAGGTCTAAATAATTATCCTTGATTATGCAGGTTTTTTCTTACAATGAAATGATAAATCTCCCTTAATAAAACGTTAAACGGTAAAATTAGATACGATAAAGAAAACCGTCTCGTTTTCCTTGGTGCGTCCAAAAACATATAAACTAACACTTAACTGGACAAAAATTAAAAATAAACTAATTATGAGAAAAACTGTAGCAATTACTGTTTTATCAGCAGCAATGCTGACATCTTGTGTTTCAAAGAAAAAATATGTAGAACTGGAGTCTGAACTCGACGATACCAGAAGTACCCTTCAAAAAACACAGGTAGAGAAGGAAGAAATTGAAGCCAAATATGCAAAAGTTGAGGCTCGTGTAGCCGATTACAATGCAAAAATCAATTCCTTGCGCGAGGAAAGTGATGAAAAAATGGAAATGAATGACCTTACTGTAATGTCTAATAACAATAAGGCAAAAATGCGGGCAACGATCGCCAAGATGGATCCGGCTAAGGTTGCGGGAGCAGAAACCCTGGAAGATTCTATCAACCTCGCGGTATCTCACAATTTAAAGCAGTCTATTTCTGAAGGAGCAGACGAAGATGATGTAGATATCAGCGTAGACAAGACTGTGGTAATGATCAACGTATCCGATAAGCTTCTATTTGGTGATGGTAGTTACCGGGTTAGAAATGATGCGAACAAGTTATTGAAAAAGCTTGCCGAAGTTATTAACTCTGAACCAAGCATGGAAGTTATGGTTGAAGGTCATACCGACGATCGTACAATGGTAGAAGGTTCTTACCTTAAAGATAACTGGGATCTAAGTGTACGAAGAGCTACCTCTATCGTAAGAATATTACAGGATAAATATGATGTAGATCCTTCAAAACTTATCGCGGCCGGAAGAAGTAGTTATTCTCCACTTGTAGATAACGATTCTTCTAATAATATGGCTAAGAATAGAAGAACCAGAATTGTGATAATTCCAAACCTGGATAAATTCTTTGCAATGCTGGAATCAGAATAATAATTAGATCATACTGAATTATAAACGGCTTTCCGGAAATGGAAAGCCGTTTTTTTATTTTCTTTTTTTTGCTAGAAAATAATGGTCCAAAGAGTATTTCCCAGCACCGGTGAAAAATAGCAGAATCCATCCCGATAAATACAAAAGAGGTAACTCCTGTTTACCAAAACCATCGGGAACGTGTACTATTAACGCCACTACTGCCATTGTAGCGATTAAGGGAAGAACGGCGAATCTGGTCCCCAATCCCAGGATCACCAACACCGAACAAACAAATTCAGCAAAAACAGCCAAGGTAAAAGTGGTAACTTCCCCTATTCCTAATGGATCTGCAAATTGAATGGGTGCATCACCAAAAAACCGGATGAGTTTTGGAATTCCGTGGGTGAGCATGAGCCCCGAAATTGCCAGTCTAAAAATAAGCAGGCCTATATCAACCTGCTGAAGGTTTAATGTGGTTAAGTAAGTTTTTTTCATATGCTAAGATTAAATTTACAGAGAACAAGCTACAACTTTAATAGGAAATTTCCAGAATCTCCAGATTACGGGTTTCCGGGCCTAAGGTGAACTCCACGGTTTCTCCTATCTTTTTCCCAGTTACCGCCCGGGCAATGGGAGCAATAAAGGCAATTTTCTTTTTCTTCACATCGGCTTCATCAACACCTACTATCGTAAATTGTTGAACTTCCCCAGATTCTTTCTGCTTAAATTTTACCTTGGCCCCAAATCTTACTTCATCTTTGGCTTGGTGGGATTGAGGGTCAAGAATGCGCGCCGTAGCGATACGGTCATTGAGTAATTTTAATTTTCCGTCTATAACAGATTTTGCTCTTCGCGATTCAGCCTCATCTTTAATTTTAATGGAAGTACGTTGCTGCTCAAGATCTTTTTTCTCCTCCTGTAGCAATTCAAAACCGTGTGGTGTTACATAATTTGTAACACCATCGGGCAAGGCTGCACGCGGTGGTATTAATGGAGCTTCTTCCTGGTCTTCTTCTTTTACAAATCCTCTGCTCATGACTCATTCATTTTAATTCAAGTTAATAATTTTTTTCTGCGTAGTCACTATGGGAAATTTAGCCAGGTTTAAACTAAGTCATAAATATTTCACAAGAATTCATACAGCTGTTCCTTCTGAGTTTAATTTTATGTTTAAATTTAGATATGACTACCGAGATTCTCCTTTTATTTATAATTCTGGGAATTGTTATTGTTCTCTTCGCCCTCGAGTTATTTCCGGTAGATAAGATCGCCTTTTTTATCATGGTAAGCCTTCTGGTAACCAATATCATAAGTCCTGAAGAAGCTATTTCCGGTTTTTCTAGTCCGGCCACTATTACGGTGCTGGCACTTATGATAATGGCTATTGGCCTGGAAACCAATGGAGTGATAGACTGGCTTGCCAATGGATTAAGGAAATTGCGGGGCCTACCGGTTTACCTTATGGTTCCGGCTTTTATGTTCATAGCAGGTGGAATTTCAGCATTTATAAATACAACTGCGGTAGTGATTGTTTTTATCAAAATTATTAATGAACTTTCCTTACGTTACGATATTCCAGCCTCAAAGTTACTTTTACCTGTTTCTTTTGCCGGAATTATAGGAGGAAGTTGTACTCTGATGGGAACTTCCACGAACCTTATCGTTAATGCTGTAGCCGTGGAGCGTGGTGTGGAGCGATTTAGTTTTTTTGAATTCACCTGGTATGGCGTGATCTTTATGGCTATAACCATTGTCGTGGTTAGTTTAATGATCAAATTTCTTCCGAATAAAAAACCTTCCCATTACACCGATGTATACGACCTGGATGAATTTATCACCAAGATCATTATTCAGAAAGATTCAGACCTTATAGGAAAAAATATAGAAGATACCTTCTTTCAAAATAATCCCAATGTTGAAGTTTTAAGATTAAAAAGAGAAGGGATAATTAACGACAAACCCGGCAAGAACACAGGCATTAGAGAAGCCGATGAATTTTTATTGCGCTGCAACCTGGAGAACCTAATGAAGCTAAAAAAAACAAAAGGGATTTCAGTAATAAAAGATAAAAAACTCACCCAAAATAATGTTGAAAAGGATACAGAACTTGATGAAAATGTTGAGGTAGTTGAATTATTAATCCTGCCAAACTCCCCGCTGGTGGGGAAAAGATTAAAACACGTGGGGAGTTATGAATTATATGGCGCCGTGCCACTTGCTATAAGAAAAAGAAGGAATTTTATGAATCCCCGCCGTAGAATTTTTGATAAAACCCGGAGCCAAATAGAACTAAGAGTTGGGGACCGCCTGCTGGTAGAGGCTACGGAAAGAGTTATGGAGGAACTTCTGAAAATAGAAAATGTAACCATTCTCCAGGAGCACCGGGATATAAAAGTAAGCAATCTTAAAAAAAAATACTTAAGCCTGTTTATTCTGTTGCTGGTAATTGCATTATCTGCTTTTGGGATTTTCCCTATTCTTAAAAGCGCCCTGGTAGGTTGCTTTTTAATGATTTTTTTTAAATGCATAGATCTGGGTAAAATTTATTCCCGGGTAAACTGGCAAATTATTTTCCTTCTGGCAGGAATGATTCCGCTTGGTGTGGCTATGAGTAATACCGGAGCCGATCAATGGCTTTCTATCCAACTCCTGAAACTGTTCACTGAGCGAACAAATATCGTTGTAATTGGATTGCTCTTTCTGGTAACCATGATTATGAGCGGCTTTGTGTCTAACAACGCTACCGCCATAATTATTACCCCTATTGCGATTACCATTGCCCTTGCTTTAAAAATGGATCCAAAACCCTTTATTCTTGCTGTGTTATTTGCAGCGAATTTTAGTTTCTTTACTCCCGTGGGCTACCAGACCAATACAATTATCTATGGTATGGGAATTTACCGTTTCCGGCATTTCTTCATTATTGGAGGCGTAGTTTCCCTTATTTTATGGATTGTTGGCTCAATATTATTGGCGGGGAGCTTTTAAATTATCTTTGCTTTACAAATTCAGATCTACCGATGAAAAAATTGCTCATAATTGGCTATGTATGGCCAGAACCTACCTCTTCTGCTGCCGGCACCCGAATGATGCAGTTGATAGATTTTTTTCTGATGGAAAACTATGAGGTTCATTTTGCCACGACGACCACCCGAACTGTCTTTGTTCCTGAACTGGAAGGCTTGGGGATAATAACAAAAGCCATCGAGCTGAACTCTCCAAGTTTTGATAGTTACATTGAAGACTTACAACCTGATATAGTACTATTTGACAGGTTCATGATGGAGGAACAGTTTAGCTGGAGGGTCGACCAATTTTGCCCTGCTGCCCTTAAGATTCTGGATACTGAAGATCTCCATTTTATTCGTAAAGCAAGGCATTCGGCCTACAAGGAAAACAAAGACCCCAAAGAAATCTATTTAAGCTCTGAAATTGCCAAAAGGGAGATCGCTTCAATTTATCGCTGTGACCTGAGTCTGATTATTTCTGAGGTGGAAATGCAATTGCTCTCTACTGAATTTAATATTCCCGAAAGCCTACTGCTTTATTTACCCTTTATGCTGAAAGAAATCACTTCTAAAGAAATTGATACCCTGTCGGGATTTAACGAAAGAAAAGATTTTATAAGCATCGGGAATTTTCTTCATGAGCCCAATAGGAATGCAGTATTAATTCTGAAAGAAAAGATCTGGCCAATGATAAGAAAGCAACTTCCTGAAGCTAATTTGCATATTTATGGAGCCTATCCCTCTGAAAAGATCTTCAAATTAAATGATCCCAAAAATGGCTTTTTAGTGCACGGAAGAGCGGAAAATGCCGAAAAAGAAATGAAAAAAGCCCGAATTTGTCTTGCTCCACTACAATTTGGAGCCGGATTGAAAGGAAAACTAATCCAGGCAATGCAATGCGGCACTCCTACTGTCACTACTGAAGTTGGGGCTGAAGGAATCCCCGGAAATCTTCCCTGGGATGGTGTTATTGAAAATGATCCTGAAAAATTTTCTGATGCTGCTGTTAAGTTATACCTGGATGAATCAGAGTGG
Organism: Salegentibacter sp.; assembly: GCA_024635795.1. Taxonomy (GTDB): domain Bacteria; phylum Bacteroidota; class Bacteroidia; order Flavobacteriales; family Flavobacteriaceae; genus Salegentibacter. The sequence goes on along the minus strand of JAGXIH010000013.1, from coordinate 108,908 downwards.
AAAATTGTACAAACGTGTGGTTTCGAAATAATTAATTCCCGGTTTTCTGCAGAAACTTTTAGAAAGGAGTTTCAGAAAAAATTACAAATTCTGGACCGCCTCCCTGGGCATCGGGAAAAGAATTTCATCGGAGCCATGTTAAGACATCACCTGCATCGCAGTACATATTTTATGGCCCGGTTTATTGAAGAAAAAAATAAAACCGCCGGCTAATTATTAGCAACCGACGGTTTTCACTACACAAAAGGAACAGAAACTGTTCACTAACAGAAAAACTAAACAAACCCTCCAACGGGCTTCACCTCGAACACTTTTTGATGAAGTTTTTGAAGCACGTTAATTTTATTGCTGGTAGCCACCAGTAAGGAAATATTGTTGTTACTTCCTCCGTAAGAGATCATTCTAATGGAGGTATCATGTAGCAGCTCAAAGATTCTGCTGGCTTTTTTATCTTCGATCACTCCTTCTCCCACAAGGCAAATAATAGAATGGTCCCGTTCTACGATAATCTCACCGTAATCTTGGATCTCTTCAATGATCTTATCCAGGTTTCGGTTATCATCAATAGTAAGTGAAATTGCAATTTCAGAAGTGGTGATCATATCTATGGCCGTTTGATGCCGGTCAAAAACCTCAAATATTTTTCGCAAAAATCCATGTGCCATCAACATTCGGTTAGATTTTATCTTAATGGCAGTGATCCCGTCTTTTGCCGAAATTGCTTTTAAACCTTGTCCGGTTGATTGTCCGGAGATCCTGGTTCCCGGTAAATGTGGTGTGAAAGTATTTTTAAGGTAAACCGGGATATTTTTATGAATAACCGGCGATACCGTTTGGGGATGGAGAATTTTCGCTCCAAAATAAGCAAGTTCTGCTGCCTCTTCGAAGCTCAGTTCTGCAATAGGATGTGTTTGCTCCACATAGCGCGGATCGTTATTGTGAAAGCCATCTATATCGGTCCAGATCTGTACAGCTTCGGCATTTAATGCTGCTCCCAGAATAGTAGCGGTATAATCGCTCCCTCCCCTTTTTAGGGTGCTTATCTTATTATTTTCATCAAGACGAACAAATCCCTGGGTAATATAAATATCAGCTTCTGAGAGGCTTGAAACTGTATTTCTGAAATTATCACCTACAAGATCTGTATCTGGGTTCTCGAGATTGTTTACTTTCATGAAATCACGAGCATCGAGTAAATGATTTTCAACCCCACAGGATTCAAGGTACTTTGAAAAAATACAGGTAAGCATCCTTTCGCCGGAAGTCACAACCCGGGAATAAACTTCCTCAGTATATTCAAGCTTTGCAATTGCTTCGAGTTCAGCAAGAATTCCAGAGATTTCTCTTTTGGTTTCGAATTGAAGTAAATCATCCTGAATAAGGTCTTCAATAGCCTCAGAATGTTTTATTTGGAGGTCAGCAATAATTTTGGCTATCCCGGTCACATCATCAGATTTGATGTATTCAGTTATACTCACGAGTTGATTGGTGACTCCGCTCATTGCAGAAAGAACCAATAATTTTTTTTCATCCCCGGTACAACTAATCGATTTCACATTTCTAATGCTTTCTACCGAACCAACCGATGTCCCTCCAAATTTTAAAACCTTCATTTGCATTTATTTGAAAGTGCATAATTAGGCTTATGAATAAGGGAGACAAAAATTATAATTCATTTTATATACATTTGCACAAAATGTATAATAATTAACAATGAAAGCCATAACGACCTGTGTTCACGATATTATCCGGCATCAACCTTTTTTAGATGATGCGATCGCGAGAGATATCGTTAATTTTAGCGGTCTTGCGGCCGATATCCAACCTGAAGTTGAAGCTGAAATGAAGAAACCGGTAAAACAGGGATCTATTATTATGGCTTTGCGCAGGTATGCTCCGCGCAGGACTAAAATAAATATGAGGCATCTCCGGGAATTGGGTGATATTGTGGTTCGTTCGGGAATAACGGAATATACCTTTCTTAATTCAAAAACAATTATCGCTAATAAAGCAAGATTGCTTGAATCTGTGAAGGATCAAACAGGGGTTTATCTGAATTATTCGAGTAATTACCAGGAAAGTAACATCCTGGTTTCTGCAAGTCTCACCGATTTGGTTCAGGATTGCTTTAAGAATGAAGTGAGAGTTTCTGTAAAGAAGGAACTATCCTCAATAACCATTGCCCTACCAAAAAACAGTTCACAGTCTGTGGGTCTTTATTTCTACCTGTTTAAACTTTTGGCGTATGAAGGAATTCCGGTTTTCGAGATGATTTCTACCTCCAACTATTTTGCCATTTTCCTGGAGAAAGAATATGTCAACAAGGCATTTTTACTGCTGAATGAAATAAAGCAATAGGCTACCAGAAATCAAAATAGAAACCTGTGATGGCCACAGCTGCAATTAATATCGCCAGAATTATAATAATGAAAACTGTACCAAACCTGGTTTTCTTATTATCCTGAAGAATATAGTCTTCAGATTCATCATCGTTTTTGTCCCTTATTTGCATCGAAAATAATTTTTAGACTATTCATTTATTTGATACCACCACACCGAATTCTGTCGGTTCATGGGCAAAACCATTTTTCCGGAATCTGGGTGGAAAAGAATATCTCCTGCGCTTACTTCAGAAGTTAGTATTTTGCTGGATTTTCCTTTCCTGTCAATTTCAAACACATCACCGGTGGCCCAATCTGAAATATAAAAATTGTTATCATTATTTAGCTGAATTCCATCCAGATTACCAACAGGATTTCTAGAAATTTTAGAAATCTCTTTGGTTTCAAGTGATACCTTTAAAAGATTTCCACCCTCTTCCTTGCCCCATGCAGCAACATAGATATGATCATCAACCACGAGCAAGCCATTAGGAAATTCAAGTTCCTCTGTACTCAGCCATTGGGTAACCATATCAGAATCTTTTTGCAATTTATAAATACTACTGTTCCCGGTATCTGAAATATAGATATTGCCTTCTTCATCTGCGGTTATATCGTTTAGAAATTTTGAACCTTCAACCTCGATACGACTGGTTATACTCCCTGTTTCTATATCCATTATTACGAGATCGGTATTATCACTAACATATAGTAAATCGTCCTGAATAAGCAATCCTTTGGGATCATTCAGATTCGTGATCCAGTTTAACTCGAGCACATCCCCATCAAGATTTGTTTTAGAAATGAATCCATCTCCCGGTTTTTTCTCCCCAATGTTGGAGATATAAACAAATTCCCGATCTTGATCAAACACCACTGATTCTGGATGGCTGAAACCATTAGTTTTTTTTATCAGTTTTGCACCTTTTTGTTGGGCAAATGCAAAAGTGCCGGTAATAAGAATGGCGAACAATAATAAACTTCTCATTGGATTCATTTTTGTTTTAAGGACCTTCAATATACGAAAAAACCTATAAAATCGCTTTTAGGAAATTTCTACACGCTGCCTAAAGTTTTCCTAATCCGGATTTCAGTAAAAGTAAATCTCCCCAATTTGGAATTACTAACTAATTCTAAGATGTTATGAAAAATATAATCAGAGCTTTACTGGCAGGATGGGGAGCTAAAAAATTAGGAGGTGGTTGTGGGTGTTTTGGGATGATCGTGGTTTTTATTATTCTCTGGTGGATATTAGGAAACCTTGGTTTTTAGAAAGTTGTCTACTTGAAAAAATGCCCTAATCCTACAGTAAAAATTATAAATCCATAATAATAATGCTCAAGGGAAACATTGAGAAAGCTTTCGGTTTTAAAATAGTTAAAGATAAAAATCCAGCTGGCCAGAAAGGTGGCAATAGGTGCCAACCAATTATCATAGATTAAATGGGTAAGACCAAAAATAAGTGTATTTGCGAACATCAACAAAAACTTTGAAGGCAATAGATTTCTGTATCTCTCGAAAAAATAAACCCTGTAAATAAATTCCTGCGGCACTACTGAGGCTATAGGATACAGGAAAAAAGTAATTAAATATTTCTGTGATTCCTCTACAGGAAATTCAAAAAACAGATCCGGGAAAACCCAGCCAGTAAATATTATCATTAGAAGGGTAATGGAAACCAACCTTGGAATGCTTTTTCTAAAATAAACGGGATCAAAACGAAAGAAGATCTCATGATTAAAATTGGTAAACCGGGAAAGCAAAATAAAGAAGAAGGCAGCAATGAATACAAGTGGAATAATTTTATTCCATCCTTCCAGGTAAATTCCGGTTAAATAAGGTGCCAACCCAAAGAAGACCAGAAGTTCTGAAATTTTAAATGGCGTAGAATAATATATTTTTCTTAAGTTCATTTGATAGTTTAAAATTAAACTATAAACATCTTAAAAGTCTATCCAAATATCTGATTTTAAACCGAATTAATAAAGAAAAATAGAGTCAGGTTTGCAGGTTTTCTTCCATTTCGCTGTTATTTCTTTTTCTCCTTCTTAAAAGGTCAATCAGGTTAAAAAGCACTATACAAAAAGCTACCCAAATAAAACCTCCAAGAAAGCCCGCAATAACATCTGAAGGATAATGTACTCCAAGATAAATTCGGCTTAAACCTATGCTAAGAATAACCAGAACAAAAAACACTACAAGAAAGCTTCGTAAAAATCTGGACATTTTAATATGAAAAAGCAGGTAAATAAGAAATCCGTAAAAAGCCATTGCACTCATTGAATGACCGCTGGGATAACTTAAGCTTTCTACTACCACCAGGTGTTCTACATCGGGCCTGGCACGATCAATAGCCCTTTTTAAACCAATATTTGAAAGAGAAGCCAGAATTATTACTCCTACCAGCTGAATGATGAATTTCCAGTTCCTAAGCTTCCAAAACAGGAATATGGTAACTAGAGTTGTACTTATGAGGTAACCATAAAAGTCGCCTATATCTGTAATAAATTCTATGAATCCGTGATAATCGGGATCTCTAAAGGAGACAATAAAAGAAGTTACCTGGTGATCAAATTTTAAAAGGGCTTTGCTTGATAATTCCTCGGTTAATTCCACAAAAATATTGATCCCGCCAATAAAGATTATGAATGAAATAAATATGAGAAGATAATAAGGAAATTCATCATGCTTTCTGGATACATGCACTCTGAAAAAATAAATGATTTTTTCCAGTGCTGCTCTCACATGATGTTTCATTTTTAGAATTTTTAATTGAGTGTGTCTACTTCTGTTTTCGCAAAATATATCTTCACCTTACGTCTGCCCCACTCCCTTGCTTTTTGAACATCTTCATCCATATAAATGTCTATTTTATTTTTCCACCGGTAATGCATCTTATCTTTTACAAGAAAAACCCCGTCAAAACCTTCAATTTTAACGGGGGTATTATGATCAAGACCTTTTTCGATTAAATCCCTGGAAACAGCGATCGCTTTTAAGCCTGTTTTCAGGGTATCTCCCCAAGCGGTAATGCTGGGATTACCTCCTGCGGTTTGCCAACTTAAGGAATTATATGCCGAAGCAGTAACTTCAAGACTATCCCAAATCACTGTAGATTCAGGAGATTTTTTAGTTTCAAAATTGCAGGCTGAAAAACCTGCAAGCATAGAGAGAAACATTAAGAAAGTCACTGTTGACATTAAGCGCATCACGATCATTACTCTTAGAAATTTAATTTATTTCCAAATGAAGACATTTTAGGAATCTTGGAGCATATTACCAAACGGTACCGTTGTCTCGTTCATGAACCGGATTACTACTCGTACTTTGTCATTCCTTGGTAAATTTACTACCCGGAAATTCTAAATTTAAGTTAATAAATGTATCTTTTAATATTTAAAATTCCAATTAAATAGGTTCTTACATTGATTACCAGACTCTTGTGTGCTGCGAGATATACCGGAATTTAATAATTTCTTATTTTGGAAACATTGTTAATCTTTACACAAGATAAGGGATTCGCCGGCGCTTAATTTGGGTTTCATCTTAATAACTGTAACTTTGCAGCTTTAAATGGCTGAAGATTAGCCTATTTTTAAACTCGAAAAATATTATTATGAGTCAAGTAAAGCAAAATGACACGGTTAAGGTACATTACACCGGAAAACTAACTGACGGACAGGTTTTTGATAGCTCTGTTGAACGTGGGGAGCCAATTGAGTTCACTATGGGTGAAGGACAGTTAATTCCAGGTTTTGAAAATGGCCTTATCGACATGAAAGTAAACGAGAAGAAAACCATCAATATTTCTAAAGAAGAAGCTTACGGAGAGCCAAGAGAAGAGCTTATCCAGGAAGTGCCAAAATCTCAACTTCCCGAAGAGATCAAACCTGAAGTTGGAATGGGACTAGTTTCTAAAAGCCCTGACGGACAAGAAATGAATCTTGTAGTAAAAGAAGTAAAAGACGAATCTATCGTGGTAGACGGAAATCACCCTCTAGCCGGAAAAGATCTTGTTTTTGACCTTGAAGTAGTGGAGATCAAGTAATCATCACACACTTTTTATATAAAAAACCCCTGAAGTCTAATGATTTCAGGGTTTTTTTTAATCGTCCATCAGATCTTTTAGTTCCTCGTAGCTGGCATTGGTTTTAATCTGCAATCCGTTGCTAAGTCCCACATGACATCCTGAATCTTCCTGAAAGGCAACATACATGATCTGTGCCTTGTTAAGATAGAACGTATCATCGTTCAGATCTTTGATTTCTATAAATTTCATCACTTGAAAATTTATTCAATTTATGAAATATTCGGCAATTTTAAGGGGTTCATCAATAAGGGAAAGTTTGCAATTCAGGGATTATTTTAAAGTTTTTTGAAGGGCTTTAAAAATGGCCTCTTTTAGTTTTATATCCATCTTATTATTTTTTACGAATTTCTGATTTACCTCCAGCTCTATCCCCGAATAATTCTCCGGAAATTTCTTTCTCAAATAGGTTGTAAATCCATCAGCCTTTCCCAGGTAGGGATAATTAAACCTTATTTTTAAAGTGGAATCTTCTTCTCTTAACTTTGATTTTAAATCTTTACAAATTACTTTCTCCTCCTTGCGAGATGGATCATAAAGAAGACCAATATCTGCATTCCGTATCTCCCCCTTTAGAACGGGAGTAAAACTATGAACAGATAAATGGACCACCTTCTCCCCGCTGCCAATTAATTTTCTAATTTGATCTTCTACTTCATTCCTATATGGAATATACCATCTGGTGATTATTTTATTTTTTTCTGTTGAAGAAATTCCTTTAGTGAATTCAGAAAATAAATGAGGGTGATCAATGGAGCGGTTGACTTCAACCAGCAATCTGCTAATTTTATAAGTATAATTAAAGTCCCCTAAAGCTATAAGATGTTCAAATAGATCCCGGGCACCAGGATCGTAGCCACGGTGACTCCCAAGAATACCCCTGGTTTTCGGAAATAGGTCTCTGTATTCCTCAGGAATTTTATTGAATGCATGTTCGCAGGTTAAGATTAACCTCACACTTTTAATAATTGATTGTTAGCCAGGCATTCCCCGAGTTGAGAATAGACCTTTCTTATTTTTTCTTTTGAAAAATCCCCATCGATTTTCTTGAGTATTCTGGTAGACAGGCTGCCATTCTCTAGAATATATTCAATGGTATTCTGATGTTTTAAGGAAATTTGGGATTGTACCCTTTCGTATAATTTCTCCCAGATTTGCCTGACGTTTACTTCCTCTTCTATTCCGAAAATCTTTAAATAGGCTTCGTTACTAATTTGGGTGTTTTCAGCATTTTGAATTACCGAATTAAAGATTCCGAAGAGGTCATCTTCATGCCATTTCTTGAGTTCATCCAGGGCAATCAATTCCCCACTTAATAATAATTTCAAGCTTTCAATTATTAAAACGGCGATTGCGATATCTGCGGCCGGGCACTCCTGAATATCTATGACGCGTATTTCAATAGCGTTTCTGTCAAATCGTGCTATTGCTCCTCGGGAATTGAGAAAATGATGATCCAGGATATTTTCAGTATCAAAGGGCTTTATAGCGGTATTAATGGGTTTGAAAATTCTTTGGTAGTAGTCTGCTTTGGTAAAAACCTGTTCGGGGATAACCTTCCCCGTCATTGTCGGAATCTCTTTTTGATTGGTTTTATAGACCTCCAGGCGGGAATCCTTAAATCCTGTTGCTTTTCCTTCAAAAATTGGGGAGCTCGCGCTTAACCCGGGAATTATTGGTAGCAGGATCCTCACGGCTGCGTGTAATTTTCCAAATTCAGCATCATTATAAAATGGTAAGTTAATATGCATACTCTGCACATTGCTCCATCCATGGCCGCTGCAATCAAAAATGCGGTTATATAAGGCGTAGATCTTACTGTAACTATGCTTCCAGAGCTGAGTTTCAGTTTTTGGTTGCATTAAGGGATGAGAGGCCGAAGGCAAAAGCAAAGTATCAAATTCCTCCAACAGGGAATTGATCTCCTGAATATTTTCAGAAAAAAGCGTATCAAGATCTTCCAGGTTTCCTGTTGGTCCATTGGTTTTAAGTTCGAGCACATGCGCTACCAGCTCATTGCTCCATTCAATTTTACCATTATCAATATCAGGGGTTAAACTTCCGTTTTTCTTAGTGAGAAGCTGGTCTACAATCGGATTTACTTTCAAACCTTCCTTTCGTACCAGCATATATTCCAGCTCAATGCCAAAAACTTCAAAGAGATGATAGTTCATTATTATTTTTTTTCAAGTCTGCTTTTTAAAGCGCCGAGAATATCAGTATAAACCTGATCGCCATAATACCCATCCTCTACTCCGGCATCTATATTAGGATTGTCGTTAATTTCTATAACCAGGGCCCTACCATTTATCTCTTTTACATCAATTCCATACAGGCCTTTCCCCATTATTTTAGCCGATTTCAGGGCGGCATCCAATACTTTTTTAGGTATTTCCTCTATAGGCAAACTATCGGCATTTCCGTCCTGATTGTCCTTTTCGGCGGCGTTCCAGTTATAGATCTGCCAATGGTCTTTTGCCATATAATACCTGCAGGCATAAAATGGTTTGTCATCCAGAATACCTATGCGCCAATCATATTCTGAGGGTAAAAACTCCTGGGCAATTACCAGATCAGATTTTTTCAGCATAGTATTTACCATTTCCTGATATTCATCTTCGGTGGTTGCTTTTTTTACACCAAAGGAAAAGGTGGAATCGGGAGATTTTAAAACTACAGGGAGCCCTGTGGTTTCAAGAACCGAATTTTTATTATCTCTATGAACAATCACCGTTTTAGGCGTAGGAATCCCGGCGTTTTGAAGGGCCTCGGCCATAAATACCTTGTTACAGCATTTTAAAATCGCCTCGGGATAATCTATAATGGCTATTTCTTCCTGTTGGGCCTTTCGGGCAAAGGCATAGGCCTCGTTGTTAACCTCGGTGCTCTGCCTAATAAATAATGCATCGAAAGTAGATAAACGGGAAAGATCTTTAGGGGATACTACTTCAACATTAAACCCCATTTTTTCCCCAATTTCAATGAATTTTTTAATGGCCTTGGGGTTACTTGGTGGCGCAGGATCTTCTGGATTAACCAGAATCGCCAGGTCATAATCTGCATTGACCAGGCGAGGAGTATCATAACGTTTTTTGGCAAAATACTGGGCGGCAAATACCCGCATACTTTCTTTATGTTCTTCAGGGATTTCGGCCTCTGAAATTGCTTTTATATTTTTAATATTCCATTTGGTAGTAAAGTTAAATTTCACCCTTAGAAAGGGTATCTGAAAATGCCGGTGGAACATAGCGCTAAGTTCGCGGTATTTTTGAGCAACGTTTTGACCAAAATAAATACTAAGGGTAAATTCCTGAGATTTAATATTTTTCAGGCTTTTTTGGATGAGATCATCAAATTCTTCAGAAACGATTTTTACGAGTTTTGGCTCACGAAGATCTACCAGATTTGTAACTGTGGGAATCGCCAGATGGCCCCTGGCTTCGGCTAAAAGTGAAACATAATATCCGCGGGATTGGTAAGAATAATCCTTACATAGGTTAAAAATCCGTGCCTTTTTAATTTTCGCATATTCCGGATTCGTAAGATAAGAATGTGCTGAAATTATCTGAACCTTCTCAAGTGCTAAGTTCCAGGTTTCAGGCTGGTTAACCACAATAAATTTTTCCATTAATAAGACTAAATGAGTACCAAATGTAGCTGAAAATCCTATTGAAAATACAAAAATAATCGCAAGCTGAAAAAATTGATACTAATCTAAAAAATCTGAGGTCTGCTTATGATTCACAATGAGGGCCTATATCTTATGCCTATTGAAAAAATATTCCTAATTTCAACAATTATAAAATAAGCTATCATGAAAATTTTTAAAACCTCTTTACTGGTGCTTCTGAGTGCCTTTAGTGTACAAGCTCAAAACTACGACCAGGAAACTCTTGATAAAGCCAAAAAGATCCAGGATAAAATTATTACCATAGATACCCATGCCGATATCAACGTGAATAACTTCACCGATGAAAGCAACTATTCCATGAACCTGGACACCCAGGTGAATCTTCCTAAAATGGAAGCCGGCGGATTGGATGTTGCGTGGTTTATTGTTTACACCGGCCAGGATGAAATGAATGCAGAAGGCTTTGAGGCCGCATATAATAATGCAATGCAGAAATTTATCGCCATCCATAAATTGGTAAATGAACTCGCTCCTGATAAAATTGGGCTTGCAACCACTTCAGAAGAGGTCAGACAAATACATGCCTCTGGTAAAAAGGTTGCAATGATTGGTGTTGAAAACGGATATCCAATTGGAGAGAACATTAAGAACGTAAAGAAATTCTATGAACTGGGCGCACGCTATATGTCTCTTTCTCACCAGGGCCACAGTCAGCTTTGCGATTCGAATACCGGAGAAGAAAACGATGTTTGGCTTCACAATGGGCTAAGCGATCTTGGAAGAGAGGTTATCGCTGAAATGAATAAATACGGAATGATGATAGACGTTTCGCACCCCTCAAAAGAATCTATCAAACAAATGTTCGAGCTTTCCAAAGCGCCTCTTATCGCATCTCATTCCTCAGCCAGGGAATTATGTGACCACAGCAGGAATTTAGATGACGAGTTATTATTGCTATTCAAAGAACACGGCGGAGTTGTACAAACAGTAGCTTTCAGCGGGTATGTAAATACCGAAAAAAACAAAGCTTTTTCTGAAGCCAGAAACAAAGTGTACGAGAAAAAGGCAGAGGAGATGAATTTCTCTATTCTTGAGCGGGACAGTATCAGTAACCTCCCACAGGCCGACAGAAATATTTATTATGCCGAATTCCAAAAAATAAGAACCGCTGCTGAGGGAGATGTTGCAAAACTTAAAGAGGAAATACAGCCGGTGGCCGTTAGCGATTTTGTAGACCACATAGATTATATGGTCGACTTAATAGGAATAGACCATGTTGGCATTAGCTCTGATTTTGACGGCGGTGGCGGAATAGAAGGCTGGCAGGATGCTTCAGAAACCCTCAATGTTACGGCAGAGCTCGTTAAAAGAGGCTATACCGAAAAAGAAATTGCAAAGCTCTGGGGAGAAAATCTGCTAAGGGTATTAGACGAAGTTCAAGCTGTTGCTAGAGAAATTCAGAAAACTTAGATCACACTTCCTTGTTACTTATAGAAAAATGTGAACCGATGGGTTCGCATTTTTTATTTAAATCTGTCCTTACCCCCACTCTTTTACTATTGAAAACCAGTCTAATAGTTAATAATATGTTAATTTACTACTGTTTTATGCATAGTACTGTAACAAACCTATTCTATCTAAGTCTATTAGGTAAACAATAAAACTTTTAAACGATGAAAACTTTCAAAACCACAAGAAGAGCATTTTTAAACACAGAGAAAACAAACAGCCGAAGCAGCTGGGATAGTCAAAGACGTTATTTACGTTAATTTATCAACCTTAAAAACAAGTATTATGAAATCTTCAAAGATCAACCGCAGAGAATTTTTAAACACGACGAAGCAAAACAGCCGAAGCAGCTGGGATAAACAAAGACGTTATTTAAGTTAATAGTTCAACCTTTAAAAGTAATTATTATGAAACCTTCAAAGATTAACCGCAGAGCATTTTTAAACACAAAGAAACAAAACAGCCGAAGCAGCTGGGATAGCCAAAGACGCTATTTAAGTTAATAATTCAACCATTTAATTTTATAGATTATGAAAACCCTGGAGAATATGATGATGGAAATTGGACAACGCAAGGCAGGGTTCTTAAAACGCAGGAAGCATTTCCGCGTAATTAAAAACAACCATTTTGCATCAGCCTGGAAACATCACAAGAATTTAGTAATAGAACCATAAACACCAAGTCTTATGAACTTTGCCCAAAAGTAGCCGGCACAATTCAATTTGTGGCCGGCTTTTTTTATATCCGCGGGTAAAACTTAAAGTTGGCATAAATAGTGAACTACTCTTTTCAAGTCTTCGTTAATTTGTAGCCGTTAATTTAACCTATGTCATTGTTATTAAAGATTAAAAACTCACCCAAACTTAAATTGGGTTTAATTATAATTGGAAGTTTAGTTGCGCTCGGGATCTTGTTCTTTGCAAGTATTTATTTTGGTGCCTGGGGCAAACTTCCATCTTCCAAAGAATTAAGCGAACTACAACAAAGCCGTGCCACCCAGGTGCTTTCTTCGGAAGGCCAATTGATAGGAAAATTTTATATTCACGACCGGCAGCCGGTAAAATATGAAGAATTTCCACAGCATTTGATAGATGCTCTTATCGCTACTGAAGACGTTCGCTTCTATAATCATAGCGGTATTGATTCCCGAAGCCTCATGCGGGTGTTTTTTAAATCTATTTTACTTCAGGATGAATCTGCAGGAGGCGGCAGCACCATCACGCTTCAGCTCGCTAAAAATATCTACGGAAGAAAGGATTATGGATTCCTGGGAATTGTAGTGAATAAATTTCAGGAGGTTGTGATCGCCAATAGACTGGAGGGAACTTATGATAAAAAAAATATTATCAGGCTTTATTTCAATACCGTACCGTTTAGCGATAATACTTTCGGAATTGAGAGCGCCTCAATGAAATTCTTCGGAAAACACACTTCAGAATTAAATATAGAAGAATCTGCGGTATTGGTGGGAATGCTTAAGGCTTCACATTATTATAATCCTCGCATCTTCCCTGAACGCAGCAAACAAAGGCGAAACGTTGTGCTTTCACAAATGGAAAAGTATGATTTCATTTCAAAAGAAAAAGAAAAAGAAGCCCAGGAAGCAGAATTGGTTTTGAATTATAAAAATTACGGCCACGATAAGGGTCTGGCACCCTATTTTAGAGAACAGGTTCGCAAGGATGTAAGCAAGGTCCTTGATACTCTAAAAAATAAAGATGGCAAGAAATATAATATTTACCGTGACGGACTCATTGTGCACACCACATTAAACTACAGAATGCAGGAGCTGGCCGAAGAATCGATGCAGGAACATATGGCTGCTTTACAGGAACAGCACGAAAAGTCCTACGGCGAGGCGACACCCTGGAAACGAAATCCTAAAATTCTGGAAGACGCGATAAAGAGCTCCAGACCTTATAAAAATCTGGAAAATGAAGGTTTATCTGCAGAAGAAATTATGGCTGAGCTGGATAGAACCCGGCCAATGGAACTTTTTGAATATAATGGTACTGTCACCAAAACTGCCAGTGTAAAAGACAGTATTGAGCACTACCTTAAGTTTTTGAATTCGGGGATGCTGGCGGTAGAACCCGGTACCGGAGCGGTTCAGGCCTGGGTTGGTGGCATTGACTACCGTTATTTTCAGTACGATCACGTATCACAGAGTAAACGCCAGGTAGGTTCCACTTTTAAGCCTATAGTTTATTCGGCAGCCCTGGAAAATGGGATCGAGCCCTGCACCTACTTCTCTGCCCGGGAAATCACCTATGAAGGCGGATGGACACCATCTAATTCCGGCAGTGATGACGACGATCCCTATATGAACTATAACATGAAGGAGGCTCTGAGCAAGTCTATGAATACCATCGCGGTAAAGGTTTTAATGGAGGCCGGCATCGACAATGTCATCGATCAGGCCAGGAGAATGGGAATCGATTCTGAAATTCCGGCGGTGCCTTCCATTGCTCTGGGTACGGCTTCAATGAGCTTGGCGGAACTTACTACTGCCTTCACCCCTTTTGTTAATGATGGAATATATAGTGAGCCCTTTTATATCACCAAAATAGAAGATGGCAACGGAAATCTCTTAGTTGAATTTAAACCTACAAACGGCAACACCCCTGCCCTTTCTGAAACGAACAGGCAGGTGATGGTGGAAATGATGAAAGCTACGGTAAATGAAGGCACGGCATCCAGGCTTAGAAGCACCTATGGTTTAAGAAACGACATTGCCGGGAAAACCGGAACTACTCAAAACAATAAAGACGGATGGTTTGTGGGGATGACCCCAAACCTGGTTACCGTAACCTGGGTGGGAAGTGACGATCATCGTATTGGGTTCAGGAATACCTATATAGGCCAGGGCGCGAATTCTGCCTTGCCGGTCTTCGGAAAACTGATGCAAAGAATGAACGCCGAACCTCAATTTAAGGAAATAACCCGGGCAAAATTTCCGGTTTCAGCTGAAGTGATCGAGATGCTGGATTGCGAACCTGAAAAACGTGACGGTTTCTTTAAACGATTGTTTGGTAAAAATGATCAGAACGAGGAACGAAATAAACACACCGAAAAACAGGAGGAAAAGAAAGAGAAGAAAGGATTTTTTAAAAGACTGTTTGGTGGAAAGAAAAACAATTAAAGGTTTAAAGAGCCTAAGTCCTTTAAACCTTTAATCGGCAATCTACCTACCTTAACCTTATGCAGGAATATCATCTGATTTCTTCCGGTCCCAGAAGCGATGTTTCCCTATCGCTTCAACAAAAGCCTCCGGATCTAAAGATTTACCTTCACTGAAAATCACTCCATCTTCTTTAAGATTTTTATTATTAAGTTTTTTCCAGAAATGGGTTTCCTCTAAAAGGGTAGATTCTTTATCAGAAGCAATTGCCTTGCAATGTTTGTAGCCTTCATTTAAGATATGAATAGCCTTGGGTTCCTTTTTTAAAGCCTGCTGACTTTGTTTTGAAGAATTTCCTTTTGTGCTCACAACCGAAGGACAATACATCATTAAAAATCTTGTAATAATCGCTGCAGCAATTGTGGCCGGAGGCTCAGTTAGGGAAAGAGAATTCGTAGAACAGGATATAAAATCGGTGGATGCGGAAGATGAATAAAAAAAAGCCGGAAGGAAAATCTTGCCGGCTCAATTTTATATTTTTTTAGCATTAAAACTCCTTATTGATAGCTAATCTTAGTTTTCGGGAATAATCCTCTTCCAGCCAATCCCTATAGTTTTGTGTGCTCTTACTAATGCAATAAGAATACTGCTTGATCCTGGACGATATATCATCCTTTAATTCTTTAATCAGCAGCCTGGCATCAAAAACATCTTCACTATTTTCAACACACATTTTTACGTGTTGCTCCATAGACCATTCCAACACTGCTTTGGACCTAAGCCCCTGCTTAACCACTCTATCATAGGCAGCTTCCACATCAAAATCAACATCTTCAGTTTTGGCGAATTTCTCTCTTATTTCCGGAGGCATTTCATATTTAAATTCCCTTTCGATCTCCTCATCACTAAGTAGATTTTCAAAATAGAAGTCCGGAGCTCTAAAGATTTGTCGCCAGTCTACCGGGGTACTCCATTCACCAAAACGAGAAAGGTTGTTCCCCAGGTCTAAAACCGAAAATTCAGATTTGCCGGGTAGAATTCTTGAGCCCCTACCAATCATCTGAAAATAAAGAGTAAGCGATTTTGTGGCCCGGTTTAAAATAATGGTTTCTACAGTAGGTTCATCAAAACCAGTGGTTAAAATACTAACCGAAGTAACAATGGCACCGGGAGTATGTTTAAACCATTTTAGAATATCCTTACGGTCCTGTTTCCCGGTGGTATTGTCAAGATGACGTATAGGAAGTCCAGCATTTTTAAAAGTCTCATAAACTTCAATAGAAGTATTGATACCGTTATTGAAGATTAAGGTTTTCTTACCTCTGGATTTATCGTAATAAGCATTCAGGAGCTTCTCCTGCATGCTGTAATTGGTATAAAGTTCTTCGGAAGATTTCACCGTATAATCCCCGTTCATTCCCACCTTAAGACTGGTTAAACCAACATTATAACTGTAGGTATTTGCTTTGGCAAGAAAGCCTTTGTCGATGAGTGAAGCAATTGAATCTCCAACAATTAATTCCCGATAATTATCCTTCATTGGTAATTTGATATTGGAGCTTAAGGGAGTCGCCGTAACACCAAGGATGAAGCATTTTTCAAAGAATTTGAACAGTTTTCTGAAGGAATTGTAATGGGCCTCATCGATAATAACCATCCCGATATCCTCAATCTCAAGCTTTTCATCATTTAGTCGGTTATTAAGTGTTTCTACCATTGCTACAAAACACATATAATCTTCCTGATCGGGTAACTCTTTAACCTTGCTGTTAATTATCTTGTTACGCACTCCAAAGTCGGTAAGCATTGTTGAGGTTTGCTTACACAATTCAATGCGGTGGGTAAGAATTAACACCTTCTTTTGGGTACGCTGAATGTATTCCCTCACCATTTGAGAGAAAATTACGGTCTTTCCCCCGCCGGTAGGCAATTGATAAAGCAAATTATAATGCTCAGGGTGTTCATCGACTACCTTGAAGATCTTTTTAATATCTTCCTGCTGATAATCATATAATTGCTTATCTACTTTCTTGTCTTCAATTCCAAATGTTTCAACCTCCATAGTATCTTTTAATAACTCCAATTTTGCAAAAATAGCTGATTTCTTAAGTTTAGGAAAATATTTATGTAGGAAATAAAAAATTGAATTTTCTTTTTTTATATTTTTATAGAAATATCTTCGTTCACCTCAAATTGAAAATTCCTCACTCCCCCCTTGTTTTCTGAAATTGCAAAAACATAAATTTCGATTTTATGATTGGGGAAAATTATATAGACTTATTAAGGGAAAATATTCTATTTAAAGATTTGGAGGAGGAAAAACTAGCTGGTTTTTTAACTGCATTTCAGGAAGAGGTCTGGCCAAAAAACACCTGTAATATCACCAAAACTCCAACCCTTTATAAATTCTACATTATCGCTGAAGGAAGAGTGAAAATTTACCGCGTAGACCCCGAAAGCGCCAGGGAATTCACTTTGTTTCTTTTAAAAAAGAACGATGTATTTGATGTTTTATGCCTTCTTGAAAACTGTGAGCACAAGGTTTTTTATGAAACTTTAGATGAAGCCATCCTTCTTTCTGTTCCCATTGAAACTATGCGTGAGTGGATAGTGAAATTTCCGCAGATCAATAAATCGCTTTTGCACTATATGGGCAGACAGATTCGTATCCTCGAGGAATACACTTCAAACGTTGTGTTGGCAGATATTTCCAGTCGTCTTGCTAGATTAATATTGACGCATATTAACAAGAAGTCAAAAAAACTGGAACTAATAAATGATCTTTCTAATGACGAACTGGCTAATCTAATAGGTTCTACCCGTGCTGTGGTGAACAGGCATCTGCAGCAATTTAAAAAAGATGGTATTCTAAAAATTAGTCGGAAAAAAGTTGAAATCAAAAACCTGGAATTACTTTTAAAGCAAGCCGAAAAAAATCACTCTTCCGGTTAAATACAACAAGCGTTAAATATTATATAATATTGACTTAGTGCTACTTACGTAGTATTTCTTCTTTTATACCTGCGATATCTTTACATGAATCTAAAAAATATACTGTCATGAAAAAGTTAATTTTCAGCATAGTATTTATGGGGATTGTATTCTCCAGCTATGCACAAAAAGTCATCCGTTTGGATGAAGTAACAATGGAGCTAAGCTCCGAAGCACTCAAATTGGATCCCGATTCACATGCATTAATTGTGAGTATTCCAGAGAAATACACCGGGCACTTTAATGAAAGCCCTCTAAGGTTTGTACGTGAAAATTTTGATATTCAAAAATTTATCGCTGCCAACCGGGATTCAGATTACGACACTTACTATGTCACCTTTAAGACTAACAAAGGAGACCTAAAAGTTAGGTTTAATGAAAAAGGGGATCTATTAACCAGTCACCAGGTTTTCAAAAATGTAAAAATGCCTTATGAGACTACAGTAAGTATACTAAAACAAAATCCAGATTACTCGATTGTAGGAAATAAGCATATCGCGTCCTCCAGGAACAGCTGGGCTTTGGATAAGGAGTTCTATAAAATTAAACTTAGAAACGGGTCTAAAAGCAAAAACATCAGGGTAAACTTAGATAAATCCGGAATGGGTAAACTCGCAGCAATGTAGTTTTAGTTTTTCAGAAGAGAACACGGCCCCTGGTTAGGGCCGTGTTTTTTTATACGTCAAAAAGATCAGATGATAAATAGCGATCGCCACGATCACAAATTATGCTTACCACCAGGCCGCTTTCTAACTCTTCACATAAGCGAACTGCCGCTGCCGCTGCTCCACCACTACTCATTCCAGCAAAAATACCTTCCTGGCGGGCAAGTTTTATAGTTGTTAGTTTTGCCTCTTCTTCACTAACTTCCAGAATACGATCTACTTTCTCTTTTTTAAATATTTTAGGGAGATATTCTTCTTTCCATTTCCGGATTCCCGGAATCCTGGATTCATCAGTAGGTTGCACCCCAACAATTTGAATATCTTTATCCTTTTCTTTTAAATAGGTTGAAGTTCCCATAATTGTACCTGTGGTTCCCATAGATGAAACAAAATGAGTTATTTTATGATGGGTATCGTTCCAGATCTCGGGACCAGTGCTGTTATAATGTGCTTTCCAGTTATCGTCATTTGCGAATTGATTGAACATATAATGATCTCCATCTTTTAGCTTGGCTTCAGCATAATCACGGGCTCCCTCAATGCCTCCTTCAGCATCTGTTAAAGTTACGGTCGCTCCATAGGCTCTCATGGTTTGCACGCGTTCTATTGTAGAATTCTCTGGCATTACGAGTTCTAAATTCAGATGAAAAATACCAGCGATCATCGCAAGAGCAATTCCTGTATTTCCACTTGTAGGTTCAATTAACCTGGTCTCCTTATTAATTTCACCTCTCTCCAAAGCACTTTTTATCATATTATAAGCAGCCCTGTCCTTCACACTTCCACCGGGATTCTGGCCCTCAAGCTTAAAATAAAGCTGAACATTGGGGTTTTTAACCAATCTATTGGCTTTTACCAGGGGAGTATTTCCTATTAGATTTAATATTGAATCATTCATATTATTCCATGCTGTTTTTAATGTTAATCTGCGGGTTATGAGTGACTATAGAATTCTCCGGAACCGATTTTGTTAACCACACATTCCCTCCAATCATACTATTTGCCCCAACCACCGTCTCTCCTCCAAGAATGGTGGCATTGGCATAAATGGTCACATTATCTTCAATAGTAGGATGTCTCTTGGTATCCCTTAAATTCCTGTCTACGTAAAGAGCTCCAAGAGTGACTCCCTGATAGATCTTTACATTGTTTTTTATAATGGCTGTTTCACCTATAACAACTCCTGTTGCGTGGTCTATAAAGAAGGGAACTCCAATTTCTGCACCGGGGTTAATATCTGTTCCCGTTAGGGTGTGTGCACATTCGGTCATTAATCTTGGAACCAACGGAAAGCCAATCTTATAAAATTCGTGGCTTAATCTGTAAATGGCAATGGCAAAGAATCCCGGGTAAGATAAATATACTTCTTCAACAGAATTCGCAGCGGGATCATTCTGGGCCATAGCACTGGCATCCTTATTCAATTTTGTTAGTATTTCCGGAAGAAGTCTCAGGTAACCACACCAAATTTCGTGACAGGATTTATCCGGTTGCCAGCATACGAGTTCAGCCAGTTCAGAAAAATCCTTTTCCAGTTCCTCAATATTATCCTCCACCCGGGTATCTGCGTCAAAAAGGGTATAGAAGAGCTTATCGACGAAAGCTTCAGTTTTTTCCTTAATACTTAACTTTAAGTTGGGAAGTTGCTTTTGCTTCTGAATATCGGCAATTACCTTTTTTTCTATCATCTACATAATAATTGATTGTTAAGCACTATTTCAAAAGTAATCAATAGAAAAACAAATTTTCTTGAATTTTCCTTAAATACTTAAAAGAGCACACCGAAACGGTTTTGAAAATGCTGAAAATAATAATAAACTTTGAATTATAGATTTTACCTTTGACAGCCTAACTTTAATTAAAACAGGATTTGAAGGAGTTTTACTATTTCGCAAAAGAACATTTTAGAAAAGTAAGTTTTGGTTGGTTATTGACTTTTCTTTCAAGTTTTGGACAAACCTTTCTTATATCACTTTACGTTCCTGAGATAATCAGAGACTTCAGTCTAACCGAAGGTTCTTTTGGAGCCATTTATGCCGGATGCACCGTGGCTGCTTCCATAATAATGCTCACTGTAGGGCATACCGTAGATCATAAACCGGCGAAAAAAGTTACCGCATATACGGTTCTGGGCCTTGCTCTATCTGCAATTCTTTTAGGTTTTTCCTTCAACATTTTTCTCCTCTTTATCGCATTAATGGGATTAAGATTAATGGGGCAAGGCTTATTAAGTCATATAAGTATGACGATAATTTCGAAATACTTCAATAAAAATCGCGGTAAGGCCCTAAGCATTTCTTCTTTGGGCTATTCAATTGGAGAAGCAATCTTTCCCGTTATCATTGCTTTATTGATTTCCTGGTTTGACTGGCGTGTAGCTACTATTGCTAGTGGTATTGGCTTATTGCTTTACTTAATTAGATTACGCTTTACCGACTTAAGTGAATTCGACAAACAGCTTTCAACACAAAAAAGACCTTCAACCTGGACTCTGCTTAAAGATTATAAAAGTGTGGTTTTTGAAAAGCGATTTGGCATAATGATGCCCGCGAGTTTTATTCTGAGTTTTTCTATTACAGCGATATTTTTCTACCAATATGTTTTTGTTGAAAATAAAGGCTGGTCGGTGCAGTTGTACGCCAGTTTCTTTACGGTTTACGCGATCACTAGACTGCTGTTTTCTATTTTCGGCGGAATGTGGGTCGATAAATTCACCGCCAGAAAAATGTTTCGCTGGTTTTTAATTCCCATTATAATTGGCCTTGTACCTTTTGCGTTTATGGAAAGTATAATGGGCGCTTTCATTTTTCTTATCCTTGCGGGAATTACGGTAGGTATGTCGGGCACCGTGCAAACGTCCCTTATTGCTGAAATGTACGGAACAGAGAGAATGGGAGCCATCAGGAGTGTCTTTACTATGTTTATGGTTATTAGTACCGCCCTGGGCCCTCTTTTGGTTGGTTTCCTTTTAGATTTAAATATAGACTTTAGCTATATTATGCTGATGATTATCGGAATTATGACTTTAGTGGCGCTTAATAATCAGCGTATTAAAACTATTAGCGTATAAGGCTGAAATGACCTTTTCGCACCGGGAAATTCTCAATCTTTATTTCATACCAATAATCGGTAGACGGCAGCTCACGACCATCCAGCCTTCCGTCCCAATTGAAGTTTTGCCCATTTCCCGATTTTAACAACTTCCCATACCTATCATAGATACTTATCCTTGATTTGCTGAAAAAATCAAGACCTTTAACTCTAAAAACATCATTGTAACCATCGCCATTAGGGGTTATGAACTTCGGAAATACAAGATGGGGGAAGTCTTGCGAAATTGTCTCACAGCCTGCTTTATCTCTCATAAAAACCGTATAAATCCCACCCGAAACATCAAATTCCCTAGAATCCTGAAAATTATTTCCGTCAATGGAATATTCAAATTCACCATCTACCAGCGGTATAATAATAAGCTTTCTATCTTCTGAAATTATATCTTCTATTCCTACTAAATCTACTGCTGTGACTTCTATATTTTTAATGGCTGAACAACCATTGGAATTGATAAGTTCTACGCTAAAATTTCCGGGAGTATTAATCCTTATTTTCCTTGTTGTCTCCCCTGTACTCCAATTATACGCCAAAACATCAGCGCCGGCATCAAGTTCCAGTTCTCCCTGCTCACAGATCTGAAGCTTTTCATCTTCTGCTACCGGCAATTCATGTATTTCCAGTCTTACAGGGGTTCGCTTGCTGGCTGCACATTCAAAACCGGTTTTAACTGCTTCAGCATAATAGATTCCCTCATTTTCCGGAGTGAAATTTTTCGAATTTTCAAGCAACAGATCTGAACCGGATTCAGATGCATACCAATTTACGGTTTCATCATCCTCGATTTCCACACTAAGTGAGGGAATTTCTTTGTTCCTGCAAATTGTTTTATCCCCGTTACTAACCGGAGCCTCAGGAGTTTCAACTATATTTACAAAGAAAGGTTCAGAAACTGTGCTGCACAAATTATTGGCGAGATTCACCGGGTCCTCGGCTACCTTTACCCGGTAATATCTGGAGCTGCTGAGTTGTGGTGTAGTATATTCATTCGTAATCTCCCCGGAAAGATCATCCCAGTCTTGATTATTAGTACTTTCCTGCCACTGAAAATAGTGATCGTTATATGCCGAGAAATCCGGAGTTGCAGTTAGGTCAAGACTGATGGGTGCATTTTCTTCACATAGGTTTAATTCTGAAGCATTTACAACCGGGGTAGAGATTTCAGTCAAATCACCACAAGACCTGAAAATAATATCGTCTATGGCAAGATCATTTCCGCAGCCACCAACAGCATTATTGAACATCCTTAAGATTACAGAAGCCTGCCCCGGCTCACTTTTAAAGGTTAATGCATATTGCTCCCACTGCGGCGTATTTGTGGAAAGAATATTCCCCGTACTTCCTTCAGCCAATAATTCTGTATCGGTTTGGTCCCATATCTGGAACTTTACATTTATCGGGATTCCTCCATTCTCACATATACTGGTCGGACTTAAAATATTCATAAGAAAGGCAGAAAATTCATAACTGGTATTTTCACAAAGTCCGGAAACTCTGTATTCATAAAACTGACCGGAAGTAAAATCGGCATTTACGATAAGGGCATTTCCATTCGAAATTGTGGTATTTGGCAGATGAGTAAACCAACCACCTATTTCTTTACCTATTTCGTCGGAAATAGTATATTCACCATCGTTGGGGTCGTGGCCATCTACAAATGTATAACTGGTAGTTCCGTGTAGTAATGGCCCTCCCCCATTGAAGGCTTCATGAAAAATGGGCTCTCCCTTGCTGCCCTCACAAAATCCTAATTGGGAAAAAGCCTGAGAAGTAGTTATAAATAAGGCAAAAAGGAATAGATATTTCATTCGCTGTAAAATTATGAATACTCCTTACGGCGAAAAAACAATACTTAGTAAAGTTGTGTTTTTGCGATGTTCTTTTGCAGTTTTTCTGAAAGTTCCAAAAGCCAGTTTAATTGATTGATAACCAGATGTGCCTCCCGGAGTTGCTCTTGTAGATTTTCACCTGCTTGAGAATTCCCGTCTTCTATTTGGGCTTCACTCCTCTGCAGTAAGTCTTCAAAATTAAGATCCAGGGCTTTCCCCGCTCTAAGGGTATTTTCCTGATCGGGCAGCCTCTTTATTTTCTGTTCAGAAAGGACATTTTCGGTATTTCTTAAATTTTGAAGCGTATGTTGTACCAAAATATCAAAATGCTCTGAAGCGCTGGTAGTTTTATGGTTTCTGATGTATGTTCCAAGGGAGGCCAGAGCTCCCAGGAAAGTTTGATTGATCCCTACGATCTCGTAAACACCACTTATTTCTTTCTGTTTCGATCTGGGCTCCTGAGTCATCCTTTGAAAGGCCGTATTGAGGTTTCCGGTTTCAAGAAAAGCATTCTTTCTGGCAAGTTTATAGGAAACCGGTAAGCTTCCTTTTTCCTTATAGAACCGGGCAATTTCTTCAAGATAAATTTTATTTGCCTCAATACTTTTCAGCATAACATTTTTAATCCCTTTAACTTCCCAGGCCGGCCACAAGACCAGGTTACCAAAGGCGGCCAGACCTGCTCCTACCAGTGTATCAATAATTCTGTACTGAATTACATTGTAAACATCTGGTTGTAATAACGAATAAATAAAGACTATACTAAGTGTAATAAATACCGCAGCCGTTTTATAATTTCTCTGAACCAGGGAAAAAGCCAGGGTTAGAGAAAGCAAGCCTAAAACCGCATACACGATCTGGTTCTTTATAAAAAAGACTATCCCAATAGCGATAGCACCGCCTATAAGCGTGCCGATAATCCTTTGTTTGGAGCGTTCTTTTGTAAGACCGTAATTGGGCCTCATTATCACAATAATTGTCAAAAGAATCCAGTATGCATTATCCAGGGAAAAATAAGCTCCAATGGAGAAACCTACCAACACCACCACCGCAAGCCGCAAGGAATGTCTGAAAATTGTAGAATCCAAATTTAGATTTTCAAGCAAAATTTTGGGATCATAATCCTGTGGTGTTATGAACTTCAGAACCTCTTTTTTCTTCGGAAAAACCCGTTTTCTGTCTTCCAGGTTATACAGAATCCTGATTATTGTATTTATTTTTTGAGCTTGTCTCTCCAGGTAATCGAAAAGATTCTGAAGCAGAAACATATGCTCTTTATTATCATTAGAATCAAGGTTTTTTCTGAAAGTACTAAACCCGGTTTGAATTTTCTCCAGATTCTCCCGGATTTCTTTTTGGGTATAATTAGAATTCTTCTGAAGTGAGATAGAGATCTCGTCTAGCTGAAGTGCCAGACTTTCCACAAGGGAACTCAGTTTTTCTGGCATCACCGATTTATCCCCAAAAACTTCATCCATTTTATCGTAATCTACCGGATTAGCAATAGCCAGTTCCAGGACATCCACCAGTTCTATAAAAATGAGCAGCCTTTTACGGGCATAATTAGAATTCCCAAAATTTAACCTTGATCTTATAAGGGTATCCCTTAAACTTTCGTGTTTCTCATTTAGTTCCCCCTGTATCCTGAAGAGTTCCTTCTTCAGGCTTTCTCTTTTTTCGGTTTCAGTTAATAATTCCGCACGGGTTTTTAAATACAGGGCAGTAAGTTCCATTGCTTGGGCCAGAAGTTGTTCAGTAGCTCTTTTTGGATTTAAATAATGCCAGAATACACTTAATAATAAATACCATAAGCCACCTAAAACTATTAATAGCGCACGTTCCCAAATTTCAAGTGCCGTAGAAATATTGGCAAAACTCAAGACTATGGCAAACAAACCCGAAAAAGCAACCAGGGAAGCCCTGAAACCAAAGACCGCCAGATATGCGATACCAAAAACCAAAAGGGCCAAAACCGGTAATAATATCCAGATTTTCACTGAAGCATAACCAAAAATTAGCGAAACCATACCGGCGAGAATTGCTGCCAGAAATACTCCAATAATCTTATGACTAAAACTTCCCTGGATATCGCTGGGAGAACTCAGGAGACATCCTATTGCCAGGGCCACACCAATCTCATAATTACCCAGATAACTAAAGACAGCAATAGGTAAACTAATTGCAATACTAAGTATCACCGCCTTGGAAAAGTCCGGACTGCGGAAAAACTTAAGAAGATCATCAAAATAGTTCTTTATTCTATTCAAGCTGGTGTTGATTAGTATACAAAAGTACAAGCATTTTAAATCTTAACAGGTATGATTCTGCAGGATTTAGCCGTAGGAATTTTTTAAGGATAAATTAGCAGTTAAAGCTTGTCCACATTTCTTATAGGTAGTAAATTAAGCCTTCACCGCTTAACTGAATATACCTATGAATAAAATTATACTTCTAAATTCCAGACCTAAGGGGACTCCCAGCCTTGAAAATTTCAAAATTACTGAAGAGCAAAAACCCGAGCCGGAAAAAGGGGAATTATTGCTTAAATCTAAATATATCTCTGTAGATCCATATTTGCGGGGGCGAATGCGCGATGAGGAATCTTATATCCCACCTTTTGAGGTAGGAAAGCCCCTGGAATCAATGATAATTGCTGAAGTCATTAAATCTAATAATTCCAATTTCCAGGAAGGGGAATTTGTAAGCGGAATGCTTCAATGGAAGGAGTTTCAAATTTCACAGGGAAAGGGACTAAATAGAATTGACAAGGAGAAAGCACCACTTTCAGCATATTTAGGGATTCTTGGCCTAACAGGGCTCACGGCTTACATTGCCCTGGATAAAATTGCTGACCTCAAAGAAGGAGAGACGATGGTAGTTTCCGGGGCTGCGGGAGCCGTTGGAAGCGTGGCAGGACAGATCGGAAAAATAAAGGGCTGTAAAGTGGTAGGAATAGCTGGTAGCGATGAAAAAATCAGACATATTACAGAGAAATTTGGATTTGATGCGGGAATAAATTATAAAACCACTTCAAATATGAAAAAGGCTCTGGCAGAAAATTGTCCTAATGGCATTGATGTTTACTATGATAATGTTGGAGGTGAAATCCTGGATGCTGTAATGCAAAATATAAATGACTTTGCTCGAATTATCAATTGTGGGGCTATTTCACTTTACAATAAAGAAGAAATGCCCACCGGCCCTCGCGTGGAAGGTATTCTCATAAAGAAAAGTGCGTTAATGCAAGGATTCCTGGTAAGAAACCACGTCAAGGATTTTGGTCCTGCCATTAATCAACTCGCAACCTGGTTGGGAGAAGGAAAATTAAAATATGAGGAAACCATCAAAAAAGGATTTGAAAACACTCCCCAGGCCTTCCTGGATCTTTTTGAAGGAAAGAACAAGGGAAAAATGATCGTAGAAGTCTAATTCCAAATAGAATTCCCCTTCATTTTTCTCCATTCTGTCTTGTCATCAGCTTTAATAAGAAGAGTGTTATTTTTTACCTCAAAGATTATTTCTCCGGATGGAACCTCAAAATTTGATTCCATAGAAATAATGATTTTCTTGTTTACCACTTCATAAGCACCTCTCCAAATGACATCGGTAAGCATAATCTCTACTTCATTGTTTTTTAAAAAATCGACTTGTTGATGGCAATTGATGAAAAAGTCCGGGGGTTGGGCATCCATACATTCTTTTTCAGAATTGAAAAATAACCTGACATAAGATTTATCCTCAAATTGCTTCTCCTGTCCCGGTGCTGACAGTCTATTACAAGAAGTAAAAGACAACAATAATATTAATGCGATATAAGTAATTTTCTCCTTCATAAGCCCCCGAATTAAAAATGTAAGTTAATGAATTTGAAGGAGATATATTATTTTTTAATTATAATTAATTGTAAAATTATCTTAACCTCAGCAGGGATAGAATTCAATAAATTTCAATAAAAAAAAAGCAGCTCGAATCACGAACTGCTTTAATTATTTTTTGAGTATTTCTTTATTTTTTTGGAGGTTGTGAAGGTCGCACTTCAATTTTACTTGGTAGCGTCCTTGGGTTAATTTTTAAAAGATCTACCACTAATTCTCCAATATCCTGGGGTTGGATCTTCCAGGCATCTTCTTCAGTAGGCGTATGATCGTTAAAATAGGTTGAGACAGAACCCGGCATTATAGTACTCACTTTTATACCCTTATCTCTAAGATCCAGCATCACCGCCTGGGTAAATCCTGTTAACCCAAATTTACTCGCATTATACGCCGCACCGCCAGAGAAGAAATTGGTTCCTGCAAGGCTTGATATGGTTATTACATAACCTTTTGACTTTTTCAAAGGTTCCAGGGAAGATTTAATACTGTAAAACACCCCACTTAAATTAGTATCTAAAGTTTCCTGCCATTGTTTGACTGAGAGTTCATCGATATTTCCAAAATGGCCGATACCTGCGTTTGCAATTAGCACATCCATCTGGCCCCATTCCTGGATTAATGAATCAACCGCTTTTTGCTGACTTTCATAATCGCGTACATCCGCTTCCAGGGGCATAACTTTATCGTTGCTGCCTAACTTAGCAGCAGCGTTTTTAGCATTTTCCATGGAACGGCTTGTTATGGCTACCCTCATCCCTAATTCCAGGAGCGATTTAGCCACGCCAAAACCTATTCCTTTACTTCCACCGGTTATAAACGCTACTTTGTTTTCTAATGATTTCATTTTCAATTTTTTATTAATATTTCAATCTAAAGCTACTAAAGATTGCAGTTTCACTAAAATTTAGGAGACTAAGATATTGTTAATTTTAAGGCTGAAAAGCGGCAATAATTCTGTGTTAAAATGTTTCAGAAAAGACTGAAAGAAGTAACTTTGCAAAAAATAATAGTCGCAGAAAGCTATTAGAAAAGTTTAATCAGAATAAAATCTTTCTTTTGAAAAATATAAAGGCACAGCAGTTACTCAATAAAATCCAACGTGATCTTATGCGCAATGGTATTATCATCAATACTCTGTTAAACGATCTCAAAAAACTAAGAACAATTGTTGTTGAGGAAGAAGCAAACCCGCTGCTTGCGAAAGCATTAAGGTTAACCTACGAGCATATTGAGAATTTTGAAGGTTTTGAAATTGCTATTCCCGATGATGAACCGGTGGAAGAAGGTGAGGAAACACCTGAAAATACCGTTGCAACCGGACAGGAAAGCCTTGATTATCTTTTGTCTTTAATGGCTGACCCTGAGAATAAGGTCAATAAAATAGAATTAAGAGAGTATGTAAATGCTCTAAATACTTATGCAGAAGAAAATTAATTCTGTAAAAGTTCTCTTTGGGTCCGAAATTTGAAATAGCTGCGCTTTTATTGGTGCCCTTACCACCAAAAATGCTAAAACACTTTTTCTAAATGAAAAAAGAAGCGAAATCTAAAAAAAAGAAGTCGCGCATACGTTTATTGCACCAGTATTATAGTTATACAGGTTTCTACAAATTTGTATGGCGTAGCGTAAAAAAGGCCATAATACCCATAGTATTATTCCTCGCTGCATTATTTGCATTAGACAGATACGTTCTGGACATTGACCAGATGTTGATCACGGTTACCGATACCTATTCTCCGCTGGGGATCCTGGGAGTATTTTTTCTTTCTGAATCTATTTTAGGTTTAATTCCCCCTGAATTGTTTATCGCCTGGTCTGGCAAATCCTCCAGCCCCATACTTTACCTTTCATTACTTGCCCTTGCCTCCTATTTTGGAGGAATAATCTCTTATTATATTGGAAGGGCTATCACAAAAATTCCTGCGGTACATCAGGATATAGAAGTGAAAATGGCCGATCATATTAAAAACACCCGTAAATGGGGTGGTTTTTTAATTATTGTAGGAGCCTTGTTACCTATTCCTTTTGCTATGACCAGTATCGCTGCTGGAATAATTAAATTTCCCTTCCCTAGCTTTTTAGTGTTTGGGCTCCTGCGTTTTGTGCGCTTTTATCTATATGCCCTCGTCATTTTTGAAATGGTTTAACTCCTGTTTTCATTCATTCAAAATTTCTGAATTTTTCCTTACAGCACTTTCTCCTCTATAGAATTGATTGGTTAATGGGAATTGTAGCCGCGGGAATGATTTGCTATTCGATCTATGTCTTTATGATGGTAAAATACAGGAAATTCAGAACTTAAGTCGCTGTTAAACTATCGCAAATCCATCTTAAAGGAGGAATTTAATTCTTTGAGATTATTTATCTTCAATATTACTAATCAATTAAAACTTTATTTATGTCTTTATTAACTATAATATTGAATATTCTTTTACCACCATTGGCAGTCTTTTTAAAACACGGCCTAAGTGGAACATTTGTTATAAGTTTGATACTTACAGCCTTGGGGTGGCTTCCAGGTGTAATTCACGCTTTTCTTGTGAATGGGACAGAATAAAAGTAAAACTTTCAGAAAACAAAACGTCCCGGTCAAATTTGACCGGGACGTTTTTTAATAGTAATATTTTTAATTCTCGGTTTCGGCTCTTCTTTTGACCTCCTTTTGCCAGTCCCAGGCACTTTTTAAAGCCTCGTCAAGACTAAGGTGTGCTTTCCAGTTGAGCACTTTGTTTGCTTTGGTTGTATCTGCATAGGCAGCGGTTATATCACCCTCTCTCCTATCGGTAATCTTATAGGGTAACTTCTCACCGCTAACTTTTTCAAAACTCTGAATCACCTCTAAAACTGAATTTCCCTTCCCCGTACCAAGATTGAATACTTCATAATTAGCCTCTTCCTTATTTTCCATAAGCTGTTCTAAAGCCACAACATGTGCCCGGGCAAGGTCCATTACGTGAATATAATCCCTGATGCAGGTTCCATCTGATGTTGGGTAGTCATCTCCAAAAACCGATAATTCTTCTCTTTCGCCAATAGCCGTTTGTGTGATATACGGAATAAGATTTTGGGGAGTTCCTATTGGAAGTTCCCCAATTTCTGCACTTGGATGTGCTCCAATAGGATTGAAATAACGCAGGGATATTGCCCTGAATCCAGGGTTTGCCTTGCAGGTATCTGCAATTATTTCTTCTCCAATCTGCTTGGTGTTACCATAAGGCGATTCAGCTTTCTTTACGGGAGCATCCTCGGTAATAGGTAACTCATCGGCTTGCCCGTAAACGGTGCAGGAAGAACTGAAAATAAAGCCGGGATTCTCTTTCTTATTGAGTTCCTTCAGCAAATAGATTAGGCTGGCAAGGTTATTTTCGTAATATAAAAGTGGATTTATAACACTCTCTCCTACCGCTTTTGAAGCAGCAAAATGTATCACTCCATCAATGTCGGGGTGTTTTTCAAAAAACTCCCTTACTCTGCCCTTATCCCTGAGATCAAAGTTTTCAAAAACCGGAGTTTTTTTACTTATTTTTGTAATTCCCCCCAATGCATCGATACTGGTATTGGATAAATTATCTATAATTACTACTTCAAAACCTTTTTCCTGCAGAGCCACCACTGTATGCGATCCTATAAATCCGAGACCACCGGTAACTAATATTTTAGAGTTCATTTAATATTTTTTGTTGATTGTGCAAATTAAGAAAAATGTTAAACAAGCACCCGTTAACGAAACGCTAATTTGATTTTAGCTATGCTTCTCACCAACTAAAAATAGAGCGCTACTCTCTGCATAAATCTCGTATAAAAACTATCTTTGCGCTGTTAAATTTATATAGTGTGGAAAAGAAGAAGAAAATTTTTAAATGGGTGAGCATTTTAGAAGGACTGTCCTTTTTACTATTGCTGTTTATTGCAATGCCTTTAAAATATGTGTTGGATAAACCTGCTATGGTTGAAAATATTGGTATGGCACACGGGCTACTCTTTATTGCGTATGTTTTAGGTGCTATTTATCTTTTTAAACCAATGAATTGGAACTTCAAGGAACTTTCTATAATTCTAGCATGCTCTCTGGTTCCTTTCGGACCCTTCTATGTTGAAAGAAAATATTTATAGCTATGGAATTTGATGGGTGGTTAAAAAACCTGGTTTGCCTTGTTGAAGATTTACTTATAGACAATGGTCTTGATCCCATAGTAGCCCAGTATATCAATTTAACGATCAATATCCTGGTTCTTATCCTCATGATCCTTGGGGTGAATTACCTCATTAAGACCTTTGTAATAGAGGCTTTTAAGGCATTTACCAATAAAACCAAGACCACCTTTGATGATTTTCTTATTAAAACCAAATTCCCGAAATATATTGGTAGGATAGTTCCGCTGTTGATCCTTTACTATTTGGTTCCATTTATATTTAATGACTTTCCACTGGTTATTAAAGTATTTGATTTCCTTTTCAATATTTATGTCATTATCCTGGTAGTTTGGATCTTCCGAAGTTTCATGCGAACTCTGAAAGCTTATCTGAAAACCCAGGAATCATTTAGAGATAAACCGGTTGAAAGCTATATTCAGGTTGTGATGATCGTGGTTTGGATAATCGCTCTGCTTTTTATGTTTGCAGAAATTACCGGCGAATCAGTAGTGAAATTTATAATTTCTCTTGGGGCGGCTTCAGCCATATTACTACTGGTCTTTAAAGATACCATTTTAGGTTTTGTAGCGTCTATACAGGTAACTGTGAATGATATCGTTAGAATTGGTGATTGGATCACTTTCAGCAAATATGGTGCTGATGGAACTGTTACCGAGATCAACCTTTCAACCGTGAGGGTGCAGAACTTTGACAATACTTTCACAACAATTCCAACTTACAGTCTGATCTCGGATTCTTTTCAGAACTGGCGGGGAATGCAGGAATCTCCCGGAAGAAGAATTAAAAGGGCTATCTTTATTAAGCAGAATTCAGTAAAATTCATGACCGATGCTGATCTGGAAAAACTCAAAAAGATCCAGCTTATAGAACCATATCTGGAGACCCGTCAAAATGAAATCAATTCCTATAACGATTCCCAAAAAATTGACCGCTCCATACCTATTAATGGACGAAATCAGACCAACCTGGGAATCTTCAGGAAATATGTAGATACCTATCTCCAAAACCATTCTGCGGTGCATAAAGAACTCTATATTATTGTGAGACATCTTGCACCTACTCCCCAGGGTATTCCGGTGGAAATTCTTTGTTTTAGCCGTGACAAACGCTGGGAAAACTTCGAATATATCTCCGCCGATATCTTCGATCACATAATTGCCGCGGTCCCTTATTTTGGTCTGCAGCTGTTTGAATCTCCATCGGGTGACGATATCAATAAATATTTACACCAGCTTTCTGAATCCTCCAAAGATTAAATCTGCTATATCTAACCGATGAGATTAAAAACCTTTCTACAGATCTTTGGTGCCATTGCTGTTCTTTTAACATTAATTCCATTGGTCGCAGCCGATTTCTGGTGGATAAGAGTATTTGATTACCTGCATATCCAGTTAACATTATTAACACTAACCGCTATTGCAGCCTATTTCATCCGGTTTGATATAAAATGGGTTCAGGACTATGTTTTTATGGGAATCCTACTGACCTGTTTTGTTTTTCAGTTTGGGAAGATCTATCCCTACACTCCCTTCTCTACCTATGAAATTGGAGAAAGTAAAAATCCTCAAGCTCCTCAAATTCGCCTTTTTACCGCAAATGTGCTTCAGAAGAATGAAGAACACGAGAAACTGGTAAGCGAAATAAATCGTTTCGATCCCGATGTAATGGTATTTACAGAAACCAATACCCGTTGGAAAAATGAAATTTCAAAAAACATTAATGAGTCCTATCGTTATAAAGTTGAAGTTCCTCTGGAGAACACCTATGGAATGCTGCTATATTCCAAATTTGAACTTATCGACCCACAGGTGCGGTACCTCGTTGATGACAGTATCCCTTCAATTCACACCCGAATAAAACTTCCAGAAGGTAATTTGATTCAGCTTTATGCTATTCATCCAACTCCCCCAATGCCACAGCATAATCCCAGTTCCTCAGACCGCGATGCCGAAATGATGAAAATCGCAAAAATGAGTCTGGAACGGGAACTTCCGTTAGTCGTAATCGGGGATTTTAATGATGTCGCCTGGTCTGAAACCACCTCACTTTTTCAGAGCGTCGGCAAGCTATTAGATGTAAGGGTTGGCCGTGGTTTTTACAATACTTTCAATGCTAAGAATTTAATTATGAGATGGCCATTGGACTATATCTATACTTCTGAAGAATTCAGGCTTAAAGAAATTAAGCTCGGAGAAGAAACCGGATCTGATCATTTTCCCTTTTTTGTTACCCTCAGTCTTGAACCGGAAAAAGCTAAAGAACAGGAAGCTGAAGCGCCCAATGAAAATCAATTGAAAAGAGCTAAGGAGCAAATAAAGGAGGAGGAAGAAGAAAACCTTGAAAAAGCTAAAGAAGCTGAAGACTAATCTTTTTGATTAAGCCTGTCTTTTACAAATTCTATCTTTGTTTTTCCATGCGGAGCTGGCTTGCCATCTTTATCTAGAGTGACCATAATTATTTTTTCAATGGTAATAATAACTGCTCTGGTCATTTTATTCCTTACCTCGCAACGTAAACTCAAAGAAGAACTCCCAAATTTCAAGACATCAATTCCTATTTCTATAATATCGCCCTGATGGGCAGAATTCTGAAAATTGATCTCGCTAATGTATTTGGTTACCGTTCGCGGGTTTTCTAACTGAATGATACTGTAAAGAGCACATTCTTCATCGATCCATTCTAAAAGTCTACCTCCAAACAGTGTTCCGTTGGGGTTTAAATCCTGGGGCTTTACCCATTTTCTGGTATGAAATCTCATTTTTTATTTTAAAGGTAATGAACAATACCCCGGCTGAAAGAATCTCCTTTCATTTTTACGAAATTCCATAATTACACCCCAAGTAAAAACAGAAAATTAAATTTTTTGCGGATTTAATTTAGGATTCTTGCTACAGGTAATTCTCAGCGGCTTTAATTATTTGGGTATGATCAAAAGCCAGTTCGGGAAGCTCGTCAAGTTTAAACCATTTAGCTTCTGCGGCATCATCACCGGCAATCAGATTTTCTTCGCAGTCTATCCAACTTAAAAAAGCTATGGAAATGGTGCGTCCGCGCGGATCTCTCCCCGGAGTTCCAAAAGCCCTAACCTGCTCTATGGTTTTGACCTTTATTCCGGTTTCTTCAGCGAATTCACGTTTAGCGGCATCCTCAAGATTCTCATCTTTATCAACAAAACCGCCGGGAACGGCCCATTGCCCCTTAAAAGGATCATTCTTTCGTTTGATTAATAATACATTCATTCTATTATTCGCATTGCAAAAAGCAACTATATCTACTGTTACAGCTATCTCCTGTTCCATAATTTTTATTTAAAATATACTGTTTTACGATTAACAAATTCTCTTATTCCATGTTCTGACAATTCTCTTCCATAACCCGAACTTTTGGTGCCGCCAAAAGGTAAACGTGGATCACTCTTTACCAGATCATTAATAAAAACCGCCCCATCTTCAAATTGAGGGATTAATTTTTTAGCAAAGTCCAGGTCTTCGGTAAAAACCGACACGCCCAACCCATAATTGGAATGGTTAGCCAATTCTAAAGCCTCTTTTTCATCTTTAAAAGTGGTCACTCCTATTACTGGTCCAAAAGTTTCTTCATCAAAAACGGGCATCCCGGGTTTTACATTTATTAAAATACTGGGTTCGTAATAAGCCGAATCCCGGTTTCCGCCTAAAATAATCTCTGCCCCCATATCCAATGATTTCTGAACCTGCTCTTCAATGTCCTTCGCCAGATCCTCACGTGCAAGCACCCCGATAAAGGTCTCCTCATCCATTGGATCTCCACTTTTAAGTTCCCGCACCTGTTTGGTGAATTCTTCCAGGAAATCTTCAGCTATGTTTTTATGGAGCAGAAGACGTTTCCCTGCAATGCAACTTTGTCCCGTATTTTGAAATCTCGCCATCACACAGGTTTTTACCGTCTCCTCAAGATTGGCATCCTCAAAAACAACCAGGGCATTACTGCCACCCAGTTCCAGAACTGTTTTCTTGATCTCTTCCCCTGCTACAGATGCTACAGCACTTCCGGCGGGATTACTCCCGGTAAGCGTAACCGCTTTTACTCTTGGATCCCTGATTATAGCTTCTACTTTATCACTGCCAATCACCAAACTCTGAAAACAATCTTTTGGAAAACCCGCTCTTTCAAAAGCCTTCTGGATATTCGCCGCAGATTTCATTACATTGCTGGCGTGTTTAAGCACAGCGATATTTCCAGCCATTAAGGCCGGAGCTGCAAACCTAAATACTTGCCAGAAGGGGTAATTCCACGGCATTACGGCCAGAAGTACACCAAGTGGTTCAAAACTTACGTAAGATTCTGAGGCATCTGTTTTTATAATCTCGTTTGAAAGTTGCTTCTCGGCATTTTCAGCATAATACTCACAAACCCAGGCGCATTTTTCAATTTCGGCGATGGACTGAGAAATTGGTTTGCCCATCTCCAGGCTTATATCTGTGGCATATTCCCTGGAATTCTTTTTAAGTTCTTTAGCCAGGTTTTGCAAAAGCTTCGACCGCTCACTAAAGCTTGTGGTTTTCCAGGATTGAAATCTCTTTTCGGCATTAGCCAGAGCAATTTCGATATCGTTTTTGGTGAATTCCTTTATTTTGGAGAGTTCTTCTCCGGTGTAAGGATTTTTGGAAATTATCATTTTAATTAGTTAGTATTATAGAGTAGATTCATTTAAAGATAAAAAGAAGTTAGCGGCCTTCTAGGGCGATTAAGAGGATTTTAACGGAATTCCTGGTGTTTATAAGTGGTTTACAAGTCTTTTAAGAATATGTAAAAATCAACCTGTTAATTACTTAAATTTAATAAACTCTATTAGTTATGAACCTACGAGATCTACAAGTGGTTGAAATGAGACCCGAAATTGCTTCGGCTAAAGTTTCAGAGAAAATGAGTTCGGATGAGTGCTTTCAAAACCAAACTCTTCGTCCCATTACTAAACTTCAGGAAGACCTTATTCTGGAAGTTTTTAGAAATTACATCGTAAAACATAAAAATTCGTTCTATGAACTAAATCTGGAGAAAAGGCTTGATTACATCGAGAATGCTATTCTTAAAGACATCAAGTTCCGCAACAGTTTAAAAGGGATTATTATAGGTCAGTTTAGCCTTGAGGAATACCGGAAGTATATTTTAAATTCTTCTGCGCTGAACAAGCGGATGATGAATATCGTAAAACAAAATCTCCAGGGAAGAATTCAATTATTAGAGCGCGAATTGGCGTATTAGCAGGCCTATAACAATAGTAATCGCGAAACTCATTAAAGTACCAATAAGGACGTATTCGGTTTGTTTACGGGCCCCTGTCCCGCTTTTATCGCTAAAACGGAGGATCGATTTTGCTGCGATCAAAAATCCTATGGCCGAAAAGTTATCCGTAAGAATAAATGTGAGTACAAGAATTCTTTCGAAAATACCTATGTAACGCCCGGCCGCTTCAAGGCTATCCTTTTTGTGAGCTACTTCTATTTCCTCCTGCCAGCGCTGAGTGGCCTTACCGATGAGAAATCCCGTTGGGAAAATTATAAGGAGAAAACCAATTAATACGGCAAGGAAGTAAGTGTTGGTAAGCAGGTTTTGCAGCACCGGGAAAATTTCAACAAATCCATCTATAATGTATAACCAGGCCAGGAATATTACCAGTAAATGTAGAAATTGATCAAAAAGAAAAAATCTTAAATTATCTTTTCTCTGCTGAAGTTTCCAAAGATCAATGAAAAAATGAGTAACTCCAATTAATACTGCGATATACCACAGTCCAGGATCCTGGAGAAATAACAAACTTAGAAAACCGGCGAGAAAGGCGTGCACATACAGGAACCAAGATCTTAGCACTAAACGCTGTTTATGTTTAATGAACCTGGTGGGCTGCAGTACAAAATCTGTCAATACGTGAGCCAGCAACAGCTGAAGTAAAATGATTATTGCCTCGTTCATTCAGTAAAGGTTTTGGAAATTATATTATTGTAACGTACTAAAAGTGCATTTACTGCTTCCCAACCGGCTGCTTTTTTGCGTTGATTCACTGCCGACTGGCTAATGCCTAATTCTGTGGCAATTTCCTTCTCTTTTAATCCTTTCAGAAGAAAATAAATTACCTCTGCCGAGGCAGTACTCCACCTATCGGAAATTTCATCGAGAAGAAAAAAGCTCGCATCAAACTCGCCGTTTATTGTTTCACTCGGAGTTTTTAAACGGGTTTTACGACCTTCGTATTTCATTTCATCCAAAGATCTCCCTGAAAATTGAAAAGCCTGTCCATTGGATTCTTCAATGGTATTGCCCTGGTAATCCAGGCTACCAATGCCAATGGCTATTCTAAGATCGGCCTCCCTTGATTTCCCTTTTTTTGTTGTAGAAATTCTTAAGATGGCTGTTTTGAGATGCAGCGTTACCGCCAGAGCCACTGCTGGATTTTGAAGTACTCCCTGAAAGCTATCACCTCGATAGATATTAAAATCTGAAGAAGGGTACTTTGTTTCTGTATCGGTAAACTCCTCTTTCAAAACAGCCATAACACGGCTCATCAGGGTTTCTGAATAATTTGTAGAATCTATTAGATCTGCTGTTAAGACTGCTATCATAAACCAAATATACAAAATATTAGTATATAACCTTATAATATATTAATATAAGTCTATTAACTTATATATTAATCTTTTAAGTTATTAAGCTTATGCGCCTAAAAGATTGAAGGATTTTCTGATATTAAATTTTTGCTAAATGTTCTTTTAGAGAAATTCCGATACTTAATTTTAAAAAACACCAAAAAAATAAAAAATGGCAATTAATAAAAAAGAAATTTACTACAAGAGCCTTGAAGCTGTAAACCGGAGAATTGAAAAATATGAAAAAGAAATGGATATGATCAAAGAATCCATGGAGGCCAATGATGTAAAAACCGATTACGACGAAGATAATAAAGGTCAATTACTGGGAGATTTTGAAAAATATGCCGAATACCTTAATCAGGCCCAGGAAATGAAAGAAAAACTGGCTGCCATAGATCTGGAGCATTACAGTGAAACCGTTAATTTTGGTAGTGTGGTAGAAACAGATAAGGATTTATATTTCGTAGCTGTTCCCATAGGAGAAATTGAACTTGAAGATGGCAGCACGGTTTATGCCATTTCAACTGAAGCTCCTATTTATCAGGTAATGAAAGACAAAAAAGCCGGAGACAGTTTCAGTTTTAAAGACAAGGAAAGCGAAATAAAAAAGGTGCATTAAATGCACCTTTTTTTATTCTGGGTATTCCACCCTTAAATGATATATATTTTTAAGTTTTCGTTTAAGAATCTTCTTGATAAGTTGAATTTCTTTGAAGGTAATATTAGCATTGAGAAACTGCCCTTCTTCCATTTGTTTATTTACGATCTTCTCTACGAAATTATCTATAAGTCCAGCTGTAGGCTCTCTAAGGCTCTTACTTGCAGCTTCTACCCCGTCACACATCATTAAAATTGCCGTTTCCCTACTAAATGGAATCGGCCCAGGATAACGAAAAGCATCTGCCGGGACGTTTTCGTCTTTCTCCTTTGCTTTTTTATAGAAGAAATAAACGGTACTGGTACCGTGATGTGTTCTTATGAAGTCAATCACCCGGTCTGGTAAATTATTCTTTTTGCCTATTTCAATTCCCTTGATCACGTGTTCAATAATGATCTGGGCACTTTCATGTGGATCAAGATCATCGTGGGTATTCACATTACTGGTTTGATTCTCAGAAAAATAGGTGGGATTATGCATTTTCCCAATATCGTGGTAAAGGGCACCAACCCGCACAAGCATCGCATTTGCTTTGATTTCATTGGCAGCAGCTTCAGCGAGATTGGCAACATTAAGGGAATGGTGAAAAGTTCCCGGTGCCTTTTCGGCCATCTCTTTCAGCAATTTGGAATTGGTATCTGAAAGTTCCAGCAAAGACATATCTGAAACCAATCCGAAGATTTTCTCATAGATATAAATAAGCGGTTGCACAAATAGCGTAGCCAGCCCACCCAGTAAAAAAGTGAGAAAAACTTCGGCTTCTATTTCAGCAATACTTCCTTCCTGAATTATCGTAAATGCAAAGTAACTAATGATATAGACCAGGGTGATCTCTCCAACCGAGATGAACAGGTTTGCCCGTTTATACAATTCAGAAACAGTGAGAATTGTAACGATTCCCGCAATAATTTGAAGGAACATATATTCATAACTGTTGGGTACTATAAAACCAAGAAGAAGTACTGTTACCACATGGGTAAAGAGTCCCAGGCGCGAATCGAAGAAAGCTTTTAAGGTAAGCGGTAAAACCGCCAGGGGAACTACATATACGTACTCTATATTAAACCTTACCACCAGAGTAGTGAGCATAACCATAAACAGAATATTAAAGAAAATAAAAGTGACCTTTACATTATTTTCAAAAATATCATACCTGTATTTTCTTATGAAAAGTAGCAGCATAAGCAAGGCCAGGGCCACCAGGGTACTGTATCCTACGATAACCCAGACATAATTGCTACCGGTCCATACCTGTGATTCATATTCAGTTCTGAGGGACCTCAAAATATCATATTTATTACCTTCAACCACCTCTCCTTTAGCGATTACGCGGCTTCCCTGTTCCACGTTACCACGGGTGTAGGAAATATTGTTCAGTTTGCTTTCGAGTTCCCGCTGTGTGAGTTCGTTGTCAAATTCCACATTAGGTTCTACTGAATTAAAGAAAACCTCCAGTAAACCATCTTTTAGGGAAGTGAGATTTGAATTTTCAATTTTCCCG
This sequence comes from Salegentibacter sp., assembly GCA_024635795.1. GTDB lineage: Bacteria > Bacteroidota > Bacteroidia > Flavobacteriales > Flavobacteriaceae > Salegentibacter. The sequence goes on along the minus strand of JAGXIH010000013.1, from coordinate 68,768 downwards.
ACAAGGGCATCTCTAACCTGGTTTAATTTGAGAATTCTTTTATATGGAATTTCAAAGGCTTCATTACCCCGGCGGAGATACACTAGCTGATCGGGGTCCAGGCGATTGCTTTCCTGCAGGATCCCATTCTCATACAAATCATCAAGACTGGTTTTAACAAAATCCGAGATCTGCTCCTGGTGAATATTTAAGATACTATCTGTAAAGATTAGCCCGATTTCTGACTGGGCCTGGTCTTTTATTTCAGGTAATTTGGATTCATCCAATTGGAAATAAGGCGTGTGATTTCGGGTGATTTCCTGGCGCTCGGCTTGGATCTCCTCTTCTGTCTTCAGAATAGCAAAATCGAAGGGAGCATAGAGATTTTCATATTGCCAGGGCTTACCTTTAGGAATTTCATATTTAAATTTCCCACCCTTGGGTAAGAGGTACACAATTAAAATCGCGGTAAGCGCAAATAAAAATACTTTGTAAAATAAAGCCTGATTTTTATAAAGGCCATTTACGAATTTTGTCATACAAAAAGTACTATAGCCCAAATGTACTAAAAAATAGGCGTGAATGGTGAGCGGTTAGTCAAGTTCCTATTAAAATCACTAAATTCGCATAGAAGGAAAAACTAAAACAAAACATAATATGAAAGAAGTTGTTATTGTAAGTGCCGCACGTACGCCTATAGGAAGTTTTCTAGGTGGCTTATCTACGGTTCCGGCCACCAAATTAGGATCTATTGCTATTAAAGGTGCAATGGATAAGATTAAGCTAAAGCCAGAATTGGTTGAAGAGGTTTTGATGGGAAATGTTGTCCAGGCTAACGTTGGCCAGGCTCCCGCCAGACAGGCCGCACTTGGGGCCGGAATTCCCGACACTGTACCCTGCACCACGGTAAATAAAGTATGTGCCAGCGGAATGAAAGCTGTTATGCAGGCAGCACAATCCATTATGCTTGGAGATAGTTCCATTATTGTTGCCGGTGGAATGGAAAATATGAGTTTAATTCCACATTATGTACCTATGCGTAAAGGCCAGAAATTTGGAGCTGTCACGATGGTAGACGGTTTACAACGTGATGGCTTGGTAGATGCCTACGACCAAAATGCGATGGGAGTTTGTGGTGACCTTTGTGCTAAAGAACATAATTTCTCCAGGGAAGACCAGGATGATTTTGCAAGACAGTCTTACGAGCGCTCTGCGAAGGCCTGGGCTGAAGGAAAATTTGACAATGAAGTTGTTCCTGTGGAAGTACCACAACGCAAAGGAGATCCTATAATAGTAAAAGAAGATGAGGAATTTAAGAATGTAAGAATGGATAAATTATCCTCTCTTAGACCTGCCTTTAGTAAAGATGGTACTGTAACAGCTGCTAATGCCTCTACCATTAATGATGGAGCTGGAGCGATGATTTTAATGAGTCGTGAAAAAGCCGAGGAATTAGGATTAAAAGTATTGGCTACTATTAAATCTTTTGCTGATGCAGCACAGGAACCAAAATGGTTTACGACCTCTCCGGCCAAGGCTTTACCATTAGCACTTGATAAGGCAGGAATTTCAAAAGATGATGTAGATTATTTTGAATTCAATGAAGCTTTTGCTGTTGTAGGTCTTGCCAATATGAAATTATTAGATATAAGTGCAGACAAAACCAATGTTAATGGTGGGGCTGTGTCGCTTGGACATCCATTAGGCTGTAGTGGAGTAAGAATTCTAATTACGCTACTAAATGTTTTGGAGCAGAATAATGCTAAAATTGGTGCAGCAGCTATTTGTAACGGTGGCGGTGGTGCCTCTGCAATGGTTATTGAAAGAAACGCTTAAGACTTAGAAATAGATATTGAATGCAATACGGAGTTTGCCACTTAAGCATAGTACCGCTTCGCAGTTCAGCTTCAGATGAAAGTGAAATGGTATCTCAGATTCTTTATGGAGAATATTTTAAAATTTTAGAAGAACGAGCTCAGTGGAGCAGAATTCGTGTTGCATTCGATAATTATGAAGCCTGGATAAGTAATAAGCAGTTCCTTAAAATCCAGGAGGAACATTATCTGAAACTAAAGAAAGCTAAACCTGAGCTTTCTGCAGATGTAATAAATTATATTACCGATGAGAAAGGGCATTTAATGCCCATCCCAATGGGATCGGTTTTAAATTCCCTTGCATTATTTCGACACGTGTACGAAGGGTATAGTGAAACTGGTGAAAAACCAAAACTGCACCTCATTGACACCGCGCTTCTCTACTTGAACAGCCCGTATGCCTGGGGTGGAAAATCCCCGCTGGGAATAGATTCCAGTGGTTTTACCCAAATGGTATACAGATTAAATGGTTATAAACTTTTCCGTGATGCTGCTGAACAGGCAGGACAGGGTGAAGCACTAAGCTTTATTGAAGAAAGTGAAGTTGGCGACCTTGCCTTTTTTGACGACAAAGAGGGAATTATAAATCATGTGGGTATTATTATGACCGACAATTACATAATTCACGCAGATGGAAAAGTAAGAATAGACCGGCTGGACCACTCCGGCATTTTTAACACAGAACTTCGCAGGCATACCCATCAATTAAGGGTCATTAAAAAGATTATATAAAAAAAGACCGCTGTTTCCAGCGGTCTTTCCTAAATATTTATTTTATAAAGAGTTACTGTTGTAGTTCTTCTATTCTATCTTTCATTATCTGAGCTTTTTCCTGTTCATCCAGGGCACTAAATATATTCATAGCAGTCCTGATAATTTCAACATTTGTAGGATCATGCTCAATAGCATCCTCAAGGTAAGGAATTACTTCTTCGTACACTTCCAAACGCTCTTCTTCAAGCTCCTCGTAACGTTTGTTGTCTTCTTTGCTCATTCCCAATTGATTCATTTGATCAATGATCTCTCTCTCCTGAGCAAGAATTGCTACAACAATATTCATTCTAGCTTCTGACATATCAGGATCAAGCTCCAGGGCTTTCTCGTAGTATTCAATAGCTCCTTCAGTATCACCTAATTCAGCAGTAGTTACACCAAGGTTATAATAGATAGTAGCATCATCAGGGCTTTTCTCGAGAACCTTTTTCATTAGCTCATTATATTTTTCTTTATCCCCCATTCGGTAATACATATCTGCTTCAGCCTGAATTAACATTACATTATCTGGATTCTCGCGTTTAGCCACTTCCATCGCCTCAACAGCTTCATCCATTTTCTCCTGGTTAATATATATAAGAGCAATGTTTTTAGCGATCTCACCTTTTTTAGAAGGAGATTTTCTGTCTTCAGGATCTGTATAATCCTCGGTTTTCACCATAAGGTCCCGTTGTTCCTTTGATGGCATAGCTTCTTGTTCTCCAGTCTCAACGTTAGTGGCAAGGTATTCTACCTCTGTACCATCAAAGCCTAAATCTCTTAGTTCCTTATAGTATTCCAGGGCAGTATCGTAATCCTGAGCATTAAGGGAGTTTGCAGCAGCATAATAAAGATACAAGGTATCCTGAGGGTTAATTTTATAGCTGGTAACCAGTTTTTCTGCAGCACTTTTATAGTTCTCAGCGTTTTGATCCTCCACTGCACTTTGCACCAAGCTGTTTCTTACTTTTAATATACCATCCTGAGCTTCAGAACTTCCCATCTCTACAGCTTTTTTAAAAGCTTCAGATGCGATGAGCATATCATCAACTTTTACATTTTCACCGGTTCCTAGATAGGCCTGACCTTTATAAAGATAAAATCTTTCCTTCCATTTATCATTAGCATCAGCTAACATGGATTCAGCTTTTTCTATTTCAGCCTTGGCTTCAGTGTAATTACCATCTTCCACCGCGTTTCCGGCGTTTCTAATTTCACTTTTTTGAGCAACCGCTGCCAGGGTAAATAATGACAGAGCTAGTGTTAAAATATTAATTTTCATTTTGATTTGGTTTTATATTTAATTTATTCTTCACTATCCTTATCAATAGTTGTGCCATGGGCATCTGGCTCAGTAGGTTCAGGTGTTATGGCGTCTTCCATATGCTCTACATCATCTTCATCATGAAGCACTTTCGCTACTGCTGCAATAGAATCATTACCTTTTAAGTTAATAAGTCTAACCCCCTGAGTTGCACGTCCCATAACTCTTAAATTTGCAACTTCCATTCTTATTACAATTCCAGATTTATTAATGATCATAACATCATCCTCATCAGAGACATTTTTAATCGCGACTAAATTTCCGGTCTTTTCGGTAATAGAAATGGTCTTTACTCCTTTACCTCCACGATTTGTGATTCTGTAATCATCCAGGCTGGAGCGTTTTCCATATCCATTTTCGGAAACTACCAGGATATCAGAATTAAAGTCTTCTACTGCAATCATTCCTATTACTTCGTCATCCTTATCGGCAAGGGTGATACCTCTTACCCCTGAAGCATTTCTACCCATGGGACGGGTTTTACTTTCTTCAAACCTGATGGCTTTTCCGCTTTTTATTGCAAGCATAACCTGACTTTCTCCATTGGTAAGTTTAGCTTCCAGTAATTCGTCATCCTCTCTAATTGTAATGGCATTAATTCCATTGGTTCTTGGACGGGAATATTGCTCCAGGGAAGTTTTTTTCACCTGCCCTTTTTTGGTCGCCATAATTACATAATGGCTGTTCACATATTCCTCATCTTTGAGGTCCTGTGTATTGATAAAGGCTTTAACCCGATCATCTGGATCTATATTGATTAAATTCTGAATTGCCCTACCTTTTGAAGCCTTACTACCTTCCGGAATTTCGTAAACGCGCATCCAGAAACATTTTCCTTTTTGAGTAAAGAAAAGCATATACTGATGATTAGTTCCTGCAAAAAGATATTCCAGGAAATCCTCATTTCGGGTGGTAGAACCTTTTTGACCTACTCCGCCCCTATTTTGGGTCTTGTATTCATTAAGGGAAGTTCTTTTAATATAACCGGCGTGCGAAATGGTAATTACCACTTGCTCATCCGGAATCATATCCTCTATACTTAAATCTCCTCCGGAGTATTCTATAACAGAACGACGCTCGTCGCCATATTTTTCTTTTACCTCCAGGAGTTCATCCTGAATTACTTGCATTCGGCGTTCTTTACGTGCCAAAATGTCTTTAAGATCATCTATGGTTTTAAGGATTTCATCATATTCTGCACGAAGTTTGTCTTGTTCCAGTCCGGTAAGTTGTCTTAATCGCATTTCTACGATAGCTCTTGCCTGAACTTCCGTTAATTCAAACTTGCTCATTAACTTTTCCCTTGCTTCTTCAGCATTACCGGAAGATCTTATAAGTGCGATAACTTCATCAATATTATCTGAAGCTATAATAAGACCTTCAAGGATGTGAGCACGATCTTCAGCTTTTTTCAATTCAAATTCAGTCCTTCTCACCACCACCACATGACGGTGCTCTACGAAATGATGAATAATTTCCTTTAGGTTAAGTAACTCAGGACGGCCATTTACCAGGGCAATATTATTTACGCTAAAGGAAGATTGAAGTGCAGTATGTTTATATAAGGTATTTAAAACAATATTTGGAATAGCATCTCTTTTTAACTGATAAACTATGCGCATCCCATTACGGTCTGATTCATCCCTTATAAGCGAAATACCTTCTATTTTCTTTTCATTTACCAGGTCGGCTGTTTTCTTGATCATATCAGCCTTGTTTACCTGGTAAGGAATTTCGGTAACCACAAGAAATTCTTTGCCGTTAATTTCTTCCAAAGAAGATTTAGCCCGGAGAACAACACGGCCCTTTCCTGTCTTAAAAGCTTCCCGAACTCCATCATAACCATAAATGGTTCCTCCGGTTGGGAAATCGGGGGCTTTAATATGCTCAATTAGTTCATCGATCTCGATATCATGATTATTGATATAGGCTATAGTACCGTCAATAACTTCTGCTAAATTATGAGGGGCCATATTAGTCGCCATTCCTACTGCAATTCCACTGGCTCCATTTACCAAAAGATTGGGAATTCGGGTAGGAAGAACTTTTGGCTCTGAAAGAGAATCGTCAAAATTCAGTTGGGTATCAACCGTATTTTTATCAATATCAATAAGCATATCTTCACTTATCTTCCGCATACGAGCTTCGGTATAACGCATTGCGGCAGGGCTATCGCCATCGACTGAACCAAAGTTACCCTGGCCATCTACTAACATATAGCGCATGCTCCAGTGCTGAGCCATCCTCACCATTGTATCATAAACTGAGGAATCGCCGTGAGGGTGATACTTACCTAAAACTTCCCCAACGATCCTTGCAGATTTTTTATAGGACCGGTTAGAAAGTACACCAAGTTCGTGCATCCCGAATAAAACCCGGCGGTGTACCGGTTTTAAACCATCACGCACATCGGGAAGAGCACGTGACACAATGACCGACATTGAATAATCAATGTAAGCCGACTTCATTTCGTCTTCAATGTTGATAGGAATTAACTTTTCTCCTTCAGCCATATTATAAGTTTATTTTAGTTCTAAAATCTAACGAGCCAATTTACATATTTTATCTCTGTTGAACGGCTCTTTCAGCCGGATATTACCTATATTTTATTAACAAATTTTTAGTGGAGTTTCGTTAATAAGTTCCTTACTTTCCATTTTGATAATTGAAAGTAATTTTGTCAATTAGCTTAAGACTCCCCAAAAGGTATGATTTTTGAAAGTTTGAGTTGAAATAACAGAGAGAAAGGAAGATAAAGATGGATGATAATTTTTCCCCAAGAGTAAAAGACGTAATCGCTTACAGCAAAGAGGAAGCTCTTAGGCTGGGGCATGATTTTATAGGAACCGAGCATCTTATGCTGGGTTTACTCCGTGATGGCGACGGTAAAGCCATAGATATTTTAAATGCGATGGATATAGATCTTAGCCACCTAAGGAGAAAAGTTGAGATCCTAAGCCCTGCCAATCCTAACATAGACAGCTTGTCTAACGACAAACGGAATTTGCATTTAACAAGACAAGCCGAACGGGCATTGAAAACAACATTTCTGGAGGCAAAACTATTCCAGAGTTCTTCAATAAATACAGCTCACCTGCTTCTTTGCATTTTAAGAAATGAAAACGACCCCACCACCAAACTTTTAAACAAATTGAAGATTGATTATGATGGGGTTAAAGACCAGTTTAAATATATGATCGCCAGCGATGAGAATGACTTTACCGATAGTCCTTCCAGTGCTTTTTCTGATGAAGATAGCGGCGCAGACGATGCTACTAAAGACAATCCGTTTAGCGGCAGTGGCACAGGTGGACCGGGTAAAACCTCCAAAAAATCAAAAACCCCGGTTCTTGATAACTTCGGAAGAGACTTAACTTCACTGGCCGAAGCCGATAAATTAGATCCCGTTGTGGGACGTGAAAAGGAAATCGAAAGGGTTTCCCAGATTCTAAGTAGACGTAAGAAAAACAACCCACTTTTAATAGGTGAACCCGGTGTAGGTAAATCGGCTATTGCCGAGGGGCTTGCTTTGAGAATCATTCAAAGAAAAGTATCAAGAATATTATTCGATAAAAGAGTGGTAACTCTCGATCTTGCCAGCCTGGTAGCAGGCACAAAATACCGCGGCCAGTTTGAAGAACGCATGAAGGCGGTAATGAACGAGTTGGAAAAGAACGACGACATCATCCTCTTTATAGATGAGATTCACACTATTGTTGGTGCCGGTGGTGCTACAGGAAGCCTGGATGCAAGCAATATGTTCAAACCTGCGTTGGCTCGTGGTGAAATTCAATGTATTGGTGCAACCACGTTGGATGAATACAGACAGTATATTGAAAAAGACGGGGCCTTAGAACGTCGTTTTCAAAAAGTGATCGTAGAACCTACTACTGTAGAAGAAACCATAGAGATCCTTAATAATATCAAGGACAAATATGAAGATCACCATAATGTGGTTTACACTCCGGAAGCTATTGACGCCTGCGTGAAATTAACCAACAGGTATATGACCGACAGATTCCTTCCCGACAAGGCCATTGATGCTTTGGACGAAGCGGGCTCGCGGGTTCACATCACAAATATCGATGTACCAAAGCAGGTTCTTGACCTCGAGAAAAAACTTGAAGAAGTTAGAGAGAAGAAAAATTCTGTGGTGAAAAAGCAGAAATATGAGGAAGCTGCAAAATTGAGAGATGATGAGAAAAATCTGGAAAAAGAGCTTCAGCTAGCCCAGGAACGTTGGGAAGAAGAATCTAAAAAACACAAGGAAACCGTTAGTGAAGATGATGTTGCAGATGTGGTTTCTATGATTACGGGAGTTCCGGTTAACAGGATCGCTCAAACCGAAAGTAATAAACTCGTAGAATTACCTAAAAAGATAAAAGGAAAGGTAATTGGCCAGGACGAAGCCGTTGCGAAGGTTGTAAAAGCCATTCAGCGTAACCGTGCGGGTCTTAAAGATCCAAATAAACCAATTGGATCATTCATATTCCTGGGTCAAACCGGGGTTGGTAAAACCCAATTGGCAAAAGTGCTTGCCCGCGAACTGTTTGATAACGACGATGCACTCATCAGAATAGATATGAGCGAATACATGGAAAAGTTCGCCATATCCAGATTGATTGGTGCACCTCCGGGATATGTAGGCTATGAGGAAGGCGGACAATTAACCGAGAAGGTACGCCGTAAACCCTATGCAGTAATATTGCTGGATGAGGTAGAAAAAGCCCACCCCGATGTTTTCAATATGCTATTACAGGTGCTTGATGATGGATATTTAACCGATAGTTTGGGACGAAAAATAGACTTCAGAAACACCATTATTATAATGACCTCTAATATTGGAGCAAGGAAATTGAAAGATTTCGGTCAGGGAGTTGGTTTCGGAACAGCTTCACAGCGTTCTCAGGCAGATGATAATACAAGAAGTGTCATCGAGAATGCCCTTAAAAAAGCATTCGCGCCAGAATTCCTTAACAGAATTGATGACGTGGTTATCTTTAACTCTCTTGAAAGAGAAGATATCCATAAGATCATCGAGATAGAACTCGCTAAATTGTATGAAAGAATTGGGGGATTAGGCTACAACCTTAAGCTAAGTGACAAAGCCAAAGACTTTATTGCCGATAAAGGATTCGATAAGCAATATGGAGCGCGGCCACTTAACAGAGCAATTCAAAAGTATATTGAAGATGCTCTTGCTGAAGAGATTATCACATCAAAAATAGCCGAGAGTGATACCATTTATATGGATCTCGATGAAAAGAAAGACGAGCTCACCATTAAGGTAGAAAAACCGATTAAGGAAACTAAGTCTTAAGAAAACATCCTGAAAGCAAAAAGCCGTTTGATGACTCAAACGGCTTTTTTTAATATCTGGCTCTAAGGCTTTTTATTCGAACAGAACTTCGGAAGGAATTCTAAAGGAATTCAAAAATTCCTTTGCTTTTTTAATATGCGGTGCCATCGTGACATCCTCTTTTAAAATGGGGACTTCTTTTCTGAATTCTGAAATGAAATCCTGAAGAATTTCCGAAGTCATTGCAGGTTCTCTAAAATGTAGGGCCTGTGAAGCATTAAAAAGTTCTATTGCCAGAACCGTATTTACATTTTCAATGATTTTAATCATTTTAGTCGCACTGTTTGCCCCCATACTGACGTGATCCTCCTGCCCATTTGATGAAACAATAGAATCCACCGAAGCTGGTACAGCAAGTTGTTTGTTCTGACTCACGATACTGGCTGCAGTATATTGAGGGATCATAAATCCGCTGTTAAGACCCGGGTTTTCCACAAGAAATTGAGGAAGGCCACGTGAACCAGACACCAACTGATATGTTCTTCTTTCTGAAATATTGGCCAGTTCAGCCATTGCTATGGCTAAATAATCCAGGCCAAGTGCCAGCGGTTGCCCGTGAAAATTACCGCCAGAGATTATTTTATCTTCCTCAATAAAAATATTTGGATTATCAGTAACTGAATTAATTTCAGTTTTAACAGTCTTTCTCACAAAACCCAGAGTATCCTTAGTAGCGCCGTGCACCTGAGGCACACATCGGAAAGAATATGGATCCTGAACATTATCTTTTTCTTTCCGGGCAATTTCGCTTCCTTCTAAAAAATGTCTTATCCTTTCTGCGGTTTTCACCTGCCCTCTATGAGGCCTAACCAGGTGTACCAACTCATCGAAAGGTGACATATTACAATCGAAACCATCCATTGATACCGCACTAACCTTATCTGCCAGGTAAGACAATTTAAAGGCCTGAAGTAATCCGAATACGGCATGGGCACTCATAAACTGGGTGCCATTTAAAAGGGCGAGCCCTTCTTTGGATTGCAGTTTTAAAGGCTTCCACTTCATTTCCTGCAACATTTCTGCAGCGGTTATTTCTTTTCCCTTATGATATACTTCCCCCTCACCTATTAATGGCAAAGAGAGATGTGCAAGGGGTGCCAGATCACCTGATGCTCCCAAAGATCCCTGCTCATAAATAACGGGCAGAATATCCTCATTATAAAAATCAAGAAGGCGCTCTACTGTTTCCAATGCTACCCCCGAATGTCCGTAGCTTAAAGACTGGATCTTAAGAAGCAACATCAGTTTTATCATAGGCTTCCCTACTCTGTCTCCTGTACCACAAGCGTGAGATTTCACCAGGTTTTCTTGTAATTCAGTAAGTTTTTCAGAAGTGATCTTTACATTACATAAAGCTCCGAAGCCTGTATTAATCCCGTAAATAGGAATATCACTTTCATTAATTTTTTTATTGAGATAAGCTCTGGACTTTTTGATATTTAAAACAGACTCATCGCTCAAAACTAATTTTTTATTAGTCTCCAGTATATCCTTAATCGTGGCAAGATCTAATACGGCGGAACTAATATAATGATGAGTTTGCATGAATTTTTAAATTTATAATTGAGAGGTCAAAAATCTAACATCTGTTAAAATATTCCAAATAAACTTAGCTGAATTTTGTCATTTAATGACTTGATTTACAATTTAAGCATAAAGTTTTCAATCTCAATTAAGGTTCTCTTCTTCTCTGAATAATTCGAGAAAAGCACCGCCCAAATTATTGATGATCTCTCCTGCGGTTAAAGCCTCATAACCCATTTTTTCTGCTGCCAGATCGCCTGCTAAGCCATGAAGATACACCCCGAAAACCGCAGCAATCACTGGATCGTATTTTTGCGACATCAGGCCGGAAATTACACCCGAAAGAACATCCCCTGCTCCGGCAGTAGACATCCCTGCATTACCGGAGTTATTAATGAATATCTCCTCTTTGCTGAAACAGAAGCTATGAGCACCCTTTAAAACAAGAATAACATTATATTTTTTTATAAACTTCTGGATCTTTTTGATTTTATGATTGTCATCATCCCACTTTCCGATAAGGCGTTCAAGTTCTTTGGGGTGAGGGGTGAGAACAGATCTTTCAGGTATCAGGTCCAGTAACTCTTTCTTTTTTGCCAGCATATTTAAACCATCGGCATCAATGAGCATTGGATGTTTGGTTTCTTTTAGTAATTTTTCAAAAGCGCTAAGCGCAGCATCGCCCGTCCCCGCGCCCATTCCGAAGCAAATGACATCAGGATCAAAATCTATTTTTATCTCGCTTAAATGTTTCTTCTGTTTATCGGTAATCACCATGGCCTCGGGCAGAGCCGTTTGAATAATCTCATAACCACATTCAGGGCTAAAAACACTGCAGAGTCCGGCGCCGGTTTTAAGCGCTGCAGTTGCAGAAAGCACAATACTACCAATTTTCCCATAGCTACCACCAACAATCAGGGTATGCCCGTAATCTCCTTTATGGGAATTCTTTTTCCTGTTTTTATATAAAAGACGAGCCTGTTCTTTTCCTATTAATCTTGCGCTCGTATTGGTTTTAGCCAGAAATTCTCTGTCCAAACCTATATCCAGAACCTGAAATTCGCCTACATAATCCATCGTCTGCGGAAGGAAAAAAGTGAATTTAGGACTCTGAAAAGTAAGGGTGAAATTAGCTTTTATGATCCCAGCCTTGCCTTCGGGAACCTGTTCAGCATAAAGACCCGATGGCATATCTATGGCCAGAGTAAACGCACCGCTTTTATTAATATGATCTACCAAAGCAGCTACCCACCCCTCTATAGGACGGTTAAGGCCTATTCCAAACATCGCATCAATCACAAAATCATTTTCCTCAATCTTTGGAAAATCATTTTGATTTTTAATAAGTACGGGCCAGTCTTGGGTTATATTTTTAAATCTGTCGTAATTAATTAGGAAATCCCTCGAGCGTTTTTCGCTGTAGTTCACCACGAAAACTTTTACCTCATACTCGTGTTCTACCAACATTCTGGCTATTACCAGGCCATCTCCTCCATTATTTCCTATCCCGCAAAATATTTTGATCACGATATCACGACCCTCAAGTCGGGTGTGAATTTGATTAAAGACCAATCCGGCGGCACGCTCCATTAAGTCGGTACTCGAAATATTCTGGTTTTTAATGCTAAGGCGATCTGCTTTTTGTAATTGTTCGGCACTATATATCTTCATAGAAATAAAATTGCTTACACTAAAATACGCATATTATAAGGGAGAATATTAGTTACTTAATAAAAAAATACAATTCATCTTTTTTTCAGTGAGAATTCAATAAATTTGCCCAAATTTTAAGAAAATGAAAGAAATCGCCCTTGATGCCATCCATAAATCTTTAAATGCTAAAATGGTTCCTTTTGCCGGTTATAATATGCCGGTTTCCTATGAAGGAGTAAACATCGAACATCAAACCGTACGTGAAAAACTTGGAGTTTTTGATGTTTCCCACATGGGGGAATTTTTAATTTCAGGAGATAAAGCATTGGACCTTATCCAGAAAGTTTGTTCCAATGACGCCTCTAAGCTTACCGATGGAAAGGCACAGTATACTTGTATGCCTAACGAAACAGGAGGGATTATAGACGATCTAATTATCTATCGTATCAATGAAGAAAAATACCTTCTTGTGGTAAATGCTTCCAATATTGAAAAAGACTGGAACTGGATCTCCCAGCATAATACGATGGATGCTACGATGCGGGATATGAGCGATGAGCTTTCGCTACTGGCTATTCAGGGGCCTAAAGCCGCTGAGGCCATGCAAAGTCTTACCGATATTGATCTTCAGAATATGAAATTTTACACTTTTGAGGTAGCTGAGTTTGCCGGAGTTGAAAAAGTGATCATTTCGGCTACAGGTTATACAGGAAGTGGTGGATTCGAGATATATTTTAAAAATGAAGATGCCGCAGAAATCTGGGAAAAGGTGATGGCCGCAGGAAAAGATTTCGGCATTAAGCCAATAGGCCTGGCTGCCCGTGATACTCTACGATTGGAAATGGGCTTCTGTCTCTATGGGAATGATATTGACGATACCACCTCTCCAATTGAAGCCGGACTGGGCTGGATCACAAAATTTACCAAAGAATTCGTTAATTCAGAAAATCTTAAAAAAGAAAAGGAAGAAGGCCCAAAACGTAAACTTATCGCTTTTGAACTTGATGAGCGCGGTATCCCAAGACAGGGCTACGATATTGTAGATGAAAATGGCAAGGTTATTGGCCATGTAACTTCGGGTACTATGTCACCATCGTTGGAAAAAGGAATTGGCTTAGGCTACGTCCCAGCTGATGTAGCAGGAATTGGAAATAAGATTCAAATTCAGATTAGAAAAAAGGCCGTTCCAGCCACTCAGGTGAAATTACCCTTTTATAAAGGATAATTATTTGGAAAAAATATTGATTTTAGGAGCAAGCGGCTTTATTGGCAATGCCTTATATAAAGAGCTATGCTCCTATTTTGATACCTACGGTACATATTTTACTGATAATCCGGTCCTGGAGAAAAATCAGCATTTTTACCAATACGATCTGGAAACCGAGAATATTGAAATCCTTCTTGAGAATATGAAGCCTACGATTATTATTTCAGCGCTTCGCGGAAATTTTAATGCCCAGATAGCTGCTCATTTCTCTATTATTAATTACGTGCAAAATCATAAATCCAGGTTGATCTTTATTTCTTCGGCCAATGTCTTTGATGCCTTTACTAATTTTCCATCCTACGAATACGATAAGACCTTATCACAGAGTATCTACGGAAGGTTTAAGATCAAGATCGAAAATGCCTTGTTAAGACTGCCCAACCAGAAATATAATATTCTTAGGCTGCCCATGGTTTTTGGGCAGGATTCTCCACGGATAAAAGATCTTAAAAATATGCTCTATCTGGGCGAGGCCATAGAAGTTTTTCCCAATGTGGTTATAAATGTTACCGAAGCAGACCATTTCGCCAGGCAGGTGCACTACATTATAAACCGAAAGAAAAACGGCGTTTTTCACCTTGGAAGTAGTGACCTGATTCATCAAAAAGATTTTATTGAAGAAGTATGTCATACCATGGGCTATCCTAATCCTCTTTTTAAAAACGTCTACGACTCAAATAATGACCGCTTTCTGGCGGTTCTCCCGAAAGACAATTTACTTCCGAAAAACCTGGAACTAAGCGTACAACAGGTAGTCGATGCCACCTTAAAGGTTTAATCTCAAATAATGCTGAAAATACCGGGTTGTTCCCGCTGCGTTGCTTAAATTTAGGCGTATAACCTTTAATTAACCCATAATGAAAAAATTAAGTAACGAAGAAATCAACAGAAAACTGGAAGATTTCGAGGGGTGGACCTATGCCAAAGACGCGATCCACACCTCATTTAAGTTTGATAATTTTAAAGACGCTTTTACAGTAATGACCCGTATAGCCTTTGAAGCCGAAGCCCTTCAACACCATCCCAATTGGGGAAATGTTTATAACGAGTTAGAGATCTCTCTTAGCACCCACGATGCCAAAGGGGTAACCGAAAAAGATTTTAAGCTCGCGAGAGCCATAGAAGAAATTGTAGAATCAGCCTAAAGAAATATAGGCATCAAAGGGGAACTTGAGTACATTCCGGATTTTTATTGGAAGCTTTTTTATATTTTTGCCCCGATTTTTATTCAGAAAATAAATGGGAAGAGCATTCGAATTTAGAAAAGCACGAAAGATGAAGCGGTGGTCGGCAATGGCCAAGGCTTTCACTCGCATTGGAAAAGATATTGTTATGGCTGTTAAGGAAGGCGGCCCAGATCCCGTTACCAATGCCAAATTACGGGCGGTGATCCAAAACGCCAAGAGCGTTAATATGCCCAAGGATAATATTGAACGTGCCATTAAAAGAGCCAGCGACAAAAACCAGGGCGACTATAAAATTGTGCTTTTCGAAGGTTATGCTCCTCACGGAATTGCAGTATTGGTGGAAACAGCCACCGATAATAATAATCGTACTGTGGCCAATGTACGCTCTCACTTCAATAAATGCGATGGGAATCTTGGAACTTCAGGCTCGGTGGAATTTATGTTTGACCACACTTGTAATTTCCGGGTGGATGCTGAAGGTCTTGATGTAGAGGAAATGGAACTTGAATTTATTGATTTTGGTGCCGAAGAGGTTTTCCAGGATGAAGACGGGATTCATATCTATGCCCCTTTTGAACAATTTGGAGCCATACAAAAAGAACTGGAAAAGCGCGAAATTGAGATACTTTCTTCAGGTTTTGATCGTATCCCGCAAGTTACCAAAAAACTAACTCCTGAAGAGGCTGCAGATGTTGAAAAGCTTCTGGAGAAACTGGAGGAAGATGAAGACGTTCAAAACGTCTATCACACCATGGAAGAAAGCGAGGAATAAATCGATTCCTTTAAAAATATGAAGGGCTGTTTTTTTTTTAGAAAACAGCCCTTTTTTTATTCCGATCTTGAAATCTAAAATTCCTTACGGTCGTGTTTTGTTGGTTCACCTTTTCTTCTGCGTTTTTCTTCACGCAATAATGATAATTCTCTACCAGTTTGCCCTTTTACAGAGGTGTTTT
Organism: Salegentibacter sp.; assembly: GCA_024635795.1. Taxonomy (GTDB): domain Bacteria; phylum Bacteroidota; class Bacteroidia; order Flavobacteriales; family Flavobacteriaceae; genus Salegentibacter. Next base: position 52,895 of record JAGXIH010000013.1, on the reverse strand, counting down.
CCTGAGCTCTACGCAAAAGGTAAGGCACTACTTCCCGCACTGGTCCAAACGGCAATAATTTAGCAGCGTTATAACCTTTTCTGGAAAGATTGTAGCTTATATGGTCACTCATCCCATATAACTGGCTAAACCAGATACGATCATCGTCTAAAGGAAGGTTTTTATCCTCTATGACTTGAAGCGCCAGATAATTACTTACCTCGTTGTGGGTGCCAATAAAGAGCTCAATCTCGTCAAGATGACCCAGGCAATAAGACATAATACTATTGAAGTTTACGTCGGTAGCTTCTTTATTCTCGCAAATTGGGGTTACATAACCGTGCTTCTTAGCTCTGGCATTCTCTTTTTCCAAATAAGCTCCCCGAACAATTTTAGCACCGATTTTAAAGCCTTCGGCTTTTCCTTTATCGTGCAGGTCTTTAAGATATTGTATCCTATCCCAACGGTAGCATTGAAGCGTATTAAAGATAATAACCTTTTCCTTGTTATACTTTCGCATCATCTCTTCCATAAGTTCATCGGCAGAGGTTTGCATCCAGCTTTCTTCAGCATCGGCATAAAGACGAACATTGTTATCATAGGCTGTTTGGCAAAGCGTATTTACACGCTCTTTAACACGTTCCCACTCTTTTTGTTCAGCTTCACTTAAATTAATTCGTTCACTGGTTTTTTCCCAGATCGCGAAACGGCCAATCCCCGTAGGTTTAAACAAAGCAAATGGCAATTCCTCACGCTCTGCAGCGTATTTAATAAGCTCTAATTTTTTGTTTAAAGCAGAGTCAAACTGCTCTTCGGTTTCTTTTCCTTCCACGGAATAATCGAGAATACTATGAAGTTTCTTCTCATACATTTTATTGGTTAAGGGCTTACAATCCTCTTCGGTAATCCCACCACAAAATTGTTCAAAAATGGTTTTTTTTATCAAACCTTCGATAGGTAAGTGTAGTTTTAACGAAAGGTTGGTAAGAAAAATCCCTGCGTTCACCAAAGTCTGCCGGTTCATCATACTGAAAAGGAAAACGGCACGGTCCAATTCTAAATCAGATTTTAATTTAAAAGCGGTTTTGGTATCATTAAATATTTTTCTTCTTATCATGTTATTAGAATTCTAATAACAAAGATAAAACAGAAGGTTTGATTTTTTTGAATATTTCTGCTTATTTTCGGAGCTTCTTTAAAGATGTTTAAAACCTTATAAATTATGGCAAAAATGGCAATTGGTGCCCCTGTTTTTTACAGGGAAAATGCCTACGAAAAACTCGCTACTTATTTGGCCGAAAACAAGGCGTCAAAAATTTTTATTCTGGTTGATTCCAATACCCATAATTTTTGCCTTTCCATCTTTCTTGCAAGGCTTACAACAGAAATACCTATTGAAGTTATAGAAATGGAAGCCGGGGAAACTCATAAGAATCTGGAAACCTGCAGCCAGATCTGGAATGTGCTTTCTGAATTGGGAGCCGACCGGAAAAGCCTGATGTTAAACCTTGGCGGCGGCGTGGTTACAGATCTTGGTGGCTTTGTAGCCTCTTGTTTTAAACGAGGAATTCCCTACATTAATATTCCTACAACGCTTTTAGCTATGGTAGACGCTTCGGTGGGAGGAAAAACCGGCGTGGACCTGGGAAATCTTAAAAACCAAATTGGAGTGATTAATAATGCTAAAATGGTTTTAATAGATCCTGGTTATCTAAAAAGTCTTCCTGCCAATGAAATGCGAAGCGGCCTGGCCGAAATTTTAAAGCACGGCCTTATTAAGGATGAAGCATATTGGAATAAATTAACAGCTCTGTCAGAGCTTAATCTGGAAGATCTCGATAAAATAATTGAAGAATCTGTAAACATCAAAGCTGAAATTGTAGCCCGTGACCCTGAAGAAAAAGATCTTCGAAAAACCCTTAACTACGGGCATACTTTGGGACATGCCATTGAATCTTATTTTCTTACTCACGCTACTAAAACCAGGCTGCTACACGGTGAAGCCGTTGCGATTGGAATGATTCTGGCAACATTTATTTCTTCAGAATTAAAGAAATTTCCTAAGAAAAAAATGCAGCAGATTACCAGGAGCATACTCGATATGTATGGGAAAGTAGAATTTGAGGACCGGGATATCACAGAAATAATCGATTTAATGAAGTATGATAAGAAAAATGAATTCGGGAAAATAAATTTCGTGCTGCTGGAAGACATTGGAAAACCTCTCATTGACTGCCTTGTACCTAATGATGTGATCTATAAAGCATTCGATTTTTATGGGAAAGCTTGATTTTTAAAAAATTAATAGTTTTATTTAAAATATAAATCAGATAGTTTTTTTGTTATTATTGTAGAAACCATTCGCTCTATGAAAAGAATAATTGTTGATTACAAAAAGCTTACGCCAGAAATACTTAGTCTCCTGGTAGAAAAGTACCCTGATGGATATGATGACGGCCAGGTGATCTCGTTTAAAAATGCTAAGAAAGAAACGGTTGAAGCGGTTGAAGTTAAAACCGAGGATACCGTGTATTTGGTGAAAGTGAGCACACGCCTTGAAAATACCATGGCCAATTTCGATGAAGATTATTATGACGATTCAGATTTTAACGAACCTATAGTTGAAATTCCTGAAAAAACCGCCGAAGTTGAAGAGGAAGATACCGAAGACGATCATTGAATTCACAGAATTAGTAGTATAAAATGAAGAGGCCGTCCAAAAATCACTTTTTAGACGGCCTCTTTTCTTTTTCATAGCAATCTAAGTCCCTACGCGTGTTGCATATCGTGTCTGCCTTCTTTAATCTCTTCAATAATCTTGCCATTAAAAGCTGGTAGATCATTCGGATTTCGGCTGGTCACAAAGCCTTCATCAACAACCACTTCCTTGTCTACCCAGTTGGCGCCGGCGTTTTTCAGGTCGGTTTTAATAGAACCGTAAGAGGTCATGGTCCTACCTTTGACCACATCAGCTTCGATAAGAGTCCATCCTGCATGGCAGATTGCTCCAACTGGTTTTTTCTGTTTAAAGAAATCCCGCACAAATGTCAAAACGTCTTCGTCTCTTCTCAAAGTATCGGGATTCATTACCCCGCCCGGAAGAACAAGTCCGTTATAATCTTTTGCACTCACCTCTTTAACTGCATGGTCTACTTCTACTTCACCACTCCAGCCTCCATCGGCCCAACCTTTGATCTTTCCTTTTTCAATACTGATAATATCAACTTTAAAACCTTCTTTCTCCATTGCTTCTTTTGGAGATTTCAATTCAGATTCTTCAAATCCATTTGTAGCTAAAATTGCAACTTTCTTTTCCATAATTATATCTTTTTCGGTTTGACTCAAAGATAAACATCACAAGCGCTAATAGGTATTAAGGCCTTTATAAAAAAACAAGGGTCTAAAGTTAAACTTTATTAATAAAGGCAAGGACAGCCGTTTATTTTTTTGCTGAATCTTCCTTATCTGAATTCTTGTCTTCTTCCTCCAGGTTCAGGTTACTTTTAAGAGTATCGATTATTCTTTTTTCTTCCTGAAGTTGCACACGTCTCTGTTCCAGTTTTTTCATCTCCTGGTAGATCGCAGGTTCTCCATATTTATTCGGTACAACCTTTTCATTCCTGTGTAAGGCATACTGAACCGTGAATTCTGCACCAAAGAAAAGGATGAGACAGGTATAATAAACCCATAAAAGTATTAAAACAACAGAGGAGGCACCGCCATAAACCGAGGCTGGTTCACTACTGCCAAAGTAAAAACCAAGTATTTTTTCACCTATTAAAAATAAGAAGGTAGTTAGCGCTGCGCCCAAATAGGTTATTCGCCACCTTATTTTAATATCAGGAAGCAATTTAAAAACTGCAGCAAAAAGGGTTGTAACAATTAAAAACGAAATAAGAAAATTAGTGGCATCAACCATAAAACCGCTTACCTCGGGCGCGAATTGGTCTATATGATCGCTTAAAATTTTCAGTATTGCAGAAATCACCATAGAAACCAGCAGGAGTAAGCCAATAACCAGCACCATTCCAAAAGAAATAATTCTGTCCAGGATTAATTGCATAAAATTTGACTTTTTGGCTGCCACATTCCAAATATTATTCATCGCTTTCTTTAGCTGAAAAAATACTCCGGTAGCACCAAAAAGTAACAAACCAATTCCTAAAATAATTGCCCAGGAAGAGTCTCCTGAAAGTGCAGCATTGGTGACGATGGCTTCTATAGCCTGTGCTGAATCCTGACCAATAAACTCCCCTATTTCATCAGTGATACGGACCTGAACCTTCTCCCGTTTAAAAAAGTAACTCGCAATTGTCACCACGATAATAAGTAAGGAGGGTAAAGAAAATAAGGTATAATATGCTATGGTGGCACTCCTTGCATAAGGTTCGTTGCGGTTCCAGCTGAAATAAGCCTTTTTCAGTAAACTAAAGAAGGTCTTTAGAAAATTCATATCAGGTACTTTTTCTTCAAAAGCTCCAGATGGTGAATGGTGTGGCCTATGGTTATAAAACCTATAGCACCGGCGCTGGTAGTGTTATTATTCACCATTCCTTTGCGCTGAAGCATTTCTTCAGAAAAACTCATATAAAGATCAATACCCGAACTTCTTACATTTTTAAATTCTGTTTTAAGGCTTTCCAGATCCCGCCGGTTTGCGGCCGATTCAGGGACATAGGCATCGTGATCAAATCCCGGAAGAGATGCTTTATCATTCCTGGCTATGCAAAGGGCCCGGTACTGAAAAATGCGCTCCACGTCTATCATATGCTGAAGCACTTCTGCCAGGGTCCATTTTCCGGTGGCATAACTAAAACTTAGTTTTTCCGGAGTAACAATGCTAAGCACTTCCCGAAGATCTTCTTGATTTTCCTTAAGTAAACTTCCCAGCGTCTTATCGCCGGGAAGCTTATCTATATAGGTTTGATAAAATTCGTGATAATCTTCTTTATTTAAATCTGAAACTTTCATTATGCGGAATTTCTACTTGCATTAATATTACCATATAGAGATCGGGTAACCATCTTTTCATAGACCTCAAGCAATTCTTCAGAAGCTTTACCCTGTCTTTGTAATTCCTGAACTCTCCGTAAAGCATGTTGCTGAATGGTTAGTAAAGGCAATACGATGCGTTCCCGGGCCTGTATTGAGGCTTTTCCTGCTGGTTGATTTTCCAGTAATTCTTTGTAACCGGTAACCTTAAGCAGCATTCTTTTCGTACGCTCATATTCTTCATAAATCAGCTGCCAGAATTCTCCGAATTGCTCATCATCTTTCATATAGGAGGTTAAAGCAAAGAATGACTTTGTAAGACTCATCATACTGTTTTCCAGCAAAGTCTTGAAAAATACTGAATTATCGTAGAGGTGTTTCACCTTGTCAAACTCTCCTTCTTTTTCGTAATGCTCCATCGCAGTACCAACTCCAAAAAATCCGGGAACATTTTGCTTCAACTGACTCCAGCTTCCAACAAATGGAATCGCTCTTAGATCGGATAAGTTTAGCTCTGCAGATTTATTTCTTTTCGAAGGGCGACTACCTATATTGGTTTTCGCATAATATTTCAGCGTACTCATTTGTTCCAGGTAAGGAATAAATTTTGGGTGCTGTTTGAAATCGGTATAAGTTGTATAACTAATTTCCGCCAGGTTATTCATAGTTTTCCTGTCTTCTTCTGAAAAGACATTTTTGCCTTCGCTCAAAATTTCGTTAGAAACCCCTGAACTCAGCAACTGTTCCAGATTATAGCGACAGCTATCCTGGGTACCAAAATTAGAACTAATGGTTTGTCCCTGCACCGTAAGCTGAATCTCTTCATTTTCTATGCCTGGACCCAAAGAAGCGTAAAACTGGTGGGTTTTTCCTCCTCCCCGAGCAGGTGGTCCTCCCCGACCATCAAAGAAAACAACTTTTATATCATATTTTCTTGAAATCTCGGTAAGCATTTCCTTAGCCTTATATATACTCCAGTTAGCCATTAAGTAACCACCATCCTTAGTTCCATCGCTAAAACCAAGCATAATAGTCTGTTTGTTTCCGCGACGCTTAAGATGCTCTTTATATACCGGATTTGTATACAGTACTTCCATTACCTCATGCGCCTTCCTAAGATCGGGCACGGTTTCAAACAATGGAATAATGTCTACCGTTGGCTTCTCCCAATCACATAACCTCATAAACGCAAAAGGCTGTAATACTTCCTGTACGCTTCCGCAATTACTTATAATATATCGGTTAGCTCCGTTCTCTCCATTGGTTTGCTGGATGCTTTGCATCGCATATATCGAAGACAAGGTAGCCTTAGCCATACCTTCTTCCAGATTCTCCGGATCCATATTCCCCTGAACCTTGGTTAAGGCATCAATTTGCTCCTCCTCAGTTAAATCGAAATATTTTTTTCCGAAGAGATCGGGTTTATATTGTTCAAGCTCCTCAACAACCTCAATGTGTTTACTGGAATCCTGACGAATATCCAGAGTACCAAAATGATACCCAAAGAGATTGATCTTATTGAGAAGATCATCTACTTCCTCTAAAAATAAAGACTGATGTTTACCTATAACAATACCTCTGATTTTATGCAACTTAGACTTCAGCTCTTCAAGTGATATTTTAATCTTTCCTGTTTTAGAAATAGCGCTGGCATACAGCTTAGGTTCTATTTCAGAAATAATTTCATCAACCTCGCTAAAAGTCAAACGGCGCTTTAAGTTTCTTAGATCTCTATAGTAATTCAAAAGAATTGTAGAACGAAGTCTCTTAGCTACCTTAAGAGTGATCTCGGTGGTTACAAAAGGATTTCCATCCCGGTCTCCTCCTGGCCAGAATCCCAGATTGATAACTTGATTTCCAGGATCTTCTCCCTCAAAAATATTCTGCTGAATATAATTATAGATCTGACTTACACTCTGGTAAAATACATTCTCAAAATACCAGATAAGGCTTACTGCCTCATCGTATGGCGAAGGTTTCTCTTTCTTAAAAAACGGGGTTTTACCCAGTTGCGCCAATAGATTTTTTATTGTGGTTAGGTCGTTTTTTTGCACTGCTTTATCCAGATCGGTAATGATTCCCAACACTGCGCCGGGATAAAACTGTGTAGGGTGTGCCGTAAGGGTAGGTCGCACCTTAAATCGTTTTAAATAATCCCTAAGCTCAGAGGTTTTATTGGCCGCTTCAGCTTCCTCTTTAACATTCCTAAGAGTTCCATGCCCATCCATATTGTTAACTACAGGAAAGGATGCATCTTCAATAGCGTCAAACAATACTACCTGTCTTTCTATATACTGAATAAACCTAAAAAGCAGGCTTATTTTTTCATCTTCTGAAGGATCTTCCTGGTATTTATCAAAAAAGGTTTCAATTATTTCTGAAGGATTTTTGTTCTTGGCAAAGCCAGCCTCACAAATCTCCAGAAACAAAGGCAACAAAGCCCCTGTTTTCTTAATGTCATCAAAGGGTAAGGTTAGAAAAATGCTATTATAAACCTGATATTTCGCAAGTACACTCTCATTAAATCTTTCCAGTTTTGGTTCTCTATGCATAATCTTAATTGGTGTTTATTTAAATTTATAAAAAAACCCTTTAAACAGAGAAGTTTAAAGGGTTTTTAGTAAAAGTTTAGGACGCTTTACAAATTCTGAAAAATTGAATGCATTAAACGTTTTTTATCGTTCAGACTCTCTTCCAGAGAGATCATAGTTTCTGTTCGGTAAACTCCCTCGATATCATCTAATTGAAAGATAATCTCTTTGGCATGTTGTGTATTTCGAGCTCTAATTTTACAAAAAACATTGAATTTTCCGGTAGTAACGTGAGCTACTGTTACAAATGGAATTTCGTTTATTCTCTCTAAAACGAATTTTGTTTGAGAAGTGTTCTTAAGGAATACACCTACATAAGCGATAAAGGCGTAACCCAGCTTTTTATAGTCTAATGTCAGGGATGAACCCGTTATAATTCCTGCTTCTTCCATCTTCTTCACTCTTACGTGAACGGTTCCGGCTGATATTAATAGTTTTTTTGCAATATCGGTAAATGGAGTCCGGGTATTCTCGATAAGCATATCAAGAATCTGGTGGTCTGTTTCGTCTAATTTAAACTTGGCCATTTTTCAAATCTCTTTTTTTAATGAAGTTCAAAATTAATACAAAATCATTGAATAATTACTAAGTATTTTGAGAATTATTCACAATTAAGACCTATAATCCCCCCATTTAAGACAATTTTATTAACTATAACGTTTTCGCCCACTTCAGGGACTTCCGGGAATTCAATATTTTTACCTTTTCCATCGATTTTCCTATGGGCAAAAGTTGTAATCTCAGGAGCTATTTTTTCAATTATTGGTACCAATTTTATATTCTCCCCCTCTAATTCTTCTTTATATTGAATAGATACATCCATTTGCTGATTATTTATCAATACATTTTTCAGAATAATATCATTAAAAAGCTTCTCATTTTGAGGGATATTTGCATAAGCCAAATAGTTAATTTCAGTAAATTTTTCAGAGGCGATAGCATACAAAGCTGAAACCATAGCAGCATAAACATATTCTCTTACTTTTTCACGCTTATAATCTCCGGGAGCATGACCTGCTTCAAATAAAATTGTAGGAACCTTAGCGGTTTGAAAAGTATCTCCGGTACAATTGATATTATAGCTATCGTCATACCTTCCTATGCTTCCAGGCAAGATTTCTTTTAAGTCTGCATAGATTCCTGCGATAATCTGCATACTTTTCTTTCTTTCAGGCAATATAACCCTGGTTGTATCCATTGCCGGGGTCAGGAAAGACAAGATCGCTGGTTTTGCTGCATTACCCGCACTAAAAATTGTACGTTGGTCGTGAAGATTTAAACAAAAATCAGGCTTGAAATCATCAAACTCACTCCGCAACAACTTGCTTTCAGGCTCTTTAAGATCCTGAGCATCGCGATTTAAATCTACTTGATTGGCATTAAGCCTGGTGTAGGCTTTAGCCCCGTCGGGATTTAGCATAGGGATAATACGAATTGTACACCTGGACAGAATGATAGCCAGCACAGGATCATCTTTTATAAGATGGGCAGCGTTTAAAAGATCAAAGACAGCCTTTGTGGTGGTGGATTCATTTCCATGCATTTGTGACCAGGCCAACACCTTTATTTCACCCTTACCAATTTCAACAAGATGAATAGGCTTATCCAAAACCGATCTTCCGATTTCCTTTATTCTGAAATTTCTTGAATGCTTTTTAAGCAAGGGACGAATATGATCTAAATGTAAATACCGCCCCTCGATTGTATTTTCCTTAATTGAAGAATAAGACTCCATTACCGGTTGAAGTGTTGCTGAATAATTCATGTTCACAAAAGTAAACATTCAATATTTCACAATTGTAAACAGATAATTCAAGACTTTATGTTTACAAGTGTAACAATTTTATTCAGGCGGCCGAACATCCATTCGGAATATATCCTATAATGATTAAATTACACTGTAACCTACTATACTTTAGATTATTAATCCACGCAATATAAATAAAAGGTTTAATTTAAAAACACCTGTTTACATTTGTGACTTTGTTCTTGTGAATCTTTTATTTACATTTGTAAACCTCATTTACACGAAAATGATTCACAATGGTAAACACCGAAAAATTTGCTGCAAGGCTGGAGAAGATCATCGATTATTACGATTTATCGGCCGCGGCTTTTGCCGATCAGATTGAAGTTGGCCGCTCCTCTATTTCACATATTCTATCAGGAAGGAATAAACCCAGTCTGGATTTTGTGATGAAAGTGATCTCGCACTTTCCGGAAGTTGAACTCTACTGGCTTTTAAATGGAAAGGGGGAATTCCCAAAAGAAAGATCTGTTTCTCCCCCACAACCCAAAGTTCCGTCAAAACCCATCACCCCTGCTCCTGAGATAGAACAATCTTCTCCGGGAATTCAACAGCGGAATATTTCGAAGGATTCTACCCAAAAAGGAAGACAAATAAGAAAAATCGTGATTTTTTATACAGACGGGTCTTTTGAGGCTTTTGAAAATTGACTTTCAGCTTAAAATACGCTTATTTTGCAGTATGAGAAAAAGCCTTATCCTGATGGCCGTTATTTTTAGCCTTGCCAGTTGTTTTCAGCCCGAACGCAATTGTTCCGACTTCAAAACCGGTACTTATGAATTTGAGACCTATTTAAGTGGTGAAATGGTTACCTCACGCTTCGTAAGGAACGATAGTATTGAAATTGACTACTTCCAGGGGAATACCGATACATCTTCGGTACGCTGGCTTAATGACTGTGAATATGTTTTGAAAAATCTCAATCCGAAGAATATGGCTGAGGAAAAGCCAATTCATATGAAAATACTAACAACAAGCCAGGATGGCTATACTTTTGAATATGGTGTAGTTGGAGATTCGAGAAAAGAAAGGGGCTCGGTAAAACGTGTGGAAGAATAATTAATCCCTGTTTTCCTTTTTCAGCAATTTATTCTGCTCCTCCATCAATTCGGTTAGTTTTGATAGTAGCTCGATATCCTTTGGTGTTGTTTCACGAGTATCTTTTGGATTTTCAGCTTTCCGGCGAAAACGGTTCATCAATTTTATAACCAGAAAAATTGTGAAACCAATAATAACAAAGTCAAGCAAGGTCTCAATCAAAGCACCATAACCAATGGCAACTTCCTGAATAGCCTCTACTCCCTCAGCTTGAGATACACCTTCCTTTAAAACAATTTTTTTCTCAGAAAAACTGATGCCATCGGTCATTAAACTTAGGGGCGGCATTACTATTTCTTTAACAAAGTATTTACTACCGCATTAAAAGCTGTACCAATAATGATACCTACGGCCATATCTACCATATTGCCCTTGATGGCAAACTCCTTAAACTCCTTGATTAATCCCATTACTCGTCAAATAATTTGGTTTGACTTTCTGAATTTTCTGAAGCTTTTCCGTTAATGGCTTTTCCTGCATCAGCCCGGTTCTTATCTTCAGTGAGGTTTTCTTCATCCACTACCTCAATTTCTTCCGGTGCGGTTTCTTCCTCCTCCTCATAAGGCAGCGGATCCAGTAAATTGATTTGCTTAACTTTATCTGAAGTTAACTGGTTACCCTGAGCCTTTATTCCTTTTACTGAAATAAATTCTTCCAGGTTTACTTCATCATTCGGTGGCTGCTCCTTGCCTCTGGGTTTAGTATATACCACTTCTGCCATAGGATAATAGTCTGTGGAAACTATTTCGAGATAGGAATTCTCGTGCTCGCTGATGAATTTTTCTTCCCTGTCGGGGTTTTCTATCAGGAAGCGTTTCACATAAAAGCGTTCTTTTTCAGGTTCCCAGTAAATCGCTGAAACAGGTTTTTTAGGAACCCATTTCTCCAATACCAGCATTTCTTCGTCAAAACGTGTAGTAAGTTCAGGTTTGATAGTTTTAGCGATTCCATCAGCAGTAACGATTAGAATACGGTCATCTCCCTTAAATTCTCCTAACAACTCGCCGCGCTCATCAACATTCAGTCGTTTTACTGTTTCATCGAACCAGATCCTGCGGGGTTTTAAAGTGGAAACCCCTTCCTCCTTTAATTCTATACGTTTTACGGCGTATTTTGTGACTATATTACCTTTTACGTTTCGCCCTTTAATTAGGATATCGGCAAAATCGACATCAAATTTAAGCTTCTTAATGCTTCCTACCTGGCGTAGTAATACCAATACTACCTCGGCTTCTCCATTAGGATTAGCCGAGAAATAATGTACCTTCGAATCTTTCTTGCCTTGGGTAAGATCGTACTCCCTATCCCGGGTCACCGAGGTCACCGAAAATCGTTTTATATAAGATGCGCCATTCTTACCATCTCTATAAATCATATTATAGATGGTGCGCTTGTCTTTTTTCTTAAAGATAGCAACGTGGATAATATCCTTCCCGATAAAAGTTTTAGTGTCAACCTTAGTTACCATCATTTTCCCATCGGCGGTAAAAACGATCACATCATCAATATCAGAACACTCGGTAACGTATTCATCTTTCTTAAGGGCCGTACCTACAAATCCTTCTGTGCGGTTTACATACAGCTTGGTATTTCTAATCACCACTTTTGTGGCTTCAATATCATCGAAGATCCTCAGCTCGGTCTTTCGGTTTTGTTCCTGGCCGTAATCTTTCTTTAGCTTTTTAAAATAATCTATGGCAAATTCTACCAGATTATCGAGGTAATGTTTTATCTGGGCAATTTCCCCTTCCAGGGTCTCGATCTTTTGCTGGGCTTTATCGATATCAAATTTTGAAATTCGCTTGATCCTAATCTCTGTAAGTCGAACAATATCCTCTTCAGTGACCTCTCTCTTTAAATGTTTTGTAAAAGGTTTCAAACCTTTATCTATGGCCTCTATCACCCCAGGCCAGGTTTCTTCCTCTTCGATATCACGATAGATTCTGTTTTCGATGAAAATACGCTCTAAAGATGCAAAATGCCACTGTTCCTCGAATTCCTCGAGTTTTATTTCCAGCTCTCTTTTTAACAGGTAAAGTGTATGATCTGTAGACCGGCGCAGGATTTCTGAAACTCCTAAAAATTCGGGTTTGTTGTCAATAATCACACAACCCAGTGGCGCCAATGAGTTTTCACATTGCGTGAAAGCATAAAGGGCATCAATGGTTTTGTCGGGCGAAATATTGTTGGGTAAATGAATGAGGATCTCCACTTCGGCAGCGGTATTATCTTCAATCTTTTTAATCTTTATTTTCCCTTTATCATTTGCTTTTAAAACAGAATCAATGAGCGTAGAAGTTGTTGTTCCATAAGGAATCTCGGTGATGGAAAGGGTATTCTTATCAAGGTTATTAATTTTTGCCCTAACCCGAACTCTTCCTCCACGTTTCCCATCGTTATAATTAGAAATATCTGCAACTCCGCCTGTAGGAAAATCAGGGAAGATAGTAAAATTCTTTCCTTTTAAATGTTTAATGGAAGCATCAATAAGCTCATTAAAGTTATGCGGAAGGATGCGTGTGCTAAGACCCACCGCAATTCCTTCGGCGCCCTGGGCTAACAGCATAGGGAATTTAACCGGGAGATTAACAGGTTCGCTTTTCCTGCCGTCATAAGAAAGTTGCCATTCGGTTAATTTTTGGTTGAATAAAACCTCAAGGGCAAATTTGGAAAGTCTGGCCTCAATATAACGTGGAGCCGCTGCGCGGTCTCCGGTTAACACATTTCCCCAGTTTCCCTGGGTATCTATGAGCAATTCCTTTTGTCCAATCTGCACCATAGCATCACCAATACTGGCATCTCCGTGAGGATGGTACTGCATAGTATGCCCCACGATGTTTGCTACTTTATTATAGCGGCCATCGTCCAGGTCTTTCATAGAATGCATTATTCGACGCTGCACAGGTTTGAAACCATCTTCAATAGCTGGAACGGCACGTTCCAGAATCACGTAAGAAGCATAATCCAGGAACCAGTCTTTATACATCCCGGTTACCTTGATCAATTCTTCCCTGGGTTGCTCAAATTCTTCCTGTGGGTTTCCTTCGTGGTTTTCTTCCATTAGGCAGTTGCTTTAGACTTCTCGAGAATTTTATCAAGGGAATTCAGCATTCCCTTTTTCCTTTTTCGGTTTAAAAAAGTAGTGTTAAAGGTATATTTTTTATATCCGCGTCTTCGGCGGGAGCTTATGTAAATCGTTAATGCTGAATAGAAAAAATAATCGCTGAACCTGTATTTTCCCAGCTTCCGCTTAGGAAACTCAGCTTTTTTCACACGGTACTCCATAAATTTTGAAAAGAACACCCCGTTATTTTTAAGATTAAGAGTTTCCCCATCGCTATCAAAATCAAAGGCCTGTCCTACCCGGTGCACGTAACCTGCAAGGATTATAACAATGATGTTAGGTACATAATGACTGAAATTTATAGGTTCATCTGAACCCATCAATTCCAGATTCACAAAAATATTGGTTACAAAAATGGCCACCAATACAGTGTAAATAGAAGGGATTATTTTTATTTCGTTTTTATTGGTAAACCTCATATGCCAAGTTCTTCGACTAAGTCTAATTCGACTTTAAGGTTATCAATAATAAATTCCTGCCTGTCTGGCGTGTTTTTACCCATATAGAAACCAAGCATTTCTTCAATAGACTTCTCCTTATCCAGCATTACAGGATCCAGGCGAATATCTTCACCTATAAAATATTTGAATTCATCTGGAGAAATCTCTCCCAATCCCTTAAACCTGGTGATCTCTACTTTGCCTTTGAACTTTTCAATAGCTTGCCTTCTTTCGGTTTCACTATAGCAATAGATCGTTTCCTTTTTATTCCTAACCCTGAAAAGCGGAGTTTGAAGGATATACAAGTGGTTTTCCTTAATCAATTCAGGAAAGAATTGAAGAAAAAAGGTGATAAGCAGTAACCTGATGTGCATCCCATCTACATCGGCATCGGTAGCGATCACGATATTATTGTACCTAAGATCTGCCAGCGACTCCTCGATATTCAAGGCCGCCTGCAAGAGGTTAAATTCTTCGTTTTCGTATACTATTTTTTTACTTAAGCCATAGCTGTTAAGCGGCTTTCCTTTCAGACTAAAAACAGCCTGGGTTTCCACATTTCGGGATTTGGTAATAGAACCACTCGCCGAGTCTCCCTCGGTAATGAAAAGCGTGGTTTCCAGATAGCGTTCTTTTTTACTGTCGCCCAGGTGAATGCGGCAATCCCTTAATTTTTTATTGTGAAGGCTGGCTTTTTTCGCCCTGTCACGAGCTAATTTTCGTATTCCTGAAAGATCTTTTCTTTCTCTTTCAGCCTGTAAAATTTTTCGCTGAAGTTTATCGGCTGTTTCCTGGTTTTTATGAAGGTAATTATCCAGCTGGGTTTTGAGGAAATCATTGATATAGGTGCGAACGGTAGGAAGTTTTCCCCCCATATCGGTAGAACCCAGCTTGGTTTTGGTCTGACTTTCAAAAACCGGTTCCATAACCTTAATACTTATCGCTGAAACTATGGATTTTCGAATATCACTGGCTTCATAATTCTTTCCGTAGAATTCCCTTATAGTTTTCACAATGGCCTCTCTGAATGCACCAAGGTGTGTTCCACCCTGAGAGGTATTCTGTCCATTCACAAAAGTATGGTATTCTTCGCTGTATTGGGTTCGGCTATGAGTTAAGGCAACTTCAATATCGTTACCCCTAAGGTGAATGATTGGATATAAACGATCATCTTCATTAATACTATCGCTTAACAGGTCTTTTAATCCATTTTCAGAATAAAACTTCTCCCCGTTAAAAATTATGGTCAGCCCCGGATTCAGGTACACATAATTCTTAAGCATTTTTTCTATATACTCGTTGCGGTATTTAAAGTGCTTAAAAATAACCTCATCGGGATTAAAGGTTACTTTGGTTCCGCGGCGACGGGAAGTCTCCTCCAGTAATTCTTCGTTAACCAGGTTACCCTGCTCAAATTCGGCGGTTTTGGATTGGCCATCGCGGGTAGATTCTACTCTAAAATAGGATGAAAGGGCGTTAACGGCTTTAGTACCCACCCCATTTAATCCTACCGATTTTTTGAAGGCGCGGGTATCGTATTTACCTCCGGTATTCATTTTGGAAACAACGTCTACAACTTTACCTAATGGGATTCCTCTTCCATAATCGCGAACAATTACACGCTGGTTTTGAACCGAGATCTCAATAGTTTTCCCAGATCCCATTACAAATTCGTCTACACAGTTGTCTATAACTTCCTTTAGCAGAATGTAAATACCATCGTCGGCACTGGAACCATCACCCAGTTTCCCGATGTACATCCCGGGTCGCATCCTGATGTGTTCTTTCCAGTCTAACGACCGTATATTATCTTCAGTATATCTGGTTTCCTCACTCATAAGTAGAATTGGAGTTTGTGGCTAATATAAGATATACCTTAAAAAGTTGAAACCCTTGTGGCACAAAGTAATTAACAAAGTTTTAGGAACTATGTTAAAAGATTTTCTTCCTGGATCTTCTAATAAAAATTTCTTCGGAAGAATAAATAAAAAATCACAGCGGTTTTCCGAAGTTTTCTTCAAATTAAAAATCAATGCAAAAGTTTTCAGTTTATCTTACAATAAGCTGCCCAAAAGATTGTAAAACAAGGCATCTTAAACATTGAAACGGAAATGCATCACATCACCGTCTTTCACGATGTAGTCTTTTCCTTCAACCCGCATTTTCCCGGCTTCTTTAACTTTTGCTTCGCTTCCATAGTGCACAAAATCATCGTAAGCAATAACCTCAGCCCTAATAAAGCCCTTTTCAAAATCGGTATGGATTACCCCCGCAGCTTGTGGGGCGGTGGCTCCTTTAGGAAAGGTCCAGGCCCTCACCTCTTTCACCCCGGCGGTAAAATAAGTTTCAAGATTCAGTAATTTATATGCGCTTCTAATTAACTTAGCTGCACCTGCTTCGTCAAGACCAATATCCTGAAGAAACATCTGGCGTTCCTCATAGTCATCAAGCTCGGTAATATCGGCTTCTGTTCCAACGGCAAGTACTAATACCTCTGCATTTTCTTCTTTCACAGCTTCTCTTACTCTATCAACGTATTCATTTCCTGAAACTGCAGCGCCTTCATCTACATTGCAAACGTACATAACCGGTTTATCGGTAATAAACTGCAAGGGTCTAATAAATTCTTTCCGTTCATCATCGGTTAGGCTTATAGCCCGAACCGATTTACCAGCTTCTAAACCTTCTTTAACTTTAAGTAATGCAGCCTCTTCTTTCTGTGCTTCTTTATTTCCGGTTCGTGCAGCTCGCTTTACTTTTTCCAGTTTTTTCTCAACTGTTTCGAGATCTTTAAGCTGAAGTTCCATATCGATGGTTTCTTTATCGCGAATTGGATCAATAGAACCATCTACGTGAACAATATTTTCATTTTCAAAACAACGCAAAACGTGAAGAATAGCATCGGTTTCACGAATATTTCCCAAAAACTGATTTCCCAGTCCTTCACCTTTACTCGCTCCTTTAACCAAACCGGCGATATCCACTATTTCAACAGTTGCGGGTACCACTCTCTCGGGATTAACAAGGCTCTCCAGCTTTTCCAGTCTGGAATCGGGCACGTTTACCACCCCTATATTAGGTTCAATGGTACAAAACGGAAAGTTTGCACTTTGCGCCTTGGCATTTGATAAACAATTAAAAAGGGTAGATTTTCCTACATTTGGTAATCCTACGATTCCGGCTTTCATAAATTAAATTTTAAGCTGAGTTTTTGCGGCTGCAAATGTAAGGATTAAGAACGATATATTAATGCTCCCGAGCTTATTCTCAGGAATTCTTTTAAGCGTTTATTTTTGGCAATTTTACCAGGTTGATCCAGAATTCTTCAATTTTCCCTATCGCCTCCATAAAATCGCTTAACTCTATAGGTTTTGTGATATAACAATTAGCATAATTTTTATAAGACGCATCTATATCCTTTTGGGAGGAAGAGGTTGTAAGCATTATAACCGGAATACTTCTGAAAACCTGGTGAGTTTTTATATATTTTAATACCTCGTGACCATTTTTTTTTGGTAGATTAACGTCCAGAAGGATAAGGTGCGGTAATTCAGAAGTTTGAAACTCTCCCTTTTTATTTAGAAAATCTAAAGCCTCCTGGCCATCTCTGGCCACACTTAACTTATTCATGATTTTCCCTTCTTCCAGGGCTTCGGTAGTGAGTAAAATATCTCCTTCATTATCTTCAACAAGCAAAATGTGAATAGATTTCATAAGGTAGTTCAGGTTAAATGATAAAAACTCTTTGAAAATATAGTAAAAAAAAACGGGATGTTTTTAATGTTTAAGAATACTGAAATAAAATATGCTGCCTTCTCCTTCTTTAGATTCCAACCATATTTTACCTCCCAGGTTTTCAATGATCTTTTTAGTTACGGCTAAGCCCATACCGGTACCGGAATATTTTTCTCTCTGGTGTAAACGCTGGAAAATGATGAAGATCTTGTCGAAGTATTCAGGGTCTATTCCAATACCATTATCTTTTATACTGAACACATAATATTTTCCCGATTCTTCAACCTTTATTTCAATTTCAGGAGTCACCGAAGGTTTCCGATACTTGATGGCATTACTGATAAGATTTTGAAAAACCTGACGAACAGGACTTTTGGGAGCCATTATCTCCGGGAGAACTTCAGTAGAAATCACCGCATCTGAATCTTCTATTTCTTTGTGACATAACAATTTAACTTCAGATATTATTTCGTTAACGTCAATTAATTCCTGTTTGTCCTCACTTCTTCCCACCCTGGAAAATTCTAAAAGATCAAGAATTATACTCCGCATACGTTTAGCACCGTCTACTGCAAAATGAATATAGGTGTGCGCCTTTTCATCCAATTGCTCTGAGTATTTTTTTTCCAGTTGAGTTAGAAAACTGGTTACCATTCTCAGCGGTTCCTGAAGGTCGTGAGATGCTACATAAGCGAATTGCTCCAATTCTGCATTCGATATTTCAAGTTCTTTTGCATGTTTTTTCAAATCTTCATTGAGGGATTTTAAGGAACTTTCGTATTCTTTGGTTTTTGAAATATCCTGCATCGCACCAACCGCCCTTATTGCTTTGCCAAATTGGTCTCTTACAATATAACCTCTGTCATATACATATTTATATTCCCCGGTCTCTGTGGCAAAACGATATTCTGCTTCCCATTTCCGTTCGCTACCGGCAATAGCATTTTTAAGGCTGTCACTAGCAACCTCCATATCTTCTGGGTGGATATTTTTTAACCACATGTTGATATCTGTAGAAAGCTCTGATAGTTTATATCCAAATAAGGTTTCAATACCTTCGCCCCAGTAAACCTCGTTTTTTTCCAGGTCCCAGTCCCAGATCGCATCAGAGGTGGCCTGGGTAAGATATTTAAAGCGTTCATTACTCATAAAGAGCTCCTTTTCATACCCATAGAGATCGGTTACATCACGTAATGCCCCTATCATTCGGTAGGCAATCCCTGCATTATCCCTTAAAATATAGCCGTTTTCAACTATATGGATGTATTCACCCTTATTATTTTTAAACCGGTAATTTTCACTCCATTTTCTCTTCTTCTGATCTGAAAGGTGGCCATCCAAACTTTTTTGGGTTTCCTCCAGGTCTTCGGGATGCACTTTCTCAATCCATTTTTCTACTGGAAAGTCATTTTTTTCCCTGGTATAACCAAATAATTTTGTGAAGCCTTCCCCCCATTCAATATTATTGTTCACGATATCCCAATCGTAAATCGCATCTTTCGTGGCTTTATTTACAAATTCATAACGCTGATTACTGCGGGTTAAGTCATCTTCTTTTTCCTTGAACTCTATAATTAACTGAAGTAAACCAATAGTTCTATTTATGGTATTGCCAAAAATTTGCTGCTCCTTATTTCCTTTTTGAGCATACACCGATAAAATGCCAAGCAGATCTCCTGACGAGGAAAGCAGCGGAAATCTGGAGACCGATGAAATTTCGTAAGTATGCATCAAACCAGACAATTTAGAATTCTCCGACCATTCTTTAATTTCAACCGGCGATTTTTCCAGGATCATTTTCTGAATAAATTCTGAACTAAAAGCACTTTTATTAATTTCCTCAACCAATTCTCTGGGAAGTCCGGGAACAACCCAATTCACCAGTTTCTTTTTATCGAGTTTCCAGATAGCCAGCCAATTTCCCTCCTGCGTTTTCTCTAGTTCCTGAAGATAAAATTCCAAAATAGCTTCCAGAGAATACTCTTTTTTAAAATTCATCTCCAGCACTTTTTTCTCGAGGTGTTCCAGATCCTGAAAATATTTTCTTTGAGTGATATCCCTGGAATTAGTAACAATTCCCTCCAAAGCAGGATCATCCATTAAATTGGTTGCGGTGGTTTCAAGCCAACGCCAGCCTCCATCTTTATGTTGAAACCGAAACGGCGGAATATTCACTCTTTTCTCGAGGTTAAGCTTTTGGAAAACTTTCTTCACCCTTTCAACATCTTCCGGATGTATAAAATCCCAGGCATTATTATCATAAAAATCCTCAGGCTCAAAGCCCAAAACATTCACAGAAGTGGGACTAACATAGAGATAACTTCCGGTTTCGTCTAATAAGGCAATTAGGTCGCCGCCATCCTGGACCAATCCTTTAAACCGCTGCTCGCTGAGCTTTAATTGCTGTTCAGCTTCTTTTCTCTCGCGGCTGTCACGAGCAATGGCATATATTAACTCCTCCTTCTCATCCCAGCTTACCGCCCAGGTTAATGGTATTACCTCCCCCGACTTAGCCACATACCTATTTTCAAAATTGGTCATGGCTGTTCCTGCCATAATCGCTTTACTCGCAGCCTTGGTTTTCTCTTTATCTTCTGAAAAAACAAGATCCATAAAGGGCATACCTTCTAATTCAGCAGTAGAATAACCCCACAACCTCGAAGCGGCGGAACTGGTTTTTACAAAACACCCATCTTTATCAATTATAGTTATCGCATCCAGGGACTGGTCCATTATTCTATTGAGACGCACGCGGTTTTCCTCAAGGGCTTTTTCGGCTTCAGCTTTGGCCTGTTGTTCCTCTTTTTCCACCGTAATATCAAGGATAACCGAATCCCAGATTATACTACCATCCCTTAACTCTTTTGGGGTTCCAATTCCCCGATTCCATCGAATTGTACCATCGGGATGGTTTATGCGCCCTTCGTGACGCCATTCAGAAAGATTTTTAGCTGAAATCTGAATACTTTTTAAATGACTTTCCAGGTCCTCTTCGTTATATAAATCCCAGATTAACTTATTGTCCCTTGCTGCATCTTCAGCAGAAATACCCCAAAGTTTTTCAGAACCCTTACTTAAATACATTAGTTTATCGCTTCCATCGGGAAAGAGCTTATAACGAAAAACTACCCCTGGAATATTATTATTGATATTTTCAAGACGTTGCTGGGTGACTTTGCGGGAAGTAATATCCTGGGTTGCTCCATAAACCCTGGTACAAACACCGTTAACAAACTCTGGCCGGCCGGTGGCTCGCACCCATTTTTCAATTCCTTTTGCCGTTAGTATTTCCAGTTCCAGGTCAAAAGTTTCAGCATTTTCTATAGCCCTGTTTACAGCTTGAGAAATAATATCCTTATCCTTCCGGGTTTTATAAAAATCAATGGCTTCATCAATAACAGGTATATAATCTGGTGCGACCTCATGAATCTCCTTGATCATGTTATTCCAACGCAGCCTGTTATTTGCCAGGTTAAGGTCCCAGCTTCCTATTTTAGCAACTTCCTGGGTTTCCCTTAAAAACTTTTGGTTCTCTTCAAGGGTTTCAATAGCAGTTTTCTCCCTTTTTTGTAAAATTTTTTGCTCAGTTACCTCCTTTACACAATGAAGAATATATTTTACCTCCCCATCTTCACCGGGCACCGGTATGTTCTGATTTTCGCAGTAATGTTTTTCCCAGTTCCCGGTCTTTTCATTTAAGAGATCATAGCTCAATCTCTCCATGGCATGAGACTCCACCGAATTAATTGTCTTTTCAAAAGAGTTTCGTAGAAATTGGTTGAATTCTTCTTCCCGACCGCCTTTACTTTTAAAAACATCTAACATTCCTTTGCCAATCAGGTCCTCCCGGGAAAACTCTGTGGTTTTAAGATAAAGCTTATTTACCTCGATAATTTTAAAATCCGAAGATTCCGCTTCTAAAACGAGACAGGGAGAAGGGTATATACTGAATAGCTTTTTAAAGATATCGTTTGGAAGCATAAGATTAATTTATAAGTAGACTGGTCGTAAATATAGAAAAATCCAAATGATATGTTAAAATATTTGTCAATTTATCATAAAACTCCAAAAAAAATCCGGTTCTTTTTGAACCGGATTTATATTTCAACTTCTACTTTCTATGCTATACGTCCTTATGCATAAATTTCTGTTTTGCCAGTAATTCTTCCTCTGTTTCAACGTGATCCTCATCAGGCACGCAACAGTCTACCGGACACACAGCCGCACATTGAGGTTCCTCATGGAATCCCTGGCATTCGGTACATTTATCGGGAACGATGTAATAGATCTCATCGCTAATAGGTTCCTGGGGCTCTTCTGCATTAACCTGTTTTCCGTTAGGTAATACTACATTGCCATCCAGGTCGGTTCCGTCAGCATAACGCCAGTCATCGGCGCCTTCATATATTGCGGTATTGGGGCATTCTGGTTCGCAGGCCCCGCAGTTTATACATTCATCTGTGATTATAATTGCCATAGCTTCTTTTATTAGTAAATTTAAGGTCTTGATTAAAACCGGAACCTCTCCTTATTTTTCAAGGAATCTTAGGAGTTTGCAGGTTGAAGTTTTAATTTCGCCGCTACAAATTTAAAACCAATCGCTCTCATAACCAAATATGGCAATGACTATCGACAACCGCAAAGCACACTTTATCAAACTTGGTGAATTCCTGGCAAATTTTGAAATAAATCCTCAAAAAGAGCCAGAGATTGAAAATGATTATTTGAATATCTATACTGAACTCAATGAGAAAATTGATGCTGCAATCCATTATAACGGATGGTTCACCCGCGAAAATGTCATATTTTCTTTGCAACAATGGAGCGAAGCGCTTACCAGGAAAAACTTAGACCAATGGTTGGAGCGTTATGATCTCTCTGAAATCGAACCCAAAACCGTGGGAATTATAATGGCAGGAAATATCCCGCTGGTTGGTTTTCACGATTTCCTTTCGGTGCTGCTTGCGGGACATAAGGTGGTGGCCAAACTTTCAAGTAATGATAAACAGCTTATGCCGGTGATAGCAAATTTTCTTACTGAGCTCGATGCTGAATATAAAAACAGAATAAGTTTTACAGAAAACAGACTTGAAGATTTTAATGCTGTGATTGCTACCGGAAGCAACAACACTGCCCGGTATTTTGAATATTATTTTTCTAAAGTACCAAGCATAATTCGTAAAAACAGAAACTCGGTAGCCATCTTAACAGGAAAAGAAACTCCTGAAGAGCTGGAAGCTTTGGGTGAAGATATTTTCAGGTATTATGGCCTCGGATGCAGAAATGTTTCCAAACTTTATGTTCCTGAAAATTACGATTTTGATGATTTCTTTAAAGCGATGTACAAATGGAATCCTATTATCAACCAGGCAAAATTTGCCAATAATTACGACTACAACAAGGCCGTTTACCTGATGAGTGAATTCAAACTCCTGGAAAATGGTTTCCTTATACTTAAGGAAGATTCCGGTTTCAGTTCCCCTATTGCCACCTTGTTTTATGAAACCTATGAAAATCCTGAGGCCCTCCGGGAACTTTTAAACAACGGAAGCGAAAAATTGCAATGTATCGTTAAGAAAGATCCCGCTACCGACGAGGTAGGCTTTGGCCAAACCCAGAAACCACAACTTTGGGATTATGCAGATAATGTGGATACAATGGAATTTTTGCTGAAAATATAATTATCAGGAATTGTTATCTTAGTAAAAAGAATTAAAAACTAACCGATACATTTTTAATGATGAAAAAACACAACTTTAGTGCTGGTCCCTGTATCTTACCGCAGGAGGTATTTCAGGAAGCTTCTCAGGCTATTCTGGATTTCAACAACTCAGGCTTATCAATTTTAGAGATTTCACACCGCAGTGCCGATTTCGTTTCGGTAATGGAAGAAGCCAGAAGCCTCTCCTTAAAACTTCTGGGGCTTGAGAATAAAGGTTACAAAGCTCTTTTTCTTCAAGGTGGAGCCAGTATGCAATTTTTAATGACTGCATACAATTTGCTGGAAAAGAAAGCCGCATATCTTAACACAGGCACCTGGGCTACTAAAGCGATTAAAGAAGCCAAATTCTTTGGAGAAGTTATCGAGGTAGCTACCTCTAAGGACAAAAATTTCAATTATATACCAAAAAACTACAAGGTACCTGCCGATGCAGATTATTTCCATTGTACCAGCAACAATACCATCTTCGGAACGCAAATGAAAGAATTTCCATCAGTTGAAATTCCTTTGGTATGTGATATGAGTAGCGATATTTTTTCCAGGGAAATGGATTTCTCAAAATTCGACATGATATATGCCGGAGCGCAAAAAAATATGGGACCTGCAGGGACTACTTTGGTGGTTATTAAAGAAGATATTTTAGGTAAGGTTTCGCGTGAAATTCCTTCCATGCTTAATTATAAAACCCATATCGAAAAAGACAGTATGTTTAATACCCCCGCGGTTTACGCGGTGTATGTATCCTTATTGACCATGCGTTGGATGGACAAAAAAGGCGGGGTAAAGGCGATGGAAGAACTCAACAACAAAAAAGCAGCCTTGCTTTATTCTGAAATTGACAGAAATGAACTCTTTAAAGGCTATGCCGAAAAGGAAGACCGCTCAAATATGAATGCCACTTTTAATCTTACCGATGAAAGTCTGAAAGATCGTTTTGATAAGCTCTGGAAAGCAGAAGGAATAAATGGATTAAGCGGTCACCGAAGTGTTGGTGGTTACCGGGCATCTATGTATAACGCACTTCCACCTCTTAGCGTGACCACCCTGGTGGAGGTAATGCAGGAACTGGAAAGAAAAGCCTGACCTTGCATACTGAAACATTCAGGAAATAATAAATTACACAAAAAAATCTATATGAAAATATTGGCCAATGACGGCATTTCGCTAAGCGGAGTCAAAGCTCTTAAAGAAGCAGGCTTTGACCTAATCTCAGTAAAAGTAGCTCAGGACCAACTAGAGAGTTATATTAACGAAAATAACATTGAAGGTATTCTGGTCCGTAGCAATACTAAAATCAGAAAACCCTTAATAGACGCCTGTCCCAATCTTAAATTCATTGGTCGCGGCGGTGTTGGGATGGATAATATCGACGTGGAATATGCCAGGTCAAAAGGTTTACATGTTTTTAATACGCCGGCAGCTTCAGCGGCATCGGTAGCAGAACTCACTTTCGCTCATTTATTCAGCGGAGTTAGACAACTATATAACGCAAACCGCAATATGCCTCTTGAAGGAGATACCATGTTTTCTGAACTTAAAAAATCTTATGCCGGGGGTTATGAATTAAGAGGAAAAACCCTGGGTATAATTGGCTTTGGAAGAATTGGTAGGGAAGTAGCTAAACTTGCACTTGGAGTTGGCATGAAGGTTATTGCCAGTGACAATGAGGTAGGAGAAGCAACTATAGAACTGGAGTTTTACAATCATCAAAGCATAAAAATTCCTATTAAAACTGAACCTGTCGAACAACTTATTAAACATTCAGATTTTATAAGCCTTCACGTACCGACCCAGGAAAAACCCATTATTGGTAAAAAAGAGTTTGATTCCATGAAAAAGGGAGTTGGAATAATTAACACCGCACGCGGTGGGGTAATAGATGAAGACGCCCTGCTTGAAGCTATTGAAACAGATAAAGTGGCTTTTGCTGGGCTGGACACTTTTAAAGATGAACCAAAACCAGCCATAAAACTGCTTATGAATGAGAAAGTTTCCCTTAGCCCGCATATTGGTGCAGCTACTATTGAAGCACAGGAAAGGATTGGACAAGAATTAGCAACCGAAATTATTAACAAGTATAAACCTTAGAGTTTCTGAATATATAATAAAGCTTTAACGCAAATAGCGGAAAATTATCTTTAAGTTTAAAGTTCATTTAAACCTTTTTCCTAGGGCATCTATTTTAGATCTTTTAAAAAGTCTAACAGGAAAAACTCTTATATAAAAAGCAAGTAATTCAACTTCTGAAAGTAAGGATTGGAGAAAATAAACTTTTACAATGAAAAACTTTTTTTACATATTCATTTTAGGCTTAATGATCTACAGTTGCGGGACCCAGGATCGTAACCTTAGATCAGACAGGATAGCAAATGCTGAAAAAGATACCGTACGCATAGCCAATGATAGCCTGGAGTATGAGATTATGATTATAGAACCCGGTTTCAATCTTTTCATTAACAGTATTGCTAAACCGGAAGGTTATTATTCCCAGAGTTACCTGGAAAATAAAAACCGTTTTCTGGTTCAGGAATATAACCAGCGGGTAAGAAGTCCGCACCGATATAACCCGAATCTCTATATTCAGGAAATCAATTACGAGAATAACATAGATTACGGTTATGAGGTAAACTATCTCTTATATAATTATTTCGTCTATTTTAGTCGGCAGTATAATCAACGCTTTTCAGTACCCACTCGCATTTAATTTTTGTTGAGTTTAATAGTAATAAAGCTTTTAATATATTTGCCACATGGATAAATTAAAAAAGCGTTGGGGAATCAATTCCAATTGGCAAATACTAATCATCTTTATTGTCTTTGCCATTACAGGTTCAAGCGCCACAAAACTGGCCGGTCCTGTCACCGATTTTATAGGTTTATCTTCAGAAACAACCCCCTGGATTATTTATTGGGGGGTTAGAGTATTACTAATATTCCCAATTTACCAGGTTTTACTCGTAAGTTTTGGATGGCTGTTTGGTCAATTCGAGTTTTTCTGGGCATTTGAAAAGAAAATGCTTAGCCGCATAGGCTTTGCGAAAATTTTTCAGGATTAATTTGAATTTTTTAAAACATATATTTCTCGTATTTACGGCTGTTATCATTTTGATACCAACCGCAGTAAACTTTGCCCATATCTTTAGTGGGCACGGTCACGAGGTTTGCGAACATTATGCTCAAGAACACTTTCATGTCAAAAATCTGGAGTGTGAATTGCACCAGTTCCATAAGAATTCAGCATTAAGCATTACTTTTTTTGAATTCACCCCTGAGATACCCGTTCCTGAAAAACGGGAACTTCCCGATTATTATCAATTTTTAAGTGATTTTATAAAACTCCCTTTTGAGCTACGAGGTCCTCCCCTCGCCTGATATACCTGACAAAATTAGTTATCAGAATCATTTTAAAAATTTCTTATGAAAACCAAAATTTTCTTTTTGCTGTTTCTGGCAGTGAATTCGTCTATATATGCTCAAAATAATCTACAGGGTACTGTAACAGATCTCGTTAGTGGAGAACCTGTTATTGGCGCCACCGTTTACCTTCCCGGCCTGGAAAAGGGTGAAATAACCGATTTGGATGGAAGGTTTATTTTTAAAAACCTTCCCACCGGGAATCATAAAATTGTGATGTCCTCAGTAGGGTTCAGCACTTTCTCTGATGAGATAAGTATACCTTTCTCGGGAAGCTTTGACATAAGCCTGAAACCTTCAGCAATTGAGATGGAGGAAGTTATAATTTCAACTCCATTTCATCAATTGCAAAGCGATAATGTGATGCGGGTTTCCCGGGAGAATGTTGCTACCTTAACCAGAAAAGGAGCCATCACACTTACTGATGGGATCTCACAGATAGAAGGTGTGGAAAGTCTTACCACCGGTTTAGGAATTGGTAAGCCCGTAATCCGGGGCTTGAGTTCGAACCGGGTTTTGGTGTATACCCAGGGCATTAGACTGGAAAACCAGCAATATGGAGACGAACACGGTCTGGGGATTAGTTCTAAGGGAATTGAGAGCGTAGAAGTAATTAAAGGTCCTGCTTCCCTGCTCTACGGAAGCGATGCTATTGGTGGGGTACTCTATCTTAATCCCGAACGTTTTGCTTCTTCCAATTCTATAAAGGCTGAAGTAGATGCAAATTATTTCAGTAATACAAACGGCTATCAAGGGAGCGCAATGGCAGCAACTTCAGGAGAAAAATTAAAATTCCTTGCCCGCGGAAGTTATGCCGCACATAGCGACTATGAAACCGGAGATGGAGATAGGGTTACCAATACCCGTTTCAACGAAAAGGATTTTAAAACCGGGGTTGGTTACCAGGACCAGAAATATAAAGGAGATCTTCGCTACAACTACAACCGCTCTAACATTGGGATACCCGAAGAGATGGGGATTCAAAATACAGAGAAAGAACCTTTATTACCCTTTCAGGAGATCGACAACCACATAGTAAGCCTGGATAATAAATTTTATTTTAGAAATTCCAGCATTGATTTTAAGGTGGGCTATCAGTTTAACAACAGGCGGGAATTTGAAGACGAACACGGTCATGAAGAAGAGGAAGAAAATAACGGGGAAGAGATCAATGGGGAAGAGGAAGATCACGAAGGTGAACACCCGGCGCTGGAAATGCACCTGGAAACACTCAATTATAATTTGAAATATAATTTCCCAAGACTTGGCAAGTTTGAAACAATTGCAGGTATCCAGGGGATGTACCAGACTAATTCAAATTTGGGAGAAGAGATCCTGATTCCTGACGCGATAACTACCGACTTTGGAATTTTTGCTACCACACACCTTCACTTCGAAAAATGGGATTTTCAGGGCGGATTACGATATGATTTCCGAAATCTGGAAAGCACTGAATATGGTCATGATGAGGACGAAGAATTTATTCCTGCCATAGATCGCAATTTCAATAGTATAAATGGTGCATTGGGTGCTAAGTATGATTTTTCTGAAAGCATTAATGCCAGGTTAAATCTGGCGAGTGGTTTTAGAGCACCCAATCTGGCCGAACTCACTTCTGATGGAGCTCACCACGGTGCCAACAGGTATGAGGTTGGGGATGTGAACCTGGATAATGAGCAAAACTTCCAAATAGACCTTTCAGTAGAACTTAGAAATGAGCATTTTGAAACTTATGTAAATGTGTTTCAAAATAACATTAAGGATTATATCTATCTAAATCCTACAGGAGAAATGATTGATAATGACCTGGTATTTCAATACACGCAAAATAATGCCCGTTTGTATGGAACTGAAATTGGAGCACATATCCATCCCCACCCGTTAGACTGGTTGCATTGGGAAACAGGTTTCGAATTGGTTCACGGAGAATTGGAGGATGGCGAGAACCTGCCTTTAATCCCTGCAAACTCTCTCACCAACACCTTTAGGATTGAATTGGAAGGAGAAGTAGTAAAGAAAAAATATGCGTTTTTAAGATTAAAAAATGTCTTCGACCAGAACCGGGTGGGTACATTTGAAACCCGCACCGGTGGTTATAGCCTGTTGGGAGCCGGTTTTGGAGGTACCTTCGACCTTAATGGCTCAGACCTCCAATTTACCATTAGCGGTAACAATCTTTTAAACAAAACCTATATTTCACATTTATCCCGCTTAAAACCCGATAATGTAGCCAACATTGGCAGAAATATTTCTATATCTCTAAATTGGTTTCTTTAAAAAATTCATCAGTAAACAAGAAAGCAGTCGGGAAATTCCCGACTGCTTTCTTTATAATTTAATGGGTATAATTTATTTAAGATCTTATTTTTATTGGGCGTAATTCTCCCGGTTTATCTTTATTCCAAACATAAGTATACAACCACATAAGCGTGAAGGTTGGAATAATATCTGTTCCCGGTAGTATCTCTTCAATAAACAGAACAACCGAGGCCAGTTTTCCTTTTTTCCCGGGGTACATTTTCTGAAGGGTTTTTGCTGCATATGGTGCCCATAAAATATCCAAAAATGGCCCTACAACAGGAATAGCCATGGTAGTCATACCAACGACATCATAAGCAAGACCTTTTACAAGTAATTTATTTTTCGATTTATCCATTTGTAACAGTTTTTAAATTTAAGGCAATAAAGGTGCCACTTTTAGGCATAGCAGGGCTTTCCGGCTTAATTCGGGGTTTTAAGCTTATCTGCAAATGAATTTCTCAATTTTTCAATCTTCGGATCAATTATATACTGGCAATATGGCTGCTGACGATGTTGGTCGTAATAATCCTTATGTTCCTCCTCAGCCGGATAAAAATTGGATGCAGGGGAGATTTCGGTAACTATTTTATTCTGAAAAACTTTCTCATTCTCCAATTCCTGAATAACTTCAAAAGCTGTATTTTTTTGTTCTTCGGAATGATAAAAAACGGCACTACGATATTGGGTACCCACATCATTTTGTTGCCTGTTTAAGGTGGTGGGATCATGAGTGCCAAAGAAAATAAATAATAATTCCCTGAAACTTACCGTTTCGGGATCAAAACTTATCTGTATCGCTTCAGCATGACCGGTCCTGCCCGTAATAATTTCCCTGTAAGCCGGATTTTTAATGTTCCCTCCGGTAAAACCAGGTATCACGCTTTTTACTCCTTTTACCCGCTGAAAAACAGCTTCTGTACACCAGAAGCATCCCCCAGCCAGGGTGGCGGTTTCTAAACTTTTCTGTACCATATTTTATAAATATAGATAATGCGAGCAAAACAAGCTTTATATGCCCCGGAAATTACCTCGAATTAACGAGAAATTGGCTAATATTGTAATGCCTTACACCTAAGATGTAAGAATAATAAAAGTTATTCGTCTTTAATTAAAAGATATTGATGTCCATTCGTTTTTTTCTTCTGTTTTTTATCCTTTTTACTCCTAATATTTATACTCAATCGGTAGAGGTTGATTTAAAAGATCGCAAAACCTATGAGATCACCAGAATAAGCGATGCTCCAAAAATAGATGGAAATCTTGATGAGAAAGTCTATCAATCTCTACCTGTAGCTTCAGACTTTCTAATGTATGAACCCGGCGATGGAAATCCCATTCCCGAAGAATACGCTACCGATGTGAAAGTTGCTTATAATGATGAAGCAATTTTTATAGCTGCCTATATGCGATCTGGTGAGCCTGAAAAAACGGTAAAACAATTCACCCAACGGGATAACGTTGGACTTTCAGAGTTTTTTCTGGTGGATATAAATCCTTATGATGATGGCGAAAATCAAACGCGATTTATCGTCACGACTTCCGGGGCAATAATAGATGGTAAAGCTAATGGAGATAATGAAGATTATACTTTCAATACCGTCTGGGAAGCGGAGGTTTTTCACGACAATACGGGCTGGTATGCCGAAATCAAAATCCCCTACTCTGCTCTGAGGTTTCCCAAAAAGAAAATACAGTCCTGGGCCATTCAATTCACCAGGAAAATCACCCACCGCAATGAAACTTATAGCTGGAATTATATCGATAAGTCGGTAGGAAAAATGAGTCAGTACACAGGATTAGTAACGGGTATTGAAAACATTGATCCACCTATTAGACTTAGCCTTTACCCCTATGCTTCAGCCGAGATACAGCAATATGATGATCGCACCAAAAACGCTTTTAGTGCCGGTTTGGACGTTAAGTACGGAATAAATGATGCCTTCACTCTGGATGCAACCCTTGTCCCCGATTTCGGGCAGGCGGCCTTCGATGATGTTGAATTAAACCTCACTCCTTTTGAGCAACAGTTTGGGGAAAATCGGGCCTTTTTCACCGAGGGCACTGAACTTTTTACTAAAGGTGATCTTTTCTATTCCCGAAGAGTGGGCGATGCACCAACCGGATATAGATCAGCGCCAGCAAATCTTAGACCTAATGAAGTAATAGAAGAAAATCCCGAACGCGCAGATCTATTAAATGCTTTTAAAATATCCGGCCGCACAGAAAATAATCTCGGCATTGGGTTTTTTAATGCTATTACCAGTGAAATGAAGGCTATTTATAGGGATACAATTACCGGTGACACACGTACCAGGGTCACGGAGCCGTTCGCTAATTACAATATCCTGGTACTCGACCAGCAGTTTAACCAGAATTCTTCCATCAGCTTAATTAATACCAACGTAACTCGCGAGGGGCATTACAGGGATGCTAATGTGAGTGGTTTTTTATTTGATATCTACAATAAAGCCAATTCATTCAATTTTGAAGGCGAAGCGAAAATGAGCCAGGTGAATGTTACCGGTAATACTGTTGCCGGGTTTGCTTCAGAATTTTCGGTAAACCGAACAAAAGGCAATTTCCGTTATGGCGTAAGTCACAGGTTTGCTAATCAAACCTATGATATAAACGATCTGGGGATCAATTTTACCAATAATTACAACAACTTTTTCTGGGGTACATCTTATCAGATCTTTGAACCCACCGAACGTTTTAACCGTTACAGAATTGAAGTCTACGGAAATCATCGGCGTAGGTACCGGCCCGATATGGCTGTAGGTACAGGTGTTGGCGGAAGCTTCTTTGCAGTGACCCGGGAGCGCTTTGCTTTTGGCGGTAATCTGGATGTTAATTCTAAATTTCGTGATTTTTTCGAACCTCGCAAGGAAGGCATGTTTATTAACTACAACCAAAATATTAATAGCCAGTTGTGGGTTTCTTCAGATTACAGAAAGACTTTTGCGTATGATATTCGCCTTCGTTATGGAAAATACATTAATTCCTCCCAGGAAGAGTATAGGTTACGCTTAAGTCCACGAGTAAGGTTTTCTGATAAATTTGATGTTGTATATTCCTTTAACTATTCCCTAGAGAAAAACAGGCAAAGTTTTGTTGACTTTTCAGACAGAGATATCATATTTGGAAAAAGAGATATGGAAAGTATTGAAAACTCACTTAAAGCCAGTTATAATTTTAATACCAAACAGGCCTTAAACCTAAGTTTTAGAAATTTCTGGTCAACGGCTCATTTCACCGAAGATGCTTATTCGATTCTGCAAGATAATGGAGAGTTAAATCCCAAATCCTATCAGGTTATTCAACAAAACAACCCAAACCGAAACTTTAATATATGGAACCTTGACCTGAGCTATAGCTGGACATTCGCGCCAGGAAGCCAGGCGATCCTGCTTTATAGAAATTCCATATTTAATCAGGATAAATTAAGCCTGTTGAATTATCAGTACAGCCTTGAAAATTTATTCAACCAACCTATAAAACAGGTTTTGAGCCTGCGTGTTGTTTACTTTATCGATTACAATAATCTTTATAACATCTTTGAGAGCTAATCTTGGGGATTCTGTCTAATTTGGGTATTTTTCCCTTTTTAATAGTCCAGAAAAATATGATACTTACCAAAAACATTCATAAATACTACGGAGATCTCCACGTTTTAAAGGGAGTGAATTTGCATATAAAACGGAGCGAAATTGTATCGATAGTAGGAGCTTCAGGAGCAGGGAAAACCACACTTCTTCAGATTTTAGGCACCCTGGATAACCCTGAAAAGAACAAAGCTTCAGAGTTAAAAATAAACGGGACCGATATCTATGGGCTTTCTTCCAGGGAGCTTTCTAAATTCAGAAATAAACATATTGGATTTATCTTTCAGTTTCATCAATTGCTTCCCGAATTCACCGCGCTGGAAAATATTTGTATTCCTGCTTTTATTCAGAATAAACCAAAAGCAGAAGCCGAAAAACGGGCCCATGAACTTCTGGGGTTTTTAGGCCTGGAAAACCGGGCAAATCACAAACCCTCAGAATTAAGCGGCGGAGAACAACAACGCATCGCAGTGGCCAGGGCTCTGGTAAATAATCCAGCCATTATCTTTGCCGATGAACCCTCTGGAAATCTCGATAGCGAATCGGCAGAAAACCTGCATAAATTATTTTTCAGGCTAAGGGATGAATTTAAGCAAACTTTTGTTATCGTAACTCATAACGAAGAACTTGCCAATATGGCCGACCGGAAACTCACGATGGTAGACGGAGAAATTATTTAAATTAAATTCCTGAATTTTGAATAAAAGCGAGTTAAAATCTTTTCTTGATTTTAAGGTTGAACAATACAATACTTTACATTTTATTGAGACCGACCCTATTCAAATTCCTCATCAATTCAGCAAAAAAGAAGATATTGAAATTGCGGGTTTTCTTACGGCTACCATTGCATGGGGAAACAGAAAAAGCATTCTTAAAAATGCTGATAGGTTAATGGAATTGCTGGAAAGGTCTCCGTACGATTTCGTTATAAACCACTCTCCTGCTGATCTTGAAAAGCTCGAAAACTTCGTTCATCGAACCTTTCAGGGAATCGATCTTCAGTATTTCATAAAAGCGCTCAAAAACATTTATTTAAATTACGGGGGAATAGAAAAAATCTTCAGCACCCACGCTGAAGAAAGATCACTGCAACCGGCCATTCATCATTTTAAGCAAATTTTCTTTAAACTTCCCCACGCCCGCAGGACGGAAAAACACGTGAGCGATCCACAAAAGAATTCAGCAGCTAAACGCATTAATATGTATTTAAGGTGGATGGTTAGAAAAGATCTTTCGGGTGTTGATTTTGGGATCTGGGATAGCTTACAATCTCAACAATTAAGTTGCCCGCTGGATGTCCATTCGGGCAACGTAGCCCGTAAATTAAAGCTTCTAAAACGCAAGGCGAACGATGCAAAAGCCCTAAAGGAGCTTGATAATTCCCTTCGGAAAATGGATCCGATTGATCCTGTTAAATATGATTTCGCATTGTTTGGAATTGGAGCTAATGAAAAGCTTTAACAAATTTAGCTTACCCGGATAGATAGAAACAACCTCTTCCCAGGTCCAACAGTCCTTTTATATTATATGGAATAAGGTTTCCAAAGTACTTCCATTTTTTTCGAGAAGTTATTGAAACAAGCAACAGCAATAAAACCAACTAACTTTAACTTTACTTTTCCCCCTGAAAACCTAAACTAAAACTTTTTAATTTTATTTTAACATATGTCATTTTTTTTTGTTAATTTAGGTTAATTATTTGCTATGATAAAGACAGGGGCTAAACAAATGATCAAACCAGCGATACCGCGAAATGAGCTAGAAAGGTTAGCTTCTCTGGAAGAGGCCGGAATTTTTAATACCCCTCCGGAAGCTGAATTCGATAACATCACCAAGCTCGCAAGTTTCATTTGTAAAACCCCGGTTTCCCTAATATCAGTGGTTGGAGAGACAGAACAATACTTTAAATCCAGATATGGAACTGAAATTTGTGGTTCCAGCCGGGAAGTTTCCTTTTGCGCCCATGCCATTCTTAAGCCAAAACAATTAATGGTTGTGAATGACACCCGTCTGGATGAACGCTTTAAAGACAATCCTTTTACTCTGGATGAAAACAACCCGGTTCAATTTTACGCGGGAATGCCCCTGGTAGATCATCATGGTTTTGCTTTGGGAACTTTATGTGTACTGGACAATAAACCCAATAAACTTGATAAAGAACAAAAGATTGCTCTAAAAGCTCTGGCCAAACACGTAGAGGTTTTATTCGAATTAAGGAGAAAGAATAATCACCTCGAACAGATAAAGAAGGAATTAAAGGAACATAATACTGCATTAAAAGATTTTGCAGGAGTGGTTTCTCACGATATGAAAATGCCGTTGGCCAATATGATAATTACCGCCGACATTTTAAAGGCTAAATACAGCGATCAATTGGGAGACGAGGGACTTAAATACCTTAAAAATTTAAAAAATGCGGGATTAAATTTAAGTGAGTATATCAATAGCTTATTAAATCATTATGAAACTAATGATACTTCCGATCTTAAAAAGCAGGAATTTGATCTCCACCATATGTTGGAGGAAATCATTGATCTTTTTAATATCACTGATAATGTAGATATAAATCTACCCAATGAAAATATAATCATCCAAACAAACAGAGCTGCTCTGGAACAGATTTTCCTGAATCTTTTAAGCAATAGTTTGAAATATAATAAGAGCGAGAAGATCGTTATTGATATTGATTTTAGACAAACTCCAGATTTTTATTATTTCAGTATCACTGATAACGGGATTGGAATCCCGCAAGACAAACAGGAAGAAATATTTCAAATGTTCACAACCTTAGCAGTTACCGACAGAAAAGGAAATAAAGGGAATGGAATTGGGCTATCTACAGTAAAAAGACTGGTTAAAAACCTGGGAGGAAATATAAAGGTTAACTCCCAACCAGGCCAGGGCACACAATTCACCTTTTCGGCAAAGCGCAACTTCTAAACCTTAGCCCGCCTAAAATTTAATTAGTTGCATAAATTTTAATATCTTGTAAGAAGTCATTCTGGGATATGCAACAAAAAACAGTGTCAGTTAACGAAAAATTGCGCCGTGCTGCTTTAGCACAATATGCTATTTTCAAATCGGGTCCTGACAAGGATTATGACCAATTAACCTTTCTTGCTGCCGAAATTTGTGAAGTTCCGGTCGCCAAAATTAGCATTATCGCAAAGAAGGAAGTCTGGAGTAAAGCGGTTTATGGCACAGAACTTTCCTCTATTCCCCGTCAAAATTCCTTTTGTGAACTAAGTATACAATCAGGAGAAAAAAATCTTATCCTACAAAAAGCAGAACAACCTGAAGTATTTGAAAAGGCTAAGGGTCTTTATGACCGGGAATACCAGTTTTTTGCCGGGGTGCCATTGGTAAATTCACAGGGGCACGCTATAGCCGTTTTTTGTGTTTATGATGTTAAACCCAGAATGCTGAAACCAAATCAGCTTAAATCCCTGGAAGCTTTGGCCAGCCAAGGCATGAATCTTTTCGAAGCCCGAAAGCAAAACTATAAACTACATCACGTACAACGCTCTTTAAAACAAAAATACCGGGAACTTGAAAAATTCGCAAGCCTGGTTTCCCACGATATAAAATCGCCTCTTGCCAATATCATTTCCCTAACAGAACTCCTTAAGGAAGAAAATGAAGATAAACTTGACGAGCAAACCAAAGATTACCTGAATTTCTTAGTAGACTCCTCCTATTCTCTTCGGAATTATGTAGATGGAATTCTAAGCTTTTACCGCAGTGATTATATTTTTGAAAAAGATTACGAAGATGTTGACCTCCCTGAGCTCTTAAAAGGCGTTGTAGATCTTTATAATATTTCTGATGACATTGAGATCAATTATCCCAAAGAAGGAGAACTTCATAATATAAATAAAGCAGCACTCACTCAAGTGTTTATGAACCTTTTAAGCAATTCACTAAAATATAACGATAAAGAGCAGCGAAAGGTTGATATTCGGTTTAGGGAAAAAAAATCTTTTTATCATTTTGAAGTTGAAGACAACGGAAATGGAATCCCACCTGAAAAGGTAGAAAAAGCCTTTGAACTCTTCACCACTTTAGATGTTAACGATCGGCACGGTAACCCGGGAACCGGAATTGGTCTGGCTACGGTTAAGAAACATATAGAAAATATGAAAGGACAAATAGAGGTTCAATCTACTCCCGGAGTGGGCAGTAATTTTAAATTCAGGATTAAGAGGCTTTAGCGTTTCATTTCCTATATTTGAAAAACATTTAAGTCAGCATGCATTTTAAACAGCCGGAAGTCCTTTTCGCCCTTGTGTTTCTGCTAATTCCGCTGCTTGTTCACCTTTTTCAACTCCGCAAATACCAAAGAGAGGATTTTACCAACGTAAAGTTCCTAAAAAAGATTTCCCGCCAAACCCGAAAGAGTTCCCGCCTAAAAAAATGGCTGGTTCTGCTTACCAGAATTTTTGCTCTGGGAAGTATTATTATCGCCTTTGCTCAACCCTACCTCCCGGCCAAGGAACAAAACAGAATAACTTCAGAAAAATTGATTTATCTGGATAACTCTTTCAGTATGCAGGCAATTGGGAACTCCGGCGAACTCCTGAACACTGCTATACAAGATCTTTTAAAAAATATTCCGGAAGAAGGGAATTTTCACTTCATTACCAATGATGAAGAGTATAGAAATCTAAATTCTGAAGACTTAAAAACCAGAATTGAGCAAACCGAATTTTCCGTAAGTTCCCTGGATTTTCAGGCCATTGAGCTGAAAGCCTCTCAGTTTTCTAATAAGAATATGCCTGCTGAAGTGATCATACTTTCAGATTTTCAGCAACAAATGAATTTCTCTGGAAACTTTGAAGGGAAGACCAGCTATCACCTTGTGCCATATAATCCCGAAAATAATATCAACTTTAACCTGGACAGCCTTTATATTGGAGAGCGCGACCCTGAGTTTTTACAGCTTAATTTTATCCTGAAGAGCAACAAAGCAAATGCTAACCAAATCACGGTAAGTGTTTTTAATGCTGAAGAATTACTGGCCAGAAAAACCTTTAGTTTTGAAGATGAAGACCGCCTGGAAGGAAATTTTCAATTGAGAAACGAACAGTTTCCTGCAGGTAGGTTGGAGATAGAAGACAACGGATTGCAATATGATAACAAATTGTACTTCAGTATCAATCCTCCCCAGGAGATTAAAGGAGCAGCAATTTCAAGTGAGTTAAGACATTCCGGTTTTCTAGAGCGAATCTTTACTGAAGGCGAATTTGAATTCTATAATTTCACTACAGGAAGTATTGACTACAACTTACTATCAAGAGCTTCTTTTATAATCCTGAATGAGCTGGAAGAAATACCATCATCGTTAAGAATTTCTCTGGAGAAGATGCATAAGGGAGGTAAAACAATAGTTATAATCCCTTCAGAAGAAAATACAGCGGTCAACTCTTTTCTAGGTAGCTTGCAGGCATCCGGCTATGGTAACCTGGTGATGCAGGAACTGCTAATTACAAATATCGCTTTTGAACACCCGCTGTTGAATGGTGTCTTTGAAGATGAAGTCGAAAATTTTGATTATCCCAGGGTTCAGAACTATTACCGGATTGCGGGAGGAAATAAGATTCTGAGCTTTCAGGATAACTCAGCTTTCTTAAGTGAACAGGGAAATATTTACCTTTTTGCTGCTCCTTTAAACAGTGAAAATTCCAATTTTAAAAACGCACCACTTGTGGTTCCTATATTCTATAACCTGGGTCGTTCTGCTATTTCTATACCTCAATTGTATTACCAGGTAAACCGCGCAAACCAAATAGAAGTGCCTGTAGAAAGCAGCGGCGATGAGGTGGTAAGTTTTGTCTCTGAAACTGAGAATTTTATTCCGGCACAAAAGGCCTTTGCAGGAAAGGTTCAGCTTAATACCGAAGAACTTCCGGCAACGGCCGGGAATTTCAGTATAATCTACAAAGGCGAGGGAACCGGAAACATAAGTTATAACTATTCCCGCGAAGAAAGTACTGGTTTTTACATCGAAGACTTTGACAATGCAGAAGTGTACAATTCAGTTTCCGAATATTTTAATAATGTACGAAGCGCAACTGAAAGCAAGGCGCTTTGGAAATGGTTTGTTATTTTAGCACTGATTTTTTTAACCGCAGAAATGCTCCTTTTAAAATACCTCAAATGAAACTACTCATTAAATCGGCCACCATCTTAGACCATCAGTCCGATTTTCATAAGAAAACAGTTGACATTTTAATAGAAAATGGAATCATAAATAAAATTGGCCCCAATATTCAAACCAAGGCCAACCAGAGTATCTCTTTTAAAGATCTGCATGTTTCCAGGGGCTGGTTCGATTCGAGTGTAAGTTTCGGGGAGCCGGGATTTGAAGAGCGGGAAACTATCGCCAATGGTTTAGATACAGCGGCCAAAAGCGGATTTACCACTGTAGCATTAAATCCTAATACTTTCCCGGTTTTAGATAATAACGGTGCAATTACTTCAGTTTTATCAAAAGCGGGGAAACATCCGGTAAGCTTACTTCCGGTTGGGGCCTTAACCGTAAAAAGCAAAGGCGTAGACCTTGCTGAACTCTATGATATGCAACAGGCAGGCGCTATTTCCTTT
The DNA here is from genome assembly GCA_024635795.1 of Salegentibacter sp. Lineage (GTDB taxonomy): Bacteria > Bacteroidota > Bacteroidia > Flavobacteriales > Flavobacteriaceae > Salegentibacter. The sequence goes on along the minus strand of JAGXIH010000013.1, from coordinate 13,487 downwards.
GGAGACTACAAAAGATCTGTAGGCAATCCTAATTTGCTGAAACTTGCCCTCCAATATGCCCAGAATTTTGATGCTTTGGTACAATCTTTTCCGCAGGAAAACCGCATTGCAGGAAATGGGATGGTCAATGAACATCATCAAAGTACGATGCTGGGGTTAAAAGGAATTCCGGACCTGGCAGAGGAATTGCAAATCACCCGTGACCTTTATCTATTGGAATACACCGGCGGAAAATTGCATATCCCAACAATTTCTACAGCAAAATCGGTAAGACTTATAAAAGAAGCTAAAAAGAAAGGTCTGGATGTGACCTGCAGCGTGGCAATACATAACCTCATATTAACAGACGAGCTGTTACATGAATTTAATACCAACACGAAGCTTCTACCACCACTTCGAACTAAAAAAGACCTAAAAGCCCTTATAAAAGGTCTGAAAGAAGGAACCATAGATATGGTAACCAGCGACCACAACCCAATAGACACTGAACATAAAAAAGTGGAATTTGATAATGCACTTTATGGCAGTATTGGTTTAGAATCAGCCTTTGGAGCTTTGAATACGATCTTTACTCCTGAAGAAAGCGTGGAAATCCTTACCCGTGGTAAGGAAAGGTTCAAAATTAAAAATATTGGGATCACCGAAGGAAATCCGGTAAACCTTAGCCTATTTGAGGTGAAGGAGGAATCTGTTTTCGGTTTAGACCATATTTTCTCCACCTCTAGAAACAGTATTTTCCTTGATTATAAAGTGAAGGGAAGAGCTTTAGGAGTCGTTACCGAAAATGGAAGCTTGACTGTCTAAAGAAACTAAGATTTTATACCTTTGTAAAAATAAATAATCCCAAAGATGAAAACCCTCATTGAAGAAGGTAAAACCGCAGCTATTGTAGCTTATTTAACCATTATAGGCACTATAATAGCCTATTTCATGAATTCTGACAGTAAGAATACTTTTGCCGCATTTCATATACGACAGGCGCTAGGAATCCATATCACCTTTTATGTTCTGGGCGTTCTTGTAGGCCTCTTCGATAGCTGGCTGGTTTCTTCGGCCTTTTACATTTTTATTGCTATTTTGGGAATTTATGGACTCGTAACTGCAATCCAGGGAGAACAAAAAGAAGTTCCGATTCTTGGGAATTATTATCAAAAATGGTTTAGTACAATAAATTAATGCAAACATCACTTTCTCTACATCACCTGGTTCGCAAACCAACTATTGCTTCTAAAGACACTCCTTTACTTATAATGCTCCACGGATATGGCAGCGATGAGAACGATCTTTTTTCTTTTGCTGAAGAATTACCCGGGGAATTTCTTATCCTTTCGGTAAGGGCGCCCTACCCTATGCAACCTTTCGGCAATGCCTGGTATGCCATACATTGGGACAATACTGATGGGAAATTCAGCGACGACGAGCAAGCTGTTGAATCGAGTGACAGAATCGCTAATTTTATAGATGAGGCTATAGAAGAATATCAAGTAGATAAAAATAATGTTAGCTTACTCGGTTTCAGCCAGGGCAGCATTCTTAGCTATGCGGTTGCCCTCTCCTACCCGGAAAAGATTAAAAACATAATTGCACTTAGTGGTTATATTAATCAGGGGATTTTAAAAACCGGATATGAAAATAATGATTTCTCAAATCTGGATTTTTATTGTTCCCACGGTTCAGAGGATCAGGTTATTCCTGTGCAATGGGCACGTCAAAACAAGCCATTTTTAGATAAGCTGGGAATAAAAAATCAATATTCAGAATTTCCTGTAGGGCACGGAGTAGCACCTCAGAATTTTTTCGAATTTAAATCCTGGCTGGAAAAGAGAATTTAATTTAAAGGATAGAGAAAAGATTTTTCCCGGGTAAAATTGATCTGGCCTTCTTCATCCACTTCGTAGCTAAAGAAAACCTCTCCCCAATAAGTACCATCGGTAAAATCTGCTATGATCCATTTATGGTTCAAAACGTTTATTTTATTGATACGCATTGGCCCTTCCATTCCATCATAAGGCACCAGCTCGTTGTCGTCTTCGGCAAGGTTTCGGCTTATCAATTCATCTTCAATTTTTGCGATTACTTCATCTGAATTTACACCCATATTCTCAAAATAAGTGATAGCATCATCGTTTTCCTTCAGAGAAAAATACCGGAGATTATCATTTTCAGCCTTAAGTAGTTCATTTTCTGTTTCCAACTCTTCTATTTTAAGCTCCCGGTTTGCCTGGTCTTCCTGAAGCGAGTCCAGAATTCTTTTATCATTCACATAGATGAATATGGTGAAAAGTACACTGAAGATAAACAGGTACAATAATATTTTATTACGCATTTTAAATAGTGATTTTTAGATTGTCATAGGCCAAAAAAACATTTTCCGGCAGTTGTTCCTGCACTTCGTCGTGAAATCCCAGCAGGTGGCTAATATGGGTAAGATAGGCTCTTTCTGGCTTTAATTTATCAATGAATTCCAGCGCTTCTTTAAGGTTTAGATGAGAATGGTGCGGTTCAATTCTAAGCGCATTTACTACCAGTACTTTTAAATCCCTCAACTTATCTATTTCCTCTTCTTCAATAGATTTAAGATCGGTTAGGTAAGCGAAATCCTTCATTCTATATCCAAAAACCTGTAACCTGTTATGATCGAAACTCACAGGAATAATTTCCAGCTCTTCAAAATGAAAAGGTTTATTCTCAATTTCATTCTGAATAACACCGGGGGCACCCGGATATTTATTTTCGGTTTCAAAAATATAATCAAAGCGCTTTCTCATACTTTTAAGCACTCTCTTATGAGCAAATACCGGAATATCCCCCTGGCGAAAGAAAAAGGGCCTAATATCATCCAGCCCGGCTGTATGGTCGTTATGCTCGTGGGTGTAGAGAATGGCATCCAGTCTTTGTACATTATTAGAAAGCATCTGGGTTCGGAAATCGGGACCACAATCAATTAAAAAATTATATCCCTCCCACTCTACCAAAACTGAAACCCTAAGGCGTTTATCTTTTCGATTTTCACTTAAACAAACCGGATGATTGCTTCCTATAATTGGAATTCCCTGAGACGTACCTGTACCTAAAAATGTAACTTCCAAGAAAGATGATTTTAATCACAAAAGTAAATATAATTTTTTGTTTACTTTAACGATTTAGTACCTTTGATAGGACAAAAAACAGGAAAATTTAAAAGAAGAATTATGCCAATAACCATAATGGGTGACAAGGAATTTGAAAACGTTCCTTCAATAAAAAGCAAAGCCCTTCGCATTAATTTAAATGAGAATATCTACGGAACCTTCTCAGAGATTGGCGCAGGACAGGAAACTGTAAGAAACTTTTTTCGTGCTGGAGGTGCTTCCGGGACCATTGCCAAGGCAATGAGTGCATACGATAAGGATTTTAGTGATTCCATTTATGGGATTGAAGAAGACAAGCGTTATGTGACGGAAGCCCGGCTTAAGAAAATGTTGTCTCACGAAATAAACCTTATAGAAGACCGTATCTCTCGGGAAAAGCACCCAAATAAATTATTCTTTAGTTATGCCAATACGGTTGCAACCATAGATTTCGCCAAGAAATACAAAGGCCACGGTTGGATTGGTATTAAATACCAGGTTAAACCCGATGAAGATTATAACGAAATAAGTCTTCATATAAGATTTCATGAAAATGATGCCCGCCACCAGCAAAATACCCTGGGAATACTTGGGGTAAACCTTATCTATGGAGCATATTACAAATACGACAACCCTAAAAAATTACTACGATATCTTTACGATCATATCGATAAAGACCAAATTGAAATAGATACTATTAACTTTAGCGGTCCGCGCTTTAAAAACGTAGATAACCGTTTGATGAGTCTCCAACTGGTTAAGAACGGAATGACCGAGGCCGTGATGTTTTCTCCCGACGGTAATAACGTGCTTCCTGCTGCCATACTTTACAAAAAGAATATTTTGGCGCTACGCGGAAGTTTTCGTCCGGTGACTAAAGTGAACATGGATATGTATGAAAAATCCCTGGAAATGTTTCTCGCCGAAAATAAGGTGGAAAAAGAGAACACTGAAGTGATCTTTGAGATCACCCTTTCAAACCTGCGAGCTGAAGGAGAGATTGATGAACGGGATTTTATGGACCGGGCCAAACTGCTTTGCTCTTTGGGACAAACAGTAATGATCTCGAACTTCCAGGAATATTATCGCGTAGTTGAATATTTCTCGAGATACTCAAAACAACGAATGGGTCTTACAATGGGAGTTAATAACCTCGTAGACGTCTTCGATGAGAAATACTATCGTCACTTAAGTGGAGGAATTCTGGAAGCTTTCGGTAAACTATTTTTCAAAGATTTAAAAGTATATCTCTATCCTTTTAAAGATCCTGAAACCGGTGAGATTACCACCAGTGATAATTTAAAAGTGCACCCACGGATGAAAGAACTCTATAAGTTCTTCAAATACAACGGACGTGTAGAAGACATTAAAAATTACAACCCTGAAATTTTAGGTGTCTTTTCCAGAGAAATTTTACAAATGATAAGTGAAGGAAAAGAAGGTTGGGAAGAAATGCTACCTGAAAAAACCGCTAAAATGATTAAAGAGCAAAATCTCTTTCATTATAAGGAAAGCAAGGAAAAGGCTAAAACAGAAGCTTAGATTTAAGAAATAAAAGGCATGAAAAAGGCTGTTCTCAGATCGAGAACAGCCTTTTTTAATTTTATATAGAATCTGAATCTAGGTCCTTGTGATCTTTGCTCCAATAGCTTTTAGACGCTCGTCAATATTTTCATAGCCCCGGTCTATCTGCTCTATATTATGAATATAAGAAACACCTTTTGCAGAAAGTGCAGCAATCAATAAAGAAATTCCGGCCCGGATATCGGGAGAACTCATTGTGGTAGCTTTTAACTGCGATTTAAAATCGTGGCCAATAACCGTTGCTCTGTGAGGATCACAAAGAATGATCTTCGCACCCATATCAATAAGTTTATCGACAAAGAAAAGTCGGCTTTCAAACATCTTCTGATGAATAAGCACACTTCCTCTCGCCTGGGTTGCAACTACCAACAGGATACTCAATAAATCCGGAGTAAACCCTGGCCAGGGAGCATCGCTGATATTCATTATAGAACCATCAATAAAGCTTTGTACTTCATATCCATCTGTATGAGCAGGAATATAGATATCATCTCCTCTTTGCTCAATGGTTATTCCTAATTTTCTAAAGGTAGTTGGAATTAACCCCAGCATATCCCATCTAACATTTTTAATGGTAATTTCACTTTGGGTCATTGCAGCCATCCCAATCCAGGATCCTATTTCTATCATATCCGGAAGGATAGTGTGCTCACAACCTTTCAGGCTCTTAACACCTTCAATTTCCAGCAAATTAGAACCAACGCCCTTAATATTTGCCCCCATTGAATTCAGCATCTTGCATAATTGCTGAAGATAGGGTTCACAGGCGGCATTATAAATAGTGGTTTTGCCCTCAGCTAAAACAGCGGCCATAACGATATTAGCAGTTCCTGTAACCGAGGCTTCTTCCAGCAACATAAAGCTACCTTTGAGACCGTTGGGAGCTTCTACCCCATAAAAACGCTCTTCTCTGTTATATCTGAATTCCGCGCCCAATTTTATAAAACCCTCAAAATGGGTATCCAGGCGGCGGCGACCTATTTTATCTCCTCCGGGCTTAGGAATAAAGCCTTTTCCGAAGCGGGCAAGTAAAGGACCTACTATCATGATCGATCCTCGTAAGCCACTTCCATCCTTTTTAAATTGATCGCTGCTTAGATAGTCGAGGTTAAGCTCATCGCTTTTAAACGCATAGCTTCCCTTTCCTTTCTCATTGATTTTTACGCCAAGGTTTTTAAGAAGCCCGATAAGTTTATTAACATCAAGAATATCTGGAATATTGCTAATAGTTACCTCCTCAGAGGTTAACAATACAGCACAAAGAATTTGAAGAGCCTCGTTTTTAGCACCTTGCGGCTGGATGTTTCCTTTTAAACGATGTCCTCCTTCAATCTGGAAAGTTCCCATGAAAATTACAAGATTTTAGTGACGCTTGCGACCTTTGCCACGATTAGATTTTTTAGAAGGTGCCTTGGTATGCTTTTTCTTATTGCGCAATAAATTAGCTGCCTCGCTAAGATCTTCATCTGTATTTTTTAGGTTTATAGCACCATTGCTTAGCTCATTTAAATGGTCGAAAATCACCTGATCTTCAACAGAATCTCGATTCCAATTGAGATAAGATTTTTTCATATGATTTGCAATAGACAAAACCAAAGCCTCCTTTAATGGTCCTTCTTCATATTTTATTGCTTCATCGATCATTCGCTTAATATTGTTTCCGTAGAAACGATATTTGGGAAAGTTCTGAGGGTATTCAAGCATTTCGGGACGCTCAGATAGCATTTCCCTGGTTGGTTTTGGAAAGGGAGATTCCACATCAAGTTTAAAGTCACTGATAATGAATAATTGATCCCAAAGTTTATGCTGAAAATCGGATACATCCCTTAAGTGCGGATTCATATTTCCCATAACGGCAATGATAGACCTGGCTACTTTGTTGCGCTCCTTTTCATCTTCTATGCTTATGGCATGATCTACCATTTTTTGTAAATGCCTGCCGTATTCAGGAATAATAAGGTGGCTCCTTTCAGAGTTATATTCTAATGCGTGTGTCAAAATTGAAATTTATAAGGTGATACTTTTATGTAGAAGTTAATCGCTGCAAAATACTAAATATTATCCGGAAATAATCCGATATCAAAACTTTTAATCGTTACAGAGAAATTACGCCCTCTACATTACTGGCAACTTCTTTGTATTTTTCGATTACGGCATCGGGATTTCTCATCCTCACATTTATGGATACACTTGTATATTTGCCGTTTTTAGATTTTTTGGTAGTGATCACTGCTCCCATATTATTGAAAATAATTTCAATTTTCTCAACTTTTTCCTCTCTGGTAGGAACGATGAATTTATAAAGATATTCAGTAGGCCAAAGTGAGGTATCGTGCAGCTGTGCTTTAAGTTTAGCGTAAAATTCTTCCGGATTACTTGCTTCGCTCATAAGTTTTCTTTCTTCATTTATAAATGCAAAGATACATAGATTGGTTATATTTTTATAATCGGATACAAATGACGAAATTTGCAGCGTGAAAACAAAAAAAATTGTGATAACTGGCGGCCCCGGCACCGGCAAATCATCCATCATCCGAATGTTAGAGGCCCAGGGCCACGAATGCTTACACGAGATCTCAAGACAGGTTACCCTGGAAGCCCAAAAACAAGGTATAGACCAACTATTTCTGGATAAACCCTTACTTTTTAGCGAAAAATTGCTGGAGGGACGAATCGTGCAACATAAAGAAGCCGATATGCTCCCGGCCACAACGGTATTTATTGACCGCGGAATTCCCGATGTCCTCGCTTATATGGAATATTTCAATACGAGTTATCCATCAGAATTTATTGAGGCCTGTAAGAATCACCTCTACGATAAAATTTTTATCTTACCTCCCTGGCCGCAAATCTATGTGAGCGATAATGAACGATATGAATCTTTTAATGAATCCAGGCGCATTTCCAGTTATCTTATGGAAACCTATAAAATTTACGGCTACACTCCTGTTGAGGTACCAAAAGTTACTGTAAGAGAGCGATTGGAATTTATTTTAAAGACAATTGATGAATAACATATTTGCAGCAAGCCACACACATATTAGAAAAATACTGGGGGCATAAATCCTTCAGACCTATGCAGTGGCCAATTATTGAGGCTGCATTACAAAATAAAGATGTTATTGCCCTTCTCCCAACCGGCGGGGGAAAATCGGTTTGTTTCCAGGTGCCGGCGCTATACCGCGAAGGAATTTGTATTGTGGTCTCCCCCCTTATCGCGTTAATGCAAGACCAGGTAAATGCGTTGAAGAATAAAGGCATTAAGGCCATGGCACTTACCGGAGGGATCTCTTTTCAGGATCTGGATGCCGCTTTGGATAATTGCATCTACGGAAATTATAAATTTCTATACCTATCTCCGGAAAGACTTCAGCAGGAATTAGTCCAGGAACGAATAAAACGAATGAATGTTAACCTTATCGCTGTAGATGAGGCGCATTGTATTTCGCAATGGGGTCACGATTTCAGGCCGGCATACCGAAATGTGAATATTCTTAAAAAACTTAAACCCGAAGTCCCGTTAATGGGCCTTACCGCTACTGCCACCCCGAAAGTGGTAGAAGATATTGTGACCCAACTTGAATTAAAAGATGCTGAAGTTTTCAAGCAATCTTTTTTCAGAAAAAATCTGGCTTACAATGTTTTAAATGCTGAAGATAAAAATCACCGCTTATTACAGCTCTTAAACAAAAAAGAAGAATCGGCTATTATTTATGTGAGGAGCCGGAAAGCAACCATTGAAGCCACTACTTTCCTAAAAAAAAATAATTATAAAGCAGAAACCTTTCACGGCGGATTAAAGTTTGAAGAGAAGCAAAAAAAACTTCAAAATTGGCTGGACAATAAAATCAATATTATAGTCGCTACCACAGCCTTTGGAATGGGTATAGATAAGCCCGATGTTAGGCAAGTACTCCATCTGAATCTTCCCGAATCCATTGAAAGTTATTTCCAGGAGGCTGGCCGGGCAGGGCGTGATGAAAAACCAGCCGCTGCAACTATTATTACCCACACCAGCGACATTCCGGTTTTAAAAAATCAGTTTCTGGCTGGAATCCCAGATGTTGCAGATGTAAAACTGGTATACCGGAAATTAAATTCTTATTTCAGGATCGCATACGGAGAAGGAGAAAATACAAGTCACGATTTTAATTTCGGACAGTTTTGTCAGCATTATCAATTTAATACTATAAAAGCCTATAATGCCCTTCAGGTGCTGGATCGCTGCGGAATTCTAAAACTCTCTGAACAATTTTATAAAAAAACGGAGTTACAGTTTATTGTTTCGGGCAGACAATTACAGTATTTTCTCGAGGAGAATCCAAAATACAGTCTGCTGGCAAAGGCTATCCTGCGAACCTATGGCGGGATCCTGGAAAACCAAACCGGGATTAACCTAAGTACTATTTCAGATAAAACCGGAATAAATGAAAAGGAAGCCCTGCATCTTTTGGAAGAACTTCAGCAACAGGGAATCGCAGATTTCTCCCATGCTAAACACGATGCCAATATTACATTTTGGATGCCGCGGGAGGATGACACTACTATTAACCCTTTTTCAGCTTACATAAAAGAACAGAAAAAAACTAAAGAAACCAATATTCAGGCTATCCTGGACTACATAGCAAATAAGAAAGTTTGTCGCAGCCGGCAATTACTGGAGTATTTTGGTGAGAAAAACGTGGAGGACTGTGGAATATGTTCGGTTTGTACCGCAACCAAAAAAGCCTTAACCCGAACAGAAATGAATAATATCTACAGGGAAATTATGCCTCTTTTAAAGCAGAAAGAAAGTACTTCCCGCGATATAACCCAAAATGTAAATTATCCGGAAGCCCACGTGCTGGAAGTTTTGCGACTTTTAGCCGAAAAAGGAATAATTTATCGCACTAAAACAAATGCCTACAAAATTAAAAATTGATGAAAGACCTGAAAATAGTTTTTATGGGTACCCCGCAATTCGCGGTGCATTGCCTGAAAGAAATTCTTAAAAATGGATTTAATGTTGTTGGGGTCATTACTGCACCCGATAAACCCGCAGGCCGTGGCCGTAAACTCCAGGAAAGTGCCGTGAAAAAATTCGCAGTAGAAAATAATTTAAAGGTCTTACAACCAATAAATCTGAAATCTGAAGACTTTCTGGAAGATCTTAGAGAGCTGCAGGCCGATGTACAGGTGGTGGTCGCTTTCAGGATGCTCCCAAGAGTGGTTTGGGCAATGCCCAAAAAAGGCACATTTAACCTACACGCTTCCCTCCTGCCTCAATACCGTGGAGCCGCCCCGATTAACTGGGCAATTATGAACGGAGAAAAAACCACAGGAGTTTCCACTTTCTTTTTAGATAAAAAAATAGATACCGGGGCCATGATTCTCCAGGAAGAAGTTGAAATCGCTCCAGAGGAAACAGTGGGCGAACTCGACGACAAGCTAATGCATACCGGTGCTAAATTGATCACAAAAACCCTTCAGCAAATTGAAGAAGGAGAAGTAAAGCCTACACCACAGGTGGAAAGCACTACCTTAAAAGAAGCTCCTAAACTAAGCAGGGAAAACACGAAAATAGACTGGACTCAGGATTTGGATAATGTTTATAATCATATTCGCGGTCTAAATCCATATCCGGCGGCCTGGTGTATTCTTAAAAACAATGGAGAGGAATTCAAGGTAAAAATCTTTGATTGCCATAAAGAGTCTGCTGTACATGATCTCGCTGAGGGTAAAATCCTAATAGAAGATAAGAACCTAAAAGTAGCTCTAAAAAAAGGCTTTTTAAAAATAGATGAAATCCAGCTTCCGGGGAAAAGAAAAATGAAGGTAAAAGATCTTTTAAACGGATTTAAATTCTCCGATGAGGCAAAATTCCTGTAAACCCTTATCACCACTGAAGGAGCTAAAAATCTAAAAAACTTACATAACTTTATTAACAAAAGGTTAAAGTTATTAACAATAAGAGGCTTTTCCCTTGTTATTACTTGCACGGGAAAGAATTCCATATAAATTTGTAGAGCAATTTAACAGAATGTTTAACCAACAATTTATTTAAAATTCAAATTATGAACAAAACAGATTTAATCGATGCAATGGCTGAAAATGCTGGAATCTCTAAAGCAGCAGCAAAAAAAGCCTTAGAATCTTTTCTAGAAAATGTTGAGAAGTCACTTAAAAAAGGAGACCGTGTATCTCTTGTAGGATTTGGCTCCTGGTCAGTTTCTAAAAGAGCTGCTCGTGAAGGAAGAAACCCACAAACCGGAAAAACTATTAAAATTGCTGCTAAAAACGTAGTAAAATTTAAAGCCGGAGCTGACCTGCAGAAAGCTGTAAACTAATAAATTGTATTAGTACGAAATTAGGAAGCCTTCCTTGCGGAAGGCTTTTTTTATGCAAAAATTTTGTTTAATTGTTTGATTTTTTTCAAATAAATAGTAGCTTAGATAAAAAGAATCCTGTTATGATAGCTTTAAAACCAACCAAAGGCCATCTTTTAGTAGCAGAACCTTCTATAATTGGGGATGTCGCATTTAACCGCTCTGTAGTCTTACTTGCCGATCATTCCGAAAAAGGTTCCGTTGGTTTTATCCTGAATAAAATTCTCGATTTCAACCTAAAAGACCTTATTCCCGAATTAGATTCTAATTTCAAAATTTATAATGGCGGACCTGTAGAACAGGATAACCTGTACTTTATACATAAAGTGCCCGAATTGATTCCTGAAAGTATTGAAATCGCTAATGGAATATATTGGGGAGGAGATTTTGATGTAGTAATAGACCTTATCGGGAAAGGTAAGATATCAGAAAAGCAGATCAGGTTCTTCCTGGGATATTCAGGTTGGGAAGCAGAACAACTTAAAGAAGAACTCAATTCACATTCCTGGATCATCACCACAAATGAACATTCTTCCGAAGTAATTGAGAGACCATATATCTCCTTCTGGAAAGACAAAATGATGCAACTAGGCGGAGATTACCTTTTATGGTCTAATGCGCCCGAGAATCCTACTTACAATTAGCCCAAACGCGATTTCACGTTTAGTTTTGAAAGCAAGTCCCTGGCAACTGTATTATCAAAAATTTTCTTGCGGTATTTGGTAATGGGCTGGATACCCACCACCACATTGGTTATAAATAACTCATCCGCCTTCTGAAGTTCAAAAGGTGAGACAGAAGCTTCTTCCAGGGTATATTCCGGTAAATCTTTTAAAACCTCTAGTAGTTTTTTACGGGTTATTCCATTTAAAGCGCCATCAGTCAATGGCGGGGTTTTTATTGTTTTTCCCTTCACAACAAATAGGTTTCCGTTTAAAGCTTCCACCACACTCTTCTTCTCATTCAAAAGAAGACAATTTTTATAATCGTTTTCCGAAGCATAGATACTTCCCAAAACGTTTACTGCCCGGTTATTGGATTTTATAGTAGCCAGAAGTCCGCTGGTTATATAATGGTCTTTAAAAAGCTCAATTTCATAATCCTCCTCATTCAGAAGATAGAAAGCATTTTTTAAAGGTGATACGGTAATTATATAATCAATCTCTCTGGTAGCCGGTGTGTAATAACCACCCTCTTTTCTGAAAACAGTAAACCTGATCCTCGCCGGCGAATTTTTCAGGTCATTTGCTTCAACTAGTTCCTCAATTCTTTCTTCAAGAAATTCAGGAGAAAAACTGGCCGGGATTTCCATCCTCATGATCCGCATGGAAGCCATTAATCTAAAATAGTGATCTTCCCAAAACATCACCTGCCCGTTTATCACCCTAATGGTTTCAAAAACCGAGTCCCCATAAGCAAGTCCACGGTTAAATACTGAAAGCTTCGCATTCTGGTCTTCTACCAGGTTTCCGTTTAAATTTATCATAAAACACTTTAAATTACTGACAAGAGAGCATAAAAAACCCCCGTTTATGGCGGGGGCAAAGGTAATATTTATCTCTTGAATATTAAACCGATCCAAGTACCTGTTTTAAATCGGAGATCATATTATCCCAAAGCATTTTTCCTTCATCAATTTCATCTTCTTCGGAATAATCGGTAATCATTATTGAAACATCTTTGGTGATATCATCCACCTGAATCCTGATCTCGAAAAAATATGGAGTATCTTCATCGTCAAGCCATTTGAACTTCACTCGTTCATCGCTTTTTTTACTTACCAGCTTGGCCTTCTCTTCACTACCTTCCCAGATAAAAGTGAAGATCTCACCACGGGAATTAACGTTATCGGCATACCATTCACTTAAGCCCGAAGGGGTGGAAATGTATTGATATAATAGAGAAGGAGAAGCGTGTATGGGAAATTCCATTTCGTACTTGATCTTTTCTTCCATTTTAAGTTTTATTAGTTAGTTCGGGCAATATAGATATTAATTGGAAAGATAAAAAGAAAACAAAATAAATATTTTAGAAAATAATGTTTGCGGCAACCTAAATTGTTTTTATATTTGCACCCGCATTTACGGGCAGTCAATTCCCCGAAAAGGTACGCCAGCAGGCAGATTACAAAGTTATGGCGAGGTAGCTCAGTTGGTTAGAGCGTCGGATTCATAACCCGGAGGTCGGGGGATCGTGCCCCCCTCTCGCTACTCTAAAAATCTCTTCTTTTTCAGAAGAGATTTTTTTGTTTTTTGTTAGAATTTCAGGCGGTTTTGCAATAGGTAATGGATCAAGTCCAAAAGTTGTGGGATTTTGGCATTATGCAAAAATTGTTGTTAGTCTAAATAGAAAAAAATCTACGTTTCTCACTCCCCTGAACTGTGCCCTAAACGCTTTTATTTTTGCGTTGAATGATTCTGCCGAAGCG
>JAGXIH010000012.1 GCA_024635795.1 Salegentibacter sp. | reverse complement strand
TTTTTTGCTGAAACTCTTATAATCCTGAAAACAGGTAATACCACCCACAGGAAAAGTACACCAAAAGAAATAAACATACCCTGGGAGGTGCCAAAAAATTGTTTGAAAACCGCACCGGTGTACCCTAATAATGCCGAGATATCCAATTTTAATAACACAAGAATCCGCGACAGGTCGATAGGATTCAATACACTTGCTATAAGCGCAAATTTATCCAGGGGATATTCCTGGAAATATACCAGGATAAGCAAAAATATTCCGTCATAGACTACTGCCAGGAACAACCACAGCAAAATTGCCAGTCCAAAACCTTTGATCTTGTTTTCATGGGACAAGGCAATATTAAAGGCCAAAGCGGTGAAAATGAATGTAAGAAACACACCCGATACCAATAAAGAAAAGAAATTCCAGATGGCTGCCGACTCAAACAGGCCGTATGCGGCAAAGGGGATTCCCAGTCCCAGAACAAGGCTAAGAGAAAGAGAAATAGCCACACCCAGATATTGCCCAATAAAAATGGTGCTCCGTTTTATGGGTTGTGCCAGTAAAAGTTCGGTGAACTCCCGCGAATCATAATAATACATCACCCCAAAAATTGTCCCTATCAGTGGAACCAGGATAATGATCACATTCATTAATGTTATTACCGCATTGGAAAGATCATTGTTAAGAAATAACAGAACAATTCCCAGCAACAAATAGAAAAGGAAATAAACATAGCTCCATAAACTCCGGGAAAGATCAAAAAAACTGTATTTTAAAATTTTAAGCATCGTTTTCGGTTAAGATATTTGCAATTGCATGTTCAAAATCGGGTTGTCCCGTTGAGGTTTTAAGTTCTGAAACGGTACCGTTGAAATAAATTTTTCCTTCCAGCAGAAACACGATCCTGTCTGCCACTTCTTCTACGAAACTCATGATATGTGAAGTGATAAGAATGGTCTTTCCTTTTGCTTTTTCCTCCTGAATAAGGTCCCGCAACCGCAACAGTGAAACAGGATCAAGTCCCGAGGTGGGTTCATCCAGAATTATTAGCGGACTGTCAAACATAAAACACAATACCACATTGACCTTTTGTTTAGACCCGCCGGAAAGGGTGCTGAGTTTTTTGTCCAGGAAGGGTTCCAATTTGAAAAATTCTATCAATTCCTTGTCCCGGGCTTCTTTTCCTCTCAGGTCTTTAATCATTTTGATGAGTTCATTCACCTTGAGGTTGCCGGGGAAATTTGCGATTTGAGGCAAATAATCAATATCCTTGCGGTATTCCCAATGATTTTTCACCTTTTTACCCATGATTTCAATGTCACCTTTGGCAGGAACCACCATTCCCAGCAAACTTTTTATGAGCGTAGTTTTCCCGGATCCATTTGGTCCCAGTATGGCTATGATGCCTTTTTGGTCTATCTCCAGGTCAAGGCCGTTAAGCACTACCAGGGAGCCGAATTTTTTATGCAGGTTTTTAATACTTACCATTTGATTCTGTTCATTTGGGGTTCTTGGTCAATTAATTCCGCAGGCGTAAAGATGGGGGAGACCTTTTCTGAAAAATCCACCAGGTCAATAAAGAGACTTCTTAACAATACGATGGCTTCGGGGGTTTGATTTACCAGGTATGAAAAGAGTTTAACCGGCCGGAAGGGAACATCCCCTATCTTGTCCTTATTAAGGTCATAGCCTCTGTATTCGCTCCAGTAATTCCCATTAAAAGTATTGTCATTCAACCTTCCGGAATATCCAACATCAAATGAATTGTACAAAAAGTTATTACGGGTAAAACTGGTAGTATAAGCGCCCCCGTGTACCTTAACGGCATAACCGTTATTCATAAAGTCGTTTTCTATAAATTTCACCCGCGTGGTACCATCAGCATTTACTGCTATGGTGTTGTCTTCAAAAACATTGTGTTCAAGAGTTGCGTCTGAAATTTCCTTGAGCAGCAAGCCATAGGAAGCAGTACCCCAGTTTTTCCTGAACAGGTTATTTTTCATTTCTATAAATTTGGAAAACATGACCGCGACCCCGGCACCGTTATTATCAAAGGTATTTCCTATATAGCTATTATTGTTGGAAAACATAAAATGCAGCCCATACCGTAAGTTTTTTTCACATACATTGTTGATGATGTTACAGTTTTTCCCGAATTCAATATAGATCCCGTCACGCATTCCATGTACGTGGTTGTTTTTAACGGTAATTTCAGAAGAGTTCCAAAGGTGGATTGCATTCCCGGAGTTTGTTTGCTCGCTTCCTTTACCTTTAATACGATTGCCTTCAATAAGCCCATTAACCGATTTTTCGATTAAAAATCCGAAGAAAACATTCTCAAGGATGTTGTTTTTCATCGTAAAATTTTGACTTCCGTTTAACAGTACGGCCGCAAATTCCTTGGTATAACTTCTGCCAACATTTATAATCTTAAGGCCTTCTATGGTAACCCCGTCGGCTTTTATACCGAATGCGGTTCCGTTCATTCCGGCATCAATAACGGGGTAGTCTATTCCCTTTAGGTGAAGGGTCTTATCAATTATATTGATATCGAATTCCTTATAGACTCCTTTTTCAATGATTATGGTATCTCCGGATTGGGCGATTTCTATAGCCTTTTTCACAGTTTTCACCTCGCAGGAACTGCATACCCTGATTTCTCCAGCCATGGAAGGAAGGAGGTACAGTAAAAATATAAAACTTAGAAAATACTTCATTTCAGGTTTTGCGGATCCTCTTTGAGGAAATGTTTTTTAAGTTCACTCCAGGTATATACCTCAGAATATTCTTCCCGATTACAGTCTTTTTTAATTGCCGCGAGATTTGCCCCCATAGGACTGGTGATTTTTTTATCAATTACAAATGAAGCTTCATTAACGGGCAGCATTGTGCCAGGTTTCTCATAGTTTGCTACGAGCATAACGGCGATTTCTGAGGCTTCATAATTTTGAAGATTATCCTGAATCATACATTCAACGGCATCGTATTTTATTTGTTTGCCCTTTTTGGTAACCATTTGGGCGGAATGTGCTTTACTCACAATGGTCATTGTACAATAGGAGCAATTATCACTTCCATAAACAATTGGTTCGGGTTCATTACTGCAGGATACCAGCAGCATTCCAATAAAAAGAAAGATATAATATTTCATTATAAGTTATTTTGTGCCTTAACAGACCTTTTTCCCATCCACCATGCGACTAAAGTTAAGAACATTCCCACAAACATTAACCAGGCTCCTAATCTTGGATAGGAATGCGCGGTAAAGTTCAGGATCTTTTCTGTACCAAAGAGCGGGGGTTTGTAGTTTAATGGATTTCCAGCCTCATCTGTAAGTTTGATAATGGCTTTAGGGTCAAGGTTTGTCCCATAATCTGTAAGCCAGGCATTGAAATCATACATTCCCAGGACTCCAAGAACCATCATTAAAATAAACCATCCTAGAAACCATTGGGGGCTAATTTTTTTAAAAAAACCCAAAATTCCAAGAAGGATTCCAAGGCAGGCCATCCCGCCAATTACAAGCGGAAATATATTGAACTCCCACATTTCTGCGGGCTTTGGTATTTTTTTCATACCGATATAATGATTTAATCCATCAATATTTTGAATATCAAATTCCGAGTTTCCTTCGATTCCTGAAATATAGATATCCATTCCCAATGGTTCAGGGTATTGAGGTGCACCCAGAGTGATATTCCAGAGTGGAAAATAAAATAGTCCCAGCAATAAGGCTGATCCCAGTATCATTAAAATTCCTGACTTTTTCATATTCAGATTTTTTTGTTTTTTTATGGTTTCCCGGTAGCTATCGGGAGCAATTCGCATATCTAAATTGGACTTTAGATCATTTCTTCCGTTTTCCTCATTTAATTTGTAAAGGTTTTTTATAAAAAAGCGGGTAAATATTCTTATTCACCCGCCTTACCAGTAAAGATCTTCAACTAATCAAAACTGTATTTAGTCTCCATCCAATGTCCACTTGAGTTCCACATTGGAACCGGAAGGTGAAACCCTTACGTATCCTTGCATTTCCTGGTGAAGTGCAGAACAGAAGTCAGTACAATAGAATGGCCATACTCCAACTTTTTTTGGTTCCCAGATTATGGTTTTTGTCTGTCCGGGCATGATTAAAAGTTCAGCGGTATTAGCACCAATCATTGCAAATCCGTGTGGTACATCAAAATCCTGCTCCAGGTTGGTTACGTGGAAATACACCTTATCACCTACTTTAATACCTTCTATATTATCTGGTGCGAAATGACTTCTTACCATGGTCATATACACGTGTACTTCATTTCCATTGCGTTCTACACGGGTTTCAGATTCATTAAGGGCTGCATTTTCATGTTTGTTCTCATCAAGTCTGTAGATCTTTTTTGAGTTGGCTTTGACCTTATCCGCATGAATTGCGGCAGCATAATGTGGTTCTCCGTGAGTAGGGAAATCCAGAAGGAGTTCCATTTTTTCTCCGGAAATGTCATACAACTGGGCAGAGTGCTCTAACTCGGGACCCGTTGGCAGGTAACGGTCCTTGGTGATCTTGTTCATAGTGATCATGTATTTTCCGTCAGGTTTTCTTGAGTTTCCACCGGGGATCATATTGTGTCCCACAGAGTAGAAAGTTGGTTGCCTGTCCAGTACTTCCCAGGTTCCCAGCTTCCATTTTACAACTTCAGAAGAGATGAAGAATGTAGTATAGGCGTTACCTTTATCGTCAAATTCGGTATGCAACGGCCCTAATCCTCCATTTTTAACAACTCCGGCGAGTGTAGATTCAAAGCTCAAAATAGGAATTCCGTAAGCATCTCCGTCATAATCTTTATCTTCAATTGCCTTCAGCATTTTAGAGAAAGAGTGGACGGTAAGATCTGTAGATAATTTTCCGTTACCAATTATATATTCACCAGAAGGATCTACATCACATCCGTGAGGGGATTTAGGTGTTGGCATAAAGAAAACTGCACCTGGTACATCCCTTGGATCTACTGTAAGAACTTTGTCCATCATAGTAGTGGTGGAAGTTTGCGTTGAATGATTGAATACGTTATGCGCATATTTGGCGTCGATCTCTTCTCCGCCACCGTTTCTTACATATTCCTGGATCTTTTTCCAGTTTACGGCAGCGATGAAATCCTTATCGTTTTGAGAAGCGTTCACCTCCTGCAGGGTGTGAGCCTCTTCTGTATTATAGGTAGTAAAGAAGAACCATCCGTGAGAATCCCCACGTCCCGGGTGGGAAAGGTCATAATTGAATCCGGGCATCTTTAGCTGAAAATCTATTGACATACCGCCTTTTTCGTCTATGGCAATAAACGTAAGAGGACCTTTGAAATTCCCTTTCATTTGATCGATCGCGATATCTTCCTGAGGATAGGGAACAGAAAAACGAGTACCTGCTACCACATATTCGGTATTTTCAGTTACAAATGAAGAAGAGTGGTTACCCGCACTATGAGGGATCTCTATGATTTCTTCTGTTTCAAAGTATTCAAGGCTGATACGTGCAATCCTTGGCGTGTTGTTTTCATTGATGAAGACCCATCGCCCATCCAGTTCCCCGTTGGTTTGGGAAATATCCGGGTGGTGAGCATCACCCCAGGGAATAAAACCAAAAGAAGTTTCCAGCATTGGGGTTGTTTCCTCAGAATACCCATATCCATTAGTAGGAAATTGAGAAAACACAGGAATCTCTTTTAACATTCTTCCTGAAGGAAGTCCGTATACGGTCAGGTTTCCACTATATCCACCAGAAAGAAACGCATAATATTCATCATGTTCTCCCGGTGCTACATAGACT
>JAGXIH010000011.1 GCA_024635795.1 Salegentibacter sp. | reverse complement strand
GATGTACCCAGACATTCCTAAAGAGTTTTCCTCAAACCTTGTCATAGCACACGGATTCCACAAAGAAATAACAATTCAGGATTTTCCTGTTCGTGGTAAAAAGGTATTCCTGCATATAAAACGCCGTCGCTGGCTCAACAAACAAAACAAACAGGTTGTTCAGCGTGACTGGAACTTAGTAGCACAGGGAACCCGTATGACCGTCGAGTTCGCTGCTTTTTTAAAAGTACTTAGTCAGTACTAAAGCCTCCGACTGCCATACCATCGGTGGATTTTACGGGGTAAATGGAAAGAAGCTCCAACGCCAGTATAAAGATTATCTAAGCGATTTTAAGGAGTGGGATCAAAAACCCCATTCAAAGCAATGGCTCATCTTCCCCGAGAATATCAGCTCAAAGCTTTCTATAGATGAGACCGCACTCTCCAAAGGGGAACTTTATACCATCATCACCAATAAAAAAGCAAAGGGGAAAAAGGGTAGTATCGTAGCTATTTTCTCCGGAACAAAGGTAGAGCCTATCATAGCGCAACTGCTCAAGATACCAGCTTCAAAACGTGGACGAGTTAAGGAAATCACTTTGGATATGGCTAATTCAATGAAAACCATTGCCAGGAAATGCTTCCCTAAGGCTATACAGGTTACAGATCGTTTTCATGTGCAAAAACTTACCCTAGAAGCCTTACAGGATATTAGGATCAAGCATCGATGGGATGCTATAGATATGGAAAATGAACAAATCAAGCAGGCCAGGTTAAAGCAAAAAAGCTTTAGTCCAGAAATTTTTACCAATGGGGATACCAGAAAACAATTATTAGCTCGTAGCCGTTACTTGCTCTATAAAGCACCTTCGAATTGGACAGAGAATCAATACCAGCGCAGTAAAATACTCTTCGAGCAATATCCGGATATAAAGTTGGCCTTCAACCTTACGCAAAGGCTTAGAGATATATTCAACAAAGCAAAGTCAGTGCAGGTGGCTTATACAAAACTCGCCCACTGGTATAAAGATGTAGAGGATACAGGATTTAAGGCCTTCAATACCATTGCCAACACCATAACCCTCAACTACAGGTCCATTCTCAATTACTTTATCAATAGAAGTACAAACGCATCGGCAGAATCCTTCAATGCAAAAATAAAAGCGTTTAGGGCTCAGTTTAGAGGAGTGAAAAATGTAGAATTCTTCCTCTATAGATTAACTACAATTTTTGCATAAACACAACAATTAGGCTTGATCCTTAGTATGCCCCTAAAAATGAAAAAGCCCGTAAACACTTTGTTTACAGGCTTTTAAGCGGAGAAAGAGGGATTCGAACCCCCGGAGGTGTGACCCTCAACAGTTTTCAAGACTGCCGCATTCGACCACTCTGCCATTTCTCCTTAGCGGTTGCAAATATAATAAGCTTTTTCTATTACACCCAATAAAAACTTCAAGTTTTTTAGACGCTTTTGCAGGTGATTAATTTTCAGCTTTGTAAGCTCAAAAAAAATTAAGGTGGATTTGTTGGCTTTTCCTAACTTTAGCTCAAAATCCCTTCCCGATGAAAAATTTTTATGCCTTTATTATCTTGCTGATAAGTATATCTACCTTGAATGCCCAAAATAAAGACCGAATGGAACAGGACTGGCCTAACCTTCAGAAATATCATAAGGAAAATCAAAAGATAAAAGATTCAGGAAAAAAGCCCATCGCTGTATTTATGGGAAATTCCATAACCGAGGGCTGGGTAAACACCAATCCGGAATTCTTCAGAAAAAATAATTTTACAGGACGCGGAATTGGAGGCCAAACCACCCCGCAAATGCTCATCCGCTTCACCCCTGATGTGATCGATCTGGATCCTAAAGTGGTGGTCATCCTGGCGGGCACCAATGACATTGCCGGCAATACCGGAGCCTCTTCGGTAAAAATGATCACCGATAACATCAAGGCTATGGCTCAACTTGCCGAAGCCAACGGAATTAAAGTGGTGCTGAGCTCTATTCTTCCGGTCTATGATTATCCCTGGCAGCCCGGTATTAAACCGGTTGAGAAAATTGCTGCGGTAAACCAATGGATGAAAAATTATGCCCGGAAGAATAATCATATCTATCTCGACTATTTTCCTGCTTTAGCCGATGAAAAGAAGGGGATGAAATCTGAATACGCCGAAGACGGCGTTCATCCCACTAAGAAAGGCTATGCAGCTATGGAGCCTCTTGTTTTTGAAGCCGTAAACCAGGCTCTGGAATCTAAATAGAAAAAATTTGAGGCAGTTATTCTGTTTTCAGGTATAGCATTTGATTATTAATGCTGAAAACCCCTATCTTGGGGCTTTTTAAAAACAATTACTTAAACTATGAAATGAGCATAACGGGATTTCGTTACAAACACCAAAAATGATATGCGAATTGCATATGACAATTAAAAAACAATAAATATCAACATATGAAAAAAATATTTTTATTCGCCCTTACCGCAGGGCTTGTTAGTTGCGGAGTTCATCAAAAAAACGTAGAAAATGCAAATCCGATGGAGTATGCAAACACCATCACTTCTCAGGAGCTAAAAGATCACCTGTATGTATTCGCCGATGATGAATTCGAAGGTCGCGATACCGGAGAACCGGGCCAGAAGAAAGCCGCCGAATATCTTCGTGCCGAATTCATTAATTTAAATATCCCTTCGCCCGCCGGAGTAGACAATTATTACCAGATAATCCCAACTGAATATTTCGACGGAAAACTAAAGGCTTCAGAAAATGTCCTTGGATATATCGAAGGAAGTGAATTCCCCGAAGAGGTACTTGTTATCACTTCTCATTATGACCACGTAGGTATTGATGAGGAAGGAAATATCTATAACGGTGCCGATGATGGAGGTTCGGGTCCGATGGGAGTAATAGAAATCGCGGAAGCCTTTGCTGAAGCCAAAAAAGACGGGTATACCCCAAAACGTTCTATTCTTTTTATGTTACTTACCGGAGAGGAGAAAGGTCTTTTAGGATCTAAATATTATACTGAAAATCCTGTTTTCCCTCTGCAAAATACCGTTGCCAACCTTAATGCTGATATGATTGGCCGTATTGATGCCGAGCACGAGGGCAACGACAACTATGTCTATTTAATTGGTAGTGACAAACTCAGTACCGATCTGCATGAACTTAGTGAAAACGTGAATTCAGAATACATGAATATGGACCTGGATTACACCTATAATGATGAGAACGATCCTAACCGTTTCTATTACAGAAGCGATCATTACAATTTCGCGAAGAACAATATTCCGGTGATCTTTTACTTTAACGGAGTTCACCCCGATTATCACCAACATACTGATACCCCGGAAAAAATTGAATATGAAGCTTTAAAGAATCGCGCTCAATTGATTTTTCTAACCGCCTGGGAAATCGCCAACCGCGATGAGCGCCTGGTAGTAGATAAAGCTGAAGAAACCGAAGAAAACGAATAATAATCTGTTTTCAAAACCTGGTATAAGCCCCGTATTTCGGGGCTTTTTCTTTGCCTGTAATCAATCTATTGATAATCAGGATATGGCAAATTGCAATTATTTATTACCTTGTAAAAAAATTATCACTGTAAAATGATCGATTTCGACCAGGAAACCTGGATTTATTTCGCCATTATCGTGGCCTTTCTAGTTATTTTTATCTGGAACTCACGCCGCGCAAAGCAAAACAGGAAAGACCGCAAAAATGAAAACTTCAGAAGACGCTATCTCGAACGTCGGAAGAAACAGCGATCTGAATCAGAAAACCACCTCTAAGCTTTCACAAAATTTTATCGGGGAGACTTTTTTCACTTCCTTTTGTACCTTTGAGGGAAATAGCATTTATGAAAATTTACACAAAAACAGGTGATAAAGGAACCACGGCTCTTTTTGGAGGCACCCGTGTACCTAAACACCACATACGCATAGAAAGTTACGGCACCGTAGACGAACTGAACTCCTACATAGGTTTGGTGCGCGATCAGAAAATAGATAAGCAAACCCATGAGGTCCTAATAAAAATTCAGGATCGCCTCTTTACCATAGGATCCATGCTGGCCACCGATCCTGAAAAAGCCACATTAAAAAGCGGAAAGGAAAGACTGAACATTCCCAAAATTACTCCGGAAGACATTGGGCTTCTGGAAGAGGAAATAGACAAGATGAATGAAAGCCTTCCTGAAATGACTCATTTCGTTCTTCCTGGAGGTCACCAAAGCGTGTCATTCTGTCACATAGCGCGTTGTGTTTGCCGCCGGGCAGAGCGAATGGCCACAGCTTTATATGAGAATGAAAAGTTTGATGAAAGGCTACTGCAATACCTCAACCGCCTTTCTGACTATCTCTTTGTGCTGGCACGGAAGTTGAGCCACGAGTTACAGGCTGATGAGATAAAATGGATTCCACCAAAATCCTAATATTCTCGTCCAACCTCTTCTAAAAAATAATTTTCACCAAAATTTATAATTTTAGAAAAAGTTCTTATATTATTGAGAAAATATTAGATTTTTTTCTTTGCTATATCAGTAAAAAATTTATTTTTGCAAAAATAAAAAACCCGATTAACCAATGTACTGGACTTTAGAATTAGCATCTTACTTAAGCGATGCACCATGGCCGGCAACCAAAGATGAGTTAATTGATTATGCAATCAGGACCGGAGCCCCTTTAGAGGTGGTGGAAAACCTGCAGGCTATTGAAGATGAAGGAGATTCATACGATTCTATTGAAGAAATATGGCCCGATTATCCTACCGACGATGATTATCTTTGGAACGAGGATGAATATTAGAAACCACGCAAAAAAATAGAAAAAAGTCTCCAAAGCGAGGCTTTTTTTTTGCGTACATTTGAACCTTATTAAACGTAAAAACTATTATGAGTTTTTTAGATTCTGTATTAAAAGTATTTGTAGGCGATAAATCCAAAAAAGACGTCAAAGAAATAACCCCTATAGTTGATAAGATCAAGGCACTTGAGCCCGATTTTGAAAAGTTGAGTCTTGATGAACTTAGGGCAAAAACTTCCGAATTTAAAGCAAAGATCGCTGAGGCTTTACAAGAGGTAAATTCCCAGATCGCCGACCTGGAAAAAGAGGCTGATGAGTCTGACGATATCACCCGAAAAGAAGATATTTACGCCGAGATTGACGCTTTAAAAGATAATGCCTACGAAATTTCAGAAAAGGTTCTTAACGATATTCTACCCGAGGCCTTCGCTACGGTAAAAGAAACCGCAAAACGATTTTTCCATAATACCGAACTTAAAGTTACCGCTTCAGAATATGACCGGGAACTTTCAGCAGAGAAAGATTACATTAACCTCGAAGAGGATCATGCGATATGGAGTAATTCCTGGGATGCCGCCGGAAAGCCCATTACCTGGGATATGATCCACTATGATGTTCAGCTGATTGGTGGGGTTGCCATGCACCAGGGTAAAATTGCAGAGATGCAAACCGGGGAAGGTAAAACCCTTGTAGCCACACTACCCATGTATCTTAATGCACTTACCGGAAAAGGAGTGCACCTGGTTACAGTAAACGATTACCTGGCCAAGCGTGACAGCGCATGGATGGCTCCTATTTTTCAGTTTCACGGCTTAAGCGTAGATTGTATAGATTACCACCGTCCTAATTCGGCGGCCAGGAGAAAAGCCTATAATTCCGACATTACCTACGGAACCAATAATGAATTTGGTTTTGATTATTTGCGGGATAATATGTCTCACGCTCCCGACGATCTTGTACAACGCCCCCACAATTACGCTATTGTGGATGAGGTGGATTCGGTACTTGTAGATGATGCCCGTACTCCACTTATTATTTCAGGACCAATTCCCAAGGGAGATGTTCACGAATTCGATGAGTTAAAACCCGCAATTGCCGCTATCGTTGAAAAACAACGCAGCCACCTTACCAAGGTGCTGGCTGAAGCTAAAAAACTTATTAAAGAAGGAAACACTAAAGATGGAGCTTTCTTATTGCTTAGGGTTTACCGTGGACTTCCGAAGAATAAAGCACTGATCAAATTCCTTAGTGAGGAAGGGATCAAGCAACTACTTCAGAAAACCGAAAACCATTATATGCAGGATAACAACAGGGAAATGCCCAAAGTTGATGAAGACCTGCTTTTTACTATTGAAGAGAAGAATAACCAAATAGATCTTACCGATAAAGGTATAGAATTCCTTTCAGGAAAAGATGATCCCGATTTCTTCGTGATGCCTGAGATAGGTATGGAAATCGCCAAAATTGAAAAAGAAGGCCTTTCTAAAGAAGAAGAAGCTGAGAAAAAAGAAGAACTCTTTCGCGAATATAGTGTGAAGAGTGAACGTATTCATACCCTTCGCCAATTACTTAAAGCATATACGCTCTTTGAAAAAGATACCGAGTATGTGGTGATCGAGAACAAGGTAAAGATCGTAGATGAACAAACCGGTCGTATTATGGAAGGCCGTCGTTACAGTGATGGGCTGCACCAGGCGATTGAAGCTAAGGAAAATGTAAAGATCGAAGATGCTACCCAAACCTTTGCTACGGTAACCCTTCAGAATTTTTTCAGGATGTATCGCAAACTTTCTGGTATGACAGGTACTGCTGTAACCGAAGCCGGGGAACTTTGGGAAATCTACAAACTGGATGTTGTTGAAATTCCAACTAACCGTCCTATTGCACGTAATGACAAAGAAGATTTGGTTTATAAAACCAAACGTGAAAAATACAACGCGGTTATAGACCACGTTACAGAACTTTCCCATGCAGGAAGACCGGTGCTTATCGGTACCACTTCTGTAGAAATTTCAGAATTGCTAAGCCGTATGCTGAAACTCCGCAATGTTCCGCATAACGTGCTTAACGCCAAATTGCATAAAAAAGAGGCCGATATTGTTGCTGAAGCCGGTAAATCGGGAATCGTAACTATCGCTACCAACATGGCGGGTCGTGGTACCGATATTAAACTTAGCCCTGAGGTTAAGGAAGCCGGAGGTCTGGCCATTGTAGGTACAGAACGCCACGATTCAAGACGTGTAGACAGGCAGTTAAGAGGTCGTGCCGGTAGGCAGGGAGATCCAGGAAGCTCTCAGTTTTATGTTTCGCTTGAAGATAACCTGATGCGTTTATTTGGTTCAGAAAGAATTGCGAAACTAATGGATAAGATGGGACTTGAAGAAGGCGAGGTAATTCAGCACTCGATGATCTCAAAATCCATTGAACGGGCACAGAAAAAAGTAGAAGAAAATAACTTCGGAATTCGTAAGCGTTTGCTGGAGTATGATGATGTGATGAATGCCCAGCGGGAAGTGATCTACAAGCGTCGCTACCACGCATTATTCGGGGAACGTCTTCGCGTTGATATCGCCAATATGATCTTTGATACTTCTGAGGCCATCACCGAAGGAAATAAAATAGCTCAGGATTTCAAAAACTTTGAGTTTGAACTTATACGCTACTTCTCTATGAGCTCCCCGGTTACAGAGGAGGAATTTGAGAAGATGGGTATTCAGAAGATCGCCGGCGAAGTTTATAAAAACGCCTATAAAAGTTACCAGGAAAAGATGGAGAATAGTGCCGAAAAGGCCTTTCCCGTAATTAAGCAGGTATATGAAGGTGAAAACAAATTTGAGCGAATCTCTGTTCCGTTTACCGATGGACAAAAAACCCTTCAGGTAGTCACTAATCTGGAAAAAGCCTACGAAACCAAAGGCGCCCAGTTGGTAAAGGATTTCGAAAAGAATATTACCCTGGCTATTATTGACGACGCCTGGAAAACTCACCTTCGCAAGATGGACGAGTTAAAACAGAGTGTACAATTGGCAGTACACGAACAAAAAGATCCGCTTCTAATTTATAAGTTCGAGGCTTTTGAATTATTCAAAGCCATGATAGATCAGGTGAACCGTGATGTTATTTCTTTCCTTTTCAAAGGAGAAATACCTCAAGGGAATGTATCTAATATTTCAGAGGCAAGACAACCAAAGAAGAAGGAAAATCTGGAAACCCAGAAGGACGAGATTCCTAATATGGATGAACGCGCAGCTCAAAACCGTGCGGCAGGCCAAACTCAGCAACGCCGTCCCCAGGTTACCGAAACCATTACCAGAGACCAGCCAAAAATTGGCCGTAACGATAAGGTAACCATCAAAAATGTGATAAGTGGAGAAAACAAGACTATGAAATTCAAACAAGCTATCCCACTTTTAGATAAAGGAGATTGGGTCTTGGTAGACCAGTAATTTTCTTAATAATAAACACTGAAGAATCCCGGAGCTGTAGCTTCGGGATTTTTTGTTTTTAGATGGAAAAGATTTTTTCCCTATTTTTAGCTCAACTAACCAAATCCAAAAAATGAAGAATTACGCTATCGAGATCAAATGGGGAATCATCTTTTTTGTTGTTTCTCTGCTTTGGATGTTTTTTGAAAAAGCAATGGGCTGGCATGATGCACTTATTTCCCAGCATGCCATTTACACCAATTTCTTCGGTCTTCTTGCCATAGCGATCTACCTATTTGCCATTTACGATAAACGGAAGAATTATTTTCAGGGAAAAATGAGGTGGAAACAAGGTTTCGTTTCAGGGGTGATTCTTACTATTGTTGTGGCTATACTTTCTCCACTCGGGCAATACATCAGTCATGAGTTCATTACCCCAAATTATTTCGAAAACGCCATCGCGTACAGTACGGAAAATAGTCGGATGGAAAAAGAAGATGCTGAGGCCTATTTCAACCTACAATCCTACATCATCCAATCGGTAGCGGGAGCTTTAATGATGGGCGTGGTTACTTCGGCTATTGTTGCGCTTATTCTAAAGCGGAAATGATTTTAGTGTCTTAATTTTAGTAATAAATCAGGGTCGGGACAATTACGCAGGTAAAAATCCAGGTCTCGTCTTGAAGCTACCCCCGGAAAATCCCCTATCTTATCTTCCAGGTGACCGATGATCTGAAAATGAAGATGTGGCGCATAATCTCCGTTTTCTTCTGCAGTTCCCAGTTCCCCAATTTTTTCTCCTTGTTTGAATTCCTGGCCAAGTTTCAGGTTTTCCAATGATTTCCGACTTAGGTGGCCGTAAAGCGAGTAAAATTTATCACCATTTAGGTTATGCTCAAGAATAATGGTTGGTCCATAATCTCCAAAATTTACGTTATCCTTAAAACTATGTATTTTTCCGTCTAAAACCGCCAAAACAGCGGTTTGGGCCGGTGCCCAGAAATCCATTCCCAGGTGAATATCCCTGGCATCCTCAAGGTGACTAAAAAGCTCACTGCGCCTATAGAGTTTCCTGATTTCAGTGTAACCGCCAAAGGCCACTTTTTTTCCAGTGTTCTCCAGGTAATTATCTATAAATCCAGCGAAGGATTCCGAGGAGGAAATATCTATTTTCTCCAGGTCTTCATTGGTTTCAGAAAGATCTATTGCGATATAATCTTCCGGTGAAAAACTGGCGTCCAATACACTGGTGAAGCGCTGGGTAAGGTTCCATATAAACTTTTCAAATCCTGATCTCTCCATCTTATTAGCTTTTAAATCAAAAACCCGCAACAAAAGCTGCAGGTTTTGACTCTCCAAAAGTAAGTGCTGAATTTTAATTTAGCAACACATCGCTAAAACTTGCTTTAATTGTTACTGAAGCATTCGCATCACGGGTTTTATTATATCCGTTAAGGCTTTCGTTATCATAAGAACTGCTGCTTTTAAGCTTTAACGCTGTAGGCGTTTTGATCTTGCTCTTTGTTCCGTTATAACTAAAACTATACGCAGCATCCGGTAAAGACAATTCCATGTCGCTGTTCTCGAGGCTAACATCCAGATTCTTAAATCCAGGATTTAGTTTACCGATCTTTAATTTACCAAAACTTCCACTAAGAATACCGGTCTCCCCTATCTCATTGAAAATAATATCGCTGGATTTAGAATCAAGTTTAATGCTTCGGGCCTTGTCAATCTTTAAGTCCTTTACATACCTTGCGCTAAGCACTCCGTAGTCCCAGGTTTTAATCTTAACGGGAGTATAAGCTACTTTAAGTTCGGTTTGTTTACCTGCTATGGCATTTGCTGTAAAGCGACTATGAGAAAGGTCGGCTTTTAGATTTGTAGTTGTACCGCTAAGTTTTACATCCCCGTGGCGAACATCCAGATTTAATTTTGCATTTCTGGGTAGGTTTAGCTTCAGAGTCTTTTTGGCGCTTCCGTCTTTACTTTTTAGCACCGTGATCCTACCGGGATCGCCACTACCGTCTTCCATATCTGCCTCAAACTGTTCGGCCCATTTTTCCATATCCTGGCCAAAATTTTCTCCCCAGGCTTCCATTTTCTTTCCGAACTCCTCGCCCCAGGCTTCCATATCTTTTCCGAAGTTTTCTCCCCAGACTTCCATATCCATCTCAAATTTCTTCATATTCGGATTGTTCTCAAACTGCTCTCCCCATTCTTCCATGGCCTTTTCAAAATCTTCCCCGAAGTTACCTTCCATTTCCTGTTCAAATTTTTCGAGGTATTTATCCCCGTCTTTTCGGTAAGCCTCATAATCAAATTTTATGTTACCCATATTTTCAGCAAATTCAGGGGGAAGCGGGTTGTCGGTAATGCTTTCCAGAAGAGGACCAAGGTTTTCCATAAGCGGGCCAAGCATTTCGGGCAGTTGCGCCAAAGGTTCCTCAAGGGCTTGCATACTCTTTTCCCAGTTAACAGCTACCGGTCCCGAGTTGATCTCCACCTTTCCGGCCGAAGCTTTAATTTCAGGTTTCCAGCCTTCGGTAAGCTTTTTCCTGGCTTCTTCATCCATTCCTTCGGTATCCAGAAGCGCTTCCACCTTAACCTCATTCTTATCCCAGTAGTCTACCACAATATTGGTGTGGCTACTATTTATCCTTATTTCGGCATCAGAGTTAACTTTATAACTTTTATCTAAAGTTGTGGTTTGGGCAAACGCGAGGGCGCTGATGAACGCCAGTATCGCGAATAAATTATACCTGATAGTTTTCATATTGTTCGTCTTTTGATTGATTGATTTCCTTTAATTTATTCTTTAATTTATAGAGCAGTTCCAACCTAAGTTGAAGGTTACCGATCATAGCATCGATACTTTGCTCATTGGGACCATTCTTGCTTATTTCCATATTAAGGCGCTGATATTCTTCATCCAGATCGGCCATTTGTTCCATAAAAGAATTGATAAGGCCGCGGTTCTCGTCATTGATATCAATTTTAGCCAGTTCCATATTCAAGCTCGCCAGATAGAAATTTTCAATTTTCTTGAATTCCGGTGAAACTTCACTTAGCTGAAAATGTTTCTCAACCGGAGTTTCAGGTTTACCCTGCTCTTCCTGTTCTTCCACTTCAGTTTCAACAACTGCGGGTTCATTAATAAATTCATTAGGCTGAAGCAGGTAAAAACCGATCCCTAGTGCTACAACCAACACAGCGGCTATTTTCATAAAGAAATAAAGCTGATTGTGCTTTGAGCTTTCCGGAAACTCTTTATCCAGTCTTGCTTCAAATCGTTTTTTGTGCCCCTTCGGTAATTTTTCGGGAGTATGGGGGGCTTCATTTTTAAACATCTCCCTAATATCCTGTGCCATGTCTTTGTAATTTTAATTCTTCCTGCAATTTTTTCTTTCCCCGGTGCACCAATGTTCTTGAAGCAACCTGGCTTATTTCCATTATTTCTGAAATCTCTTCGTGATCATAACCCTCCATCAAAAACAACATCAATGGGTATCTATATTTTTCGGGGAGATTTTCCATGCATTTTTTAATCTGTTCCAGGCTCACCCCTTCTTCCACTTTCCAGTTATCATTCTCATCTACAGAGCTTAACACCTGTTCGTTGATCGCCACCAGTTCCAGTTTCTTAGCCTTCAGCTTATCAATACATTTATTGATGACTATTTTCTTAAGCCAGGCCCCAAAACTAACCTCCCCGGTGAACTGATTAAGTTTCGCGAAGGCCTTTATAAATGCCTCCTGCATCGCGTCTTCGGCTTCAAAACGATCTTTCATAAACCTGTAAGCCACATAATACATACCTTCGCTGTACTTGTTATAAAGCTTTAGTTGGGCCCTACGGTCATTTTGTTTACAAGCCTCTATTAATTGATGTTGTATCAAAATTTAAACTGATTGGTTACTATAAAGACGACAGGTATTTTGCAATGTTGCACACCTGTTTATTTTTTTGAAATTAGTCAAAATCAACTTATAATGCCTAAATTTAAAATGATAGAAGAAAAAATCAGACAAGAAAATAAGCTGTATTTAAATTTCTCCGGAAAAAAATTGCAATGAATTCTACCCTAAAAACCACTTTAAAGATCTTAGGTATTATCCTTTTATTATCGGCCGCGATAATATATTTTCTTCGAACTACCACGAAAACGCATAGTCCCGAAGAGACCGTAACTTTTTCAAAAGGAGATTTGGAGTTGGAGGTGTTTTATAACAGGCCATATAAAAAAGACCGGGTGATCTTTGGGGAACTTATCCCATATAATGAGGTTTGGCGAACCGGTGCCAACGAGGCAACAACCTTTACCACCAATAAGGACATCCTTGTAGATGGTTCTGAATTAAAAGCCGGCAAATATACACTTTGGACTATTCCGATGGAAGAATCCTGGAAGGTAATCTTCAATTCTAAAATGTATCCCTGGGGAATTGATCTTGAGGAAAAAGCATATAGGGATCCCGAATACGATGTGTTAGTTATCGAAGTGCCCGTAAGTTTTTCTGAAACCAGTATAGAGCAATTTACTATTCTCTTTGAGGAAGCCAACGACCTTATTTTTATGGTATTATCCTGGGATAAAACCAGGATCGCGGTGCCTATAAAAGAAAAAGAGCCGTCTTCCAACGGCTCCTGATCTTCTGCTAACAGATGTTTAATTAATCTTCGTCTACCAACAAATTAAGGGTCACATCAATATTATCGCGGGTTGCGCGGGAATAAGGACAAATTTCGTGAGCTTCATTGATAAGTTTCTCCCCTGTTTCAACATCAACTCCGGGGATATAGCAATCCAGGATTGCTGCAAGCTGAAGCTCGTCTTCTTCAGTTTTACCAAGGTCTATTATAGCTGTTACGCTAAAATCACCAAGATCTATCTTGTGATCTTTTGCAACTGCCTCCAGAGCACTTCCGAAGCAGGCAGAATACCCTGCTGCAAAAAGTTGTTCGGGATTACTGAATTTTCCGCCTTCGCCACCCAGGCTTTTAGGCATACTCAATTTCATATCTATGACGCCATCATCGCTGGTAGTGTGGCCGTGTCTGGCTCCCTTTGTCGTTACGTTGGCTGTGTACAATGTTTTCATCTTATTGTTTTTAATTAACTTTATTGTCTGCTTCAATATAACAAGCAAAAAATACCGGGGCAAAGAATGAATTCATAAATTTGTCATAAATAAACTCAGCTTGGCTAAAAAAACCAACCCTTCTGCTCTACATGAATCAGGTTCCGAAAAGTCTGTGGCTAGCGTGAATTCGGATGCTGCTGAAAAATTTAAGGCCAGGCGAAAAAACACTCTGTCAGAAGAAGATTTGCTTACAAAACTTCTTGAGGGAAATAAAGCTGCTCTGGGAAGAGCCATTACCCTGATAGAAAGCAATCAGCCAAAACATAAAAAGAATGCTGAAATTCTTATTGAAGGAGCCCTACCCCACGCACAGAAATCTATTAGAATTGGGATCACTGGAGTGCCCGGAGTGGGAAAGAGTACCTTTATTGAAAGTTTCGGTTCTTATCTGGTAAACCAGGGCAAAAGAGTTGCAGTGCTGGCCGTAGATCCCAGCAGCACTGTGTCCAGAGGAAGCATACTTGGTGATAAAACCCGGATGGAAAACCTGGTGAAAGAGAAAAACGCTTTTGTGAGACCATCGCCTTCAGGAGAATCTCTGGGTGGGGTTGCAAGAAAATCCCGGGAAAGTATTTTGTTATGCGAAGCTGCGGGTTTTGATGTGATTTTAATCGAAACCGTGGGAGTTGGCCAGAGCGAAACCACCGTACATAGTATGACCGATTTCTTTTTACTGCTGAAACTGGCAGGTGCCGGAGACGAATTGCAGGGAATAAAACGTGGTATCATAGAAATGGCCGATGCCATAGTGATAAACAAGGCCGATGGCCATAATCTTAAAGCGGCCCGTGAAGCCAAAATGGAATTCAAAAGGGCTTTAAACCTCTATCCTACTAAAGATAGCGGCTGGAAACCCAAAGTTAACTTATGTAGTGCCTTAAAAAATACAGGAATTTCTGAGGTATGGGAGCTGATCCTTAAATATATAAAGCAAACAAAAGAGAATGGATATTTTGAACACAATCGCCGTGAACAAAATAAATTCTGGATGTTCCAAACCATAGATGAACACCTAAAGAATCGTTTCTACAGAGATCCCAACATAAAAGAAGCTCTAAAAATTCAGCTTATGGCAATAGAAAATAATAAGACCACCGCTTTCGCTGCTGCCAATGAGCTGATCAGAAAATTTGGGGCATCATAAATTCGTTATACCATTCAACCTGTTTTTCCAGGCCTTCATACAGTGATATTTTAGGATCGTAACCTATAAACTCCCTGGCCTTCTCAATTTTCGCACGGGTTCTTAACTGATCGCCGGGTCGCCTTGGTAAATGTTTTATTCTTATTTTCTTTCCCAGGATCTCTTCGATAAAGTGAATTCCGTCGCGGGTAGAAAATTCTTCTTCACTTCCCAGGTTAATAATTTCAGTATTCAGCTTTTCAAAATTCTCCAGGGCTCTCGCAATTCCATCTACAATATCTCCAACATAAGTAAAACTCCTTAGATGTTCTTCACTGCCTTCAAAAAGCGGAAACTCCTCATCATTACTGGCACACTGAATAAGTTTTGTGTACAATTTATCAGGTCTTTCCCGGGGTCCATAAACCGAATACAATCTAAGGGAAGAAGCTTTAATCTTCTCACTTCTGGCCAGGGAAAGCACCAGTTGCTCGGCTGCCAGTTTGCTGACTCCGTAATTTGAAACAGGCCGTGGCATTTCAGTTTCCTTAAATGTGGCTTCTCTTCCGTAGATGGAAGATGTCCCAATATTAAAGAAGTGTTTCAGGTTTTTATTTTGGAGGGAGAAATTCAGCAAAAGCTCGGTTGCGTAAACATTATTTGAAAAGTAATCATCAAAGCTACTACTTGCCGAAATTCCCGGGTGACCGGCAAAATGAAAAACAAAATTGAAATCCTGGGTTAGATCTTCATAATCTTCAGGGTTTCTCAGGTCTTTCTCTAAAACCAACACACCTTTTTTCCGAAGAATTTCAGCGTTTTGCCTTTTCAGAGATACGTTGTAGTAATCGGAAAAATTATCAATCCCAGTAACCTGATACCCTAAGTCCACAAGTTTTTCGGCCATATGTGAACCGATAAATCCAGCTACCCCGGTGATTAAAACTCTCATATAAACAATTTTTGGAATTATCAGGTGCAAATTACAATCTTAATTCAATTAGTCCTAAAGGCCTTTGATAGAAATTTTAATTCTCCTGTATTTTATTAATACCTTTGCGGCCTGGTTTAATCCTTTATATGCAATACGAATTTACCATTATTGTTCCGCTCTTTAACGAGGAAGAGAACCTCTTGAGAGTTGAACAGGCCCTAAGCGATTATATAAATAAGGCGACAAAAACAAGCAGTGTGCTGCTGGTTAACGATGGTTCTGTCGACAACAGTCTTAAACTCATTGAAGAAATTTGCAGCAGACAGGAACACTTCAGATATATTTCTTTCGATAAAAACCGCGGTTTAAGTGCAGCTATTAAAGCAGGATTTGATCACGCCGAATCTCCCTTGATCGGATATATAGATTCCGATCTCCAAACCGACCCTGAAGATTTTGATCTTCTTTTAGCCGAAATTGGGGAATACGACCTTGTTACAGGGGTTAGAGGAAACCGAAAAGATAGATTCGTCAAGAATATTTCGTCTAAGATCGCCAATAATATCAGGCGGAGTTTCACTAACGATGGAATGGAGGATACGGGATGTCCCCTCAAGGTTATCAAAGCCGAATATGCCCTGAACATTCCAATGTTCCAGGGACTACATCGGTTTTTGCCGGCAATGATCCTTTTACAGGAAGGCACAGTAAAACAGGTGCCGGTAAGACATTATCCCAGGCTCGCCGGTACCCCGAAATATCATCTTTGGAACAGGCTGGGCGGACCTCTCGTAGATTGTTTTGCTTATTTGTGGATGAAAAAGAAGTACATCAATTATAAGATCGAGAAAAAGGGGTAAATGGAAAATTGGCAGATTTATGCTATAGGTTTTACTGCGCAAATTTTATTTTCGGCCAGGCTACTGCATCAGTGGTTGCTTTCAGAAAAACTAAAAATGGTGGTCACTCCAACCCTGTTTTGGAAACTTAGCCTCTTTGCTTCCTTCCTTTTATTTGTTTACGGGTATTTGCGCGATGACTTTGCCATAATGTTTGGCCAGGGAATTACCTATTTTATTTATATTAGAAACCTTTACCTGCAGGGCACCTGGCAGCGATTACCATTCTGGTTACAGTGGCTGCTTTACCTCTTCCCAATTGGAGTAATTAGCTTTTTCATTACTTTTAAAAGTTTTCATATCGATAAATTGTTCTTGAATGAGGATATTCCTTTCTGGTTACTCGCTTTAGGAACCTCGGCCCAGATAATTTTTAATCTAAGATTTATTTACCAATGGGTTTATTCTGAAAAAATAAGACAATCGGTTCTACCGCTTGGATTTTGGGTGTTAAGCTTATTCGGGGCCAGCCTGATTCTCATTTATGCGATTCTAAGGCAAGATCCTGTACTTTTTATAGGACATATTTTAGGAAGCTTTATTTATGTTAGAAACATTGTTTTAAGTTTGAAAGCCTATGCTTAAACTACGAAAAATTACTGGTAATTATCTCCTGATACTTTTCCTGGTAGGTTCTGTAATATTTTTAACGCAGCTTGATGTTTTGTATGTAAACATCATGGAAGCCCGCAATTTTATTGCAGCCCGCGAAATGCTGGAAAAAGATAACTGGCTTCTTACTACCCTTAATGATCTCCCACGTTACCAGAAGCCACCCTTACCCACCTGGCTGACCGCTTTAAGCGCCCGGATTTTTGGAGATTATGATCTTTACGCAATGCGTCTACCAGCTGCTATCACGGCGCTTATGCTGTTATTTATTTTTTATGCTTTCCAGGGCTTAATTAAAATTCAGAAAAAACAGGCCTTTTTAAGTGCATTAATTCTGGCTACCTCATTTTACATAGTTTTTTCAGGGCGGGATGGACAATGGGATATTTTCACCCACACTTATATGATGGGCAGTATATTTTTTCTGATCAAGATCTTTCAAAATTCTAAAAACCTTTATCGCAATGCCGTTTTAGCTGCGCTTTTCTTTGGGGCCTCCCTGTTAAGTAAAGGTCCCGTATCTCTCTACGCCCTCTTCCTGCCATTTTTAATCGCATATGGCCTAACCTATAATTACAGGGGGTTCAAGGGAAAGCGACTATCCATTTTCCTTTTTATTATTCTTGGAATCGCCCTGGGCACATGGTGGTTTATCTATGTAAGAATTGCAGATCCCGTTACCTTTCTTAAGATCGCAACCAGAGAAACATCAAACTGGGCAGGATATAACGTAAGACCATTTTATTATTACTGGAGCTTTTTTGTTCAAAGCGGTATCTGGACTATCCCCTCATTTGTAGCCCTGCTTTATCCTTATTTAAAAAATAAAGTCTCCAATCCAAAGGCCTATAAATTTTCGTTCTTATGGACAATTGCCGCAGTTATATTACTCTCTGTTATTCCTGAAAAAAAGTCACGATACCTACTGCCGGTACTCATTCCCATGGCTATAAATACCGGTTTTTATATAGAATACCTTTTCCGGAATTTCAGAACACTTTCTAAGTCTGAAAGCTGGATAGTTTACTTTAACCACGGGCTCATCGCTTTTATCGGGCTGGTGTTCCCTCTTGCCGCATTCTTTTACCTGGATCTTACCGGATTTTGGTTTTGGTATATAGTAGCTTCAGTAACGCTATTCGGTATTGGTCTCGGGATTTTATATTTTCTGTGGAAAAAGAAGTATCCTCCGGTTTTCTACCTCACGGTAAGCTTTATTTCCGGAATTATTCTTTTTGGCTTTCCGCTGATGTATGCCTTTTTAAAAAACCCTGACTTCAACAATATTAAAAACCTGAATCTTTTAGCCGAAGAAGAAAACTTCGAGGTCTACGAATACAAAAGTTTCTCTCCCGAGTTAATCTGGGAATATGGAAGCTCCATCCCATTAATAGAAGATCTAAAGCCCCTGAAAGACAAAGATTCCTTCGGAATATTATTTATGGAAGAAGACAGTCTCCAGGTGAAATCCTGCTTTAAAAATTTCGAAATAAAAAGACGCGAGCGTTACGACCTTAATTACGTGAACCCGGAAGCCGGCGGTTATAAAGACCGGTTAATAAGGGCATTCTACCTTCTGGAAAGTAATGATTAGACCGAAAATTTTTTCAGTAAAAATTTTTGAAGCAAATAATATAAAAATCCGAAAAAGGCTCCTATAACAGCACCGGTTAATATATCTCCCGGATAATGTACTCCAATATACACCCTGCTGTAAGCTACCAAAGCCGCCCAAAAAAGCAGGAAATAGATTAGTTTGGGAAAATGTCTCTTAAAAACAAGTCCGAGAAAAACTGCCACTCCAAAAGAATTGGAAGCATGAGCCGAGAAATAGCCATATTTTCCGCAATAATCAGCTACAAAACGGGCATATTCCTTTATTCCTTCCTGCCCACAAGGCCTTAACCGCTGAAAACCATCTTTGAACACATTCCCTAATTGATCGGTTGTGGTGATCAAAAGAGTAACTAACACCAGGCTAAGCAAGGTAGCCTTCCATCCAAAATTTTTGAAAAGCAGAAAAACAAGAAATGCATAAAGAGGAATGGCGGTCCATTTATCGGTTACCAGTAACCAGAACCAGTCCCATTGTTCATTTCCAAGGTTATTGAGAAAAAGAAAAAGTTTGTGATCTATTTCGATAAGGCGATCCATAGATTAATCTTCTTCGTAACGGGAAACTTCACGATCATAAAATTCAGAAGCCTCTTTGACTAAAGCTTCAGTCTCGTTTGCAAGTTCCTCTTCGTCTGTGGTATCAAAATCCTCCAGCCATTCTACCTCATCATTTTCAAGGTTGATGATAAAGCGGGGGAATTCGGTATGTACTACGAAAACAGCATCGGGATAATCGGTATTATCGCCTAGAAGAAATTTCGGAAAATCCATATTAAAAATATTTAATTTTAAGCCAGTAGGGCTTTCTTTTCAATTAAACGTTTACTTAAAAAGTTGAACCGAAGGTACAACATTAATGCCGAAGCGGTAAGGCCTGCCAGCAATCCCAACCAGATTCCCATACTTCCTAACTGCTCGGCTTTACCAAAATACCAGGATACCGGGAACCCGATAAGCCAGTATGCGATGAAACACATAAGAGTGGGAATCTTAACATCCTGGAGGCCACGTAAAGCCCCCAGAATCACTACCTGCAAACCATCGCTGAGCTGAAAAAGAGCGGCAATAACAAGTAATTGGGCTGCAAGAAGGATAACTTCAGTGTTATCGATATATAAAGTAGGCAACCAGTCTTTCAGTAAAATGAAGCCTAACGCAAATACAGCCTCGATCAGGAATACCAGTAAAAAAGTGGAAAAAGCTATGCGTCTAAGATCTTTAAACCGTCCAAGACCTTTTTGATTCCCTACCCTTATGGTGGCCGCAACTCCCAGACCAACTGCGATCATAAAGGTCATAGAAGCCAGGTTAAGCGCGATCTGGTTGGCAGCCTGGGGATTGGTTCCCAAAGTCCCGGCAAGAAAAACCGTTGCGGTAAAAATAGCAATTTCGAAAAGCATTTGTAACGCGGTTGGAAAACCCAGGGCTAGCAAACGCTTAAAAATATCTGGCTTAAGAAGTTCCTTTCTGGTCCATTTGAAATATTCAGCAAATTTTTTCTTTCTCCTTAGGATTTCCCACACAAACCAGAGCATAAAGAAGCGGGAAATCAGTGTTCCAATAGCTGCTCCTTCCAACTCAAGGCGTGGAAAGATCCATATTCCGTAAATAAGCAGGTAATTGAATACCACATTCACAACATTGGCAATGAGGGTAGCGTACATTGCATATTTGGTTTGAGAGAGTCCATCGGCAAATTGTTTGAACGCCTGAAAGATCATTAGTGGGATCATGGAAAAAGCGACTATTTCCAGGTAGGGAATGGCCAGGGCAACCACTTCCGGGGGTTGATCCATATAATGTAAAATCGGTTTTGCAAGTAATAAAGCAAGGAACAGAAAAACGCCATTTAGAGTGCATAAAATGACACCGTGGTGAAAGTAACTTCGTCCCTTTTCTATGTCTTTGGCACCGTCAGCTTCAGCGATGAGCGGAGTTATCGCAAAGGAAAACCCAATCCCAAGGGAAAGAGCTATAAAAACCATCGCGTTTCCCAGGGAAACCGCTGCAAGGGGTGCCGCACCCAAGCGTCCTATCATTAGGTTATCTACAAGGCCAACCATAACATGACCTAGTTGCCCGAGCATTACCGGAAAGGCTATATTAAGGTTTCGGCTGAATTCTTTAGTGTATGCGGATAACTGCAAGCTTATTTTTTAGGCTGCAAAGATAGAATGTTTTATCACCATAAAAATTGAAAGTGGAGTAAAATTCAGTAACCGGAATACACACAAAAAACCGGACTAAAAAGTCCGGTTATAAAGATGAAAATTTAATTTCTTTTAAAAT
This sequence comes from Salegentibacter sp., assembly GCA_024635795.1. GTDB lineage: Bacteria > Bacteroidota > Bacteroidia > Flavobacteriales > Flavobacteriaceae > Salegentibacter. Next base: position 73,721 of record JAGXIH010000011.1, on the reverse strand, counting down.
TTCTGCTGAGATTGGGTATTGATTTGTTTGATACCGTATTTATCCACCAAATAAATAAGCGAAGTCATAGTGGCAGCTCCAAGTTCCAATTCTCGCTTGTTAACGTGTTCAAAGGTATCTGTGGCAGCATGATGATGGTCAAAATAACGTTGAGAATCCGGACGAAGACCGGCAAGAACCATATCCCCATCTTTTAATGGACCAATATCTGCGCCGCTCCCACCTAACTCAAAATAATGGATTAAGTAAGGTTTAAAAAGAGATTGCCAGCTTCTTATCTGGGCAAATTGTGCCTCATCGGCATCAAAAGAAAAGCCCCTTGGCGTAAAACCACCTGAATCGCTTTCTAATGCAAAAATGTGGTTTTCTCCTTTTTCACGGGCAACTTTTGCATATTCATTTCCACCGCGAAGTCCATTCTCCTCGTTCATAAAAAGCACTACCCTTATAGTTCGTTTGGGTTGATAGCCCATCTCCTTGAAAAGCCTTAGAACTTCCATAGATTGCACTACTCCGGCTCCATCATCGTGAGAACCGTCGCCAAGATCCCAGGAATCCAGATGACCTCCAACCACCATAATTTCATCGGGATATTCACTTCCGGTGATCTCTCCTATAACATTATAAGAAAGTACATCTTCGTGTTGTTGTGAATTCAGCTTAAAGTAAAGTTTAAGATCTGGAGAAATTTTCAACATTCCACTTACATAATCGGCATCGTTCGTGCTTATCGCCGCTGCAGGAATTCTTTTCGAGACAGGAGTATTGCCATAGCTCATTGAACCAGTATGTGGGTAATCATCCTGTTTTAGACTTAACGAACGTACAATTACACCTACAGCCCCATATTTGGCTGCTTCCTCTGCACCTGAATAGCGCTGATCAACACAACCTCCATAGGCTTCAAAAGTATGGATTAGTTCTGGCCGCATAGGGCGGTTATAAAATACGATCTTCCCTGCTATTTTTTCTCTTCCCAGTTCTGCAAGCTCTTCCAGACCCTGTACTTCAATTACCTGGGCTTTAGTTCCACCTTCAGGAGTGGATATAGATCCACCAAGGGCAGTAATATTTAAATCCCGGGTTTCTCCCGGAGCTGTTTGGAGATAAGAAAACTCCCTCGTTCCACGGGTCCATTTAGGAACCATTACCGGTTGTAACCAAACCTTATCCAGGCCGAGTTTTTCCAGTTCGGCTTTGGTGTAATCTACGGCTTTCTGAGCATTTAAAGACCCGGAAAGCCTTCCGCCGATTTTATTCGATAAATGGTCCAGCCAATCATAACTTTTTCCCTCCAAGAGTGCATAATCATAGATCTTTCTTAATTGTAATGAATCTTCTTTAGAAGAGGCTTCCTGAGAGTTCGCAGTTAAAAATGTTAAGCTGATAAAAAGTAGGCTAAGTATTCTTTTCATTGATAAATTATAATTTAATGGGTACGAAAATAATTATTCCTTTTTAAGCTCCTCAATATATTCCTCTAATTTCTTGAAAATTTCAGGAGCTAATTCGGGTTCCTTTACGTCTTTGTATTTAAGGAGTTCCTCGTAAAGTATCTTAGCAACCAAATAACGTGCCGTGGGTTTAGAATCTGAAGGAATAACATACCAGGGAGCTTTTTCGGTAGAAGTCTTATTAATGGCTTCCTGATAATATTCCCGGTAGGTTTTCCATAGTTTTCGCTCTTCCAGATCGCCAGGAGAGAATTTCCAGTTTTTATTGGGCTTGTTGAGTCGGCGCAGTAGGCGCTGCCGTTGTTCTTCTTTTGAAATATGAAGAAAGAACTTAAAAACAATGGTCCCGTTATCCACGATATGTTCTTCAAAATTCCGGATTTGTTCATAGCGTTTTTCCCAGAATTCTTCAGTTACATCTTCCAGGCTTTTTATCTGCGGAAGATTTTCATTCAATAAATATTCAGGATGCACACGGGTAACCAGTAGGTTTTCGTAATGCGTTCGATTAAAAACACCAAACTTACCCCTGGCCGGTAAAGCAATATAATGTCTCCAAAGGTAATCGTGTTTTAACTCAAGGGAGTTGGGAACCTTAAAACTATGTACCACCACCCCGCGGGAATTAAAATCTTTAAAAACTTCCCTGATGAGACTGTCTTTTCCAGCGGTATCTATTCCTTGCAAACATACCAGCACCGCATATTTACCATGGGCATATAATTTATCCTGCCACTCCCCAAGGCCTTCCCTTGTTGATTCAAGGGCTTTCTTAACCCTCTTCTTTTTAACTTCAAGATCAAATTTGGTTGGAATTTCATCCAGGTTTATTTTTGAGGTGATTTTAAAATCCCCGGAGGTTACCTTTTTCATAATGTCGAAATTAGCAGGCTAATAAGTTCTTTCTGACTTTTACGCCTTATTTGGGTAACGAAAGATACAATCTTTAAGAAACATTTTTTTTATCTTCGTCCACTAAAATACTTTGGCTTGAAAAAGGAAGAAAAACAGGAAATAATAGAAAAAGTAACCGGCCTTTTAAAGGAGATTCCTTCTTCAATGGATATCGTTAAAAAAGGTGGAAACAGGCATAAACGCTTTCAATATCTCGCCAATCATATGGTTGAAAAAGCGATAGAAAAAGATGCTCTTATTATTTCTGAAAACGGGAAAGGAATAGCCATTTTATTTAAAACCAACAGAAAAGCCGATAATTTCTGGAAAGATATCTGGACTCAGTTGGGCTTGGTTATTAATGTTACCGGAATAAAGAATGCTTTCAGCATTATTAAAAATCAGAATTATATCAAGAAGCAACGTCCTACCGAAGGTGACTATCTGTACTGTTGGTTTTGGGGAATCCTGGCCGATTCACGCGGCGCCGACACCCAGGTTGGCAAAGAGATGAAGGATGAATTTTATCGGCAGGCCCGGGAATACCAAATTCCTCTTTATGCTGAAACCCGAATGCGTAAGAATTCCCTTGTTTATCAGCGCTTCGGATTTGAACTTTTTCATGAGTGGAACCACCCCAGCGGGGATACCATGTATTTTTTAAGGTATATTCCGCCGGCTAAGGAATAGGAACTTATAATTTACCTGCGAAGACCTTTACATCATCTTCGGTTACTTCATTTCCTCCTAAAATTATAAGGCGCTCCACTACATTGCGCAGTTCCCGAATATTACCACGCCAATCGTATTCCTTCAAAAGCTTCAAAGCCTCTGGAGTAAATTGTTTTTTATTAGTACCGTGTTCATTGGCTATTTTTTCGCCAAAGTACTCTACCAAGAGTGGTATGTCCTCACGCCTTTCATTTAAGGCCGGAACCTGAATCAAAATAACAGCCAACCTGTGATAAAGGTCTTCTCTAAATCGCTTCTCTTCGATCTCTTTTTTCAGGTTCTTATTTGTCGCGGCAATAACGCGAACATCTACCTTTATATCCTTACTGCTACCAACCCTTGATATTTTGCTTTCCTGGAGAGCACGTAGGACTTTCGCCTGCGCCGAGAGGCTCATGTCCCCTATTTCATCCAGAAAAATAGTACCTCCATTTGCCAGCTCAAATTTTCCTGCGCGGTCTTTATTAGCCGAGGTAAAAGCTCCTTTAACGTGGCCAAAAAGTTCACTCTCTATCAATTCTGAAGGAATTGCGGCACAATTCACCTCTACCATGGGACCTGAAGAACGGTCACTCTTTTGATGCAGCCAATGCGCTACGAGTTCTTTCCCACTACCATTGGGCCCGGTGATTAATACCCGTGCATCTGTAGGCGCTACTTTTTCGATAAGATCTTTAATATGCTGGATGGCTTTGGACTCACCTACCATTTCAAAGTTCTTGCTTACTTTCTTTTTAAGGCGGGTATTTTCCACCACAAGTTCTTTGCGGTCTAAAGCATTTCGAACGGTATTAAGCAAGCGATTAAGATCTGGTGGTTTAGAAATGTAATCAAAAGCACCCATCTTCATAGTGTTCACAGCGGTATCCAGGTCTCCGTGACCGGAGATCATTACCACAGGTACTTCCGGTTTTATCTTTTTGATGGCTTGAAGGACTTCAACTCCGTCCATTTTGGGCATTTTAATATCACAGAGAACGAGGTCAAAATCCTCGTCTTTTATCTTTTCGGTGCCCACAAGGCCATCTTCAGCCTCAACTACAGAATATTTTGAATTTTCTTCAGTAAGGATTTTTACCAAAACCCTTCTTATAGATGCTTCGTCTTCTATTAATAAAATTTTTGCCATAATTATAATATACTAAATTTTAAACCTCCGCGGGCATAAAAAGTATTAGTTTTATTAATGGTGTATAGATCGTCCATGTCTTTATCCCGCAAACGAATATCATTCATCAAAGTATAACCTGCATAGGTATAGAACGAAATATGATCTGTGAAGTGATATTCATAACCCAAACCGCTAAGGAGAATCGTCATGGAAATACTTTCGGCAATTCCATTGGCCGGGGCCTGTAGCTGAAAGTTCTCCTGGATATTTGCGAAAAATCCATCGAGGGTAACAAAGGCCTGCATAGAATGCTTATCGTTAAAATAATGTATTAAATTAGATTTCGGGGTTCCCGCGGTATAGGACCAATTGGGATGAAATCTCTTGTAATAATTCACAATAGGTAGTGGAAAAGGAAATCCCGTGGTTGTAGAATAGTTTAGCCCCAGTATTAATCGCCAGGGTTCTACATAGCGTTCATCCTCTTTTATCTTTACGAAGTACACTGACCCCTCATAGATAAAGTCATCATCTATAACTTTATCGGTTGAAAAATTTGAAGCGATCTTAAGACCGGCTTCAGCCGCAAACCGCCAATCTTCACTTAACTTAAAAGTATAGGCCAGATTTCCTTTGAACGAATGGAAGCGATCCAGCTTTTGAGTATTAAAATTTTCAAAATCTTCGTACATAAAGTTCACATTGCGGTATTCCACCCCCGGAATGAGATAGGCCTTCTTATCATTAAGTTTAATAGGAAAATTTACAAAACTTCGAAATCTTCTGAAGGAGTTATCAGAGTTTGATTGCGGAAAATAAGTGTACTCAATTCTTGCCAGGTCTGTTGTTTGGGCTGAAACCTTGGTAGTCGATCCCACCAAAAACAGGATAAAACCCAATAAAATTACAGTTCTACACATTTTCTTTCTATTTTTCAGATAGGTTGTCGTTAAAAATATGCACATCCCGCTGTGGGAATGGAATAGTAATTTTGTTTTTTCTAAATTCCTGGTCTATTTTAAACCTCAGGTTGCTTTTAATCTTTGGATCAACAAAACTGTCGCTCACGTAAAAATGGACCGCAAATATTAAGGCTGAGTCTCCGAAATCCTCAAAAAGCACAAATGGTACAGGTGTATCCAAAATACTATCATTCTGTTCTGCACTATCAAGCAGGATCTTTTTCACTAATTGAGTATCGCTGCCGTAGGCAACTCCAACTTTTACCATTTCACGAGTGGTTTTATGGTTTTGCGTATAGTTATAAATCACGTCACTCATGAACTTATGATTCGGAATTACCATCACTTTGTCGTCCCGGGTAAGTGCTCTTGTGGTTCGGAGTTTAATTTCAAAAACCCTTCCTACGCGCCCGTTCATTTCGATGATATCTCCAACCAGAAGTGATTTATCCAGGATAATAAATATGCCCCCAATCACATCCTGAAATAACTCTTGTAAAGCTAATCCTAAACCAACAAATAACGCCGCCGATGCTGTTAAAAGTATTGTAATGTCTATCCCTGCAGAGCCCAGAGTTATTAAAATCACTACAACATATATGAAGTATTTTATAAATTTAAAGATGCTTATAAATTTCATCTTATCTTCATCGACAAGTTTTCCCGTAACAAAAGATCTTATTATTCTCAGGATGGTACTGGTAAGAACAAAGGCAAAAATAATCAGTAGAATCAATCCTACAGATATATATATCCTATCACCTCCCAGGTCATAGGAAAACAGAACATGATTCCATATATCCTGGATTAACCCCCAGATGTCCTGTTCTATTACCTCCTTAATATTTTCTGATGTGCTTTGATCCTGCATTTTTAATATTTAAGCCATTTAAATAATTCTTTATATGTGGCCTTCTTCCCGTACATCAATATTCCCACCCTGTAAATTTTTGAAGCCAGCCATATTACTCCTAAATTAGTAATTAAAAGCAAACTTAAAGAAATGAGCAATTCATACCACGGCACTCCAAAAGGGATACGCATTAACATCACGATTGGGGAGGTAAGGGGAATCATAGAAAAAACCGTAGAAATAGTACCATGGGGGTTTTCAATCACTGCAAAAAATCCAACGTAAATTCCAAGCATTAATGGGAGAATTACAGGGAACATAAATTGCTGGGTATCGGTTTCGCTGTCTACTGCTGCTCCAATGGCTGCATAGATAGAACTGTACAGGAAGTATCCCCCCAGAAAATAGATCACAAAAAATACGAATAAACTCAGCAATGGTAAATTATATACATCGGCAAGGAAAAGGCTAAGATCAGACTGGGCCATTTGCTCCATCATTTCCATCTGTTCCTTTTGAGTGGATAGCACATCAATTCCCAGGGTGAAACTCGTGATCCACAATAATACCGCTCCCAGTATTACCCAGATGCTGAATTGGGTAAGCCCCGCGAGAGAAGTTCCTAAAACCTTACCTAACATAAGGTGTATAGGTTTTACCGAAGAGACTATTATTTCGATAATGCGATTGGTTTTCTCCTCAATCACACTGCGCATCACCATATTGCCATAAATTATAATGAACATCATTAACAGATAACCGGCAATACCCCCAAAGATCATCTTGATGTAGTTGGACATTTTAGAAGTTCGCTGTCCGGAAAAATTTTGGATTTCAACATCCACTTTTACTTCTGCAGCCTCCATCTCGCTAATGTCTATCCCACGCTTCATCAATTCCCTTTTGGTTAGTCTGTCAGAGATTGTTTTCTCCACGCTCTGCACCGTACCCAGGCCTGGAGGTTCTAATCCAAAAAACTGAACCTGGCCTACATCCCCATTTTCTTTTTCAGGAATATAAATCAAACCATAATACTCCTGTTCCCTAACCTTTACCAAGGCTTCCTCAAAAGAAAGACTTGAGAAATCAAGATACTGAACCTGCCTCCCATCTTTAAAATCTGAAGAAAAAATACCGGTCTCATCATAAAGCCCGATTATTTGCTGTTCGCTGCTATTCAGCATACTTAAATATCCCACCAGCATAAACATTCCAACCAGAATCAGCGGACTTAAAAAAGTCATGATGATAAAGGTTTTATTCCTTACCCTTGCCAGGTATTCCCGCCTTATGATTAATTTTAAATTACGCATCCCGGGTAACGGTTTGGATAAAAATATCGTTTACTGAAGGGATCACCTCCACAAAGTGATTTATCTGCGCACGATTTATAAGGAACTCCAACAAATGATTTGCCGATTCATTCTCCTGAAGCTGAATTCTTAATTTCAAATCGGTATGAATACTTTTAAAAGTAGCATTTCCCACGATAAATTTTTGCTGAAGCTCGGCCAACAATGCAGGTTCATTTTTGGCTTCCATACCAACTTCAAAGGTGTTCGACTTATACTCTTTTTTAATATCAGAAACGCGACCATCCAGAAGTTTATTCGATTTATGGATAAGAGCCATATAATCGCATAGCTCTTCCACGCTTTCCATACGGTGGGTCGAAAAAAGGATAGTTGCTCCCTCCTCTTTTAACTGAAGTATTTCGCGCTTAATAAGCCTTGCATTTACGGGATCAAAGCCACTAAAAGGTTCATCAAAGATCAATAATTTGGGTTTATGAAGGACTGTAATTACGAATTGCACCTTTTGAGCCATTCCTTTAGAAAGCTCCTGAATCTTCTTGTTCCACCATCCTGAAATTTCGAGTTTCTCAAACCAGTATTCAAGACGCTGTTTTGCTTCTGCCTTAGAAAGTCCTTTTAATTGTGCCAGGTAAAGAGCCTGCTCCCCCACTCTCATTGACTTATAAAGCCCCCTTTCTTCCGGAAGGTATCCAATATACTGAATATCATTGGGTTGCAAAGGTTTATTATCCAAATAGATCGTGCCACGGTCTGGCATAGTGATTTGGTTAATAATCCTTAGCAGTGTGGTTTTTCCGGCACCATTTGGACCTAAAAGTCCAAATATACTGGCTCGGGGAACATTTATAGAAACATTATTTAGTGCAGTATAATTTCCAAAGGATTTGTAAATATTTTCTGCCACTAAGAGGTTATCCATACGTGAGGTTTCGTGATTGGTAAATATATTGAAATGGCAGGAGAGAGATTTTGAATTAAGAAGAATTTATAATTTATAAACCCATCTAAAAAGCAAAACCCACCCTTAATAAATTAAGGATGGGAAAAAAATTGCTATGAAAAAGAAAAATTATCACCAAAAGACTTAGTGATAATCAAATATATAAATAATTTCTTAAAATGGGAGTATTAAGAAAACATATCTTTAACCTTTTCAAAGAAGGATTTATCAGATTTCTCCGGATTTGGCTGAAAATTTTCATCATCGGCCATTCGTTCAAAGAAATCCTTTTGTTCCCTGTTAACAGTTTTAGGTGTCCATACATTTATGTGCACCAAAAGGTCTCCTTTACCATAGCCGTTAAGGTTACCAATACCTTTACCGCGTAATCTCAGGATTTTTCCCGATTGCACACCTTCATCTATTTTAATGCGAACTTTTCCATTAACCGTTTCGATCTCTTTCGAGGTTCCTAACACAGCTTCAGAAAGGCTTATATAAAGGTCATAATGCAGGTTGTCACCTTCCCGCTGTAAACTTGGATGTTCTTTCTCCTCTATAGCTACCAGAAGATCTCCAGGAACACCATCTCCGGGAGCGTCATTTCCTTTACCTCCAACTTTAAGCTGCATTCCTTCTTCTACCCCTGCAGGGATTTTTATAGAAACAGTTTCTTCTTTCATTTTAAGACCCTGGGCATCGGCATCGGCTGGTTTCTGGTCTATGATCTGGCCAGAACCGCTACAGGTACCGCAGGGAGATGCAGTTTGCATTCTTCCTAAAATAGTATTGGTTACCCGGGTCACCTGCCCTGTACCGTTACAGGTACTACAGGTTTTATAGGTAGTGCCGGGAGCCTGAACTTTACGTTTAACTTTTATCTTTTTCTCTGCACCGTTGGCAATTTCTTCCAGGGTGAGCGAAACACGAATACGAAGATTACTACCTTTAGCACGACGTCTTCCGCCACCGAAGCCTCCTCCAAAACCAGAGAAACCTCCGCCGCCAAAGCCGCCGCCAAAAATATCGCCAAACTGGCTGAAGATATCATCCATATTCATTCCGCCGCCGCCAAAGCCACCGCCACCTTCAAAAGCCTGGTGACCAAACCTGTCGTAACGGGCTCGCTTATCTTCATTACTCAGAACTTCATAAGCCTCTGCTGATTTTTTAAACATATCTTCGGCTTTAGGATCATCGGGATTTTTATCCGGATGATACTTGATAGCCATCTTACGATATGCTTTTTTTACTTCGGCAGTAGAAGCACCTTTACTAATTCCTAATATGTCGTAATAATCTTCTTTCATTTGGTGTTTTTGCGATTCAAAAAATGCTTTTTATTTCCCGGTAACTACCTTGGGATAGCGAATTATACGCTCTCCAAGTTTGTAACCACGCTCCACTACATCAACAATCTTGCCTTTAAGACCTTCTGAAGGCGCCGGGATTTGGGTGATCGCTTCGTGCAGGTCTGCATCAAAATCGTCCCCTTCTTCAACATTCATAGGCTCCAATCCCTTGTTTCTTAGGGTTTCACTGAATTTAGTATGAATAAGTTCCACTCCTTTAAGCAGGTTTTTATCATTGGTTTTCTGAATCTCATTTAAAGCCCTGTCAAAATCGTCCAAAACGGGTAACATTGCTGACATTACTTCCTGATTGGCAGTTTTAAACAACTCCAGTCTTTCCTTGGAGGTACGTCTTTTGTAATTTTCAAATTCAGCAAAAAGACGTAAAAACTTATCTTTTTCTTTCTGAACCTCTTCTTTTAGTTTATCGGTTTCAGAAAAGTCCCCGTCGTCCTGCTTATTTTCGGTATTTTCTTCAACGTCTTCAATAGCCTGGTCGATAGCGTCTTCTACTTTATCTTTAACCGAATTATCATCTACGTGATTATCGTGATTTTTGGTTTTATCTGTTTTCTTTTTACTCATTTTTTCAGCATTTAAATACAGGCAGAAACGGTCAAAAGTATTGCCAATTCTTATCAAATGTCAAAATGTCACAAAATCATTTTAGGATTGTTTTATGAAACTACGAATAACAGAAAGCTTAAATTTGAATTTATACCTAAATCGACTAAAAATGAGAAAACTTTTAAGTAAAACATTTTTTATTGCTTTTCTAAGTATAGCTGTTACAGGTTGTAAAAATGAAAACAATAAAGCTAAAACAGAAGATGCCAGAGATGCCCGCGAAGCGAATCTTGAAGCTGAAACTTTTAAAGTGAGGACCGATGAATCTGCTATTCACTGGAAAGGCCGGAAACCCACCGCCACTCACACGGGGACCATTAAACTTGCAGAAGGTTCCTTCAAGGCGAACGACAGCACCATTGAAAGTGGAAGTTTTGTAATTGATATGAAATCCATAGAGGTGACCGACCTAAAAGGTAAGGATCGCTCTGACCTTGAGGCCCATCTAAAAGGTACCGTTGAAGGCAAGGAAGGTGATTTTTTTAATACGGAAAAATATCCTGAAGCCACCTTCGAAATCACCGATATAACTGAAGAAAATGGGCAGACTATGCTTTCGGGCAATCTTACTATAAAAGAAGACACCAAAAATATCACCTTCCCGGTTAACATTACTCACAGTGGAGATCAGGTAGAAATCTCAAGCAATGAATTCAGTATAGATCGCACCCATTGGAAAGTTAATTTTGGATCAAAGTCAGTCTTTGATGGTCTTGGAGATAATTTTGTCTATGATGATATAAATTTGAGGATAAGACTAGTCGCCGAAAAATCCTAAAATCACCATTACTACCAATAAAAAAAGCCACCAAATCTGGTGGTTTTTTTTATTGCATAGTATCTTCCAAGGCTTTCGCTAAATTAGTGTATTCAAATCTATACCCTGTTTGTTCTATTTTATCGCTGCTCACCAGCTGGCTGGATAAGACAAGCCGTGACATTTCTCCCAGAACCGCTTTTAAAGCAAATGCCGGCACATTAGGCAACCATACCGATTTTCCCATTTTAGATGCGACTTCGTTTATCAGTTCCTTATTGGTCACAGGATTGGGCGCAACCGCATTAAAGGTACCTTCCAGTTTATTTTCCAGGGTATGCACAAAAATTCCCGCCACATCATTTATATGTATCCAGGATTGCCACTGATTGCCACTGCCAAGCGGAGAGCCCACGTTAAAATTCAAAGGCTCCTTTAGCTTCTCCAGTAAACCACCCTCCCGGGCTAAAACAAGGCCTACCCGTATTTTGGCAACATCCATTCCCAAGTCACTAAAATTATCGGCGACTTCTTCCCATTGCACAACAACCTCCCCAACAAAGGAATCATCTACAGCCTCATTTTCTTCGGTGTAGAGTTTCTCGAGAGAACTGGGATAGATCCCAATTGCACTGGCAGAAATAAAATGGGTGATATGATGATTGTTATTCTGAAGGGTTTTATACAGCAGTGCCGCCGTATCTACCCTGCTGCTTATAATTTTATCTTTTTGCTCCTGCGTCCAGCGTTTAGCGATATTCTCTCCAACAAGATTAATTATAGCACTCACACCCTTAAAAGCCTCAGGGTCTATTTCGTCTTTTTCCGGGTTCCAGTAAAATCCTTTATAATCGGGTTTGGATTCAATTTTATCTTTGGTGGTAGTAAGATAATTTACCTTAATACCTTTTTCCTGACATAATTGGGTAACCCTTGTTCCAATAAGGCCGGTAGCTCCGGTAATTAATACACGCATTTTTCTTTACAAGATAAGCACTTGCCGCGGGCTACCCCAAGATTTTATTAGAGGTTTAACATGATTGCAATTCAATTTTTTGTCCCTCTTAACATTTCCCGTTTTCCTGGCGGGCCGGGAAGTCTTTCAACGATAAAACCTACTTTTTGCATAGCCCGCCTAACACTTCCCTTAGCCGAATAAGTGACCAGGATTCCTCCTCCTTTTAAAGCAGAATACATTATTTCAAAAATCTCCTCAGTCCAGAGATCAGGTTGCACCCTGGCCCCAAAAGCATCAAAATAAATGATGTCAACCTCATTTTTTATGGTGATCTCATCAAATTTCTTTTGAAGTTTCTTCAATTTGAAATTATCGCTTATTTCTACATATTGTTCCCAGGGACAATCATGCATCTTCTGCAATGCCCCCTGCTGACTTTCTGCTGAAAGCATTTCAGCATAATTCAAGGCAGCAATTTCTTCAGAAGTGACAGGATAAGCTTCCACCCCGGTATAGTCAAATTGCAAAGGTAACTTCTGAGCTTCCAGAAAAGTGATAAAAGCGTTAAGCCCGGTACCAAAACCTATTTCCAGTATGGAAAGCTTAGGTTTTTGGTTTTGCTTTAAAAAATGATGCAAACCCATTTTAATAAAAACATGCTGGGCTTCCTGCACCGCGCCGTGTTTAGAATGGTATTGTTCATCCCACTCGGGTAAATGAATTGTTACAGACCCATCGGCAGTCTTTATTATCTTTCTTTCCAAATTATTCTTTTAGTAAAACTCCATGGGCCAAAAAGGATCTGGTTAAAACGGGCTCATTAATAAGTGCTATTTCCTCTTCAGTTTTTCCTTCATCCTCAGCGTAATGTTTTTGATCATCAACCGAAATTTCTTCCAGATATGCCTTCCCAGCAACAATCACTTCCCTATCTTCAATATCTTTTGGAACAAAAAAACCATAATCTTTAAAGGTAACCCGCACTTCTTCCCCGGGAAGGTCCAGGATCATCCAGCATCCCTTCATCTTGCATACGCTTTTTACTTTGGTAGAAAATTTAAGATCTAAAGTATCCCCAACTTTCAAAAGGTCGAACTGAGTTTTCGCTGCCAGGGGCTCAATTGCCTTTTCCTGAGAAATTTTCTCTCCATAAGAAGAGTAGGAAACATCTTTAGAATTTTGAGCAAAACTAATATTCCAGCAAAACAAGGTCAAAAATAATGTGATTACAGAAATTATTTTCTTCATTGTGGATTAGCTTAGGTGATTAGCAAAAAACTAATTTACCAAAACTTTTGATTTTTATTCTGCCAATATTTCGGTAAATTTGTTAACTAAATTTAAATCAATGAAAACCGACACTTCCTCTCTCGAAATTATAAAATCTACCACCTCTAAACTTGATCAAACTAAGCTGGACAAGCTCGTATTCGGTGAAATATTCACCGATCATATGTTGGAGTGTGATTATGAAAATGGAAAGTGGAACACCCCTAAGATAAAACCCTATGGCCCGATAGAACTTATGCCTTCGGCCAAGGTTTTCCATTATGGGCAGGCGGTTTTCGAAGGAATGAAAGCTTTTAAAGATGAAGATGATAAAATCTGGCTTTTCAGGCCCGAAGAAAACTTTAAACGTATAAATGTATCTGGTGGAAGGCTTGCTATTCCTGAATTCCCGAAGGACTATTTCTTCAATGGCCTTGAGGAATTATTAAAAATAGACAAGGAATGGATTCAGAAAGGTTTCGGCAACTCACTTTATATCCGTCCTTTTGTGATCGCTACCGAAGAATGTGTTTCTGCTGCACCATCTACCAAATATAAATTTATGATTATTTGCTCACCGGCCCAGGCTTATTACAGTGGCGAGGTAAGAGTAAAATTTTCAGAGACTTTTAGCCGTGCTGCCGATGGTGGCGTGGGATATGCCAAAGCTGCCGGAAACTATGCTGCGCAGTTCCATCCTACAAACCTTGCAAAAGAGGAAGGCTTCCAGCAGATAGTTTGGACCGACGCCAATACGCACGAATACCTGGAAGAAGCGGGAACAATGAATATTTTCTTCAGGGTTGGAGATAAATTGCTCACTGCTCCTACCAGCGACAGGATCCTGGATGGAGTTACCCGAAAGAGCATTATTACCCTTGCCGAAGAATTCAATATTCCTGTTGAAGTGAGAAAGGTAAGCGTTAAAGAGATCGTTGAAGCTGCCAGAAAGGGAGAACTAAAAGAAATGTTTGGCGCCGGTACTGCAGCTGTGATCAACCCAATTGTTGGGTTTGGACATAAAGGCGAAAAATTTGAGCTTCCAAAATTTGAGGATACCTACGCTAGTTTCTTTAAAGATAAACTGATGAAAATCCAGTATAACCAGGCCGAAGATAAATTCGGCTGGAGATACGAAGTAAAACAGTAGTTTAAAATTTAACAGGGATTCTTAGTATCTGGTCCAGTTCGGGCTTTCCTGAAGCATTGCTTTTTTTGAGCAACAAATATCCGTTTTTGGTGTCTGGCTTTATAAAATCAATACTGCCTCGAAAGTCTACAAAATCTTCGGTCATCCAGTCAGCATTCAAAACTTCGATGTAGCTTATGCCAAGAGATTGAAAATTCCCATCAAGGAGTTCTACGGGAGCTGTGGCTTCAAAAAACCAGTTCCCGCGGGCTTCTCCTGTAATTTGGAGAGGAGATTCTATGGTTTTCCCTTTAACCGGCTTATCAATCCTGATTAAATCTGAAATTTCCTTGCGATCATAATTTTCTAAGGAGAACCAAAGACTCTTAAGGATTTCATCGATCTCCTTTTTAGATTTTCCATCCACTTCCCCAAAATATAAAATCTTATCTCCTGTCAGGGGATCGCATTCTTCAATAGGTATTTCCTCATCTGCCGAGGATTTACATCGGGCTTCAAAGTCCCACACTTTATACCTGATAAATATACCGCCAAATTCACTCCAGCTTTCAGGAAGGGTAGAAAACCGAAGGTAAAAACCCCAGACCTCTCCATTATTCAATAGATAAACCCGCGATTCCTTTTCATCAACTTCAAAAGAAAAAGGCAGTGGGTTGCCGAATTCCTCAACAGATTTTTGAGTTCCTGCAGGGCCATCTACTCCAAAGCCGTCAGGTAAAAATGAAATATATGTATTTTCGAAATCCTCGTGAATTCCATAGGGAGGCACCCCAGGATTATTTTTTCTGGATACATTTATTACGGGAGTCTGCCCTGCAAGACTGTCTTCTCTTACTTCATAATTCACTGGATATTCAAACACAAGCTGAAAATCTGCTGAATGATACTGTTTGGAAGATTTTTTTACAGCACTGCTTTTAGTTTTTCTGGTCTTTGATTCTTTTTCGGATTTTTCTTTAAAAGAAGAAAAACTGAACAAGATCAATAAGATATAAAGAGTGTATTTCATATTTTTCCTTTAAAATTAGCCCAAGCTTTCGAAGAACTATGATAAAGAACTAATCCTGGGTTTTATAATTTATTAGTTTTCTTTTTGTTCCGCAATAATTAGATAGGATAAAACTATAAAAATGTAACTTTGCCACAAATAATTCAGAATGTTTAGCACCGGACAATTAGTATTTGCTGCCCTCTTCCTTATTGCATTTGTTGCAATAATTATCCTCTCCTACCGGAAAGATACCAAACTGCACAAGAAGTATTATAAAGGCAGTATTTATGTATTAATTGGTTTTATTGGTTTTATAATTCTTCTTTTTTTCCTGAAATCATGGCTTGGGCATTAATCTAGCCGGGAATAGCGATATTGGTTTGTTAAATTCTTTATATTAGCAGTATAATCAACCACTGCCAAAATGAAAATATTTAAATACCTCCTCTTTTTACTTCTTATTATTGTAATTGCCGGTTCAATTTATATCGCTACCAAAGACGGGGAATATCACATTGAAGAAACCCGAATAATTCCTGCTCCGGTAGAAGTGGTTTTTAATGAAGTGAATGAATACCATAACTGGCGTAATTGGGAACCCTGGTCTCTGGAGGCAGAGGATATGGTAGTTGAATATGATGAAAAAACCCGTGGTACAGATGCCGGTTATTCCTGGAGAAGTGAGAGTATGGGAGATGGAAATATTAAGACGCTGGACGCTAAACCTTTTTCAGGCATAGACCAGGAAATAAGCTTTGACACGCCTTTTGGCTCTTCCACCAGTGATATTTACTGGGAATTCAACGAAATGGAAGATAGTACCAAAGTTACCTGGGGTATGAAAGGCACCCAGAGTTTTATGGAAAAACTCGCTTTCAGTTTCCAATCTGAAACCTTAAGTGGAATGATGCGGCCAATGTTCAGAAAAGGCCTGGAGAACCTGGAAAATTCTGTAATAAAGAAAATGGAAAAATTTTCCATCAATATAGACGGAGTAATACAGCACGGAGGTGGCTATTATATGTACACCACTACAGCCACAAAAACTTCCCAGGTAAATCAGCGTGTGCAAAAAATGATCGCAGATGTAAGAACCTATATGGAAGAAAATAATATAGAAATAAGCGGGAAACCTTTTACCCTTTATAATGAAAGGGATGAAAATGCCGGTACAGCAATTTTTTCAGCAGGGATCTTTACACCGAATCAGGTGGTAACGCCAAATAATAGCCAGGTACTTAACGGCAACCTTCCAAACCAAAAAGTTTTAAGAGCAACCCTTAAGGGTGATTATAAAAACCTCCCGGATGCCTGGAATACGGCCTACGATTATATTGAAGAACACAGCCTGGAATTAAATGAAGAAGAAGATGTTTTTGAAGTATATATTACCGGGCCTGAAAGTAATCCTAACCCGGCAGATTGGGTCACACAGATTCATTTTCCGATTAAATAGTTTGAATGGCTAAACAAATTATCCTTGTTTTTTTAGGAGGTGGCCTTGGCAGCGCTTTAAGATTTCTGGTAACCAAATACCTGAACAAAGCCCATTTCAGCATTCCATACGGCACCCTTACCGTAAATATACTGGGAAGCCTGCTATTAGGTATTATTCTTGGTTGGGCCATAAAGAACAATGCCCTGAATTCAAATATCAATCTTGCACTTGCCGTAGGATTTTGTGGAGGCTTCACTACTTTTTCCACTTTCGCTTTTGAAAATCAAAGCCTTCTAAAGTCGGGCGATTATCTACATTTCCTTATTTATACCCTGGGTAGTATTATCCTGGGAATTCTTGCTATAGGTTTAGGTCTTTTCTTCTCTAAATCGCTATAACCCCCTAGATTCGTATACGAATTCCATAAAAAATATACTTATATTTATACGACCCCTAATTTTTTAGGGGTCGTTTTTTATATTTTAATAAAAGTAATCGACACAGCCCTAATTTTTATTCCTCTGAAGAATTATTTTATACTTTTGAATCAAATCAATAGTCGATTTGAACATATTAAATACGCATAACCGGGATTCAACATAAGCGTGATTACCGATATGAGTATTACCTATGAACATCAAAAGACAATAAAAATCTTTATATGAAAAAGATTGAAGCAATAATCCGGAAATCGAAATTCGAGGAGGTTAAAGATGCCCTTCAACAAATTAATGTGAACTTCTTTACCTACTGGGATGTCACAGGCGTTGGAAATGAAAAACACGGGAAAGTTTACCGCGGGGTTGCATATAGTACCAGCGATATTCAAAGACGTATGCTTTCTATGGTGGTTAGTGACAATTTTACCGAGGCCGCGGTCAATATCCTTTTAGAAACCGCTTATACTGGGAACGTGGGCGATGGAAAAATATTCATTTCCACGGTCAAAGAAGTTTACCGAATACGAACCCGAGAAACCGGAAAAAAATCTCTTCATTAATATGGACTACGCTGTTTTTACCACCAACAATTTGTGGATGATGATCTGCATAGCCCTGGTATTTATTATGCATTTGGGCTTCTCCCTACTCGAAATCGGGCTTACCCGGGCCAAAAACACCATCAATATTCTCTTCAAAAATGTTATGATTTTAATAATCGGGATTCTTTCATACACCTTTGTTGGCTTTAGCTTAATGTATCCGGGAGATACTTTTGCTGGAGCGGTGTTCGGGTTTTCCAATTTCGGTTTGCTTTTACCCTCCAACGGGCTCTCTGCCGATTATGCTGATGGCGCTTATACTTTTTATACCGATTTTCTGTTTCAGGCCATGTTTGCAGCAACGGCAGCTACTATTGTCTCTGGGGCAGTAGCCGAACGCATTAAACTTTCAAGTTTTTTGATCTTCTCGATATTATATGTTGGCTTTATCTACCCCATAACCGGAATGTGGAAATGGGGAGGTGGTTTTCTGGACAAACTTGGTTTTTACGATTTTGCCGGCTCAACCCTGGTTCATTCTGTGGGAGGCTGGGCAGCTCTGGTGAGCATTACTTTATTGGGTGCCAGAATTGGAAAATTTAAAGAAGGGAAGATAAGTGTGATTCCCGGCCATAGTATTCCCTTAGCTACAGTTGGGGTATTTTTACTCTGGTTTGGCTGGTTTGGTTTTAATGGCGGCTCTGTCCTTTCCGCCGATCCTGCCACAACCTCCCTGGTACTGGTTACCACCTGTATTGCTGCTTCTGCCGGAGGTCTTGGAGCTTTTGTGGTCTCTTACCTTAGATACCGTGACAACGACTTGAGTATGATCCTTAACGGAATTCTTGGAGGGTTAGTAGGAATTACTGCCGGCGCCGACCTGATGGGGGTTATAGATGCACTCGCTATTGGTTTCATTTCGGGGATACTTATAGTCCTTGCCGTGGCATTTCTTGATAGTTTAAGACTGGACGACCCGGTGGGTGCAATTTCAGTACACTTGGTTTGCGGGATTTGGGGCACCCTGGCCGTAGGAATATTTGGAGAATTGGCAGGCTGGTCGCAATTATTAAATCAGATTTTAGGAATTTTAGCAGTAGGCCTATTTTGTGTTGCTTCTTCGTTTATTATCCTATTTGGATTAAAGAAAAGCATAGGTTTAAGAGTTACAGAAATCGAAGAGCTGGAAGGTTTGGACGCTCACGAGCACGGCACAGTAGCCTATACAAGTCTGGGAATAAATGAAAGTTGATTAAAACTTTTTAACCCCGGCAGTGACAGGAATTTCGAGATGATTTTCCTTCGGAACCACGGGACAGGAATATTCTCCACTATAAGCACAATATGGATTATATGCTTTATTGAAATCTAAAATAATGGAATCACCCTCCGGAATCCTTAAGTCCAAATACCGTCCACCGGAGTAGGTGGTTTGGCCATTGGTGAGATCAGTAAAAGGAAGAAACAGATAATCAAAATACTCAGGATCTGAAATTAATTCCTGGTTCTGATAGCAATCTAATTTATATTTTTTTCCATCATAGCTGAAGTAAATCTCAGCATATTTCCGGTAAATTGGGAGTCGGGAAGTAGTGGTAGGCATTGCAAATAAAGGCGTGTTTGGGGTTCTTACAAATTTGGCCTTTAGCCTGAATTCGGGATTCACTTCAAAATAATCCAAGGTTTTAAAATCCCGGAGATCGTTTTCTTCAAGTGGAGATTCTTCTTTATTTGCAAATTTCAGGTAAATCTCTTCACGATGTTGTTGCAATTCGGCTAAATACTCCTTGTCCTGGGCTGTACAAACGTCACAGATAACCAAAAGAAGAGAAAAAACAACAAACTTCATTTTCAGGACTGCTTATAGTATTTTGATTCTCCCAGGTATTTTCTGATCAAATCATTGTACTCTTTGCTCAGTTTCAGATCAAGAATTCCTTCAATATCATATAAAGCATCCATATCGTCATATCCGGTTTTCAACAGGTCCTCCAGATACATAAGAGCTGTCTGGTGATCCCCATCGTGTCCCGCAAGAGAAATAATTTTTAAATATGCTTCAGGATCTTCCTTATCGAGGGCGGTTCTCAGTACACTCACAAAAATTTTGGTATCGATCCCGGCCTGGCTTTCCATGATATTATTGAAATGGCTTCGGGAAAGTTTTTTTAGAAAATCCTGTAACCGGTTATAGACTTTTTTTTCAGCGAGATTACCTTCTTCAGAAAGCTTCTGAAGTTCTTCCATTTGGTATTCCCACCACCCAATATTTTCAAAATTAGCACTTATAATATCCATTTCCATTAGGTAGCGATATTCCTCCTGCTTTTCAGCTTCCAGATTCTCTGCTTTCCTAAAATCTCTTCGTTGTTGTCTATATGCTTTATTACGGCTTAAAGACTTCATACGATCATTCAATTCATCGGTGTTTACCTCAAATAGTGAATACTTGTCTTGCATTTGTTCAAGCTTTTCATAAGCTTTGATGTAATTTCTCTGGCGGCGAAGCATCTCAGCAGATTTCAATTCTTTCTCAAATAAACGCTGAACAAATACCTGATCCTTTTCCCTCAGGCCTTTTGCCATTGCATCTAAACTAAAAGCAGAAACGGCATTATTCAACACGAAAGTATCAGGCCATTCCTTATTAGTACCATCAAAATAATTCATTTCAGTAGGAAACTTTTTTCCTTTATAAAAATTCACAAAAGCCTGCTGTCTAAAAAGGTCTGCATCTTCATCACCAGCCACAGCACTAAAGAAAAATGGTTTCATCTTATCGGTTAATTCCGGGTTAACCCAGGCATCGCCCACGGCAAGTACCCCACGAACATCCTGGTAGATTAACGGAGTTGCCGAAGCGAGTTGACCGCCTTCCTGCAGACCTCCAGCATATACCAACTTTGGGTTGACCGGTATTGAGATAAGCAGGCGGGTAATAAGTCTGTTAGCTACTTGCAGGTTAGTCTGTAATGGAGTTTTATTTAAAACCTCATTGGAAGCGGCAATAATATATCCCTGTTCCTCGGCTATACTTCTAAAAAGCTGGGCTGTAAGCCTACCACGTCCCTGCGGATCGAAAATAACCAGGACAGGCCAGGTTTCACCATTTTTAAAATCCTGCGGAATGTAAATTGAAAAGGTTTCAGAAATACTATCCTGCACCTTAAGGGTATCTACCACCACTCCTTTGGCTATACGTGCTTCCTGTGACCAGATTTGACCAAAAGAGAAAATGGCAATAAAAAAACTTAATAATAAACCTCGTTTCATATTAATCCTTTAATATAAAGATACACATTTTGAAATTTAATATACTTTCAAAAAAAAAAGCTTTCGTCTGTTTAAGAGGAAAGCTTTTGTTTTGGGGCAGAATTATTTTTTATTTGGTTTTCACGCGCTGTAATTTCAATTTTTCAGTAGAAAAGATCAATTTGGCTAGAAGAGATATTACCAATAAATCGGCAAATATCAGAAATAATACTCTCACCACTTCAATTCCGGAGAAGCTAAGGCCGGTAAAGCCTATCAGCCCGGTCACCACGGCTAGTATTAAAAAAATTGGACTATATTTTCTCATAACTTTTTTTATTGTTTTGTTGGATACAAATCTAAGCACAGGTTAGTCGTATAAGTATTAAGAAAATTACAATTAATCCCGATTTAACTAAAAGAATATGCACGGCTCAAAAATACGTTAAGATTTCCTGGCCAAGTAGTATTTTTTAACAATTGTAGAGAATTCTTCTTTAAAATATTTTTAACCTAGTCGCCTCTTTATAGGGGCGTGCTCAATTACATTGGAGAGAATGATATGAGTTTTTATTTCGCCGTAGGTAATTAACCTGTCGATGAATTCAGTGAGATGAACCTGGTCATAAAGCACAACTTCCATAATAATATTCTCGTTACCTGTGATTCGATAACAGTTAACCACTTCACGGAATTCAACCACTTTTTCAAGAAATGGTTTTAACCGCCCCATAAATGCTCTAAGGGTAATAATTGCCTTTAGCTGATGCCCTGTTTTGTGATAGGAGACTTCGGTTTTATAACCGGAAATCACCCCGGCATCTTCCATTTTCTTAACTCTCTCGGCAACCGCAGGAGAGCTTAAGCCTATTTCCCGGCCAATTTCAGAAAAAGACCTGCGGGCATTTTTTTGAAGTCTCTCCAGGATGGCCCAGTTTAATTCATCAAGCTGCATTTTTAATTATTTTATAGATTTTTCCTTAAAATCAAAGATATATTAAATAATTGAGTTTAAAATCTAAAGATAGAACTGTAATTAACATGGTAATTTTAAATAAAAAATAGCCTGGATATGGATTCCGCATTTCCCAATAATACTTATCATCTACCAGTATACAGAAAAGCCCTCGAGATCTTTAAGATTTCCAGGGCCATCGCTGCTTATTTTTCTGATGATAAGCACGTTATTGAAATGGATTTTTCAGCTAACCCACAACATTACCAAGCCGGTTCTCTTGTAACCGAATCCCTTCAGCTCGCTCCGGGAATTGCCTCTGCAGCCTGTGCGCCTAATTCAGAATCAAGGCTCCAGCGCGTTAAAAATATCAGGGCAGTGGCCAAAAACCTTAAGCACCTTTGTAGAAAACTGGAAGGCTGCGGAGTTAAAGAAGTAGAATTTCTGAACCTGCTTCGTAAGGAAATCCATCTTTTCGACAAAATGGTTTCCGATTGGTTCCAAAACAATAAGACTTAGTTCTTACTCGATGAAGGCTAGGTTTATTCCCTGAATCAACATGTTGGTTCCGATTATCGCGATAATCAATCCCATAATTTTTTCGATAACAATGATCTTGTTTTGGCCAATAAAGCGAACCAGGTAATCGCTGGAAATAAAAGCCAGGTGATTGAGAAGCATTACAAACCCAAACACCACTACCAAAATAGCCATATCAAGGTAACTGGCTGTGGTGGTATAGTTCATTGCTGTCACAATGGTACCGGGACCTGCCAAAATTGGAATTGCCAATGGTGAGATAGAAATACCCTCGTTAAAATCAATTTCGGTTTGATTATCTATACTGGATTGCTGCGCTCTTATCATCTCAAAACCAACGAAAAACACCAGAAGCCCCCCGGTAATCTTAAAGGCAGGAATGGTAAGTCCGAAGAATTCGAAAATATATTTTCCCAGAATTATAAAACCGGAAACAATAATAAAGGCGGTGAAGGTTGCTTTTTTAGAAATAAATTTCTTCCGTCGCCTGTCGGCCTGTTTGGTAAGGCTCATGAAGATTGGAATATTCCCCACTGGATTATTGATCGCAAAAAACGCGGTAAAAACTCCTATGGCAAACAACCAAAAATTTTCCATAGTTTTATCCTTTAGACACTTGCGTAGTTACAGGTTCATTTTAAGAAGCTGCAAAATTAAGCTGAAATTTCAGAGTGACAAACTAAAAGACTTAAATTTTTCAAGTATGGATAGAGAATTGAAAAAAATGCCTTTATATAACAAAGGAATGGAAATCCTTGATCTGGTAGAACATATTGTACAATTAATTCCTGAGGAAAATGAAATGCTTAAAAGCACCGGGCAGTTCATGAGGAGTGATGCAATGAAGATTCCTGTAAAAATAGCCGGTGCCCAGGGTGATATCTACGATTTAAAAATGGAAAATGCCACGATTATAAGAAAAAGTGCCCGGGATATTTATGTTTTCTGCAATCATTTTTTAATAGAAGATTTCAAAGATGTTGATTATCTGGAAATGCTGAGAGCTACCATAGAAGAATTCCGGGTTTTGTTTGCTGAATGGGTTAAGACTTTCGATCAATGGAATTACATAATAGATCGTTGGGGATTATTTAATCCGCCTGGTGTTAGCTATGACGACAAAGATCCTGACGAGGATATCCCTTTTGAAAATCCTTTTGATGATGATCCCGAGTAAGCAAAAAACCCTTGCAGGTTTTTGAAACCTGCAAGGGTTTTATTTTTTTGCAACAACTTCCAGGCAGTCGATTCGTACACTTTATAAAGGTGCTTCGCGATTACCGAAAAAGTCGCAAATCCAAAAAGATCCCGATATCGCTACGCTCATCGGGATAAGCGATTCGCACACTTTACCAGAGCGCTGCGCGCTTGGTAAAGTGGCTCTCTGCTTACATATTTCTTCTATACTGCCCGCCAACTTCAAACATCGCCTGGCTGATTTGCCCAAGGGAACAAACTTTTGTGGCGTCCATCAGGACCTCAAAGAGGTTTTTATTGTTTATAGCGGCTTCTTTTATCTTATCTAAAGCAGCCTGGGCCGAATCCTCTTTAGCTTTATGCAGCGTCTCTAATGTTTTTATCTGATGTTGCTTTTCTTCTTCAGTAGCTCTTATAACTTCTCCCGGAGTAACTGTTGGTGATCCAGTGGAACTCAAAAACGTATTCACTCCAATGATAGGAAATTCACCGCTGTGCTTCAAAGTCTCGTAATACAGACTTTCTTCTTGAATCTTTCCGCGCTGGTACATGGTTTCCATTGCACCAAGCACTCCTCCTCTTTCTGTGATACGATCAAATTCTAAGAGTACCGCTTCTTCAACAAGATCTGTAAGCTCTTCGATTATGAAAGATCCCTGGATTGGGTTTTCATTTTTGGTTAAACCTAGTTCTTTATTAATGATAAGCTGAATAGCCATTGCTCTTCTTACCGAAGCCTCGGTTGGTGTGGTGATGGCTTCATCGTAAGCATTGGTATGCAGCGAATTACAGTTGTCGTAAATAGCGTAAAGCGCCTGAAGGGTAGTCCTGATATCGTTAAAATCTATTTCCTGTGCATGCAGGGACCTTCCAGACGTCTGGATGTGATACTTCAACATCTGAGCCCTGGAATTTGCTCCGTATTTTAGTTTTAAAGCTTTCGACCAAATCTTTCTGGCCACCCTTCCAATCACCGCGTATTCCGGATCTACTCCGTTGGAAAAGAAAAAGGAAAGATTAGGTCCGAATTTGTTGATATCCATTCCCCTACTCAGGTAATACTCTACGTAAGTAAATCCATTTGAGAGGGTAAAAGCCAACTGGGTTATTGGGTTAGCTCCTGCTTCGGCGATATGATAACCTGAAATAGAAACTGAGTAGAAATTGCGCACCTTCTCCCTGATAAAATATTCCTGCACATCTCCCATTAAACGCAAGGCGAATTCCGTAGAGAAAATACAGGTGTTTTGTGCCTGGTCTTCTTTAAGAATATCGGCCTGCACGGTTCCACGCACTACGCTAATGGTTTTTTCCTTTATTTCTGAATAAACTTCCTTGGGAAGTACCTGGTCTCCGGTTAAACCTAAAAGCATCAGGCCAAGACCGTTATTGCCCTCGGGAAGTTCCCCGCGGTAAACAGGCCTGTCTATATTTCTGTCGTCGTAAAGCTCCTTAAGTTTGGCTTCAACTTTATCTTCAAGGTTATTCTCCTTTATGTATTTCTCACATTGCTGATCGATTGCGGCATTCATAAAGAAACCGAGCAGCATAGGAGCCGGCCCGTTAATGGTCATACTCACCGAGGTAAATGCATCGGCAAGATCAAAACCTGAATACAATTTCTTCGCATCATCCAGACAACAGATTGAAACACCTGCATTCCCGATCTTTCCGTAGATATCAGGACGGTGGTCTGGATCGTTTCCGTAGAGCGTAACCGAATCAAAAGCGGTAGAAAGCCTCTTGGCCGGAAGTCCTAAACTCACATAATGAAAACGCCTGTTGGTACGCTCCGGGCCGCCTTCTCCGGCAAACATACGGGTGGGATCTTCGCCCTGACGTTTAAAGGGATATAAGCCGGCGGTATATGGAAATTCTCCCGGCACATTCTCCTGCAAACACCATTGTAAAATATCACCCCAGGCCTTGTATTTTGGCAGGGCTACTTTAGGTATTTGTGTATGCGAGAGGGATTCGGTATGAGTATTTATTTTTATCTCCTTGTCACGAACCTTGAAACTATAAACCGGCTCCCGGTATTTGGTAACCTTCTGTTGCCAGCCCAGGATCGTTTCCCAGTGATGAGGATCGAGATCCATCTTAACTCTATCAAATTCGGCAAACAAAAGTTTTATCAGGTTTTTCTGAGATTCCTCTGTTCTTTCCAGGATCTCATCCTGTTCAATTCCGTGTTTAGTCAGGAATTTATCCTGACCTTTATCCAGTTCCATTCCTGAAACCGATTCTATGGTTTTGAAAATTCCATAGAGCTTTTGGGCTACCTCAGCTTCTTTGGAAGCTTTCTCATCATAAGCCCTGTTATTCTCAGCGATCTCTGAAAGGTAACGGGTTCGTTTTGGTGGAATAATGAAGATCTTCTCACTCATTTCTACGGAAACCTCAAAGTCTGATTTAAGATCAACTTTGGTCTTTTCCACGATCTTGTCCATGATCTCGCGGTAAAGCGTATTCATCCCTGGATCGTTGAACTGAGAAGCGATGGTTCCAAAAACCGGAAGATTATCTGGTTTCTCGTCCCATAATTGGTGATTGCGTTGATATTGTTTTTTTACATCCCGAAGGGCATCCTGCGCCCCACGCTTGTCGAATTTATTAATTGCCACCAGATCGGCGAAATCGAGCATATCTATCTTTTCCAATTGTGTAGCAGCCCCAAATTCAGGGGTCATCACATATAGAGAAACATCAGAATGATCGAGGATCTCTGTATCGCTTTGTCCAATTCCTGAGGTTTCCAAAATTATCAAATCATATTCTGAAGCTTTTAAAACCTCCACGGCTTCGGCTACGTGTTTGGAAAGTGCCAGGTTAGATTGCCTTGTAGCCAGAGAGCGCATATACACCCGGGAATTGTTGATCGAATTCATCCTGATACGGTCTCCCAATAGGGCCCCGCCGGTTTTTCTTTTTGAAGGATCTACTGAGATTATACCGATATTCTTCTCAGGGAAATCCAGCAGAAACCTACGAACCAGTTCATCAACAAGACTGGATTTTCCGGCTCCACCGGTACCGGTAATTCCAAGTACGGGAATTTCGCTATTTTCCAACTGCTTCCTTAACGGCTCAAAATGTTCAAGAAAAGAATCGTGTTTATTTTCAGCAAGGGAAATAAGCCTGGCAATGGTATTAACATCTTTATTTTTCAGTAAATCAGAAACCGACTTTTCAGCATTAAGATCGGAATGAGCTTCATCGGCCATCTTCACCATATCATTTATCATTCCCTGAAGCCCCATCTCGCGTCCATCATCGGGAGCATAAATCCTGGTAATGCCGTAATCCATCAACTCTTTGATCTCTTCTGGAAGAATCACTCCGCCTCCACCACCAAAGATCTTGATGTGGCCTGCGCCTTTCTCCTGAAGCAGATCGTACATATATTTAAAATACTCCATGTGACCACCCTGGTAAGAGGTCATTGCGATGGCCTGTGCATCCTCCTGGATCGCGCAGTTCACAACCTCTTCAACGCTACGATCGTGACCCAGGTGGATCACCTCAACACCTGTAGACTGAATGATGCGGCGCATAATATTTATGGCGGCATCATGCCCGTCAAAAAGGGAGGCTGCGGTTACTATTCTTATTTTATTTTTAGGTTTATATGGGCTCTGTTGTTCCATTTGTAATGATATCGAATTTTAGGTTCCGCAATTTACGAAAATCACAAAGAAATAAGAGTTGGATTAACATTTTTCAGAATCCGGCAAAGGATCTTCCAAAGAAGATTCGGGTGCCCTTCAGGCATTTCTAATTTTCACCGGAATTTTATTGATACCTTTGAAGCAAAATCCAGATTATGAAGAAGTTTTTAGTTTTGCTTAGCATTTTCAGTTTTTATTCCTGTGCAGAATTACAACAAATAGCCAGTGAATATCCGATTGGGGTTTCCGATACCGAAATAGCCTCCGGCCTGCGCCAGGCCCTCGATCACGGAATCGATAAGCAAGTCACTAAACTCACCGAGGAGAATGGCTTCTACAGTAACGAACTCGTAAGGATTGGTCTTCCTATGGAACTTCAAAAAGTGGATAAAACACTGAGAGATGTTGGCCTTGATGCTTTAGCAGATGAAGGTTTAAAGGTACTTAACCGCGCCGCAGAAGATGCTGTGAAAGAAGCTACTCCAATCTTTGTGAATGCGGTAAAAGAGATCACTTTTACCGATGCCCGTAATATTCTGCTTGGAAGCGATAATTCCGCTACCCTATACCTTACCGATAAGACCGAAAAACAACTTTATAACAGCTTTAATCCTGTTGTAAAACAATCCCTGGATAAGGTTGGAGCTACTGAAGTATGGCGCAATATTATTACCAGGTACAACAACCTGCCTATAACCAGTAATGTGAATCCCGATCTTGTAGATTATGTCACCACAGAAGCCCTTGAAGGAGTTTATACCATGATCGCCGTTGAGGAAAAGGAAATCAGGGAAAATGTGGCTGCCAGAAGCACTGCCTTGCTAAAAAGGGTTTTTTCTCTTCAGGACTAACATAAACCGTTTAAATAAAGCGCTTACCCTGTTTTTTAACATTTATAGTGTTTATAAAAGTTATTTTACAATAAGCTTAACCAAAGCTTAGCAAAACTTAAGCAGGCCTAAATCTATCTTTGTACACGAAAGGATGATGGAATGTTTAAGATTGATGATGCTATGTTTAAGATTTTTGAAACAAGAACTAGAGAGGAATGCATGTGCGCTAAGTATAAACAGCTAATGCACCGCTCTTTCAAACTCGCATTAACCGATAAGGAAGAAAGTGATCGGTTAAATGATAAAGCCAGAAAAATACTGAACGAACTACAGAGAATGGAATGTGATAAAATAGACCATTAAAAGTTCAGGTTTTTAAAATAATCCATTGCGCCTAATAAACGCGAGCCATACCAGCTAAAATACTCCCCGTCCACCAATTTTATTTCGGCACCAATATCTTTAAAGAACTCAAAATGCTTTTCAGAAAATGGATAAGGTTCTGATGACAGTAAGATCAAATCGGGTTTCTTCTCCTTTAGTTCTTCAAGGCTTGTAACCGGATACCTAGCTTCTTCAAATACATTCTCAAAATTATTCAAGTGTAACAGCGTATCGATAAAAGTATTTTTTCCGGCCACCATTAAAGGCTTTTTCCAGATCAAATAAGCCACTCTTTTTGGCGGCTTTCGCTTATTGGCCTCCTTTAATACTGAAATTTTCTTCTGGATAGATTTCACCATCGTTTTGGTGAGCTCTTCCCTTTTAAATATCTGCCCATACTGAAGCATCATTTCAAAAGCATCATCAATTTCGTTGATATCTGAGACATGAACGGAAGCAATTTTTTCCAAAGCCTCTACCATTTCAGGAGTATTCTCTTCTTTATTGCATAAAATGAGATCGGGCTGTAAATTTTTTATTCTGTCTATATGAACCTGCTTGGTACCACCCACGATCTTTTTAGTGTTCAGAAGATAAATGGGGTGCACACAGAATTTGGTGACCCCCACCAGTGTTTCTTCCAGTCCCAGTTCGACAAGAAGTTCGGTTTGGCTGGGCACCAGGGAAACCACGCGTTGAGGAACTCCATTTAATACGATCTTTCGTTGAAGTTGGTCCCGCAATTCCATAAAACTATATTTAAAGTTGCCTTAATTCCTCGGCCATCTGTCGTTGAAGTATCTCAGCTTTGGCTCCGGCTATTTCAGCAAAATTGGAAGATTCGGAAGCATAAATGATCTTCCTTGAAGAGTTTACCAACAGTCCAACATTTTTAGTCAACCCATATTTACAAACATCTTCCAGTTTTCCACCCTGGGTGCCAACACCCGGCACCAGCAAAAAGTTTTCAGGAATGATCTTTCTAATTTCAGTGAGGAATTCTGCTTTAGTTGCTCCAATCACATACATTAGTCTATCGGCATTTTCCCAGGTTTGGGAAACCCGAATGACTTTTTTATACAGTTCTTCCCCATCGATTTTTTGGGTCTGAAAATCAAAAGCACCCTCATTGGAAGTTAATGCCAGAAGAATGGCGTGTTTATTTTCAAATTCAAGGAAGGGTTCCACAGAATCCTTCCCCATATAAGGTGCTACAGTAACCGAATCGAAGCCTAAATCCTTTAAAAAAGTCTTGGCGTACATTCTGGAAGTATTTCCTATATCTCCGCGTTTGGCATCTGCAATACTATAGATCTCGGGATATTCCTGATGCAGGTAACTTATAGTCTTTTCCAAAGCTTTCCAGCCGTCAATCCCATTGGCTTCATAAAAAGCAATGTTGGGTTTATAGGCCACACAAAACTTATGGGTGGCATCGATAATCGCCTTATTAAAACTGAAAATAGGGTCCTCTTCAGAAAGCAGATAGGTTGGAATCTTTTCCAGATCAATATCCAGGCCTACACATAAAAAAGATTTTTTCTTAAATATTTGTTCGGTTAGTTCTTGGTTGGACATTGAAACTGGTTTTTTAGGGGGATTTAAATTTTTATGGGTAGATCACATTAATATTAAAAAGAGACCTCCACCTTCGCGGAGGTGACTAAGTCTAGAATACATCAGAATTCTCCTTGAGCTTTTCGGTGTTTTCCACCAGTTGCAGCTCATCGATGATCTTCTGAATATCGCCGTTTATGATATTTCCAAGGTCATATAGGGTTAAATTGATTCGGTGATCGGTTACCCTTCCCTGGGAATAATTATAAGTTCTAATCTTGGCACTACGGTCTCCGCTGGACACCATAGAATTTCTTTTCGCAGAATCGGCTTCCTGCTTTTTGGCAAGCTCCATTTCGTATAAACGGGAACGAAGTACCCTAAAAGCTTTATCCTTATTCTTATGCTGAGATTTCTGATCCTGACACTGGGCTACCAATCCGGTAGGCTCGTGGGTAAGTCTTACCGCCGAATAAGTAGTGTTCACAGACTGCCCGCCGGGGCCTGAGGAACAGAAATAATCTATTCGCACATCCTTAGGGTCTATCTCCACATCAAATTCCTCGGCTTCAGGCAATACCATTACGGTAGCTGCAGAGGTATGCACCCGTCCCTGAGTTTCAGTTTGTGGAACTCTTTGAACCCGGTGTACTCCGGCCTCAAATTTTAGCGTTCCGTAAACATCCTCGCCGGTAACTTCAAAGATTATCTCTTTAAAACCACCGCTGGTGCCTTCACTAAAGTCTACGATATTACTTTTCCAGCCTTTGCTTTCAATATATTTAGTATACATACGGTAAAGGTCGCCGGCAAAAATACTGGCTTCATCCCCTCCGGTACCGGCACGGATTTCCATCACCACGTTTTTGGCATCATCAGGATCTTTCGGCACAAGCATCATTCTAATCTTCTCCTCCAGCTTCGGCAGCTCTTCTTTTGCCTCTTCCAACTGCATTTTAGCCATCTCGGTCATTTCGGCATCACTGCCATCGGCAATGATCTCTTCAGCTTCCTTGATATTATTGGTGAGTTCCAGGTAGGTTGTACGCTCCTCCATAAGGGCCTTAAGGTCCTTGTATTCTTTATTTAATTCTATATACCGTTTCTGATCTGAAATCACATCGGGTTGAATGATAAGATCATTCACCTCATCAAAACGCTGCTTTACTATGTTAAGCTTCTCAATCATATAAATCTAACTGATTTTAGGATAGCAAATTTACGATATTTTAGGCGATTTCAGGTAATGGAAATTTTTAAGAAAAACCGCGTCGTTTTTGAAATTGGAAAATCAACTCCACCGATTTTTTCATAACTTTAAAAACGGCATTAAAACTACCAGTTTGTTTCTAAAAATAAAGGTGTTTTTTATTTTCTACCGGAAATTCCTATTTCCCAGCATTATTTTGAATGCATTTCTGATTTTTATGAAGAATCCCGCAGAGGCTACGCTACTTCTCAAACTTTTCCTTTTTGGAGCTTTATTTGCCTGGTTTAGATTCACTCCTGAAGATGATAAACTGATATTTTTTAGGAATTTTGGAATCAGTCCGCGATTTCTTTTAGCCGGATGTTTTACGGCAGAATTCATACTTACTGCAGTTTCCTATAAATTTTTCAGACTGCTTTATGGTTTTTGAACTAGAAAATATAGAACTGAATTTTGGAGAAAAGAACATTCTCTACGGAGTTTACCTTAAGGCCGAAACCGGCAAAGTAACCGGACTTTTAGGCACAAACGGTTGCGGAAAAACCTCGTTGCTTAAGATTTTTTTCGGAAACCTTACAGCGAATAATCAGCTGGTTAGGGTAGATGGAAAAGGATATCTCAATAGATTTTACCGCACTGGAATGGTGAAATTTCTTTCGCAGAAAAACTATCTACCCTCACATATCAGACTGAAAAGCCTCTTCGACATATTTAAAGTAAACTGGGCTGAATTCGCTGAAATCCTTCCGAAGCTAGCGTCAAAGAAAAATCCCCGGATTGCCGAACTCTCTGGAGGGGAAAAAAGACTGGTAGAAACCTGGTTAATTATAAAGTCAAATGCCAAATTGGTTTTGCTTGATGAGCCATTCACTCATCTGGACCCGATTTATATCAATATTATTAAACAGGAAATTCTTCGGGAAAAGCAACATAAAGCCTTTGTGATTACCGATCACCTTTATAAGGATATCCAGGAAATTGCTGATGATTTGTACTTCCTTAAAAAAGGCTGCACCAAACTTATCACCAGTCCTCTGCAATTAGAAGAAATGGGATATATAAACCCTGATTATTTTAGTTAGAATTTCTATTTATACTCAAACTCCCCAAACTCACTGTTAATACTGAGTTTCTTTTCTTCGGAAGCTTCAACCCTTCCAACAATCTGAGCGTCTATTTTGAAGGATTTTGAAATTTCGATGATCTCTGAAGCGATATTTTCATCCACATACAGCTCCATCCTGTGCCCCATATTGAACACCTGGTACATCTCTTTCCAGTCGGTTTTGCTTTCCTGCTGAATAAGCTTAAACAACGGCGGCACTTCAAAGAGGTTATCTTTAATAATATACAGGTTTTCAACAAAATGAAGGATCTTGGTTTGTGCGCCACCACTGCAATGCACCATCCCGTGAATTTCCTTATTGCTGAATTTTGACAGCATCTTTTTTATTATCGGAGCATAGGTTCGGGTTGGAGAAAGCACCAGTTTCCCGGCATCAAGCGGTGAATTTTCAACTTTATCAGTCAATTTCTTTGATCCGGAATAGATCAAATCTTCAGGAATCCCGTTATCAAAACTTTCAGGATATTTTTCAGCTAAAATCTTTGAAAACACATCGTGTCGTGCTGAGGTCAAGCCGTTGCTACCCATTCCGCCGTTATACTCCTTTTCGTAAGTTGCCCGTCCAAAAGAAGAGAGGCCAACAATCACATTTCCGGCTTTAATATTGGCATTATCGATTACCTCGCTGCGTTTCATTCGGGCAGTAACTGTAGAATCCACGATAATGGTTCGTACCAGATCACCAACATCAGCGGTTTCGCCGCCGGTGGAATGAATATCCACGCCAAATTTCTTAAGGTCTTCAAGTAGTTCTTCGGTACCGTTGATAATTGCGGAAATCACTTCTCCCGGCACCAGGTTCTTATTCCTCCCAATAGTTGAGGAAAGCAAAATATTATCGGTAGCACCAACGCAAAGCAAATCATCAATATTCATGATAAGCGCATCCTGGGCGATACCTTTCCAAACCGAAAGATCTCCGGTTTCCTTCCAGTACATATAGGCGAGCGAAGATTTTGTGCCGGCACCATCGGCGTGCATAATGAGGCAGTAATCCTTATCTCCGGTAAGGTAATCGGGAACTATTTTGCAAAAGGCCTGCGGAAACAATCCTTTATCTACATTCTTTATCGCGTTGTGTACATCTTCTTTTCCTGCCGACACACCTCTTTGGGCGTAACGTTTACTGATTTCCTGGCTCATAATTGTGTTGTGGGGTTCAAAGATAAACAGTTTGAACCTCCCAAAAAACTAATTAAAATAAAAAAGCGGCAGCCCATAAATGAAACTACCGCTCCCCACATTAATTTTTCCTTATTCCCAATCCGGCATTTTCGCGCCTTCGATCAGCTCTATTCTATGAGATCCATCAGACTCCTGATCTTCTAAATAGGCCGTATATATATTTTTTTGAGACACCCCATCGTTGGAAGTATTGACAAAGATAATTTCAGCTTCATTAGGTGAGAACCGCGGATCAAGGTCATTAGTACCTTCCAGCTTCCCCCTACTGTAATCCTGCACTGCTGAGGTCTCTAAATTATAAATGAAAATATGAGAATCTAATCTTCTGTAGTCGGAACTTTCATATTCAGAAATATCTCTGGTAAACAATAAGAATTTATTTTCTACAGAAAGATCCAAACCTCCTAAAGCCCCATTTACATTTGATAAAACAGTATTGAGCTTGTTCCCTAGATGGTCAATTATATATATTTCGGCTTCATAGCCACTGGCATTATTTACCAACAGTGCCATATTTTCGTTTTTTTCGCTTACGTCCACTTCAGTTATAAATTTTCCTTTCGGTTCCTGATAAATTAATTTAGTATCATTTCCATTGACGTTTACTTTATAAAGTTTTGTGAAATTGGGATAAACCAAACTTGCTCCATCATCAGCCCATGAAAAATCTATTTGCCCGAGATTAAAACCATTGACCGGAATATTACCGGTGACGCGTGTTTGCTGTGAACCGCCCAGGTTCATCGTGTAAAGGTGGATTTGATTTGCTTCGGTCTTTAAATATGCAATTTTGTTTGTCCGGAGATTTTTTCTCGGTCTAAAACTATTAACATCAGAAGAAGTAAGTTGATATTCGTTTTCATTAGAATCCATGGCAAAGATTACATTGTTCCCATTAATCGATTTTGTATAGAAAATTCTGGACCCAGGATGTTCTAATGTAGTAAAGGATTTAACCTCACTCATTACAGGATTGTTAATGCTATCACTTACTTTGACCTGCCAGAAATATTTATACCCATAATTTAGTCCTTCCAGCCTAAAGATAGTATCCTGGATACTGTCGTATTTCAGAATTTCGTCATTCCGATTATTACGAATTTCTAATTCATAGGTTAAAGTATCGGCATCAGGATCACTGGCCTCCCAGATTAAATCTAATTCAAGAGATTGTCCTTCAGCATTATCTTCAGGGGTAATCAATTCTGGTGGATTGGGCGCCCTGTTATTCCCGGTCCCTTCAGCCATTTCAATTACTACATTAGAAGTAGCCCCTGTGGTTACAGCTACCCCTTTAAAACTGGTGACGTAACCGTCTGCTTCCGCTTTAACCGAATAAGAATTCACCAAAATATTTTCCAGGAGAAATTCTCCATTTTCATCGGTAAAAACAGTTGTAGATGCCGGAGATGTAGTAATTTCTACTTCCTCAATAGGCTCTCCGGTAGATTTAGAAATTACCAGCCCGGTAACCGATCCTGTTAATTCTTCTCCAATAGTGTCTTCGGAACAGGCCTGAAGGATTCCTAAAACCGAAAGCAGTAATAGTTTATATATGGTTTTCATTTTCGATAATATTTGATGGGTTAGTAATAAAAATTAATGCCTATTCCGAAATTATAGTAGTGATCATCTCTTTTACCCTGTTCTATATAATCCAGTTTATCACTAAAAAGCAGATGATGTTCTCCAAAAATTTTAATACCTATCCTTGGTGATAATAAGTAACGTAATCCTGCACCGTATTGCATTTTCAGAAAATCGGATTTAGAATCTTCGATATTATTTTCATTACTAAAACTATCTAAAGCTCTAAGATAACCAGACCCTGCATAGATATAAGGTGCAAGATCATCATTGGGAAGCAAATTTAATTGGGCATTAAGATCAAAACTTCCGAAGTCATTTTTAAAGGCATTCCCATTATCCAGCTGAAAATAATTGATTGAGGCACCTAAACTTAGATGAGGAAAAATATCATGCTGATATTCTAACCTGGCCAAAACTCCAGGATTCTTTTTTTGATAATCTCCATCTATTAATCCTATCCCGCCTGATAAACTGAGATTATTCTTGTAGGGTCGATCTATCAGCAACCTCTCATAGAGTTCGGTATTATCATCCTCCTCTTTATTTTTTAAATAAGTAGTTACCAAATTATGATTAACTTCATCTCCTCCCCGCGCGTACCACAGCCCATCCTGCACCCCTTCTACTATAAGATCATGAACAGCCTTTTCTACAGCATCCTGAATAGCCATCTGTACCGGTTCGTTATGCGTAATACCGGTTTCGGCCTCCAAAAGTCTTTGGAATTTAACAAAGCGGAAAATATTTCCGTCTAATGCCTGTGAGAGTATGGTTTTTGACACATACACTGTTTTTAAAATTTCACCACTACTGGTTGAGACAGCCCTTAGATAAACAGTAATTCTATCCTGCCTGTATTTGGCAGAGCCACCCACCCCAAAATAACGGGCTCCAATGCCTCCGGTTATAATATTGGTATCATAAGAGATAATCCCTCCTTCTAAAATTAATCCTGCATAAAGTAATGCCGGTAATGGAGGTTCATTAGGATTCAGGTTCTTAATATATTCCTGTTTTGTATTTCGAATTATATTTCTCTCGGTAGATAGGTTACTAAGGTTTTCCCTTTCTATAGGTATGAACCAACCGGAGTCTTCTAAGGCTTTTATTAAAATGGTGGTTCCACCCTGAGTTACAGCAGTACTAAATGTAGAACCATTTTCAACTGCTTTGTATTGACCGGTTTGATCACTAAAGTTATAAACAGCTACTTCTACCGGGTCAACTGCCGGCGGTAAATTTAATAAGGGTTTACTATTGGTTGTTAATTCGCCTGTTCGGGATGAACTTTTTTGGAATGGCTGATTGAAATAAGCAGCGCAGGAACTAAATGACCATAGGACAATTATGGCGCAGCATAATTTAAGAATTTTAAACATAACGTGGGGGGATTTAAGTATTATGTATATGGGATTATTATTTGGGTTTCCTCTCCGGTAGAAGTATCAAGGATATTAATAACTATCCCCTCCAGACTCCTGTAAATTTCCATATTTAAGGTCCCGTAAGTAAAAGTTCCTTCTTCATTGAAATCAAAACCTTCCAACTGTTCAAATAAAAGGGAACGAGAGATCTGGCTAAGAAGTTGCCGGTTTATATTTTCATTCAGGCGGTCTAATTCTGACGTCTCCTCCCTTGGATCAACCGGCGCTTTATGCTGGTTTTGTGCAGTTGCCGAACTCAACATCCACGAGTAATTATAAGGGTTTCCCCCAAATGCGGGATTAAGAGGAGTGTATGTTAACTGCTGAGCGGTTAATGGACCGGCAAAAAGTCCTAAAACAATCAATAAGACTAGCTTTTTCATTTAATAATGTTTTACAGTGGTGGTTTGTTGTTCTAATTTTCGAAGTTGATTTATACTGCGTTGCATGGCTATTTTTGCCATCTGTTTTAAATAATCCCGGCGAGGTTGTGCAAAAAACCTCATAACTAACTCATCCTGCACATATACCGAGATTCTGGTCATTCTCCCTCTTCCTGGATCTTCCTCAATTTTAATATTAAATGGCGTTGTAATTTGTTTGTTATAATAATCAGAGTAAAAGAAGCGATAGAAATCCCTTCCTGCTTTGGTTATAGTATTCTCAATTACTAACCCATTTATAATAAATCCATCCTGGGGTTTTGCCTCATCAGTACTTATTTTCACTACTTTTTTTTCTGAAACTTCTTTTATACCCTCTTCGGTAAATTCAAATTCAAGCTTATCGCGACCTATCGGGTTGCGATCTTCATCATAAATAAGATGCATCACTATAATACTACCATTTAAGGCTCTGTTAATTTGTGTGGATGATAAAATGATCTTTTCATGAGCTTGTATAAAGAATCTATCTCCCTGGCTCGTTCTGGCACTATTTCCCCGGGCATCCTTTTTTATTACTATAAATTCATATTCCAGATTGCGATCTGCGGAATTCAGATTTTCTGCGACGGCCTTA
The DNA here is from genome assembly GCA_024635795.1 of Salegentibacter sp. Lineage (GTDB taxonomy): Bacteria > Bacteroidota > Bacteroidia > Flavobacteriales > Flavobacteriaceae > Salegentibacter. The sequence continues at coordinate 35,994 of JAGXIH010000011.1, read as the reverse complement.
AAATTTAAAAATTCACCTTTGTCCTCAACCTGAATAGTGGCTTTTATTACCTCATTTAAGATCTGGCTTTTTCCCTGAAAGACAACTGCAAAGCAGAAAATCACAAATAGGCCTATGTTTCTATTAAAACCCATTAATTATAACTATTGATTATTAAAACCGGGGTGGCTTCTGTTTGATTAAATCTTATCGATTTAGTAAGCTCATTTATCCCGTTCCTCTCAAATATTTGATCATTCCCCGTTTGCTGTAGCTCTAATGAGATTTCTTCAGTTGGAGCATTCACAAAATCTTTTATCGTATTATAATCCCCTAACTGAAAAACATCTGTATAAGCAGTTTTTGCAATATATTTCAAGCTGGTGTTGTTATTATTACCCTCCTGACGAACATTAATTTCACTGGCTTCTGTTCTGGTCATAATATTTACTTTATTCATCTCCCCTATTTGTTCCAGGGAAACCGAGTTGCCGGTTATCTCCTGAACACGGGGGTTTAAACCTGTAAAAATCCCTAAATAGGATAAGCTTACAGGGGTAAGTTCACTTCCTTCCTCAATCAATTCATTATCGGTAGTTTCTATATATGTTTGAGCCTGAGTTTGAAAGGAAAATAAAATAAGACCACCCAATAAAATGTAATTTAAAACTTTCATAGCTTTATATTTAAAAAAGGGGAGAGAAATTGCAATTACTCTCCCCTAATTGGATTATTAACCTTAAATTAATTGCAATCCTGACAAATATCTGGAGTAGATGGACTTCTAAAATTAGTCCACTCTTGTGGAGTCATCATATCGATTTCACATTCCTCAGCTAACCAATCATTAATTGACTGACTTCCGTCGGTTTGAACAACATCAATCTGATTACCACCTGCTTGTGGATGTTGATAAAGATTTTGCTCGGCAATATAACTTTGGCCATCATATTGAGAAACAACTATCTTGTTGTCATGACCTCTTTGAGCAGTACTTACCCAGTTATCATCTCCATATTGAAAGGTAAATGCTTTATTACCATTTCCTTTTTGAGAAGTTAACGCTAAGTTGTCATCACCAAGTTGATATTGTTTGGCTTTATGACCAGTACCACTTTGCACTATACCTGCATTGTTATCATCTCCAATCTGGAGCTGTTGAGCCTTATTGCCACCTCCAGCAGTATTTCCAAAAAGATTTTGTATAAGGAAAGAGTTATTGTCATCACCTAATTGATCTTGCTCAGCATAGTTACCAGCTAGCGGATTGCCTGCTAATATACCGTATTGACCTATATTGGCCTGGTTATCATCTCCATCCTGTTTTTGGAAAGCCTGTGCACCTTCTGAGTATAAAGGCCCTGTACCTTGTACACCATCCACAGCATAGGTATCATTTTTCAAATCAACCATTTCACTGTTAAATCCTACTACACTCCATAATGGATCTTGACCCTGTGCAATCTGAGCTCGGTTTGCATCTCCTGATGTTGCCAGAGTAGTTTGATATTGGTCTGCATAGTTGCTTAAACCATCCTGAGCTGTATGAGCATAGTTTCTGGCACCATCACCTTCCTGTAGCACCCAGGATTCATTATCATCTCCTTGTTGGTCAACAAGAGCCCAATGTCCTTCGGATCCATTTGGAGAGGCTATTTGGGTAATTCTCGATCTTAAATTGTTCCCATCCTGATCAGTATATGCGTCATTATTATCATAGGTTTGACGAGTCATAGCCTGGTTGTCGTTTCCATCCTGGTCAATAGCCGCATAGTTATCCTCTGCATTACCATTGTTACCCTGTCTGATAAAGGCTTGGTTACGTGCACTTGCATCATCAGTTTGCCCCTGTCTGGTAATAGCATTGTTTCTATCGCCTTCCTGAATGGTGAGCGATAGGTTTTCATCACCGGTCTGTAATACATCTGCCTCATTTAATCGACCACTATTCGTATTAATATCCCCGGATTGAAGTACCTCAGCCCTGTTTCCTCCTATTGTACCAACTCCATTGGCCTGATAGGTGTAAACCGATTGTTTGGTTCCTGCCTGTCTAACCCTTACCCGGTGATCGTCACCAAATTGTTCCGATTTACCTTTATTGGCATCGGCATTTGCACTGTTATTAGGAACAGTAGTTTGAGATTGAGCTTCTGGTGCCCCGCTTACCTGGGCAAACCCAATTGTCCCAATCATTAGCGCCGCAGCGCTTAAAATCACTTTTTTCATAATAATAAAATATTTAAATGGTTAATATTAAATGGTTAATAAATATATCACTTGGCCAAATGAGTCTTTTTAAAACATGATGTTATCGTCATGTATAACTAAGTAGGGGGGGCGAAAAATAAAAATAGTAGGTAATGAATTTGATTATTGGAGGGCTTGAAGTTATCTTAAGGTAGGGTTTCCGATTAACTTCACAGCTAATATATAAACATATTTACCTCAAAATCAATGGTGTTGAAATTTTTCGATGAAACACATTATGGAAAACTCAATATTTTAACAAAATCTTAAGCGTAGCAAGGGCCGAAAACAGATGTTAAAAATTTCTTAAGTACCAAAAGGGGAAAAACCCCTTAAGGGAATTCCGACATGTGTTAAAACAAAAACCACGTACTTATAAAAGCACGTGGTTTGTTAACAGATGTAACCTAATCTAATTTACTTGGTGAACAGGAGTTCGCGGTATTTGGTCAATGGCCAAAGCTCATCGTCTACCATTAGCTCCAGTTTATCACAGTGGTACCGTATCTCTTCAAAGAATGGTTTTATCTCATTACAGTACTCAAAAGCCCGCTTCTCCGGATCTTCGATCTTATTGGCAACTTTCCTTGCCTCGATCATTTCATTAACCTGGCTATTGATCTTGGCGATATGCGCCGAGATCTTCTCAATAATATCCAGCTGCTCTTTGGAATGTTCCTTGAAACCTTCATTGTAAATATGCTTCAGGCCTTCTACGTTTTCAATAAGTAGGTTCTGATAACGAATAGCAGTAGGGATCACGTGGTTTCTGGCTATATCGCCCAGAATCCTACCTTCAATCTGAATTCTCATTGAGTATTCTTCCAGTTCGATTTCGTGACGCGCTTCGATCTCTACCTTATTCATCACTCCCATTTCCTTATAAAGATCTATGGTCTTTTTAGACACCAAAGCTTTTAAAGCTTCCGGGGTAGAGCGATTGTTGCTCAGGCCACGTTTTTTAGCCTCTTTCTCCCAGGCTTCACCATAACCATCACCTTCAAAACGAATTTTCTTGGATTTCTTGATGTACTCTCTAAGCACATTAAAGATGGCATCATCCTTTTTCATCTTCTTGCCTTTTATCAACTCATCAACTTCTTTTTTGAAGTCCTTAAGCTGCTTGGCAACTATAGTATTGAGAACGGTCATTGGATTAGCGCAGTTAGCGGTAGATCCAACTGCCCTGAACTCAAATTTATTGCCGGTAAAAGCAAAAGGAGAGGTACGGTTTCTGTCGGTATTATCGAGAAGGATCTCAGGGATCTTTCCAACAACATTCAGTTTTAGGTCTGTTTTCTCCTGTGGAGAGAGTTTACCATCGGTTACTTTTTCAAGTTCATCCAGAACTTTGGTAAGTTGCGACCCGATAAATGTAGAAATGATTGCGGGTGGCGCCTCGTTGGCTCCAAGCCTGTAATCGTTGGAAGCGCTGGCGATGGCAGCTCTCAACAATTCTTCATTATCATGTACCGCTTTAATGGTATTGATAAAGAAGGTTAAGAACTGAAGACTTTTCATCGGTGTAGAACCGGGTCCTAACAGGTTTGTTCCTGTATCGGTACTAAGTGACCAGTTGTTGTGTTTTCCACTTCCATTGATGCCGGCGAAGGGCTTTTCATGAAAGAGAACTTTAAAATCATGTCTTTCGGCAACCTTAGACATCACATCCATAAGCAAGGAATTGTGATCTACCGCAAGATTGGCTTCCTCAAAAATAGGTGCCATTTCAAACTGGTTGGGTGCAACCTCATTATGACGAGTCTTCACCGGAATTCCAAGTTTCATACACTCTATTTCCAGGTCTTTCATAAAGTAAAGTACCCGCGTTGGAATAGAACCAAAATAATGATCGTCCAGCTGCTGACCTTTTGCCGGAGAATGTCCTAAAAGAGTGCGTCCTGCCAGTTGCAGGTCTGGTCTTGTGTAGACAAGGGCCGAATCTATAAGAAAATATTCCTGTTCCCAACCCAGGGTAGCGTGTACCTTGGTTACATTCTTGTCAAAATATTTGGCAACTTTTGTAGCCGCATTATCAACCGCCTGTAAGGCACGAAGCAAAGGAGTTTTATAATCTAATGCTTCTCCGGTATAACTCACGAAAACAGTTGGAATACAAAGGGTAGTTCCCCAAATGAAAGCGGGAGAAGTTGGATCCCATGCAGTATATCCACGGGCTTCGAATGTATTTCTAATCCCACCACTCGGGAAACTGGAAGCATCAGGTTCTTGCTGAACGAGTTGCCCACCTCCAAATTTTTCAATTGCACTTGTAGGTCCAACAGTCTCAAAAAAGGCATCGTGTTTTTCGGCTGTGGTACCCGTTAAAGGCTGAAACCAGTGTGTATAATGAGTTACTCCTTTGGAAATAGCCCATTCTTTCATTCCTGTTGAAATATGATCGGAAACACCGCGGCTTATCTTGGCTCCTGTTTCTATAGCGTCTTTCACATTCTCGTAAGCTTCTTTGGTAAGAAACTGACGCATCACATCTTCATGAAAAACATTAGTCGCGAAGATTTCAGATCTTCTTGCAGGCTCATCCACCTTCACCGGTTTCCGGTTAAAGGTTTGTTTAATGGCCTCAAATCGTAAAGTTGACATATTGTGCTGTTTTATTTTTAATTTCAGCACCAAATGTAACTATTTTTGAAACACCCCCTCCAAAAAATAGGGGTTAAGATGTGTTTTTTTAACTTTTATTAATATACCCCCCTAATTTATCCCAAAAATGCAAGACCGATAAAAATTCCATATCCTACGAACAATATCACACCTTTATATCGGCTTAAAATATATTTTTTCGGAAGAAATGCCAGCGGAACTAACACAAAAGAGAAAGCGATCATCCAGAAAATATCGCTGGTCAGGATTTTATCAGACTGTAGATAAATAGGTTGAATAAGTGCCGTTATTCCCAAAACAGATGCGATATTGAAAATATTAGAGCCAATGAGGTTCCCCAGGGAAATTGCTTTTTCTTTTTTCAATGCTGCAATAACCGAAGCTGCAAGTTCCGGTACGCTGGTTCCAATGGCGATCATAGTAACCGAGATAACCCTTTCACTTACTCCTAAAACCGTTGCAAGATCAACCGCCCCGCTAACCAGTAATTCTGAACCACCCCACAGGGTACCTCCACCAATTAAAAGCCAGATGATCATTTTGAAATTCGTGGTTTCCTTCAGCGAATCATCAATCCCTTCCACGGGCAATTCAGCTTTCTTCCTCGAGCGATAGATAAGGACGATGAGATAAATCACCAGCCCAATTAGAAGGGCCAATCCTTCCAGGCGGGAAATGTTTTCACCAGATTTCAGAAAATAATAAAGTGCAAAAGAGAAAAGCATCATCACCGGCCAGTTGAAGCGATAAAACTCCCTGTCTACAGCAAGGGATGAAATAATAGCCGTGATTCCCAATACCAGGCCAATATTAGCCACATTGGAACCAATTACATTACCCAGGGAAATATCTGAAAACCCATCAAGGGCGGCCTGCAGACTCACAATTAATTCAGGAGCTGAAGTGGCGAATGAGACTACCGTAAGCCCTATCACCATACGGGATACACTCAATTTAAAAGATAAAGCTACTGCCGCCCTAACCAAAAACTCACCTCCTACTACTAAAAGCGCCAGTCCTATTAATATGAAAAGAATGCTCATCAATATTTTTTTGCGAAGATAAAAGAAGTAGACCGCTATGGAAATCAAAATTTTTAAAAATAACAACTACTTTTTCCGTTTTATAACTATTTTTATCGTTACATTTGATTTTAGAAAAAATAGTCTTACTGAAATTTCAATAAATTATGGAAAAATTAACCAATAAAGAAGAAGAGATAATGCGCATTCTCTGGAAATTGAAAAAGGCATTTGTGAAAGAAATTTTACCAGAAATAAAAGACCAGAAACTTCATTATAACACCGTTTCCACCATCGTACGGAAACTGGAAGAAAAAGATTTTGTGGGCCACGAAGCTTTTGGAAAAACCCACCGCTATTTCCCCCTAATAAGTAAAGAGGAATACCGGGACAAATATATGGACCTGGCCACCAGCCGTTTTTTTGACAATTCCTTCAAAAATGTGGTTAGCTTTTTTGCAAAAGAAGAAAAAATAAGCGCCAGGGAATTAAGGGAGATACTGGAAATCATTGAAAAGAAAAAATAATATGGAGCCATTTTTAACCTACCTCTTAAAAAGCACCGCGCTTTTAAGCATCTTCTACCTGGTCTACCTTTTATTACTGAAAAATGAAACAAGTTTTACCGAAAACCGAAAGTTTTTACTAGGCGGCATTATCGCATCTGCTGTTTTACCCGCGGTTTATTTTACACGGAAAGTATTTGTAGAAGCCACTAATTTCTCCGTAAATGATATTCCTATTAGCACGAATGCTTCTTCAGAAGTTTTAGCTTCTAATTTGGGTGTGTGGGAAATACTCGGGATTATTTATCTTTTTATCACTGCTTTCTTTTTCACTAAGATTGGTTTTCAGCTCTACAATATTTACAAGCTCATTCGAAAAAGCAATATCTCCAGCATTGAAAACTTCAGATTTATAAAAACAGACGCTGATGTAAATCCGTTCTCTTTTTTCAAATTTATCGTTTACAATCCTGCGGCGCATTCAGAAAAAGATCTGAAAATGATCTTGCTACACGAAAAAGTACATGCGGCTCAGTGGCATTCTATAGATATTTTAATAGCCAACCTCACCACGGCCCTACTCTGGTTTAATCCCCTGAGCTGGTATTACAAAAAAAGCCTGGAACAAAACCTGGAATATATCGCCGATAGAGAAACGGTGGCTATTTCGGGAGCTAAAAAGTCTTATCAACAAACGCTGGTTAAAGTTTGCGTACCTAATCTAAAACCCGCGCTTACCAATCAATTTTATCAATCATTTATCAAAAAACGAATTCTTATGCTGAACAAACAATCAACTCAAAATTTTAGTTTTTTGAGAATAAGCCTGGTATTTCCTTTAATTCTGGCCTTTTTGCTAACTTTTAATGTAAAGACCGAAGCGCAAACGAAAGAATCTGCCTGGGCGGTTGAAAGTGTTCAATATGATAAATCGGTTTCAGCGGTGATCACCAAATTTTCAAAACCGGAAAGCTTTGAAAACCTTTCCAGGATCTTTAAAAAATTCGATGTTGAGCTGGAGTTTTCAGAAATTGAATATGCCAATAAGTTTCTTACCAGCATAAAAGTCTCCTTCTTAAACAAGGAAACGAACGAAACCGGTGTTTTTTCAGCCACTAATTCAGAGGGAATAGCATCTTTTGAGGTTTTTACAGACAAAAAAGAAACCGGGTTTAGAAAGGTCAACGCCTTTATGGGAAAAAATACTATTTCCTCAAATGGTAGTCTTTTAAACGAACTCGGGGAAAACCCGCTCTATATTATAGGCGGAAAAAAATACACTTCAAAAGACTTAGACGGAAAATACCTGGATATCTCTGGCGAAGGAATCAGTATTTCTTTAGCTGAAGAAGCCATAGCCAAGTTTGGAAACGAAGCTAAAGACGGAGCTATTATAGCAAATAATGCAAGAATATTAAATGATTTTGAAGAGGAACTACAAAGAATTGACAAGGAAAATATCGAAACTAAACGCGAATTCTTACAAATTGAACACGGCAAAATTCCTGTTTTAATTTCCCTTCAAAACAAACCTGATAAGAAAAATAAAAAGATCGGGCAGGTTTCTAAAAATAGTGAACAGATTCCCGGAAATCCAATTTATATTTTAAACGGCGAAAAGACTAAGAAAGAAATTATAAATCTTATAGATCCCAACCTTATCGAAAGTGTAAATGTTCTTAAAGGTGAAAGCGCTGTTTCCCTTTATGGTGAAGATGCTAAAGATGGTGCGGTGATAATTACTACTAAAGTTTTGGATGAAGTAAAAAATAAAACCCAAAATGGAACCGGATCTATTTATATTCAGGATAAAGAAAACCAGTTCAAGAAAAAATCTGATTATCAAATTCTTACTAATATAGACATTCGTTATGAGGAAGATGAAGATATCAATGCATTTCAGAAATATGATAAAAAGCCAGATTCCGATGAAATAACGGGCTATGAAGCGAAAGCCACAATTTTCACCAATGGGCAGCAGCAAGCTTCCCCATTAGTTGTTATTGACGGGAAGAGGGAAACCGCTGAATTTATGAAAAATGAATTACAGCCTGAAGACATTGAGAAAATTAATGTGCTAAAAGGGGCTGGCGCAATAGAAAAATATGGAAAAGAAGCTAAAGATGGGGTTATTGAGATTACTACGAAGAAAACAACAAAAAAATCTTAACTAATTAACCTAAAATAAATACTATGCACAAAACTACTTTCAGGTTTATTGTTGTTTTATCTATCTTCTTCATCTCCAATAATTCCTTTGCCCAATTAGGGGTTAGTTTTAATCAATCCAATCTGCCATTTGTTGGTATCAGTTATGAGATAAACAATAGATTTATTCCGGAGCTTCGAATTGGCACCGACAATTATATAGCTGACACCAGCCTGGAATTAGCGGTTAATTATATTTTCAAGAGAACTGAAATGGTTAATATATACGTAGGCTTAGGTGGAAGACTTGGAGATTTTGAAGGACTCGTTGTTCCCATTGGTTTAAATATCTACCCTTTCGAAAAAAAGAACTTTGGCTTTCAAATGGAGTTAACACCTATTTTGAGGGAGTCCAGTCTTTTGAGAGGTAGTTGGGGGATAAGATATAGGTTTGGAAATAAAAAAGCAGCACAAGAATAATTTAGCTTTTCATTGTAATTTGAATTAAAAGGCAGGCTCATCACCTGCCTTTTTTTCTGATTTAATTTCTATTTATCTCATTAGGTTCTCAAATCCCTATCTGGACGGTTCAATGATTTTGTAAATGTTTCCAGCAACGAATTTTCGTATGTGCAGAGCACATATCGACTACGGCCTTCGCAGTTGTTGGTGAGTTTGAAATTCACTTTTTAGGCTGTGAAAATCTCAATTTTCTTAAAATAGACGCCGAATTTTTAATAAATTGGGGAGGGAAAATTTAAGATTCAAAATACCGGAGCATTTTCTGATTTTTAAAAAAATGGGGACGACAAAATTTGACATAGCAGAATATTTGGACAGCAAAGAAATGATTGCTGAGTATCTCAATACTGTTTTAGAAGAAGGAGATAGCGCAAATTTTATTGTTGCAACTGGGCATATTGCAAAAGCGATAGGAATATTTGGAAAATAAATGTACTGGTGGATTTTGCCATTACTCACAAAATCCTGACTTAATTTTATTAATTCAAAAAAAGTAATAACTTTGTATTTACAAAATTAGCGTTATGGAAGTTTCAATTATTAAAATCGGTAATTCAAAAGGGCTAAGATTGAGTAAAACAATCTTAGAAAAATATCATATAAAAGATAAAGTGGAGTTGATTTTAGAAAAAGGACAAATCATTCTCCGGCCAATAGAATCTCCAAGAAAAAACTGGGAAGAGAAATTTAAAGAAATGGCAAATAATAATGATGACGCACTTCTTATAAATGACGTTTTTGAGGATGAAAATTTTGATGAATGGAACTAAAACAATATTCAATCATTCTAGTAAATCTTGATCCAACTATTGGAAGTGAAATAAAGAAAACCCGGCCTTGTGTAATTATTTCGCCAAACGAAATGAACAAATATTTGAGAACAATTGTGGTAGCCCCGATGACAACAAATCTCACAAAATATCCTACCAGAATTGCGATTAAAACAAATGATAAAAAAGGAATGATAGCAATTGACCAAATTCGGACAATTGACAAACAAAGAATTATAAAAATCTTTGATTCTCTGAGTAAATCTGAAATTCGAAAATGTAAAGAAGTACTGAAAGAAACCTTTGTGGACTAAATACTTATAACAGGTTCCTATAAAAAGACATGCTTATTACCTGCCTTTTCTCTTTTACCTGATTTTCAATACCTTTGGGTAAACCCAACCTGAACTAATGAAAAAGAAATTCTTCAAAATGCTCTCTCGTTTCAATAAGAAAGTTTTACCGAGTTACTCAAAAAAGCAGCTCGACCTCCAAAAAGCCAGTAAAGTACAGATGGCAATAATCGGTTGGAAACTCTGGGTCACGAAGAATGCTCTCGATTAATACTTCAGCAAGGATTCTACCTGATAATTCTTCAATTTATCCCGACCTTTTAAAAATCTTATTTCCACAAGAAAATTACATTGCACGATCTTTCCACCTAATTTTTCTACCAGGTTACAGGCAGCTAAAGCCGTCCCTCCGGTGGCGAGTACATCGTCGTGAACCAATACCCTCTCCCCTTTTGTTATCGCGTCCTGATGGATCTCCAGGGAATCGGTGCCGTATTCCAGTTCGTAAGCTTCGGTATGTGTTTTATAGGGAAGTTTTCCCGGTTTCCGGATTGGGATAAACCCCGCATCGAGTCTATCGGCTAATAGCGTGGCGAAGAAAAAGCCCCGGGATTCCACTCCAATAACTTTATCGATTTTTTCACCTTTTAGGTTCTCGATAAAAGATGCAACCGCAAAGCGCATTGCCTCCGGACTTTGAAGCATTGGAGAAATATCTTTATAAACAACCCCTTTCTTAGGAAAATCAGGGATATCTCTTATATACTGATCAAGATTTATCATAGGTGCAAGATAAGAAACCTCCCTATTTAGAAGAAAACCTATTTGTTCATTTTTTTAGCTTATTTTTCCAGTTACTTTACATTGGTAGGATACGGAATCTCTTTTAGAGTTTTGGCAAAATGCATCATATTAATAGTGAATTCGTGTTTATGCCGAATAATAAATAGATGGAGCTAAAAAATTTTCAGCAAAAACTTAAATCTCTGTTATTTAGAATCTTCTTAACGGCATCTTTAAGGAAATCAAGCGATATTGAAGAAAAATACTATGAATTTAAAAGGAAAAGTGATTGTGGTAACCGGTGCAAGCAGCGGAATAGGAAAAGCGATAGCGAAAAAACTCTCTGCCGAAGGTTGCAAGGTAGCCCTTGCCAGCAGAAGTATAGAAAAACTGGTAGAGATCAAAAAAGAATTACCATCTGAAAGTTTTATCGCGGGGATGGATGTGAGCAGCACTGCAAGCGTGAACAGCGCGTTTGAAAAAATCAGAAAAGAATTCGGCAAAATAGATATCCTGGTTAATTCCGCAGGGGTTATGCCCCTCACCTATTTAAAAAACCGGCATCTGGAAGAATGGTTACAAACCATTGAGGTAAATGTAAAAGGAACACTGCGTTGTATTCACGAAGTGCTTCCATCTATGAAAGAGCAAAAAAGCGGGCATATTATCAATATTGCTTCGGTTGACGGTAAAGAAATATTTGAAGGCGGGGCGGTTTACGGAGCTTCTAAAGCTGCAGTAATTGAACTTTCCAGGGCCATGCGTATGGAGCTTTCTCCTGAATTTAATATAAGAATCACCTCTATCGAACCGGGAACCGTGGAAACTGACCTTCGGGAAGATATTAGTGATAAAGAGCTTTTAGAAAATAAAGATTATGGTGGAAACGAACCCAAACTAAAACCGAAAAACATCGCCGATGCCGTTTTTTATACATTGACCCAGCCTGCTTCGGTAAACGTGAATGAACTACTAATAAAACCTACAGGAAAAAGTTAGTTATATACATTTTTACAAAATTTAATTTAAAGGGAGTACTTAAGGAGAAATAATCCATTCATAAAATTTTTTACTTAAGGAAATAGCCAGGATATTTGCATCATGCAAATCACTTATGGAAAGCAGGAAGAAACAACGTATAGCGTTAAGCACCTATTTTTTTATCTCAGGTTTTTTCTTTTCGACCTGGGCTTCCCGCATCCCAAGCCTGAAGACATTCTTTGACCTTAATGAAGCAGAGTTGGGAAATTTACTTATTACCATGCCTGTAAGTTCTATGATAGGTTTACCCATTTCAGGTTGGCTTGTTTCCCAATTCGAGAGCCGGTTGCCTCTGCTGGTCTCCTTCTTTTTACTTGCATTGGGACTACTTGGAATTGGATTTACCGATAATATGCTTATGCTGGTGATATCGATCTCCATCTTCGCTTTCGCCATGCGTATTTTTAATATCGCCATAAACACCCAATCCCTAAGCCTTCAGAAAAAATTTGACCGAAAGATAATAGGCTCCTTTCATGGTTTGTGGAGCACGGGCGGAGTTGCCGGCGTTGCCGTTTCGACTTTAATGATAAAACTCGAGGTACCTATGTTTTATCATATCCTGATGGTAGCTATTTTAGGCACTCTGGCCGCAGCCGCAAGCTTTTCCTTTCTGCTGAAAAAGGACAGATCTTCTATAGGAAATAAATTAAGACTGGGAAAACCCGATAAATTTATCCTCTACCTGGGCCTGCTGGTGTTTTTCGCGGCATTATGTGAAGGCGGAATGTTTGACTGGAGCGGCGTATACTTCAGAGATGTAGTGAACGAAGATATTTTCACGCTGGGCTACCTCATCTTTATGATCTTTATGGCGCTTTCCAGGTTTTATTCAGATAAGATAATGGAAAGGCTCGGAATGCAAAAAACCTATACTATAAGTTCGGTGTTTATCATTTCCGGAATTTTATTGATGACCATTTTCCCTAATTTCTGGGCAGCTCTGGTGGGATTTTGCCTGGTAGGCTTAGGCGTGGCGGCAGTGGTTCCCATGACCTTTTTACTTGCAGGTTCTTCGGAAAAATATTCTCCCGGAATGGCTATTTCCATAGTGACAACCTATGCCATCTCGGGTATGTTACTGGGACCACCCCTTGTTGGTTATATCGCTCATCTTTTTAATCTGAGAGTTTCCTTTGGCCTCTTCCTAATCGCCGGATTAATGCTGATACCTATCTCGAAACGAGTCTTAAAATACAGGAAATACCAGGTTACTTCCGAAGAAACTTAAAGGATTCAACTTAATTTTCAGGGGTTTCTTTCCGGCCCACAGATCCAACGGGCGGATAATTGAGTGAAGATCGCAGCGCTTCTATCTGCTCTTCGCTGTATTTAGGAATGGGCATTTCGCCTTTTTCCCGCCATTCTTTCACCTGATTTTCTGCAATTTCTCCTTTCTCTTTGGAGAGCCCGCCATCTTTAGCGAAGTAAAGCGTTTGAGAAGGATAGGCAAATTCGGAGCCACTGCGTTCTACCACGTCCATCATTAACAGCATCAGGTCTTCTCTGATTTCCAAAAACTCACTATAATCCAAGGCATTTAAATAGGCAAAGATCTCTATATCCAGAGAGCTCGAACCAAAACCAATAAACCTTACTCGTGCAGGATCTTCAAAAACCTTGGGATGGGCATAAAGAACTTTCCGTAGTTCGGCCAGGAGAAACCTCAGCTGATCGGGACTTGTTTCATAACGGAAATTAATAACGCTATGAAACCGGAATTTATCACGGTGGGCATAGTTCTCAATAGTATCTGAAGAAAAAGCGCCATTGGGGATAGTCACCAGGGTACGATCCAGGGTACGGATTCGGGTAGATCTCACCCCTATTTTCTCTACTGTTCCTAAGATCTCTCCTACCCGACAAAAATCGCCCACCCGTATTGGCCTGTCGGCGATAAGAGTAACACTCCCTACAAAGTTCTCAATGGTTTTCTGGGCTCCCAGAGCAAGTGCGATACCACCAATCCCCAGTGCTGCAAGCCCGGTAGTAACATCTATTCCCAGTATTCCTAAAATTGCAATAATTCCAAAGATCACTATGGCTATTTTTGCAGCTCTCTGCAGAAACAAGACTATAGACACCCCGGCAGGATTGCCTCTTAGAATCATCTTTTGTTGAGAATACCTTCCCAGGAAATCAGACAACCGCCATAAAAGTATAAGCAAGGCCGCTATGCCAATAATTATAGTGAGAACGCTGAATTTCTGTCTTATTATAATAGATAATCCCAGGTTTCGGGAGAAAATTACGAAGATCCAAACCGCCGCATAAAGCATTAAGGGCAGTTTAAGGGCTCCTATAATCCCTGAAACCGGATCCTCTTTCGCAGCCTTGAATATCCTGGGAAGTAGAAAAGTGATAAAACTTATAAGGCTCCAGGCCAGAGCATAGCTTAAAAAGATAAGTAGTATGGCGATTATCCATTGGCCGGCAGGCACACCTCCCCAGATACGATTCTCTAAAAACTCCGGCATTATACGGTTAACAAGAGCCCTTCGGTCCAGAGTTAACGAAGCGATCTGACTTAAACTTTCTTCTGAAAATAACCAAACAGGATAAGCATTTTCATCCCTTGTTTGAACCAGAAGGATGTCTATAACCTCTCCATCGGCAGAAACGCTCCCAATCCTGTCGGTATCCTGATCCAGGTTATCATCGGTGCGTCCTTCCGGGTTTTTACTGATGAGAGAATAAGGCAGGATATCACCTCCCTGGTCGAGCAGTCTTAACAACACCTGCACAATTTCTTCGCGTTCCTCTTGATCTGAAATACTGGAAAATTCAAGGTACCTGGCTGCCCGGGAATAATTTTGGTCAGACATAGCATCTATAAACCCCGTTACCGTTCCTCGTGGGCTTCTACGACCCAGGGCATCTTCGGGAATTTTTTCTTCTTTATCTTGCTTTTCAGCCGGAGCACCCAGAATTTGTGCTTCTGCATTGAAAGACAAAAGAAATAGCAGCAGTAAAAGAGGAAAAGCGCAAAGGTGTGAAATTCTGAAAGTAAGTTTATGCATGGAACAGCTGAATTGGGTGTATTAAAACTTTTCCGAAGATAAGAATTTAGAGGCTAATAGAGGTAAGAGGGATTAACTGAAGAAAATAACAATATCTCCAATTACCAGGAAAGTGGGAGTTGAGTTAAATTATAAAATTCTGGGCTTAGAATATTTTACTGTTTTTTCAGGAAAAATTGAAAATCTCTTTATTTCAGTAGAAAGCTGTATTTTTGATAGAGACATTCCAATTAAAATATCATAATTATGAAAAAAAATATCCTCTTATTACTTATAAGCCTGGTGGTATTGGGTTTTACTTCCTGTAACAAGGAAGAGGGCGAAGAAGTTATCATCCTGGTTAAATACAAAACCCTTCCCAACAAAAATATAGACGCCCTGGCAAGTATGGAACGCCTCATTGAAAATGTGGAGAAGGAAGACCATTTCGTTCAGATCAAACTCCATGTAGACAAAAACGATAATTCCAATATTATGCTTTACGAGGTATGGAACGACGAAAACTACTATAAGAACCAGCACATGGAAACCGAACACCTCAAGCAGTTTAAAGCCGAGTCCCAGGAATTTCTAGCTGGCCCACCGGAAATTTCTTACTGGAAAGAGCATTCGGTGTATGAGTAGATATTTTACCTAAATTGATTTCCTGAAAATTTTCTAGTTCACTAGTTGTGAGCTAAAAACCGGCTAACTTCTTGAAATTTCAGTTCTAAAAAAACAAAACCCCTTGATTTCTCAAGGGGTTTTATGTGTTTAATCTGGCATTGCCTGAATTAATTTCAATGACTTAAATAGGCCTAATAAACCCGTTTATTTCTTTTTCTAACAATTCGGGGTTGGCACCTTCGCGGCCAGCCACCAGAGCTCCCACGGCGCAAGCAAAATCCAGGGCCTGCTGTGGCTCTTCCCCTTGAAGCAGTTTCGCCAAAAGCGAAGCGAGGAAAGAATCTCCTGCACCGACGGTATCTTTCACATCGATCTTGAATCCACTATTGTAATATAATTCTCCGTCTTTCAATAAAACCGCCCCATGCCGGCCTTTGGTGACACAAATAACTTTGGTGCTGGTCTTTTCAGCCAGAAAACGAATATTCTGTTCCAGGGAATTAAATGGGGAATCCAGCATTTCTGCGATCTCAAAAAGCTCGTCATCATTGAATTTGATGAAATCAGCTTTCTGCATTAGCTGAATAAGAATTTCCTTCTCGTAATGTGGTGGTCTAAGGTTCACATCAAAAACCCTGAATTTGGCATAAGGAAGAAGTTCCAGCAAGGTTTTTCTACTCACCTCATCGCGGCATACCAAACTTCCGAAGATCATAAGATCGGCCTCCTTAACTGCCTCTTTCATTTCCTCAGTAAGCTGAATCTTATCCCAGGCGGCAGGATAGGAAATCTCATAGCTCGCCGATCCGCTTTCAGATAAAGTTACACTAACCACTCCCGTAGCATGTTCTGCATCTTTGGCAATATTATCGGTTTTAATATTCTTTGATTTCAGATACGAAATTAGCTTTTCGCCTTTTTCATCGCCCCCTACTTTACTAATCATTTCGGTTTCAATTCCCAATCCCGATAATCTATAGGCAACATTAAGCGGTGCGCCACCAATTCTCTCTTGGTTTGGAAAAACATCATATAATATTTCGCCGAAGCATATAGCAATTGGCTTATTCATATTTCTAAAATTTCTATTAGATATTCACACCCTTACTCTAAGAAGACCGAAAATTAACAATAATTGTTATTCGGTCTCCCCAAGAATAAGCGATTTACTGTGGCATAGCTCCAGAATCAGGCATTAAAGTCGATTCTATTTATTGATTTTTAAATGGTCGAGCAAATTAATAGCCTGGATTTTGTTGATAAAGTCCTCCTGTAAAATCTATTTCCCGTTGTGGAATTGGATAATATTCATCTCTTCCAGCCGTAAAAATAGCATTTGCTAAGAAATCTCTTTTTGTTTTTTCTTCCTCAAGATAAGCGTTGAGAGTCTCAGCTGCCTCTCCCCATCTCACAAGATCGAAGAATCTGGGGCCTTCCATTCCAAATTCCAGTCTTCTTTCAAATTTTAGTGCTTTCCAGGCAAACTCCTTGCTTGGAAAGGAATCATACAGTTCAACATTATAAATATCGGAGGCTCCCGCATCTAAAGGTCTTTGTCCACTAGCTGCAGCTCTTTGTCTAATTTCATTAATCAACGGAAGGGCTTCTTCAAACCTATTAAGCTGAATTAGGGCCTCGGCCTTGAATAACAGTACATCAGCATAACGTATAAAAATCACATTCCTGGAGGTTCCCACAAATGGACCTTCCTTAACGTAACAAGAACAATCTGGTGCTTGCTGTTCTTTCATATTTCCAAAGAACCCATAAACCCCGGGGTCTCTCGCCCAGGTAAAGTTATAGATCATATCTCCTTCTGAATTCACTGTACTGCGATATTTAAAAGGTCTTCCCGGTACTCCTACCGTATGGTCAAGCCGTGGGTCTACAGTTAATCCAGAAGATACCTCAACTGTTCCATCTTCCTGCACATTGCTTAGAATATCTGAATTGTTGAAAGTATCAAGCAATGGCAGTCCATTACCATCCGTCTGGAAAGCATTTACCATATTCTGGCTAGCAAGATGAAACCCACAGCATCCGTAAAGCCCTGTACCGTGTGGTGAATTTAGACCGGTCACAAAACTCACTCTTCCTACTCTTGTCCCATCATTAATAGAGAACTGAGCTGCCCAAATAGACTCCGGACCATTCTCATACTCCACAAGAAAGTTATTTCCATAATCAGGCTCAAGACTTCCCGTAACCTCATCGGCATAATTAATAACTTCTTGTAGCAAGGCTTCATTGATATTCACTACCTGATGTGTTTCATTCTGTTCATAAGCCTGATACAATTTAACTTTGGCAAGATATGCTGCTGCCGCGTTCCTATCTGCCCGTCCCGCTTCATCTTGGGTCTGTGGAAGATTATTGTATGCGAACAAAAAGTCGTCGGCGATTTTATTCCATAATTCCTGATTAGGAAGATCGTTACTGGTTTCTTCTATCTCTTCCTGGGAAAGTTCCTCTGTGATATAGGGTATCTTTTTGAAGATACGCTTTAACATAAAATGAGAGTGCGCTCTTAAAAATCTCAGTTCAGCCTGTCGGATCGTCTTCAATTGATATTCTTCTTCTGGAATCTCATTAATCACCGACAGTGCAAAATTAGCTCTTGAGATAGCTTTATAGTAATTCGTCCAGGTACGCGGAGCCATTAATTCTCCCTGATCAGGTACAGTCAAATAATATTGTTCATATCTATCTACTTCCCCAACATCTCCACGGCCACCGCCTCCTTTATAGGAGTCGTCAGAGCGTACACTTCCGTATACCCACATATTGGTCAATGGTCCTATCATATCATCGTTCGCAATACCAGCATAGGCAGCTATTACCAGCGATTCAGCATTATCAGCCGTTGTAACATTCTCATTGGAAAGGACCCCTTCAGGTTCGTATTCCAAAAAATCTTCGGAACAGGAAACCGCAGTAAAAGCGAATAATAATCCTGTTAGTATAAGTTTTATATTTTTCATGATTGTCATTGATTAAAAATTCACATTAATACCTAGAGAAACCACTGTAGGCACTGGTATTCTATTCACATCTGTTCTTTCAGGATCAGATCCTATATAATCTTCTGGGGTAAACCAGAAAAGGTTCTCACCCTGAAGATAAATCCTGAAACTCTGTAATGGAGCTAGTTTTTCAATCAGCCCATCAGAAAGGGTGTACCCAAGTTGCATATTCCTGATCTTGAAATAGGAATTATTTCTAAACAAATAATCTGAAGTCCTAAGGTCATTGAATGCAAGCGATAATGATGGGATGTTACTTCCAGTATTATCAGGGGTCCAGGCATCAAGAACTCCCATACCGGCATTCTCCCGGCCCTGTACAAAGTTGTTCCAGAAAATATAAGGATCTTGCCCAATTCTTCCAGTCACCCCGGAACCGAATATCGAGAAATCCCAATTTTTATAACCAAGATCTACACGTATACCATACTCAAGATCTGGTAGGGTAGTCCCGATAAAATCACGATCATCTGTATCTATAACTCCATCACTATTAAGATCTATGAATTTTATACCTCCCGGCCTGGCTCCAACCTGCTCTGGTGAATTGGCGATATCTTCCTCACTTTGGAAAAGTCCATCGGTTTTATATCCAAAAATCGAAAACTGGGAATGTCCTAGAATTGAGTTTTCTGCAGTTCCCGGAAAAGCCGCACGCACTTCCTCGGGAAGGAAGGTTATCTCGTCTTTGAAAGATGAGAAATTAGTAGATACCGAAAAGGTTAATCCATTATCCAGTGTATTGGAATAGGCTAAAGCAAATTCCCATCCATTAGTTTGCGTTGATGCACCATTCAGTACACGTTGCTGACCTTCACCAAATACTGAAGGAATGGGTGGAGTTGTTAATATATCTACCGTTTTCCTTGTAAAGTAATCAAAGGATCCTGAAAGTTTATTGTCAAAGAATCCAAAGTCAACCCCAAAGTTCCATTCCTTTGTAGTTTCCCATTTAAGGTCAGGGTTTTCGGCCTGGACTGAAACAAAACCTGAAGCTAAATTTCCGGTATCGTTCCCATTGATATCATAGGCTGTACCTACATTATAATACTGCTCGAAGAAACCTCCGGTATACTGGGAAAGTGTGGGGCCATATCTTGATTCATAAAGGCCGAATCTCGCTAAGTCTCCAATTGCCTGGTTACCTACCTCCCCATAGCCTGCCCTAAATTTCAGGTTGGTGATAATCTCATTATTTTTAAGGAATTCCTCATTGCTTATACGCCACCCGGCAGTTGCAGCAGGAAAAACACCATAACGATTATTTTTACCGAATCTTGAAGAACCGTCTCTACGTACTGTTACAGAAGCCAGGTATCTGTTATCAAAAGAATAGTTAAGTTTTCCAAATTGTGAAAGCAATCGGTTTCCGGAGGAATTTCCGTTTGAGGTCCTTGCTCCTGTGGATGCGTCAAGAACAAAATAAGATTCCTGTTCAACAGCAAAATCATCTGCTCGCGCAATAACCGAATCAAAATCGTTCTTTACCGACTCTGCACCCAGCAAAAGTCCAAAATTATGGTCACCTACTTCCAGTTTATAATTAAGAGTATTTGTAAAAACCACACTAGTATATTTATTGGTGTCGAAGGTTAACCTATTGTTGCTTCTGGTAATAAAACCATTATTTACTCTTCGTTCTATATCTTTACTTTTAAAGTCACTGAAATCTATACCAAGACTTGTCCTAAAGGTTAAATTTTCTATAAGGTCAACTTCGGCATAAATATTCCCAAAAAAATTATTCTTCTCGGCATTATCCCAGCGATTTAAATACTGCATTAGCAAAGGGTTATTCCTATCGGAATATCCCGCTCCAAGCGGCCCTGCAAAATTTCCATTTGCATCATATACAGGAATGGTAGGAGCCAGTGAAATGGCTAGTCCGGGAGTGGGAGCACTACCAACATCTGTAGCGGCTAGGGTCTCATCTGAAGTTGAGAACTGAGTATTGACCCCAAATCTCACCTTATCATCAAAAAGCTTTGTATTAGCATTGATCTTTGCTGTATAACGATCGTAATTAGTATATTTTAAAATCCCAGTATTTTTTAAATGCCCCATGTTTACTAAAAACGAAGATTTCTCTGAATTTGCAGAAACAGTAAGTTCATTATTAATAACATAGCCGATTTCATACATCTCATCCTGCCAGTCCGTATCTCCCACCGGTACATTTTCGTCTCCTCCTACAAAAGGTTGAACACTAACACTATTCAATACGGGGTTATCAAAATCCATATTCCAGTCGAAATTATAGATTTCTCCATATCCCGAAGCAGGATCGGCACCATCATTCACAGAGGCTCTCCAAATCGCTTCACCGCGCTGTAAAGCATTTAACATATCATAGCGTTGTTGCTTTTCAGATTGTACAGAAATGTTAGAATTAAAGCTTACGCTTACCTTCTCTGCGGCTCCAGCTCTATTTTTGGTGGTTACCACGATCACGCCGTTACCCGCTCTTGCTCCATAAAGAGAAGAAGCCGATGCATCCTTAAGTACCTGAATAGATTCTATTACGTCAGGATTAAGTGATGAAAACACTTCCTGCCGCTGGGTAGGCACCCCATCTATAACATACAAAGGGTCATTATTACCAAGAGTAGTGACACCCCGTATAAGCACCCGGCTACTTGCTCCAGTGGGATCTCCTGATTTTTCAACGAATAACCCAGGCACCCGTCCTTGAAGGGCCTGCATGGCATTTCCCGAGCTTCTGCTCTGGCCTTCAATAGGTGCAACATCTACCACTGTTATGGCTCCCGTCACATCTACTTTTCGTTCCCTGGAATAACCTGTTATCACTACTTGGTCGAGCAAAGCAGCATCAGCCTCCAGAACAACATCAATAACGCTTCTACCTTCTACCGGCACTTCCGTTTCTTTATAGCCCATAAATGTGAATACCAGCGTAGCATCTTCTGCTACCCCATCAAGGCTATAATTTCCATCGAAATCTGTGGTGGTTCCCCTAGAGGTTCCCTTTATAGAAACCGTCGCTCCTAATAGTGGCATTCCGTCTTCAGCGGTGGTTACGGTACCCGTTACTTGTATCTCCTGAGCTGTAATAAAGCTCAAAGGCATTAAGAGCAACAGGAATAAGCTTAATTTTAATTTCATGGTTCTATGTTTATTTAAAATTTAATTGGTATGCTTCTACATTATCCAGGGTGAATTCGCCGTCCTCTGCAATTACAGAGAGTTGCTCCCAAGGAAAATTGGGAAAGAGTATTTCTGTTATTACAGTTTCTCCTTCATCAAAAAATAGTTCAATGGAAGTTTTATCAAGAATAATAATTCCACTTAGGTCTTCAGATTTCGATATTCGGGGAGCAGTAGACATCTTATTTGCAAAGTCTTCAGAGAAATCGGTTTGCCCCGCTGCCGACCTGTCCAGATAAAATTCCTTTTTTGAATGGTTATATCCGAACACAAGTTCATCTCCCTGAGAGTTAGAAAGTCTGAACTTATAATTGGTATCCTTAAGATCTGAGATGTTAAACCTTATCTCTGCACTTGCAAGATCTATTCTAGAAGAGTCTATAAGTTTGGTCTCTCCCTCAATCTTTATATTTTCCTCCTGATAACTGATACCCCTATAGTTCTTAAGTTCTTTTGCAGGAACAGAGGTAATAAGGTAACTGTTGTCATTCTTCTCCAGCCTCAATTCGCGAGCAATGGTCATAGCGCTTCTCCAGGTCTCTGTAGGAACCTCATTGGCATATTGCCAGTTTGACATCCAACCCATAAATAGGTTGCGTCCGTTTTCTTCTGGAATATTGGCCCAGGTTACTCCTGCATAATTGTCTTTACCAAAATCTATCCAGTAATGATGGTCTTCACCCAAATCTTTCATAGACTCGTCCAGTGTGAAGGTTTTGCCATCAAAATCGCCTACAAAATATTGGGTACCGGAACCACCGTTGAATCCACCTGGGTTTAAGCTTTGAATTAGAACCCATTTTTTCTCCTCAGTTCCTTCCACCTTCATCTGTATAAAGTCGGGACACTCCCAAACCCCGCCGTGGGCACCTATCCCACGGCCAAATTCAGAGGCTAACTCCCAATCTTTTAAGTTTTGAGAAGTATAAAACATCGTTTTATCATCGGCAGAAAGTACCATAACCCATTGATCGTGTACCTCATCACGGGTTATTTTTGGATCCCGAAAATCACGAATTCCGGGATTTTCAATCACAGGGTTTCCTTCATATTTAGTAAAGGTTTTTCCTTCATCAAGACTATATGCAATGGCCTGGGACTGATAGTCTATTTCTCCTGCCTCCTCACCCTTAGGATCGTGATAAGTAAACATGGCTATGATAGGCACTTTACCTTCCTGTCCAAATCCGGAAGTATTATTGTTATCTACTACCGCGCTTCCTGAAAATATATAACCTTTTTCATCAGGCTCCAGGGCAATAGGTTGTTCTTTCCAAGTGATCATATCGGTACTTATAGCATGCCCCCAATGCATAGGACCCCATATATTATCATCTGGGTAATGCTGAAAGTAGAGATGAAAATAACCGTTATAGAAGAACATCCCGTTGGGATCATTCATCCAGCCCGATTTTGGGGTAAAGTGAAAGTTTGGTCTAAAATCTTCGTCAGCTTGCACTATGGTATCCTTTTCTGAAGAAGAATTTTCAGGTTCACGATCTTTACAAGAGGTGAAGAAAATGGCTCCGAGAAAAAAGAGAAGTAAAGCTTGATAATTATTTTTCATGATTTCTGTTTAATTAATGATTTTTATATGAAAGTTCACCGGTATCCTTTAATGCCAGTTCTTCGCTTAGTTCTTCCAGGGATTTCCCTTTTGTCTCCGGCATCATGAAGATGACGAAGAGTAGTTGCAACACCATCATAAAGGCGAAAAAGGCGAAAACATACCCAGCTCCTATAGTGGCAAACAAAAAGGGTATAGAAGAAGGTATTATCGCAGCAAGTACCCAGTGTGTTGATGAGCCAAAAGCCTGGCCAGATGCCCGTAAATGATTAGGGAATATTTCTGAAATAAATACCCAGATCACTGCTCCCTGGCCAATGGCGTGTGCCGCTATAAACAGGAAGAGAAATATAGGCACCCATAACCCGCCCCAATTAAGGAAAAATGCGGCCGCCACAAGTGAAAGGGAAATGATATAGCCTATAGAACCAATAAACATTAATTGTTTTCTACCTAGTTTATCGATTAGAAAAACTCCTAATAAAGTAAATAGCAGATTCACCACGCCTATTCCAATACTGCTTAAAAGAGCTGTACTTGCGCCAAGGCCGGCTTCTTCAAAAATTCTTGGTGCATAATAAAGAAAAGCATTTATCCCGGAGAGCTGGTTGAAAAAGGCCACCAAAAATGCCAGAATGAGCGGAAACCGGTATTTTTTCATGAAAATGTTCTCCCCTGAAACTTTGGTCTCAGATTGCTGCTTTATCTCCTGCATTTTGGTCTCCAGATCAGTTTCGGGATTTATTTTCTGCAGAATATCAGCAGCCTCGCTATTTCTTGATTTTGAGATAAGCCACCTGGGGCTTTTGGGAATAAACAACACAAAAAGGAAATAAATAAAAGCCGGTACTGCTTCGATCCCAACCATCCATCGCCAGGGCTGTTCTCCGGTATTTCTTAATAAATAATTAGAAAGAAAAGCGATTAAAATTCCTAATACTATATTGAACTGGTACATAGAAACCAATCTGCCACGATGTTTAGCCGGCGCGATTTCAGAAATATAAGTGGGTGCTGCAATAGTGGAAGCACCTACTCCCAAACCACCAATAAAACGCAAGGCAGCAAAAGTTATAGGATCATTGGCAAGGGCTGATCCGAGTGCCGAAATAAAATATAGCACTCCTATTATTAAAAGGGTGTTTTTTCTTCCAAATTTATTGGTGGGAATCCCGCCAAAAATAGCTCCCACAACAGTACCCCATAAGGCCATAGCCATCACAACCGAGCCGTGAAAAGCATCGGAAGTTCCCCAAAGTAACTGGAGTTGTTTATCGGCTCCAGAGATCACCACGGTATCAAATCCGAATAAAAAGCCGGCTAAAGCTGCACTAATCGACCAAGCTAAAATTTTACTCATATCGTAATTTCTAATTGTGAAACTAAAATATGTTTAAAAAGAGAGGCCCGCTTTTAAGTTTAGCTCAAAAGCATATAAAAATGTTAATTGAATGCAAAACATATGTTAAATCACTATATACCAAGTTTTTAAAGACTTTTATTATATCCCGCTATAACGTTATAGTTTTAAATATGATACGTAAATTCTAATCACGATACACTAAAACAATTTTACAGCGAAAACCTTTGCGAAGAAATTTTACTTTCTGAATTGCTTGGGGCTCTCTCTATATTTGTTTTTGAAACTTGTGGAGAAATAACCCGGTGATGAGAAACCAACAGAATAAGCTATTTCAGAAATATTAAGACTTGTATCCTTAAGCAAATGCCTGGCTTTTCTTAAGCGCTGTTCATTAATATACTCACTTATGTTCATATCCAGCAAAGCCTTAACTTTTCGATAAAGCTGAACCCTGGATATTTTGAGAAGTCGGGCCAGTTCTTCAACACTGAAATCGGGATCTTTTAAATTATTCTGAATATGTTCATTTAGTTCCTTGAGAAATTGCTGTTCAGAATCTTCAAAGTTTTCATCGGTCACCCTATCTATCCTATTCGTATAGTAATACCTCAGTTTTTCACGATTATAAAGTGCCGTACGTAGAGATTCCAGGAGGATTTCGAAGTTAAAGGGTTTCGTTATATAAGCGTCGGCTCCGGCTTTCAGGGCTTTTAAGCGGGATTCTTCATCATTAAGAGCAGTAAGAATAATGGTAGGAATATGAGAAGTGCGCAGGTCATTTTTAAGTTCCCTTGAAATTTCAAAGCCAGATTTTTCAGGAAGGTTTAAATCACAAATTATAATATCAGGAATAAGGTCCAGTGCCATTTCTACCGCTTTTCTTCCATCAGATAAATATACCTTATACCGTTCACCGAATTTCTTTGATAAAAGGTAAGAGAGGTCGGGGTTATCTTCAATGATTAAAATTGACTCAGCATTTTCCGGCAGGGTCACCTCACTAATTTCCGGTGGACTTAAAGTTTCAAATTGTTTCTGATAGGTGTTTCCGGGATCAATTTTTTCCACCTCATATTCTTTGAGATGATCATCCCCTTTCAGAATAGTAATTTTAAATTCTGAACCCTGATGCGAATAAACTTCAATTTTTCCTTTCTGGAGCTCTACATATTGCTTACTTATATATAAACCTAAACCTGAGCTGGGCCGGGCATTATTACTCGCCTGACGAAACGGATCAAAAATCTGCTCCCACTCTTCTTTGGGAATTCCAATACCGGAATCCTTAATTCTAATTTCCAAAGTATTTGAGGTGGATTCTTCAATTTGGATTAAGATTTTTCCATTGTGAGGAGTAAACTTAAGCGCATTAGACAGGATATTATAAAATACCTTATCCATCATATTTCTGTCTATATATACCTCGACCTCATTTCGGGGAGCTTTAAATTCAAGCTGTATAGATTTTCTTAAAGCCTCACTTTTAAAATCCTCATAAATATTCTGAAGAAAACCAATAATACCGGTTTTTACAGGTCTGGGCTTTAAATTTCCACTTTCCAGTTTTCTGAAATCCAACAATTCATCAATTAACCGGAGTAAACGTTTGGAATTATTTACTATTAAACTGGTTTCATAGGAAAACTCCTGAATATTCTTATTTTTCCTACCGGTGATGCTCTCTATAGAGCTTATGATCAGGCTTAAAGGGGTTTTAAATTCGTGAGAAAGGGCTGTAAAGAAATTGATCTTAGACTCATTGGAAATCTGAAGTTTTTCAGCAAAACTTTCGATCTGATTACGCTGGGTCTTGATCTTTTTATTATTTATCTCCAGTTTTCTTTTGCTCTTTTTCAATTTATAAACGAGATAGCCCGCCCATAAGCCCAGAATAAACAAGAGCATACTTAGGCCGATCATTACTTTTATTAGAATAGCCTGTGATCTATAGGTAGCCAACTGCTGATCTATGATCCCCTGCTGTTTTTCGATATCGTATTGCTGCTGATTAATCCTATTGAACTGGTTCTGCATAATATTGACATTTACAGAATCTATAACCACCGTACTTAGGATATTATTCTTAGGAACATTTTCACCACTAAGAATACGATTGGCGAGCTTAATGGCTTCTCCTCCCCCGGTAGGATACAGGATAGTAGCCGTTAATATACCCTCCTTCACTAATTGGATGCCTCCATTTGGCCCAAAAAGGCCATCTACACCTATAATTTGTATACTATCTTCGAAATTCCTGCTTCTGGCCACCTCCCAGGCTCCAAGTGCCATCCTGTCGTTATGAGCAAAAATAAAATCGGGGGTTTGAATGGAATCAAGTTTTTGCTCAAGTTTATTTTTTACAGATGCTTTTTCCCAATCCCCACGAATTTGGGAGACAAGTTTAACTTTGTCGTTCTGTTGAATAACTGAAGTAAAACCTTCACTACGTTCATAAGCGGGAGAAGAGCCCTCCAATCCCGTAATCTCTACAACTTCTATTTCCCCATTTGAATGAGACAATATGAAATTAGCCGCATTTTTTCCTATTTCAACATTATCGGCTCCAATATATGAGGTATAATTACTGCCCTCTATCTTTCTATCTATTACGATAGTAGGTATCCCTGAATTCATCGCCCTCTCAATTACAGGGGTAATGGGTTGTGACTGAATTGGGGAAACGATCAAAACATCAACACCCTGCTCAATAAAGCTTTCAATTTGCTCAATTTGGCGCTTTACATCATTTTGAGCATCCTTTATTTCCAGCTGCAGACCGAGGTGCAAAGAGGCTTCCACCTGCATAGACCTGTTCATCTGTTTACGCCAATTATCGGTAGTCATTGCCTGTGAGAAGCCTATTCTAAAACTGGTGCTTTCTGTTTCAGAAGCACAAGAACAGATAGCCAGAATTAGCAATAAGAAAATTATTTTTTTGAATAGGGTCATAGGTAAGGACTTGGATAAAATTGGGTTCTTAACACTAATAAATTATATGAGCCGGTAAGATAAATTAAAATTCTTGTTTTTTAAATAAACCTACAAGCCTTCCAAAAAGGAAATGGTGTATATTTTAGCTGGTTCCACCCCATTCCGTAGATGCAGGAAGTATTAGTCTCCCTCACAGTTTCAGATTTAGTATTTTTCTATTGATAATTCATGAAACATACGAATATGCAGAAGAAGACCATCACCATTAAAGAAAGCGCTTATTTTTAGCGAATTTTTTGATAGTTTTCTACAGGACTCAAATAATAAAAAAGTAGAACAGAGTAACTGTAACGGCCAGGAATAGGATTGTCATTCCACTCCCTGCCTTTAAATAGTCGGCATTGCGATACCCACCCGATGACATCAGGAAGGCATTAACCTGGTGTGTGGGCAGAATAAAGGAGTTTGCGGCACAAACCGCAGCCATCAGCACAAGTGGTCTGGGGTCAATACCGGCCATACCTATTACCAGCGGAGTCAGCACGACAATTGCTCCTACATTGGACATAAACAGTGAAAAAACGGTTGACAACACTCCAATCATCAGTATGAAGAAAACAGGGTGTAAATCAATAACTACACTCATGATAGATTCGGCCAGGAAGTTAGCAGTCCCTGTTTTTTGCATGGCCACACCCAAAGGAATCAATCCCGCCAGCAGAAAAACTACTTTCCATTCAATTGACTCATAGGCCTGTCCGATATTCAATACACGGGCCAGAACCATACAAAGAGCTCCGGTCAAAAAAGCCATAGAAATGGGAAAGCCGAACATTGCCAGAGCAATGGCAAATACAAAGCAGCCTATAGCCGGCCAGGTTTTTGACTTATCTTTTTTATCTACATCGAAGTCAGTGACCACAACAAAATCAGCGCTTTCTTTCAAATCTTTTATATTGTCCCACCTGCCGTAAACAATCAGGGTGTCACCTGTGCCGATTACCACATCAGAAAAATCTCCCTCCACTCTTTCTCCTTTGTTGAATAGTATTACCGGCTCAACAGCATAGCGTTTTCTAAGGGTGTATTCTCGTATACTTTTTCCGGCAAGTTCTGAATCCGGAGGAATAATCACCTCTGCAAAACCGCTGACATTAGGGTTAAAACCATCAGAGAAATTGCCCGACGCAGAGCGATTCTCAAGCTGAAAGTCTTTTGAAAACTGATCTGTGTTTTCAGCAGAACCCAAAACGGCAAGGGTTTGCCCATTCTCAAACTTGTTTTCACGCCAGGGGGCGTAAACCACATCCTCCCCTTTCCCAATGCCTAAAAGATTGATATTGTATTTTTTCCATAAGCCTGCCTCTTCTGTTGTTTTCCCAGCCAGTGAACTTTTACCGGGTACGGTCAACAGCGTGATATTGTCTGGTAAATCAAGCTTCTCAACTAACCTTTCCTGTTCGGTTTTTTCTGTTTCCCCACCTTTCTTCTTAGGTAAAACTTTATTTCCGAACAGCAAAAAATAACCTATGCCCGACAAGAGAAGCACAATGCCAACAGGGGTTACGCTAAATAAGTTATAGGCTTCAAGGCCTTCATTTCTTAACAGGTCGTTTACCAGAATAAGCGGACCCGAGCCAACCATGGTTAGGGTTCCCCCCAGTATGGCTGCAAACCCAACGGGCATAATAAGCGATGATGCGGGAATCTTCGTACGGCGAGAAACCTGCATGATTCCGGGCAGAAAAAGCGCAGCTGCGCCAATATTTTGAATTAAACCAGATAGTAAACCTGCTGAAATTGAGAGTAATCCAACTAAATTTCGTTTGTGGCTGCCAGCCTTGCTGATAACAAATTTTGAAAATTCATCCATGATACCCGTTCGGGCAATACCGCGCCCCAGTATCATCACGCTAAGCATGGCTATTACGGCATTACTCGAAAACCCGGAAAACATCTCCTGCGGATTTAAAATACCGGTCCAGCCCAGCGCCAGCATACAACCAATAGCAACAATATCAATGCGGACAAAATCGAATACCAGCAATATTACTGTTACACTAAGGATTAACAAAACGATAATAATATCTGGTTCCATTATTTTAAATTAAATTCCGTGGTTCCATTTTCAACCCATTTTGTTTGAGCTTATGTTGCCTCTGTCTTTTCTTCGCCTCGTTGGTAAGGTTTGTTCATAAACACAGGTTTTAATTGAGTTTATGAGCTGTTGTGATCAGTAAGTTAGCAATTATTTCCACAAGTATAGTACTTCCTTGCTAAATTAAGCAGTGATCATGAATCAAAAATATCTCGGGATAAACATAGGTTTATTTCCTTTTTTAAAAATTTCAAAATAGTTTGATAGAGCTCTTAAGGAACTTTTGAGTTTGATCCCAGAAAATTGAACATAAAAAAAGGCGGATTATTCATCCACCTTTTTTTGCCCCAAATCTACCATGAACTTAACCTACTTATGTTATGGTCTTACCAAGATAAGAAGAAAAAGAGGCCCTGCAAATACTTTTAGGCCAATAACTTAAATACTTGATAAATGCCTTCTTCGGAAAACGATTTGTAGGAATTTTCTTCTGGAATAGTCTACAACAATTAGGCTTGATCCCTCCAAAGCTTTAAGCTACGCTCAGTTTTTGCAGAAAACAAAAAAGTCCGCACTCACGTGCGAACTTTCTGCTTTAAGTGACCTTGCCAGGATTCAAACCTAACCTACGTATCTTAGAACTGACAAAGGTTACAACGAATTATATCTTAAAGGTAACCTTTTAGGTGTCCTTAATCTTGAACTTGAATATGTCTAATTGACTTCCATTTTATAAAAATACAAGTTTTTTGATTTACTATAGAATTCTAGGGTTATATTTTTTTGCAAATCAATTCTAAGTTGCGGTTAATATCTCCGCTAAAAAACTTAAAATCTGAAACAAAAAGTTTTCATATAAATTTTCATTAGTGTCCGGTAAAAATACGGAATTAGATTTATTGGTTTGTTGCGCTAAATAAAACCGGATATTATATAATAAAGTCTTTTGACCGGATAAGGGAAGAAGAAGAAGAAGAAGGCTGGAGTGTAAGAAAAGCCTTTTCTGTTGAATTTGATTCCTACCTTAACCTGAAAGCAATTATAGGAGGCATTTTATATGCCTATTTGCATACCGATTTCTGGAGAAAAACCAGGAGGAAGAAAAGCGTACACCCGTTTACCTATACCGATGAGAATGGCAATCCTACTATTTTGGAATTAATCCCCTATAAAAATGAAACCAGGATTCGGACTCTACGTGCAAATTTCGACAGGGATCAGAACTTTTTCTCGACATCGTCTTCTTCCTCTTCAAGCTTTAGCAAGGGCAGTTTAACAACCAACTCTCTGCCGGTCTCCTCTACCTCAATGGTTTCATTGGTGAAATATTCATACCTTTCTATTAAATCCTTCAACCCCGCTCCTGATGTCTTTTCACGCCCAATCTCATACAAATTATTGCGCACCATGAGTTTTCCCCTGTGAATACTGATATTGATATGAAGAGGCTTTTCTCTGCTAATTTCGTTATATAATACAGCATTCTCAATAAGTACCTGTAAACTTCCGGGAGGTATCTGAAGAGACATGTATTCCGGAGGTGTTTTTATGTTAAATTGTATTTTATCCCCGAAACGGGTTTTTAGCAAATATATATACGCCTCCACCAATTCCATTTCTTTTGCCAATGTCCCCAATTCTTGTTCATGATTTAGGAAAGACCGATAGACATAAGATAAGCGGTTTACAAATCTGACAGCTTCTTCCGGATCTTTTTCAATAAGGGAATCAAGAGCTTCAAGATTATTAAACAGGAAATGAGGATTCACCTGGTTTTTCAGGTTCTCCAGTTGACCTTTAAATTCTTCTTTTTGTAGCTGTGCATATCGTAAAGCTTCTGCCTGTATTTGCTTCCGAATCCTCTCTCTTTCTACAAAATAATAAATGAAAAGACCTAAGACGGCATGCGCAATGACGTCCCGGCGCAAAGCATCTATGTCAAATGAGGCATTCATATCCTCATATCTTGCGTTGAGATACAAGAGCAGTATATATATTGGCAAGATTTTCATGATCGTGATCAACAGGAAAGTAGACATGGCTACAGTTATTCCTTCAAGAATATTGATATAAACTGACCCCATGCGATTGAATACAGGAGAATGGAGAAAACGGGAAATCCTGGGATATATCGAAAATAGCGATAGAAAATAAAGAAATGTAAAGGTAAATTCAATTCCAGAGGTGTAATGTAGCTCTACGAATATACTCCCATATTTTACATAAAGGAATATCAGTTGGATTGCGACAGTTATTAATCCAGCCACAAGTATTCTGTGCAGCCAAACCCGATACCGCGGTTTTATTTTCTCAGCTAATTTCAGTCTCATTTCCTGGTCATTATTCAATAATCTCTACATTTCTTACAGGTCCAGCCAATCCTTGAAAGCAGAAGCCTTACTACTGCTTATGATCTGATCACCTGCCAGGGATGGATTTAGAACGAGATGAAGCCGTCCTTTAAAATAGGGGCTCACCTCCTTCACAGATCTGATGTTTGCAATAAGCTGCCGGTTGGTCCTAAAAAATGTTTTAAGATCAAGCATCTCTTCCAACTGATCGAGGGTATAATTCACCACAAAACGATTAGCCTCAAAAGTAACCAATAATACCACTCCGTCTTCTGCCAAAAAATAAGCTACTTTTTCACTGGAAATAGTTTTTATTGATTGTCCTGATTTTACCATAAAACGGGATTTCTTCTCTGCCTGAGAGCTTCCTTTGGCAGCATCATGTAGAAGACTCTGTAAGTTTTTGATCTCCAGGGGCAGGTTCGTTTGCTTAAGTTCTTCATACTTTCGTATTGCCTTTGCAAGTTCTTCTTTCCCAATAGGTTTTAGCAGATAATCTATGCTATTTACTTTAAAAGCTTCAATAGCATATTCATTGTAAGCAGTGGTAAAGATCACCGGACATTTAACCTCTGTTTGCCTGAAAATCTCAAAGCTGTTCCCATCTGAAAGATGTATATCGCAAAACACCAGATCAGGATGCTGATTCATGCTGAACCATTCCACAGCTTCCTCGATCGATTCTAACTTTTCCAGCACATCGGTTTTCGGCCGTAATTCAAGGATCATCGACTCCAGGGAATCTGCTGCAAAGGCTTCGTCTTCAATAATTACTATTTTCATAAGCTTCAACTTTTAGCAATGGAAGTTTGGCAATAAAATCTTTTTCTGATGTAATGAATTTCACTTCCTGATCTGTCAAAAATTTGTATCGTCTGGTAATATTTTCCAATCCGGTCCTGGTGGATTCCATTTTCTCCAAACGGGGCTGGAGGTTGTTTTTCACAATCAGTTCATCTTTTTCGGAAGAGATCTGAATGATTAAAGGCTTTTTTCTGGTAGAGCCGTTATGCTTTATGGCGTTTTCGACCAACATCTGCAGAGAACCGGGAGGCAATAATAAATGCGTATGATCTTTGGAGACATTTATCTCAAACCGAACATTGTCACCAAATCGCGTACTAAGCAGGTAAATATAAGCCTCTGTTAATTCCATCTCTTTTCGAAGCGACACCAACTGTTCTTGGCTATGATCAAGGAAGGATCGGTATACTTTTGAAAGCCTGCGCACGAACTCCTGGGCCTGGCTTTGGTTTTTCTGAATCAGGGAACTCAAGACATTGAGACTGTTAAATAGGAAATGAGGGTTCACCTGATTTTTAAGGCTTTGTATCTGGGCCTGATAATTCTCCTTTTGGAGATGGGTTGAGCGCAATACTTTTTCCTGAAGTTTTCTTTTATTTCTTTCCCGTTCGACAAAAAAATAGAAAAACAGAGAAAGGATGATCGTTATAACAAAGGCAGTTCGTACCCGTTCGGGTAGAATGGCCTCGGGAGGAAATATATAACTGGACGGAAGATAAGTCACAATAAAAGTTAACAGGAGAGTCGCCAGAATAACAATGGATAGTTCAATAATGGTTCTGTTAACGGGACTGGTTCTCTTAAACACATCAGACTCCATTAAGCCAGAAATTCCATGATGCACCCAGAAAAGAAACAGGAGAAATACAAATGCCAAGCCCATTTCAACCAAATTGTAAAAAGAGGGAAGCATAATATAGCCCTGGTGCATAAAAACCATTACATAGTAAAACAGAACAGTCGTTAAAGCTGCAATGCCGATATCTTTTAGGATCAAATAAAATCCGAATCGTTTCCGTGAGGAGTCAATATTTTTAGCTGAAGCTTCTATTCTTTTTATTTTATCTAAAAGGTAAATGTAAAAAATTAAAAGGTTTTTTCGTTTTCTCATATCCATTATGGTTTGGATTTCTATCTCTTGTGCAAGATCTCTTAATTTTAAAAAACTCCCTTCCATTTCATATTGACCATATCCCGGTTCATTGAGATGAAATCCCGGTTCATAGAATTGCGGTTCCCCGGAGGGTTAATTCCTGTCATATTTGCTTCATCAATCAATTATTAACCAATTAAAATAAACGTGATGAAGTTGTATCGAAAATTAACAATCGCCTTTTTTATATGTTTTATAACACAGATCAGTATCGCTCAGCAGGGTTTGCTCAGCGGGAGCCTTATGGACCAAAAAGAAGAATCCATACCTTTTGCGACTGTCGCAGTAATGAAATTACCCGATTCTACACTGGTAACGGGATCGACTACAGAAATGGATGGGACCTTTAATCTGAAACCCCCTAAAAATGGAAAATATGTACTGAGATTCAGCGCCATAGGTTTTGAATCCACATTTAGCCCGTTATTTGAAATAGCCAGTTCAGATTTCAGCAGGGATTTCGGATTGGTTACCATGCGGGAAGAAATGGCCATGCTCAACGAGGTTATGATCCATAGCTGGAGGCCGCGTGTAAAAGTCGAAAATGGCAAAATGGTGATGAAAGTGGAAGGAACTGCTGTTGCTGCCGGCAGAACGGCTTATGAAATGCTTTCCAGAGCACCCGGAGTTTCAGTTGGACAGGATGGGGACTTTATGATCAACGGAAACCAGGGAGTAACTGTTATGCTCGATGGGCGTATGACTTACCTTTCAGCCAAGGAACTCCAGACCCTGCTCGAGAGCATGCCTGCAGAAAGCATAGAAGAAATTGAAGTGATCCATAACCCTTCAGCCAAATATGATGCTGAAGGTACCGCCGGGATTTTGAACATAAACCTTAAGAAGAGTGTCGGCACCGGACTCACTGGTAGTATTTACGGGGGGTATAAAGTAAGTAATCAGAAATTATTCAATGGGGGTGCTAATTTGAGCTATAACAAAGGAAACTGGAATTCTTTCTTCAATCTAGATCTGTCTGAACGGGGAGATTACAGGCCACAGAAGGTGATCAGAACATTTCCCGGTAACCAGGACTTTTCCATATACGAACAATCAGGACTTCAGGAAAGCGAACAATTTGTTCCATCTCTTCGAATTGGAACGGATTACGATTTTAATGACAATCACAGCATTGGAATAATGGCCAATCTTATTTACAAGGACAGACAAGATGACTGGAATACCTTCAGTACTTTGCGGCACCCTGTAAATGGTCCTTTTGTTAGCGTAGATGCCCTTAACAACAGGAATGACAGTTTTTCAAACGGGCAGTTCAATGTTCACTATACGGGAAAACTGGATACTACAGGAACCTCCATATCGGCCGATGTGGATTATGTGAGACTCAAAAACGAAGTTAATGCCAGTTTCACTAATACTTATACCTACCACACTGATGATTCTAAAGTACTGGAACTGCTCGACAATAACAGCCTATCAGACTACAGCATTTACGCTGCAAAAATAGATTTCACAAAACCTTTGTCAGCCAGTTCAAATCTTGAATTGGGAGTAAAAGCCAGTAAGGTAATATCTGATAGTGATCTAAAGTATTTCGTGACGGAGAATAACGATCGCCGCCTAGACCCCTCCAATAGCGACAGATTTAAATATGAAGAAGATATCTACGCGGCATATGTGAGCTACAGTAACAGATTTAATGACACCTGGAATTTACAGGCAGGACTTAGAGCGGAACAAACTTTTGGTGAGGGAAGATCCTTTACCATGAATGAAAGTAATAAGAGGGATTATCTGGAGTTCTTTCCCAATGCCATGCTTGAACAGAAGGTAAGTGAGAATTACCAGTTGAACTATGCCTATAGCAGAAGAATATCAAGACCGAATTACAGCAATTTCAATCCTTTTATATTCTACCTGGACCCATATACTTATGTTGAAGGAAATCCCGATCTGCGGGCCCAGATAACAGATTCTTTTAAGCTGACCCAGACTTTCTTCAAAAAGTTCAAT
>JAGXIH010000010.1 GCA_024635795.1 Salegentibacter sp. | reverse complement strand
CTTGGTAGTTCAACAATTAGCCATTAAATTTGAAGGCCGACTGGAGTTGGATTTAGCAACCAATAAAACGAAAAGCTAAATTTTCCTCCTCCGGGGGTACCCCCGGAGGAGGAAGGAGACAGAGTTGAGCTAACACTCCCTCCTTATCTTCCTCATTTAACTGTTTCCAGTTTTCCTCCAGTTTCCTGATATCTTCCTTTTTAGCCATTTCTTCAGATTTTATTTAAAAGATACAAAGGCAAGCGTGAATCCCTGAAGAATTATATCATTTTTAACAGCAAAAAATTAATTAGATATATTCTGATATCTTTTTTGCATTTATGTCCTGATGGGAACTATGATGAAGAACTTTCCCTTCTTTAATAACAATTAGCTGCGGACTTTCGTGGCGCACCTTGAATCTTTCTGCTATCTCGTTTGATAAAGCTCTGTATTTAACGAGGTCCATAAAATAGAAAGCTACATCCAGGTTTTCAGGCAGATCATTCTCAAATTTGCGCAAAGTTATACGGCTTATTCCACAGCGAGTAGAATATTTAAAGATAATCACTGGTTTACTTAAAGACTGCTTTTCCAAATCTTCAATATCCTGCTCTTCGGTAATATATTTCCACGGGATCTTTTCAATTTCTTCCTTTGCAATATCCCTTTCGCTCTTAAACATTTTATCAAATAATCCCATAGTTTTCTTTTTTCTAATCTTATTTCTTAATAACTTTAATATCCCGCCAAATCTCAAAAATTTTTCCATAAAATTAAACTAAAATGACTTTTTGTCTGTAAATTCTTAGAGATATCGGTCATTTTGTCTTTATTTTTCAGTGGTACAGGTATTGCTTTAATCGAGAAAAACAACTTGACTATGAATTTCAACAACTTTACCATAAAATCGCAGGAGGCCATTCAGCAGGCTCAGCAGCTGGCCCAGGAATTAGGACATCAGCAAATTGAGAACGAACATATTTTTAAAGCCATAACTATGGTCGACGAAAATGTAACTCCTTTCCTGCTGAAAAAACTAAATATAAATGTAAATCTCTTCAACGATATTCTGGACAAAACTCTTGAGAGTTTTCCCAAAGTTAGCGGTGGGGATATTATCCTTTCCCGTGAGGCAGGAAAAACCGTAAATGAGGCTCCAATCATCGCCAAAAAGATGAATGATGAGTACGTCTCTATCGAACATTTGATATTGGCGATCTTTAAGTCTTCCAGTAAGGTTGCCCAAATCCTGAAAGACCAGGGCGCCACCGAAAAAGGCTTAAAAGCAGCAATTGAAGAATTGAGAAAAGGAGATCGGGTGACCTCCCAAAGTGCAGAAGAAACTTATAACGCCCTTAATAAATACGCTAAGAATCTCAACCAAATGGCTGAGGAAGGGAAACTGGATCCGGTAATTGGGCGGGACGAAGAAATACGTCGTATACTCCAAATCCTTTCCCGCCGTACCAAGAACAACCCAATATTGGTTGGAGAACCGGGTACCGGTAAAACCGCCATCGCCGAGGGTCTGGCCCACCGAATAATTGCAGGAGATATACCCGACAATCTTAAGGACAAGGTGATCTACAACCTGGATATGGGAGCGCTTATCGCCGGGGCAAAATATAAAGGAGAATTTGAGGAAAGATTAAAGGCCGTTATAAAAGAAGTTACCTCCAGTGAAGGAAATATAGTGCTGTTCATAGACGAGATCCACACCCTTGTTGGTGCCGGAGGTGGCCAGGGCGCGATGGATGCCGCAAACATTTTAAAACCTGCCCTTGCGCGCGGCGAATTAAGAGCAATTGGTGCTACTACCCTGGACGAGTATCAGAAATATTTTGAAAAGGATAAAGCCCTGGAACGTCGTTTCCAGAGGGTAACGGTGGATGAGCCCGATACTGAGAGTGCAATTTCTATTCTACGCGGAATCAAAGAGAAATATGAGACCCACCACAAGGTGAGGATCAAAGATGAAGCGATTATAGCGGCTGTAGAATTATCGCAGCGCTATATCACCAACCGTTTCCTGCCTGATAAGGCCATTGATCTTATGGATGAAGCAGCTTCCAAACTACGGATGGAGATCAACTCCAAACCCGAAGAACTTGATGTACTGGATCGCAGAATTATGCAGTTGGAGATCGAAATTGAAGCTATTAAACGGGAAAAAGACGAAAATAAACTGAAGGTCCTTCGTTCTGAACTTGGTGAATTAAAGGAACAGCGCAACGAACTGAATGCTCGCTGGCAAAATGAAAAATCGGTAGTAGATAATATTCAGAATCTAAAATCGGATATCGAAGATTTCAAACTGGAAGCTGAAAGAGCCGAACGAGATGGCGATTACGGAAAAGTTGCCGAGATACGATACGGTAAGATCAAAGAAGCCCAGGAAAAACTAGAAAAACTTCAGCAGGAACATGGTGAAAAACAGGAAGGCAAATCCCTGATCCAGGAAGAAGTAACTCAGGAAGATATCGCTGAAGTTGTAGCTAAATGGACCGGAATTCCGGTAACAAAAATGCTACAGAGCGATCGCGAAAAACTGCTTAAATTGGAGGATCACCTTCACAAGAGAGTGGTTGGGCAGGAAGAAGCCATTATTGCGGTAAGTGATGCGGTGAGAAGAAGCCGTGCCGGACTCCAGGACCAGAAAAGGCCAATTGGATCATTCCTGTTTTTGGGAACCACAGGTGTTGGGAAAACCGAGCTTGCCAAAGCCCTGGCTGAATATCTCTTCGATGATGAAGCATCCATGACCCGAATAGATATGAGTGAATACCAGGAGAGACACGCTGTGAGCCGTTTGGTAGGTGCACCTCCGGGATATGTTGGATATGATGAAGGTGGACAATTGACCGAGGCCGTACGCCGAAAACCTTATTCTGTAGTGCTCCTCGATGAGATCGAAAAAGCACATCCCGATACTTTTAATATCCTGTTGCAGTTACTCGATGAAGGTAGATTAACAGATAATAAAGGTCGGCTAGCCGATTTCAAGAATACCATCATCATAATGACCTCAAATATGGGAAGCGATATTATCCAGGAGAAGTTTGATACTATTAAGGATATAGACACCGCGATGGAAATATCTAAAACCGAAGTGCTGGCGCTTTTGAAGCAAAGCATTAAACCTGAATTCATTAACAGAATTGATGATATTGTAATGTTTAGTCCGTTAACGCAGGAAGACATTAATAAAATTGTGGAACTTCAGCTTAAAGGTGTAAAGAAAATGCTTGCCCAGCAGAACATTACCATAGACGCTACCCCGGAAGCCATTAAATTCCTTGCAAATCGTGGATTCGATCCACAGTATGGTGCAAGACCGGTGAAGCGGGTGATACAACGGGAAGTTTTGAATAAGCTTTCTAAGGAGATTCTTGCCGGTAACATACATACCGACAGTATTATTTTACTCGATGAATTTAATGAAGAAATGGTTTTTAGAAACCAGGAGAATCTTGCAGAAAACAACCAATAGTAAATTTCATCGGGGCAAGCCCACGATGCATTTTAGTAGAACACGTTTTCAAACTTTACAACATTTACTAACGAGGCAAGCCTCGGGGTATTTACCCTCCTAGAATAAAAAGGGCCGCTCAATGCGGCCCTTTCTTTTAAAAAATCAACTTTTAAACAAATAAAAAATTACCACTTATCAATCTCTTTTTTTAGGTTTTCTTTGGTTTTACCGGTTTTCTCTTGCAATCTACCCAGCATTTCATCAAATTTTCCTTCGGTGTAGGTGGTATCGTCATCGGTAAGATCACCATATTTCTGTTTGAATTCTCCACGAATCTGTTTCCACTTTCCTTCTAATTGATCAGTATTCATAATATTGTTGGTTTTAGTTATTAATTCAACCATAAATTTAAAGATATAGATTCCTAAAGTCTCTCAATAAACTCCTATTCTTATCTTAAGGATTTGTTATTTTTGGCGCTTGAAGAAATCTTATATGAATAAAATCAAGTTTTCACTCTTAGCTGTAATTTTGTTTTCAAGCTGCGCCACTACCAGAACATTAGAGAATGAAAATATTAGGGTAACCTATCTTGATGATTTTGTCCTTGAGCAAGGCCTGGAAGTGGACGGCACAAGAGTAGGCGGACTTTCGGGAATTGATTTTTATGAAAACACTTATTATTTAGTGGCAGATCAGCCTTCAAACCCTCGAATCTATAAGGCTCAAATCCCCCTTATAAACCGCAGTATAGACAGCGTAATTATTTCCGAAGTGATAAAGCTAGATAAAGAAGAACCCTTTTTCAGGGAAAGCACACCTGATCTGGAAGGCATCCGTTTTAATGGAGGAACCGGAGAAATAGCAATAAGTTCTGAAGGTTCTATCCAGAACGGCAAGGATCCTTCACTTTTTCATATTTCTTCTGAAGGGAAATACTTATTTCACTATGAAATTCCTACCTATTTTAGGGCTTCGGGAGTTCAAAAACCGAGAAACAACGGTGTTTTTGAAGGTTTAGCAGAAAGTGTGGACAAGACCGGGTATTGGGTAGCCATGGAACTTCCACTGAAAAAGGATGGCCCCAAACCTAAGATCTATCGAACAAAGTCGCCGGTACGGATTACCAAATTCAATAAAGAGACCATAAAGGCCGAAAAACAATTTGCTTATAAGCTGGACGGAATTTCCAAATTTCCCATAATCTGGTTTGCGGTTAACGGCGTGACAGAACTTTTAGAATATGCAGATGATAAATTCCTGGTTCTGGAACGGGCTTATTCTGCAGGCTATGGCACCGGAGGAAATACCGTTAAGATCTTTGAGGTGGACGCATCAAATGCGACAAACACCCTCCAAATGGAGAACCTTAGTAAAAGTGATTTTAAACCGGCGGAAAAAAGACTTGTTTTCGATTTTAAATCGGTTAAGAATTTCCTGGAAGAAGGAATAATCGATAATATTGAAGGAATGAGCTTTGGCCCTGTTTTACCAAACGGGAAACAGTCGCTGCTATTGGTATCAGATGATAACTTTAGTAGTTTTGGGCATCAGATCACCCAGTTCATCCTTTTAGAAATTGAATTTAATAATTAATAAAATGAGATATCTACTCCTATTTTCGCTGATAATAATCACGGCTTGCAACTTTCAGAAAGAAGATACTTCAGAAGAAATGAAAGATCCCGAAGTAACCACCTATTATTTTATTCGTCACGCCGAAAAAGACACCCTGAACCCGGATGATAAAGATCCTGAACTAACAGCAGCCGGAGTGGAACGAGCCCAAAAGTGGGCAAAGGTTTTCAGGGATCTAGAATTCGACCTTATCTTCAGCTCGAACTACAAACGTACGCTGAATACCGCCAAACCAATAGCCGAATCACAAGAGAAAGAAATTGACTTTTTTAATACCGAAAAGCTCAACGATGAGGATTTTCAGCAGAAAACAAAAGGGAAAACCGTGCTGGTAGTGGGCCACAGCAATCTGAATCCTGAATTTGTGAATTACATTATTCAGGAAGAAAAATATGAAGATCTCGATGAAACGGAGTACGGCAGCCTTTTCATCGCGGTGATCCACCCAGACGGAACCCGCACTTCAGAGGTGCTTTATTTCAATTAAAGCTTAACTTCAATATTTTCATTCTCGATTATGGAAAGTAATTCCAACTCCCGGGCTTCATACTTTTCATCCAGCTCTTGCAGCGGAACATCCTGATCGTCGGCCTTGTAATTCTCGTAATCCACAAATCTTATCCCTCCTACAGTTTGAGGGTTATAGGCCTTGCGGAAACGGACTCCGCCATCATTGATCTTAAAGCTATAGGCCATATAATCTATAGTAAAGTTTTCGGTATCGATCCAGTATAGGTACACATCTTCGTGATCGGTTACCTCTTCCGAGTCTTCAAAGGTCACCTGTATCTCGTAATATTCCTTATCTCTAATACTGTCTTTTCCTAACAGTTTTTTGTTTACCGCGGCATCGTTAAGGCCATAGGGAAGTTGCACAAAATAATGCACAGAGTTAACCGAATTGCTGTAAACGGTTTTCATGGAATCGCTTACCGTAACTACAGAATCCTTATGGTATCTGGTAAAACCCTCGTTATTGATCACATCGTGATATTCCGTACCGGTGGAATCGGTTATAAAGCGTTCCAGCTGGAATTTACCTCCGTTCCGGGTACTTTTATACTCCGCCTCCCTGAATTTAAAGCTGATCTCGGCATTATTATATTTATCGCCTCCGGCTGTTTCTATGGTCTTATCGATAATCTGCTGAGCATTTAGCTCTTTTTTCTGATCACAGGAAAACAACAGGGCGCTTATCGCCATTAAAAAGATGATTTTTTTCATTTTATTTGGAATATGAATTTCAAAGGTAATTAATGTCCATTGAATTTTAATAATAAAATCATTAGTGTCCGGTTAAATATTTAAAAGCGGGATTTCCTTTGACGGATTTCCCGCTTTATAGTAATTTGGTTTTACCACAAACTTTATTACTATGAATAAAAGTACACACTTTAGCGGACATCCCATAATCAAGCAACTG
>JAGXIH010000009.1 GCA_024635795.1 Salegentibacter sp. | reverse complement strand
TTTAGTCCCAACTTCACAGTTGGCAACCTTGCGGCTTACTAATGGTTCAAGGCGTCACCCCTGCCCATAAGGGACTTGCACCCTCTAGATTAATAATATATCTTCGATATATTAAAAGATGCCCATGCTGGGCACACACAATGGCTATAAGTAATTGCTTGTTCTCGCCTACTTCTGAAAATTCCCGCGGATTTTCAGTTTGGTGTGTACTTGCAAAGTTAATTGCTAAACCACGCAACTACTCATAGCCGAGACCGTTGTAAACTATGTGCCTTAACGAACATTAAAAAAACAACAATTTTCTTTCAATTGATAAAAAATGAGCTTACTTTTGATAATATCAAATGATAGTATCAAATGAAACCTCCATACGACATTACTCCTACTATTCTAAAATACATTACTTCAGTTTCAGAAAAAATTGGGGCTATTAATGCCAATTATCTTAATAAACCTTCTCCTAAACTTAGAAAGGAAAATAAGATTAAAACAATTCATTCCTCTTTGAAAATAGAAGGAAATACCCTTACTGAAGAACAAATAACCGCGCTCTTTGAACATAAAAGAATAATTGGTCCTAAAAAGGATGTGAAAGAAGTTCTCAACGCAATAGAAATTTATGAGCATCTAGAAAATTACGATGCCTTTGATGAGAAATCATTTTTAAAATGTCATAAGCTTTTAATGAAAAACCTAATTGAAGATGCTGGTAAATATAGAAAACAAGGTGTTGGTATAATGAAAGGTTCAGAAGTAGA
Organism: Salegentibacter sp.; assembly: GCA_024635795.1. GTDB lineage: Bacteria > Bacteroidota > Bacteroidia > Flavobacteriales > Flavobacteriaceae > Salegentibacter. The sequence continues at coordinate 70,004 of JAGXIH010000009.1, read as the reverse complement.
ACATTTTGCTCCACCACATCAAAATGTTCCATTTTTAATGAAAGATCTATTTGATTATTTGAAGAAATCAGAAGAAATAGAATTGATCAAAAGTTGTGTTTTTCATTATGAAATGGAATTTATTCATCCTTTTTTAGATGGTAATGGTAGAATGGGAAGGCTGTGGCAAACCCTAATTTTGATGGAGAAATATCCAATTTTTGAATATATACCTTTCGAGACTTTAATAAGCAAAGACCAAGAAAAATATTACGCTGCCTTATCAAAAAGTGACAAAGCGGGAAATTCAACTACTTTTATTGAATATATGCTTAGTGTGATTGAAAAATCGTTAAATGAATTATTAGATTTTAACCAACGTACGTTTACAGAGAAAGATAGACTTGAATATTTTGTTTCATTAAATAAAAGAGAGTTTACCAGAAAAGATTATATGGAAATATTCAAAGATATTTCAGGAGCAACAGCTAGTAGAGACCTTAAAAAAGGTGTAGCATTAAACTTATTTCAAAAAATTGGGGATAAAAATAAAACAAAGTACAAATTATAACTGGGTGCAGTCGAGTAGACGGCTCCGCCAGAAACTGACGGAGTGCGCCTCTCACAACACCGTACGTACGGGTCTCGTATACGGCGGTTCATAATCTATTTTCCCAATCGCTCTTTACACCAACTGAAACTATTCCGTACTTTATGAATAGACTACAGAATTTCTTGGGATTCGGTCTCCCATTAAAACAAATCACTGCTCCTATTCTTATTTCCGAAAGGATTATGTTCAGTCCTTCCCACTTGTGAGACCTATGCAGATTACTGCAACTCGTTTCCTGTGGGTACTATGACCTCGGCTGACTTCCCACTAAGCGAACCCGTGGCTGTGGAGACCTCCCCAGGTAAGGACATCTTCTTTCCCCTGATTCCTGCCGGATCTACTACTTCGGTTTTCATTTCGAAAGAAATGTTTAGGACATCACAATGATGTGCTTGCTCATCCAACCTTGTAGCCTCATATCCGGTTCCTGCTTGGTTTATCCTGAGCGTAGTCGAAGGGTCAGTACCAGGGTTTGTAGTCCCGCTTCCTTCAGTCCCAACTTCACAGTTGGCAACCTTGCGGCTTACTAATGGTTCAGGGTGTCACCCCTGCCCATAAGGGACTTGCACCCTCCAGATTAATAAAATATCTTCGATATATTAAAAGATGCCCATGCTGGGCACACACATCGGTTAAGCGCAAATAGCGGGCTTAATCGAAAAAGTGTATTTTAGATTCCTATTATAAAACAACTAAGCAGACAAGAACGCGTCCCTACTCCACGCCATTTGCCTTAACAAGACCGTTGGCCTTCATTAAATAACCACCATTAACAAACATTGAACATGACTAAAACAAAACGCACTTGGAAATTTTGGACTGGAAGGATCTTGTTGGCATTGCTAATCCTTGGAGGGTTATGGCTGATCAATCTCATATGGTTCAAACCTTTTAGCATCAATCATTTTTATGAAAAAGTATTCGTAGAACTTGTATTAGATAGTCCAGAATTAACTACAACATTGGGTGTTCCAGTCATTTATAACTGGTCTAAAGATGAACTCGATGATATTTCTGATACCAAACAGTGGGAAAACTTCAATAAGACCAAAGAAGATTACATAACGCTATTAAGTTATAATTATGAAAATCAATCGCCAGAAAATCAACTCAACACGGATATTTTAGGGTATTATATGAAGATGAATACGGTAGAAGCTGAACCTTTTTTCTACCATAATTATCCAGTCAATCAAATGTATGGTATACAAAGCGGTTTGCCCAGTATGATGGAAAGTTATCATAAACTCGATGATGTTAGTGACATTGAAGCATATATTTCACGTTTATCAAAATTCGACATCAAATTTTCTCAACTTATAGAAGGTCTCAAAATAAGAGAATCAAAAGGAATCATCACGCCAAAATTCATCAATAACATTCTAATTACCGAAATGAAGGGATTTGTTGGTATTAAAACGGATAGTTTAGGGCAGTCAATTACTAAACCGAACGCTATTACTTCAAATATTCTTTATACCAATTTTGAAACCAAAGTGGATGCATTGAAAGAAATTTCCAAAGAAGAAAAGACGAAATATAAAAAAGAAGTGGCTGCTTCTATTGATACATCGGTTTTTCCTGCTTATAAAAATCTTATTTCATATTTTGAAAATCTAAATTTAAAAGCCACCAATGATGCAGGTGTATGGAAATTGCCCAACGGTGATGCCTATTATCGCCACATGTTAAAACAAAATACCACTACAGATTATACGCCAGAGCAGGTACATACCCTGGGGCTTTCAGAAGTAGATAGAATCAAGTCAGAAATGTACGCTATACTGGAGGCAGAAAACTATGCGGATTCTACCAAAACCATAGGACAAATTATTCAACAGCTGAATACAGAAGAACGATTTCTGTATCCAGATTCCGATGAAGGGAGGGAAATGATTTTAGCCGATTATAGAAGTAACATTGATAATATAAGCCAAAACATGAGTAGGGCTTTCAACGTTATGCCAAAAGCAGGTTTAGAGGTAAAACGTGTTCCTAAATTTAAGGAAGCTGGTATGGCATTAGCTTATTATGAAGGCCCTGCAATGGATGGATCGAGAGGTGGCGTCTTTTTTGCCAACCTGAGGGATCCGAAAGAACATGTAAAATTTGGTATAAAAACATTGGCCTATCACGAAGGTATTCCCGGGCATCATTTTCAAATCGCCATACAAAATGAACTTCAAGGCGTTCCCACGTTTAGAACAGTTATCCCCTTTGTAGCATATAGCGAAGGCTGGGCACTGTATACCGAACGCCTGGCTTGGGAATTAGGTTTTTACGAAAATGACCCTTATGGTAATCTTGGCAGGCTACAGGCAGAGATGTTTAGAGCTGTACGTTTGGTTGTCGATACAGGCATGCCTACATCTGATGTCACTATAGAAATTGAACGTTATATCGTTTTACCTGGACAAGCCTGTGCCTACAAAATTGGAATGCTGAAAATCTTAGAATTACGGGAAAAAGCAAAACAAGAACTTGGGAGTCGGTTTGATTTGAGGGCGTTTCACAATGCAGTTTTACAAAATGGTGCTATGCCTTTAGATGTTTTAGAGAAAACTATCAATAACTATATCAAAGTGGCTTTGGAAAACAATAATAACTAGACGCCAAAGAAAAATGAAATAAACAAATCAAACTTAAGATGCTTAATTTGGTCTCGAATCGAAACACCGTGCTCGCTTTTTCGGCTGATTGTGTTGCTCTGTTCCCTTCGGTCGGAACCTTTCACCTTCGCTCAAGCTTCAGTGAACGCAGACGGACCAAACCTAATTAGAAAATAATTCTTAGCTTTATAAAAACAGAAACCTTTCGAATCGACATATGAAATCCTAAAGCTAAAAAACTTCTTAAAGATCCAGCAGACTTGATTGATCAAAATCAAAAAGACTAAGAAACCTGACCTTTCTAAACTTCTCACCAAACTACTAAAATAAAAGAGGAAATTAGTCCCGAAGAAATCACCAAAGAAGTGCTAAGCGTTAGAAAATCACGATATGAAACCAGCATGCTGCTGGACCCAAAAATGGCAACACACAGGAGTAGGATTATAAGCCTGTGCCTATTCCAAATCCTGGTTAAAAAATATAAACAGATGAAAACTAAGAGAACTATTCCTGACCCTAATCTTTGGATTAGCTTCATGATATCTAAAAACTTCATCGAAATAGGCTACTTAATTGCCGGAAAATGCAATCGGTATTTAGCGAGGCAGGTATCGGCACGGCTATGGATTTGGGTAGTTATTTCTGTTGCATGCGCTACACCCCAGGCTATAGCCCAAACAGATTCGGTAGCAGTAACAGAAAATACAGCTAAGCAGAAACCGCTTTTCTCGATTGGTCTGGGCGTACAGCATGGCTTTATTTTCGCACATTCTGTAGAGGTGCAAAATACCAGAGGAGCACGGCCAACCGGAATAGAAACTATACTTAGCTGGCAGCGTAACGATTCCGCCACCTTTGCCCTCTGCCGCTGCTATCCCCGTCAGGGTGTGATGCTGGCATATTACGATTACGATGTTGATTTATTGGGTAAAAGCGGCACCGCAGCTTATTTTCTGGAACCCACCTACCGGATTAACAACGGGGTGCTTTTCTCCTTTAAAGGCTCAGCAGGACTTTCGTACCTAACAAACCCTTATGATAGCATCACCAACTCCGGCAACCAGTCTTACAGCACCCACGTGAGCACCTATTTACTTGTTGGTGTCGGCGCCTGGGTACGGCTATCGGACCGGTGGTGGCTCAACCCCAGTGTAAACTATCAGCACATTTCTAATGGGGGCAGCCGGGAACCCAACAAAGGTATAAACTGGCCCACTGCCGGCCTTGCGGTAAGTTACCAGCCTTCCTCGCGCCCATGGTTCACCGGCACCCCAACCACTGAAAAATACTGGAGAAACCACTCTACCCGTTACGATGTCGCTTTGCTGGGCACCATGCGCAATGGCTACGACGAAGTCGGTGATCGCAAAAAGTACGCGCTGGGTGGGCTCGCGGTGCAGGCCGGAAGGCAGGTAAGTAGCCTGAGCATGCTCACTTTGGGAGCCGAAGCCTACCACGATGAGGAGCTGCAGGACAAACTTCACAGAGAAAGACTTAATTCCAGTCCGGTGAAAGCGGGGTTGCTGCTCGGGCACGAGTTTTTGCTGGGCCGGTTTCAGTTCAGCCAGCGCCTGGGCGTGTACGTGTTTGACCAAACGCCTTACTACGACAACATCTTCCACCGCTGGGGTTTGCAGTACCGCATAAACCGCCACTTCAGCGCAGGATTTAATCTACTGGCTCACTGTCATATAGCAGAGTTTATAGACTTCCGGCTGGCCTATACTTTTCAGAGAAGGTAGGAATAGGAATCAATTCCAACAATCGTAATCTGACACGGTAAGCCTAGTGCCTGAAGGAAATTCGCCCCTTTAATTGCTATTAAAAGACCTATATTTGAACGAGAAAAAGCATCTATAAATAGTGCACAGAAAAAAGCCATTACGATATAATAACCCATACATTCCATGGATTTTGTCATACTTTTAATCAAATCCCCTGAGGATTTATATCTACCAGAAACAAAACCAAAAACAAAACCCGGAATTAATAACAAAACAAAGATTAAGGGAACAATTGCTTTCATTAAAGGTGCATGGAATGAAGTGAGGGATTGAATTTCAGGATCAACCATATCCGGACCTCTAAGCGCCGAATTTTCCGGCATTGCCCACAAAAACAAACCTACAAATCCAAGTACCATTGCCAAAAGTCCCATCCAGAAAGCTTTACTTCCTTTTGAGGTTACCTTTTCCATTTTAGACATTTGATCTTCATCGCCATCTATTTTCACCTTAGAAAGCCTTGGCACCAGGATGAAGAAACGCACTTTCCTGAAATAGGTTGACTAAAAATCACTCTAATTTGAATAATATTTTAGTAAATTTATAAGGATACTTTAGAAATAAAGTTTCCTTATTAAACAAAACGCATTGATTTGTGATACTTTTGCCCACTATCCTACTAAAATTTAAATCGTAAATTCCTATTATTTTATGATAAAGTCATTTTTAATAAGCGTGTTTTTATTAAGCCCAATATTGGGGTTCTCACAGATAAACGACAGTTTGGCTGAGCCTGTAATCCCCATAGAAAAGAGTGAGCTCTTAACAAATATAAATTTCACCTTCGATATGCGCGTGGAATTCAGGGCCTATAAATTTAGGGGTGGTGACCAGTATTACAATGGGATGCAGTTTCAAAATGGATTTACAGCCCTTGGAATCTCCGGTAAATTGCATGAAAATGTGAGTTTCCGGTTCAGACACCGCTTTAATAAAAGCGGCGAGGTTCAAAGCCTGGACCTGTTGGGCAACAATATCGAGATTGCCTACCTGGACGTTAAATTGAGTGAATTACTTAATCTCAGGCTTGGAAAAATGAATCCGTTTTACGGCGGTTATGAATACGAATTCAGCCCGATGTATGTTTTGGAATATAATGAAATTTACAGCAATGCCCTGGCATTTGTCACCGGAGCCGGAATTACTTACCAGGCTTTAAAAGATCACCAATTCGGGTTGCAGGTATTAAATTCACGTACCATGCTTTATGAAGATCTTTACGGGGATGTGATTGCCGAAAACATCCAGGAACCCATCTGGCCGGTATCCGTGGTTGGGAACTGGCGTGGAAGCTTTTTCGATGGGAAATTCCAAACCATTTACAGCATGAGCTATGGCAATGAAGTAAAAAACAGGGGAACTTATTTTTTCACTTTAGGTCACAAATACCAAAACAATAAGTTCTCCTTGATGTATGACTTTCATTACAGTTATGAACAGGTCGATACAAAAGGGGTGGTGACTAACCTTCTCGCTGACGAGACGGTGGCAGAGGATGTAAGGTATATCGAAAACTGGTTAAGAGTAGAATACAGCTTTAGTCCAAAATTTCAAGGCTTACTAACCCTTATGACCAGTAGTGCATATGATAATGTGAAAACCGAAAGTGAACATTTGGGTTCTAGCTATGGAGCAATCCCAACCATTTATTACAGTCCGTTTAAAAACATCGATCTTCGGTTTTTCTTTGCATATATTGGCAGGTATTACGATTATTCAAGTTTTGCCAGGGAAAACCTTGGCCTGGCTAACTATAACAGAAATGAACTCAGAGTTGGCGTTATTGCTCCGCTGCTGTTATTGTAAGACACCATCATTTGGGAACATTTGACCGGTAAAGAATTATAAAATATTTAAATTACTATCAGATGACCTTCAAAAGAAAAGCCCGCCTTATCCGGCGGGCTTTTGATTACATTTATTGATCTACTATGAGATAAGTTCCGATGTTTGCTGAGCAATCTCCAGCTCTTCATTTGTTGGGATCACGAGCACTTTCACTTTAGAATCTTCGGCATTGATGTACCTCAGCTCTTTAGAGCGTTCTTTGTTCTTTTCCTCGTTCAGTTTAATTCCGAAGAAATCCATATCCCGGCAAACCAGACCACGAATAACATCGCTGTTCTCCCCTATTCCTGCGGTAAATACTATTGCATCTACCCCATTCATCGCGGCGGCGTAGGCCCCAATGTATTTTTTAATGCGATAGGCATTCATATCCAGCGCGAGCTGACACTGGCGGTTTCCTTTCTCAGCCTGCTCTTCGATATCACGGAGATCGCTATAGCCCGTTAGGCCCATCATTCCGCTTTTATGGTGCAGGATATCGCTCACTTCCTGTGCCGTATAGCCCAGTTGTTCGATCATATAAAAGATCACCGACTGGTCTATATCTCCACTACGGGTACCCATTACGAGTCCGTTAACCGGTCCGAAACCTAGAGAGTGATCTAAACTTTTCCCATCTTTTACCGCAGTAATACTACAACCGTTACCAAGGTGCACACTTATGATCTTTGAGTTCTCTTTTTTAAGTTCGGCAATCGCCAGTTGGGTAACATACTTATGGCTGGTGCCATGAAAACCATAAACCTGTATGTGGTGATCTTCGTAAAAAGATTGCGGGATAGCATACTGGGCAGCGCGGGAAGGAATAGTTCTATGGAAGGCCGTATCAAAGACCGCTACCTGTTTTGCCTGCGGAAATAGTTGCTCGGCTACCTCAATTCCTTTTAAGTTAGGGGGATTATGCAAGGGAGCCAGAGAGAAATACTCCCTGATCTTGGCTTTCACCTTTTCATCGATAATGATGGTTTTAGAGAAGGTATCTCCCCCGTGTACCACTCTGTGTCCTATTGCAGGAATCTCTGAAGCATCTTTTATCACTCCTTTCTCCCGATCCATCAGAAGTCCCGTAATCGCTTTTAAGGCTACTGCGTGATCCGGAACCTCCAATTCCTTAGAAACTGAATTTTCGGCACTTTTATAATGTAGCCTGGCGCCCTCGAGTCCGATGCGTTCTACCATTCCTGAGGCCAACACAGTCTCATCTGGCATTCGTATAAGCTGAAATTTTAAAGAAGAACTTCCTGAGTTTATTATTAATATATTTTTCATTTGTTTATAATTTTAGCCCCAATTTTGGAATTAGGCACAGGCTTCTAATTATATGCCTGAGTATTGCCATTTTTGGGTCCAGCAACCTGCTGGTTTCATTAAATTCCTTGTGCCTGAATGGCTGTTAAAATTACCGTGTTATAAACGTCATCTACCGTACAACCACGGCTAAGGTCGTTTACCGGTTTATTGAGGCCCTGAAGCATTGGCCCAATTGCCAGGGCTCCGGTTTCTCTTTGCACGGCTTTATAGGTGTTGTTCCCTGTATTCAAATCGGGGAAGATCAACACATTCGCCTGTCCTGCAACTTCTGAATCCGGCAGCTTGGATTTTCCAATACTAATATCTACCGCGGCATCATACTGGATAGGACCTTCGATCTTGAAGTCTGGACGCCGCGATTTCACGATCTCGGTAGCCTCGCGTACCCGGTCTACATCTTCTCCTTTTCCTGAACTTCCTGAGGAATAAGAAAGCATCGCTATCTTGGGTTCGATTCCAAATGCGGCGGCACTTTCTGCTGAAGAAATTGTTATTTCAGCAAGTTCTTCGGCTGAAGGATTCGGATTAATGGCACAGTCTCCAAATACTGAAACCCTATCTTCCAGGCACATAAAGAAAATCGAAGAAACTACCGAAACTCCAGGCTTGGTCTTTATAAACTGAAGCGCAGGCAGGATGGTGTGTTGGGTGGTGTGCGCAGCTCCCGAAACCATTCCGTCGGCGTGGCCTTTGTGGATCATCATTGTTCCGTAGTAAGAAACGTCACTCATCCTGTCTTTGGCCATATCCATATTCACTCCTTTATGCTTTCTTAGTTCATAGAAGGTTTCAGCATAATCAAGGAAATTAGCCGAATTCACTGGATCGATGATATTAACTTTATCAAAATCAAGACTAAGGCCTAGCTTGGCTGCTGTTTTCCTGATAGTTTCCTCATCGCCCAAAAGGGTGATATCCACCAAATCCATATTAATCAACCGCGCTGCGGCAGTAAGGATCCTTTCATCGTTTCCTTCAGGCAGCACTATATGTTTTTTGCTCTGTTGCGCTCTTTTAACCAGATCATACTGGAACATCCTTGGGGTTCTTCCGTGAGGCTTGTAGTTAGTGAGTTTTTCTACTAAAGGATCAAAAGAAACGTAGCGCTCAAAAATGCTTATGGTGGTTTGTATTTTCTGAATACTGTCGGCGTAGATATTGGATTTTATAGCTCCCACTTTGTTGGTTACAATAAAGGTACCCTCCTCAACAGAAATGATCGGCACAATATCCGAAAGTCCTTCAATGAGCTTTATAATTGAATTTTCAGGAGTGAGTCCACCGGTAAGGATTATCCCTGAAATACGCGGATAGTTACTGGAAATATTCGCCTGTAACGCACCAAGGATAATATCTGCCCTGTCGCCGGGGGTTATCACCAGGCTTTCGTTCTTCAGGGTATTCAGGTAATTGCGAAGCTGCATTGCCCCCACCCCGAAATTCCCGGTTTGGTTATCAAGAAATTCCTCCCCGAAAAGAACTTTTCCGTTTAGAGCTTTAACAATCTCTTTCAGGGTAGGGTTATTGAGATTATCAATAAGTGGGATAGAGAACACCTGTACCTCCTCGGGCAAAAAGCCGCGCATATTCTTTTTTGCAGGCTCCAGGTTTTCTTCCATTATTTTATTGCTCACCATAGCCATTACCTGCACCTCTTTATCTTTAAAGGCACGATACGCCATCTGTTGATTTCCAAGAAGTTCCTCCCAGGTTTTATGTTGTCCGCTAACCACGATTATCACCGGGATTCCCAGGTTTTTCGCGATCACTACGTTTACATCAAATTCAAAGACGCTGCCCTCACCCGAAAAATCGCTACCTTCTACCAGTACAAAATCAAAGTTCTCTTCGAGTTTTTTATACTTCCTGATAATGGTATCGATCACTTCTCCTGTCTTACCATCATTTCTCCTCTGGATAACTTCGCTTCTAGTAAAAGCGTAGGTATCCTCATAAGGGATTTTCAGGTCAAAATAGCTTAAAACGGTGTCTATATGATTATCTTTTTCTCCCACTGGCACATCGTCGATAATAGGCCTGAAATAGCCCACTTTAACCATTTTCCCAAGTAGGGTACGCATAAGCCCCAAGGTGATCATCGACTTTCCGCTGTGAGATTCCAGCGTAGCAATATATATTCCTTTATTCATGATTTTTTATTTGTGGCACAAAAATAGGGTTTATAAAAAACCCCGACTGCTGTTGACTCTCAAAAGATCAGAAAAACTGACTAAAATCAAGTTTAGCGCAAGTTAAAAGATTGTAAAAATTTTATTGAAAACTCAGAAAAAAGGATTGAAATCAAATCGCAAATGAACAGATCTTCTTATCTTAAGAGATGTAACTGAAAGGAGGTTTTTGGGATGAAGAATTATCAAGGCGTGATTATTTTAGCAAGCCTGCTATTATGGGCAGGAACTGTTGCAGTTTCACAAAACAAGGAAGAAAAAGTGGGGATAGAGAATAAAACAATAAAGCTTTTCCTTAGCGGCGATGTGATGACCGGGAGGGGTATCGATCAGGTGTTACCTACCTCGGTAGACCCACTATTGCATGAATCTTACGTAAAAGATGCACGGGATTACGTTTTGCTGGCAGAACGGGAAAACGGAGAGATAAAACAGCCGGTTTCCTATGAGTACATCTGGGGCGATGCCCTCAAGCTCTGGAAACAAAATGCTCCAGACCTGAAACTCATCAACCTTGAAACCAGTATCACCACCAGTGATCAAGCCTGGCCAGGAAAGGGTATTCATTACCGGATGCATCCCGAAAACGTAAAAATTCTCACTACAGCCGGAATAGACCAGCTAAGTCTGGCCAATAACCATATCCTGGACTGGGGCCGGGAGGGTTTGGAAGAAACTATGAAAATTCTGCAGGCCGCAGGGATATCTTTTTCAGGAGTCGGAAATAACGAAAAGGAGGCAACTAAAGCCTCGGTTCTGGAAACCGAAAAAGGCCGTGTGCTTGTTTTCTCCTACGGGATGCCGAACAGTGGAGTTTTTGACAGTTGGGCTGCAGGAACCGAACTTTCCGGGCTTAACTATCTGCCGGGGATGAGTGAAAAGGAGATAAGCAGAATAAAAGAAGATATTTCGCGGCAAAAACAAGCCGGGGACCTGATAGTTCTTTCTGTACACTGGGGAGGAAACTGGGGTTATGATATTTCCGAGCGGCAACAGGAATTCGCCCATCAACTCATCGACCAGGGAATTGTGGATGTTATTTTTGGCCATTCCTCGCATCATCCAATGGGGATTGAAGTGTATCAAAACAAATTAATTATTTACGGCGCCGGAGACTTCATCAATGATTACGAAGGAATAAGTGGTCAGGAAGAATACCGTGGTGATCTAAGCCTAATGTATTTCCCTGAAATCGATATGAACACAGGGCAGCTTATAAGTTTGAAAATGTACCCGATGCAAATCAAAAATTTCAGTTTACATCACGCTTCAAAAAAAGATGTAAAGTGGCTTCAGAAAACACTAAGCCGGGAGGGGAAAAAATTGGGCACCAGCATTAATATGGACAAAGAAAATGCTCTCTGGCTTCAATGGTAATTAAAATGCGGGAGAAACCTTCGTTTTCCTGATTTTGCTCATAAAATTTCTACAGATAATTTCTGAAATTGGATCCTGACAATAAATTAGGAAAACAGTGTAACCGCTGTTACAGTGCAAAATTGCAATAAAACCTATTTTCAGAAGATGGTGTAACTCTCTAAATCCAGCAATTATGAAAGCCAACATAATCGTAAAAAACCTGAAGAACAACGGGGCCGCTCAGGCAATATTAAAAAAGGTCTCAGTTATTCCGGGTCTTAGTGAAATAAATATCGATACGGAACGCTCAAAGATCTCCTTCAATTACCAATCGGATGAAGCTGTTTTTAGCCTTCTAAAGACCCTGAAGAATCTGGGATATCCATATATTGCTACCCGGCGTTCCATGGCGGCCAGGTTAAATAATGAACTATTAACTTAATTAGTAAAAAATGAAATTACTGGGAATGATAGGAGGCACCTCCTGGCACTCTACTATTGAATATTATCGGCTATTGAATCAGTTAGCCGGAGAAAGGATCGGCGCCGATCAAAATCCGCCGCTCTTATTATACAGTCTTAATATACAGCTAATGCGCGAACAAAACCTGAAAGCCATAAACAGCGCTTATCTCGAGATCGCGAAAAAACTGGAAGCTGCCGGGGCGGGCGCTATTATAATTTGTGCCAATACCCCACATATGGTTTATAGTTACGTTCAGCCTAAAATTAATATTCCTATCCTTCATATAGCCGATGCCGTTGGTATTGAGGCTCAGAAAAAAGGATATAAACGCCTGGGACTACTTGGAAACAAGCCTACCATGACCAAGGGTTTTTTACAAAACCGACTCAAGGATATCTACAAAATTGAAGTTATTATTCCTGAAGATGAATACCTTGATGATTGCCATGGTTTTGTCTCGAAAGAATTAACCCAGGGTAAATTCACCGACGAAGCCCGAACATTTTTCCTTAAACAATTAGAAAATCTTCAGCAGAAAGGCGCTGATGCCATTATTATGGGCTGCACCGAGTTACCCATCCTAATTCCACAGGACAAAACAAATATTCCCTTATTAGAAACCACCGATTTGCATGCGCAGATGGCCGTAGATTTTATCTTTGAAGACGAAGATTAATATGCTACAATAATTAGTCTTCTCCAAGCCCAAACAAGTCGGGAGAATCTGAATTATCACAGCCTGCCCTAAAATGAAAGGGATCCAGAGCATCTGGCCCGTCAAACAGTGCGCGAACATCCTCATCGGTAATAACCCCAGCTCTTATGAGTTCTTCTTCAGAATTACCCAAACCGGGAAGTAGACTTATTTCCATGTAATATTCATCAAGTCCCGGGCCATCAGGTAGTTGTAAACATAATGTGGTGGCGCCATAGGTGGCCTCTTCATTTTCAAAATCATCTTCCACCCAGATCGCGTTTTCAAGTCCACTGTATAAATTGTCTCCTTTGGGATTTTCCGGATCACCGCTGTACTTCCATAAATCTACTGAAAAATAGGCTGAATGATGTCTTCCGTTCTCATCACAATAATTTCCGAAGATGCAGAATTCGATGATTTCCACACCCTGAATATCAAAGAAGATATAGCCATAGCGATTAACAATTCGGTCGTCGAAGCAAATTACATCGAGAGGCACATAAGGCTTACCCCCTGAATTCAGATTAATACTAAGAGGTAATGGATTATCTACCAGGTTGGCCAGGTTCCCTGAGGTGTCGTCCATTCGCGGGGCAAGCCAAACTATGTCTTCGTTGGAGTCCAGCACGGTAGCGTACTCCAACTGGTAAGTTCCCGGCGGTAACTGCAAGGCGGGTGATTCCTCGGTAAAATATACAGGTGGGTCGTTGTCTCCGTTTGGATCGTTGAAAGGGGTTTGGTGAATCGGAATGCGAACCGGAGCATCCATATCCCCTAGCATTATATTACCATCCCGGGAAAGAACAACATCCAAAAATGCAGGAATGGCACTCACACAGTTTTGCATGAAATCTTCCTGTTCCTGAGGCTCCTCATCGTTCTGAGTTTGCTGCCCGGACTCAAGGAATAGCACATCATTAAGCATAGGACCAAACTGCAGATTAATAAGTTCTTCAGCTACCGGCGGCTCTTCAATTAGCTCTGAATCTGTGGTACAGGAATTTGTAATTATAAAAATGGAACAAAATGCGGTTAGGAGATATAGATTTCTCATGATTTTCAAATTGGTTTAGTTAGTTTTAAACTTTCCAAAACCAGGTTAGAGACAGGAAGATTGGGGATAATCCAGAATGGGCTGAAGAGTAAATTTAGGAGATATCTGCGGATTAAAATATGGGGGTTTTCCCTGACTTTAAAGATAAAGGAAGTAAAATCTTCTAAGCCCAACTTATCTGAAAGGCTTTCTTTTTAATAAATGAACTGATTTCAAGTAAACTAACAAGATGGAATACCTAAACGCAGGAAATTAAAAAATGCACAGAATTGCAGGAATTCTGTGCATTTTTTAGTCAGGATTATTCCTAATCCTAATACAGTACCCTGAAACGAATTGTTCCTTTTAATCCCTTCAGGTCTTTTATTACAGCCTTGTCATATTCCTTATCGATATCGGTGATCACATAACCAACAGTTTCGTTGGTTTTAAGATACTGCCCAACAATGTTAATATCGTGGTCGGCCAGGATTCGGTTAATATCGGCTAGAATCCCGGGAACGTTTCGGTGAATATGGATAAGCCTGTGTGCATTTTTCAGCACCGGTAATTGCAGGTTAGGGAAGTTTACAGAATTGGTAGTACTCCCTGTATTGATATATTCTATTATTTTCCCCGGAACAAAATTCCCGATATTTTCCTGGGCTTCCTGGGTGCTTCCACCTATGTGCGGAGTTAGGATCACATTGGGCAATCCGCGGAGTTCAGATTCAAATTCTTCATTATTGGTTTTTGGTTCCTTTGGAAAAACATCTATCCCCGCCCCCATTACTTTTTCTGATTCTATATTCTCCTTCAGGGCCTTAATGTCTACAACATGGCCACGACTAAGGTTCAGGAAAATAACGCCGTCTTTCATTTGTTTGAATTCCTCTTCCCCGATCATATTAAGATTGTCCTTACGCCCATCTACGTGGAGTGTCACTATATCTACGGTATTCAGAAGTTCTTTAAGGGAGTTGCATTTGGTGACATTCCCCAGCGGAAGTTTTTCTTCGATATCATAATAATATACATCAAAACCAATAGATTCCGCTACTACCGAAAGCTGTGCGCCAATATTTCCGTAGCCAATAATACCCAGCTTCTTACCGCGGGTTTCAAAACTACTGTTAGCCGATTTTTCCCATTTACCGTCGTGCATCAACCTGATCTTATCGGGAAGATTTCGCATAAGCAAAATTATTTCACCAATAGCGAGTTCCACCACCGACCGGGTGTTACTGAAAGGCGCATTAAATACCGCGATCCCTTTCTTCAGGCATTCTTCCAGATCGATCTGGTTGGTACCTATGCAAAAAGCCCCTACACCGATAAGGCGGTTGGCATTTGCCAGGACTTTTTTGGTTAGGTGAGTCTTAGACCGGATCCCGATCACAGATACATCTTTGATCCTTTCAGCAAGTTCATCTTCATCCATAGCGCCCGGATGAACGCTTACATTGTAGCCTTCCTCCTTCATAATATCTACGGCATCCTGATGCACATTTTCAAGCAAAAGCACGTTGATTCTGTTCTTGGGATAAGAAATAGCTTTGTTCATATTATGTACAAATAAAAATTCATCGAGGCTCGGGGTAATATGATCTGCTTTTTCAAGCACCTTTTCCCGTTCCACATTTTCAGTAAAAGCATAAAATTTATTGGCCAGTCCGGAGGCCTTGATCTCATAATCGGTATAGCCATCGCCAATAACGTAAACATCGCCCTGAAGATTAAGACGTTTTAATTGTTCAACTTTTCCGTTATTTGAAGATAAGACATTCTCCCGGTCAAAACCAACGATCTTCCCGGTTTCATCAAACTCAAAGGTATTGGCAAAGACGTTCTCCGGGCGCACTCCGTATTCCTCAACTATAGGAACAATAAACTCCTTGAAGCCATTGGAAATAATGTAAATATTCTCGTGATACTCTTCGAAGAACTGGCGGTTTCTAATAAATGAAGAAGAAACGCGCTTTTTAAGGTTTTCAATTAAGGGCGGCAAATGATCTTTATGAGCTTTTAAAAGTCTAAGACGCTCCACCAGGGATTTCCTGAAATCTAATTCCCCTTTCATTCCAAGATCCGTTAGGTGTTCAACCTCTTTGAGATTCTTTTCCTTTTCTTTGTCCCTTATCAGGGAGATCTCTCCCAATACATCCAGGGCTTCAACCTGGGTAAAAGTGCTGTCAAAATCAATAACGATATGCCGTTCCATTCGAGATCATTTAGGGCTAAAAATAAAAGCCTAAAACTACAGTTTTTCAAACTTTTGAAAGCCACTAAAAATCAAAAAATTAAGGTAACCTAAGGTGTATATGGAGCTTTTTACAATATTGATAATTCTATTCCAACCTCAGGCCTGGATTTTAAAGAAATGGCAAGGATTGAAGGGTGAAATTAACTTATTCCCATTTCGCATTTCAAAAAAATCTTCAATAGAAGCAAACAGAAACGAAAATGCCTGTCTTCAGCGTTTGAAAACAGGCATTAATGTATTTAAAAGAGATTTATTCTACGATAAACTTCCCTTTCATTAAAGAATAGTGACCAGGGAACGAACAGATAAAGTCGTAAGTTCCTTTTTCGGGAACTTCAAATTCGATAGTTGCGCTTTCTCCTCCACCAATCATTTTGGTATGGGCGATCACTTTATCGGTTCCTTCAGGGATATAATCGTTGTCTTTCGCACTAACTGCTGCACCTCCAAATTCAGGAATACCAGTTCCCTGGGTTAAAAGCACCCAATTGTGGCCCATGGCGTTTTTGTCCATTTGGCCAACGTGTTTAAGGGTAAGACGTACAGTTTGTCCGGCTTTAACTCTAATTTCATCCTTGTTAAAACGCATTTGGTCATTCCCTTCAATAGTGATCTCCACGACATCAGAATCGGAAGCATCCTGAGAATCGCCCTGACGGGTTTGTGTGGTCTCTTCAGTTGAAGTGTTGCCAATAGTAGTGTTTTCTTCGGTTTCTTTTTCTTTCTTGTCGCCACAAGCTATCATAGCCAGTGCTCCAAAGATCAAAATGAATTTGCTTAAATTTTTCATCAATAATTAATTAATAGTTCATATTTAGGTTTGGTCGGGTTCTAAAATTTTCTAAAACCCGGTCAAAGATAAAAGTATTTTTTCAGGCGAGCATCCGTTTAATGAAACTTTGAACCTAAATGTTAAAAAATGAATAGGGCAGGTTCTAAAATCTTCGTATCTTCAAGCCGTTTAAACAAAAATAATCTTTAATGATGAAAGTTTTAAAAAACGCCGGAATGCTTGCATTGGCAACCGTTTTGAGTTCCAATGCTCTGGCACAAGATAAGGATATGGATAACATTTTATTAGCTGAATGGGAAGGACCCTACGCAGGGGTTCCTGCTTTTAACAAGATGGAAGTTAATCTTGTAAAACCCGCGATGGAAAAAGCCATGGAGATGCACCTGGCCGAAATCGATAAGATCGCCAACAATCCAGAGGCCGCCACTTTTGAGAACACTATTGTTCCAATGGAAAAAGCCGGAAAAGAACTGAGAAGGGTCTTCACTTATTATGGCATTTTTAGCAGTAATATGTCCAGCCCTGAATTCAGAGAGGTTCAAAAAGAACTTTCTCCAAAGATCTCGGAATACAGCTCGAAGATCTCCCAGAACGAGGCCCTTTTCAAAAGGATTGAAAAGGTTTTCAAAGACTCCCGTGAAAATCCACTGGATGCGCAGGAACAAAGAGTAATTGATCTTATTTATGAGGAATTCGCCATGGAAGGTGCTGCCCTTAATGAAGAAGATAAGAAGCGTTATGCAGAAATCAACAAAGAGCTCTCAAAGCTCTACACCCAGTTTTCAAATAACGTGTTAGCCGAAGAGGAGAATTACGTAGTATTCCTGGAAGAAGACCAGTTAAGTGGCCTTACTGAATCTTACATAAAATCTTCTGCCAGCGCCGCTGAAGAACGTGGAGAACCTGGAAAATACGCGGTAACCAATACCCGTTCTTCTATGGATCCTTTCCTGACCTATTCCGACGAAAGGGAATTGCGGGAGAAAGTATGGAATAATTATTATTCCCGTGGAGATAACGACGATGAGTTCGACAATAATGAGGTGATCAAAAAGATCCTGAAACTTCGGGACGAACGGGTTGAACTTCTGGGATATGATAATTTCGCCCAATGGAGATTACAAAACCGCATGGCCAAGAATCCTGAAAACGCCATGGAGCTTATGGAAGCAGTATGGCCGGCAGCACTGGCCCGCGTAGAACAAGAGGTTGCCGATATGCAAGCCATAGCCGATAAAGAAGGGGCCGATATCACCATAAAACCCTGGGATTACCGTTATTATGCTGAAAAAGTAAGAAAAGACAAATATGATCTGGACAGCGAAGAGGTAAAACAATACCTGGAACTGGGGAATTTAACCCAGGCCCTTTTCTTCACTGCCGGAGAGATTTTCAATTTTGAATTTACTCCTGTTGAAGAAGGATCGGTACCTGTATTCCACGAAGATGTAAATGTTTGGGAAGTAACCGATAAATCCACCGGAGATCTGATAGGACTTTGGTATCTGGATCCATTCGCACGCCAGGGAAAACGTTCCGGGGCATGGGCGACCACTTACCGCAGTTATTCTGAACTACTAGGTGCAGAGCCGGTTTTAGCATCCAACAACTCCAATTTTATTAAAGCCGCCGAAGGTGAGCCCGTGCTGATATCCTGGGATGATGCCACAACTTTTTTCCACGAATTCGGGCACGCCTTACACTTCCTGGCTGCCGATGTGAAGTACCCTACCCTTAATGGAGGAGTTAGAGACTACACCGAATTCCAGTCGCAGTTACTGGAGCGATGGTTGTCTACCGATGAGGTGATCAACCGTTTCCTTCGTCATCACGAAACCGACGAGGTGATTCCCGAAGAACTGGTAGCCAAGATCAAGAAAGCCTCTACGTTCAACCAGGGCTTTGAAACGACTGAGTTCCTTGCTTCAGCTTTAATGGATATGAAGTATCACACCACCGATCCCGATGGGATCGAACCAAGGGAATTCGAAAAGAAAACTTTGGAAGAACTCGGAATGCCTGAAGAAATTGTGATGCGTCACCGTTCCCCGCATTTTGGTCACGTATTTTCAGGAGAGGGTTATGCCACCGGATATTACGGTTACCTATGGGCAGATGTATTAACTTCTGATGCTGCTGAAGCCTTTAGCGAAGCTCCCGGTGGATTCTACGATAAGAATGTTGCCCAAAAATTGGTGAGATATCTATTCGCTCCTAGAAACGCTATGGATCCCGCTGAAGCTTACAGAAGCTTTAGAGGAAGAGACGCCAAGATAGACGCTTTAATGCGCGATCGTGGTTTCCCCGTACCTAAAGAATAATAGATTTTTCAAATATATTTAAACAAAAAAACCTGCCAGGAAAATTATTTTTCAGGCAGGTTTTTTTATATCCAAATATCTCAAATTATTCAATTGCCGTAGCGACTAGTTTATTTGGCCAACCATTAGGAAAACCATACAGGAATAAATTTTTCTTCGTTATTTCTTCAAGAGGAACAGCGGAAACAACATTACCGTGCCTGTAAATGACCAGGAAATAAGTCTGGTCTATTTTCTTCAAATAAGAATGGACAATTTTATTATCGGGATGATTCTGAAAATCTATCTCAAAGTTTTTTCCACCTCGTTCTAAATTGTATTTAATTTGTTTGATTGCTTCAGCACTCAAGTCAGTTTTTGTAGGAATTAATCTTATATAATCTATAGGATTCTCTAACCTTTCAGAAGAAATACTTAAGCGGTTAGGATTCTTAAAACTGAAATCGGCAAAGGCCAGGGTATCTATTTTCAGTTTATTATTTTCAGTTTTATAAGAAGTCTTAGTGATAAACTGATCAAAGTTATAATGTAAAAGCGAATCTTCACTCACTTGCATCAGGTGTATTCCCGGAAAAGCTCCAAAACTTTTATTTCCGGAGATAATCCATTTTCCTTCCAATTCCTGAGCAGTAATTGAAGTGCTTAATAACAACGCGACTAAAACAAAACATCTAACTATATATTTCATATTTCTTTTTTTTGGATTTCAATAAAAATTTAAGAAGAAACTCTCTAAAAACCTTATTTAATCGATAGCATTCAGATTATTAGGATAAATAGTAAAAATATCAGTATTTGTAGGAGAATAAAGGAATAAAAAAAGCCATCAGCGAGTAACTGATGGCTTTTTGTATAAATCAAAATTAAGCTTAGAACATCTCTCTTCCAGAAAAATGGAAAGCACCTTCAATAGCAGCGTTCTCGTCGCTATCGCTCCCGTGAACAGCGTTCTCACCTACAGAAGTAGCATATTTCTTACGTATGGTTCCTTCAGCAGCGTCTTCAGGATTGGTAGCTCCAATTAAAGTTCTGAAGTCATCTACAGCATTATCCTTTTCAAGAATAGCGGCTACAATAGGGCCACGTGTCATGAACTCCACCAATTCCCCGAAAAACGGACGCTCCTTGTGGATCGCGTAAAATTCTTCCGCATCGGTTTTCGTCATTTGAGTCATCTTCATCGCTACAATTCTAAAACCTGAAGCGGTAATTTGTTCTATTATTCCACCAATATTCCCTTTTTCTACTGCATCGGGTTTGATCATGGTGAATGTTCTGTTTCCTGCCATTTTATGCTTTTTAAAATTTGGGCAAAAATAAGTAAATACCTTCCAAAAGCAAGTTGTTTAATGCTTTATATGTGGGTACTCCACTTTATGCTGCTGAAGAAGGCGGTTCCCTTCTCCCCGCATTTCCATAAGTACCTGGTTATTTTTAAGATCAAATTTAAGAAGCCCAAAGCTAAGATCGCTTACTACTTCCCCTACTCTATGCCGGTTTGGTTCCCCGCTAAAGCTGGTATAGCTATGTGTAAGACCGCTGGAGGTAAAGTCTACCAACGGATAATCCAGTCCATCCTGTTTTATTTCTGAAAATTCTGAAATATGACGGTCTCCACTAATAATAATCACATTTTTTGCTGCGGAATCTTCTATTAATTTGATAAGTCTTTTTCTTTCTGCCGGGAAGTTACCCCAGGTTTCAAATCCGTGTTCTTCAGAAATCACCTGGATACTGCTTAGAATTATATTGAAAGTGGCCGTACTGGTTTGTAATTCCTCTTCCAGCCATCGCCATTGCCGTTCTCCCAGAATAGTTCCTTCGCTGTTCTCTTCATACCTTTTTCCCGGAGCGGTACTTGGTTTTAATTCATCTCTGAAATACCGGGTATCCAGTATTATTAATTTAATATTTCCTTTTGGGGTTTTCAGGAGCTCGCTGTGGTAGACTCCTTCCCGTTCCCGGCGAGGGTCGTCCTCTGAAACTCCCAAAAAATCAAGGAAAAGCTGCTGACTTTCCTCTTTATATTCCCATTCCTTTCCGGCGTCATTGAGGCCATAGTCGTGGTCGTCCCAAGTGCCGTAAACCGGGATGGTTTTGGTAAGCCTTTTATACCCAGGCAAATTTTGTTGTATTTGGTAAAACTCCTGCATCAGTTGCATATCGGGGGTGTCAGCATAGATATTATCCCCGCCCCAGACAAATACATCCGGTTGGTTTTCCATAATTGGTTGCCAAAGCGGTTGGGTAGCTTCCTGCCTGTTACAACTCCCAAAAGCAAGTACGAAATCGTAATTCTGTTGAAGAGGTTCAGTAGAAGTTTCCGTAGTGCTTCCGCAGGAAAAAAGAATAAATAAGGGTAAAATTCTTAATATTAATTTCATTTTTTGTTGATTTGCTTCTGCATCAAATTTAATGGTTCATTTATTAGTAAAAGTTAATAAATTGTATCTTTAGGCCTTAGACTATGATAGAACAAAGTATTTTAGAGATCACCGCCGAACTGGCCAGGGCCAGAGATATAGTAATTATACCCCATAAAGGTCCCGATGGTGATGCCATTGGAGCTTCCCTCGCGATGTGGCATTTCTTAAAGGGAAAAGGCCATAATCCCCAGGTAATCGCACCAAATAACTATCCTGATTTTCTTAAATGGCTTCCGGGGAACGAGCAGGTTATTATTTATGAAAATGAACAGGATCGCTGCAACCAGCTTATCGCAAAGGCCGACCTGGTTTTCACCCTTGATTTTAACGAACTTAACCGCGCCGGGATAATGGTGCAAGCCTTAATAGATTCACAAGCGGTTTTTGTGATGATAGACCATCACCAGGAACCCTCCGATTATGCCACCCATACTTACAGTGATGCCACGATGAGTTCCACTTGTGAAATGGTGTACCACTTCCTGGAAAAACTAAGAGCTGCAAATCATATTAGTCCGGAGATTGCGACTTGTCTATATACAGGTATTATGACCGATACCGGTTCCTTTAGATTCAGTTCTACCAGCAGCCTTACCCACCGGGTGATTGCCGACCTTATTGATAAAGGTGCAGAAAACTGGAAAATACACAATAAGGTTTACGATACCAATTCAGAAAAAAGAATGCAGCTTTTGGGAACCGCTTTAAGTAACCTAAAAGTGCTGCCGGAATACAAGACAGCCTATATAAGTCTTTCACAAGAAGAACTTGATCGTCACGACTTCAGAAAAGGTGATACCGAAGGTTTCGTAAACTACGGCCTGGCCCTGGAAGGGATAGTATTCGCAGCTATTTTCATCGAAAATAAACAGGAGCAAATTATAAAGATCTCCTTCCGCTCTAAAGGCGATTTTTCAGTAAATGCTTTTGCAAGACAGAATTTTGAAGGAGGCGGACATATAAATGCAGCAGGGGGAAAAAGCGACCTCAGCCTTAAAGAGACCTTAGATCGTTTTGAGTCTATTCTTCCACAATATAAAGATGAATTAACAAAATGAGAATTGGTTTAATTCTATTAACAATCTTAATGCTCGGCGCCTGCAAATCGCCCGAGGCACGCTATCCGGTAAGTCAGAATTCAGGTTCCTACATTCGGGAATCTGTAGAACGAAACCGGGAACTGGTGGCCGCTGAAGAAGAATACATTAAAAATTTAATGGAAGAGGATTCAACAACAGAATACCTCGCTTCCAATGACGGATTTTGGTATTATTACAACAAAAAATCTACCGACACCCTGAATATCGAAATGCCGGAATTCGGAGACCTCGTGAAATTCGATTATAGCCTTTCCACCCTTGACGGGGAACCTATTTATGCAGAAGGTGAAAAACCAACCAGAGAATATGCCGTTGACCAGGAGAAACTTTTCAGCGGACTCCGCCAGGGTTTAAAGCTTATGAAAGAAGGCGAAACAGTTACTTTTCTTTTTCCTTCGCATAAAGCTTATGGATATTATGGAGACAAAAATAAAATCGGGACGAATGTTCCGGTGAAGGCAAAAGTGACTTTGCACGATATCAATAAAAATAAATCTAAAAACGAAGACTAAATAATGAAAACTACTAACATCTTTATTCTTTTGGCAATGGCTTTGACGCTCTTTGCCTGTAACGACGAATATCCCGATCTTGAAGACGGCCTGTATGCCGAATTCCAAACCAATAAGGGCAGCTTTGTAGCTGAACTTTTTTATGATCAAACCCCAATTACCGTAGCGAGTTTTGTTTCCCTTGCCGAAGGCGAAAACACTATGGTAGACAGTACCTATAA
Source organism: Salegentibacter sp. (assembly GCA_024635795.1). Lineage (GTDB taxonomy): Bacteria > Bacteroidota > Bacteroidia > Flavobacteriales > Flavobacteriaceae > Salegentibacter. The sequence goes on along the minus strand of JAGXIH010000009.1, from coordinate 46,480 downwards.
AAACAAGAAATTTTACGATGGGATCAGGTTTCACCGAATCATAGATGGTTTTGTGATCCAGGGTGGCGATCCTACCGGTACAGGTTCCGGTGGCCCGGGATACCGTTTCCCTGATGAAGTGGAAACCGATCTTAGTCACGATACTAAAGGAGTATTATCTATGGCAAATGCAGGACCGGGCACCAATGGAAGTCAGTTCTTTATCACCCTTGCCCCTACTCCCAACCTTGACGGAAAACATACCGTTTTTGGGAAAATCGTTGAAGGTCAGGACGTGGTAGATACTATAGGAAAAGTTGAAACCAATCCTATGGATCAGCCGGTTGAAGAGGTGATCATTAAAAAAGTAAATATTATCAGAAAAGGTAATGATGCCAAAAATTTTGACGCGCCAAAAGTATTTGAAGAGGAACTTAGTGAATTAAAGGCCGAGGAAGAAGCCATAAAAATACGCAGGGAAGATGCAATGGCCGAGAACTCAGAAAAATTCAGCATTCTAAAGGAAGAAGCTAAAGAACTGGAAAGCGGACTTCAGATCTATTATGAAGAAGAAGGTGACGGCGAAAAGCCTGCCGATGGCCAGATGGTTCAACTGAACTACGAAGGTTATTTCCAGGATGGAAGACTTTTTGACACCAACAACGAGGAATTAGCGCGGGAACTTGGAGTATTCAATCAGCAGCGCAAAGACCAGGGTGGATATGAACCTATGAGCATCCCTTACGGTCCGGAAGCTCCTATGATTCCCGGTTTCAGAGAGGGAGTTCAGCAAATGAAGGTTGGAGATAAGGCTATTCTTTATATTCCTTCCCATCTTGCTTATGGTGAGACTGGTGCCGGAGGTGTAATTCCTCCAAATAGCGATCTTATCTTTAAAGTGGAGCTTGTAGGAATACAGGAATAAAAAAATAAGAAATATAAAAATTAAAAAGGCTGCCTGATTCGGGCAGCCTTTTTTTTGTGGTATTCCTTTTTATTTCTTCGGAATATTCTTTAGGACTTCAATCAAAAACTTCCAGTATTTCTTAGCTGAAGAAATGCTGGCACGTTCATCTGGAGAGTGAGCTCCACGAATAGTAGGTCCAAAAGAGATCATATCCATTTCGGGATAATGATTACCTATAATTCCGCATTCCAGGCCGGCGTGGCAGGCTGCTATATCGGCTTTCTCATTGTTTTGTTTCTGATAGAGTTCGTCCAGAACTTTCAGAATAGCAGAATCTGGGTTTGGTGCCCATCCGGGGTATTCTCCGGAAAGTTTTACTTTAAAGCCTGCAAGCTCAAAAGCAGCTTGCAAACTATGGGCAAGATCGTTTTTAGAAGATTCTACCGAAGAACGGGTAAGACAATTGATCTTCACCTTCCCATCGGCGATCTTTACACTGGCAATATTATTTGATGCTTCAACCAGGCCTTCTATATCAGGGCTCATTCTATAAACCCCATTATGGGCGGCAGAAAGTGCTCTTATAACTTCCTGCTGATCTTCCACCTTCATCACCTTCGCGGGTACATCAACTTCTGTGATCTCGATTTCAAGATTTGGTTCCAGAGAAGAAAATTCGGCTTTAATTTCCCTAACCCGTACTAAAGTTTCATTCAGAAAGGTTTCGGTATTAGATCGGTCAATCGCTACTACGGCTTTACTTTCGCGCGGAATAGCATTTCGCAAGCCGCCACCGTCGAATTCAGCTAAACGCAGTCCAAAATCTTTATTGGAATCGTAAAGCACCCGGGTAAGCAACTTGTTGGCATTGGCAAGGCCTTTAATAATATCCATTCCTGAATGTCCGCCCTGCAAACCTTTAACAGTAATTTTGTAGCCTACAGAATTATCTGGTGTGTCTTCGAGTTCATAATCACGAAGCGCGGTAATATCTACTCCTCCTGCACAGCCAATCCCGATTTCGTCATCTTCTTCGGTATCGAGATTAAGTAGGATGTCGCCTTTCAGCATTGACGGATTAAGGTTTTTAGCACCGGTCATTCCGGTTTCTTCGTCTATAGTAAAAAGCGCTTCAAGTTCAGGATGAGCAATGTCTTTACTTTCCAGGATAGCCATCATACTGGCTGCTCCAAGTCCGTTATCGGCGCCAAGGGTAGTTCCTTTGGCTCTAACCCAGTCTCCATCTATATACATTTCGATTCCTGTGGTATCAAAATCGAAGTCGGTATCATTGTTTTTCTGGTGAACCATATCCAGGTGAGCCTGGAGAACGATAGGTTTGCGGTCTTCCATCCCTGCAGTGGCAGGTTTCCTAATTAGCACGTTCCCGGTTTCGTCAACCTGTGTTTCCAGCTGAAGTTTATTTCCAAAGTTCTTAATGAATTCTATAACGCGTTCTTCTTTTTTTGAAGGCCGCGGCACAGCATTAAGATCGGCGAAATTATTCCATAATTCTTTAGGTTCCAGGTTTCTTATTTCTTCATTCATTGGTTTAATATTTGGTATATTCACAAAGGTATTGGTAATTAGGCAGGAAGGAAAATGAAAAACTTATTTTGGCGGAAATTAACCAAAAAGCAAGTCTTCCGGTGATAAATGCTATTTTTGAGAAAAAAAACCTCAGACAATCAGAAGAAAATAATTTATAATTTAAAGACATTCTGATATTATCAATATCCCAAAACTAAATCTCGATTATCGAGTGAAAAGGAAAAGCCTCTATATACTTGCCGGCCTGCTACCGGTGCAGATCATAGTAATTGGCCTGTTGGCCGAATACCCCATGTTCATAGAGAACTATTATAGCCGGGGAATATATCCCTGGATATCCAGGTTTATGCGTTTTCCCCTTGGCTTCCTACCTTTCAGCCTGGGCGACTTTCTATACGCGGTTTTGGTTTTAATGCTTCTGAAATGGTTAATTAAAAGATCCAAAACCAGGTTTCGTAGTCCCCGAAAATGGATCATAGACGGTCTTGCAGCACTTTCGGTGATCTACGCATGTTTTCATCTTATCTGGGGTTTCAATTATTACCGGCTACCTCTCCACCAGGCCCTGGAATTAGATCCTGATTATACCACAGAAGAACTTATAATTCTATCGGAAAACCTTATCTCAAGATCCAACCAGTTACACGCCGAACTATCAGCTGATGATTCCTTAGCTATAGAAATCCCGTATTCAAAAAATGAATTATTTCAACAAACCATTATAGGCTATGATCATCTAAGCGGGGAATATCCTGAACTTACTTATAAAAATCCTAACCTAAAACGATCGCTTTATAGTATTCCGCTAACCTATATGGGATTTAATGGTTATTTAAATCCGCTTACCGGGGAGGCCCAGGTCAATACTCAGATCGTGAAATTCAAGATCCCAACTACGGCCAGCCACGAAGTTGGACACCAACTGGGGTTTGCCAAGGAGAATGAGGCTAATTTTATAGCCTGCCTGGCCACGATGAACCATCCCGATATTTATTTCAGGTATTCCGGTTACACCTTTGCCCTGCGTTACAGTCTGAATGAATTGTACCGCCGGGACAAAGAGAAATTTGAAGAACTTAAGAAAAAGATTCGCCCGGGAATCCTTGCAAATTACCGCGAAGTAGACGATTTCTGGTTAAGGCATCAAAATCCTTTTGAACCCTTGTTTCAGGCTACTTACAATAGGTACTTAATGGTAAACAACCAGGCTGAAGGCATGAAGAGCTACAGCTATGTAGTTGCCCTTCTGGTGAATTATTTTTCCGAAGAGAAAAATACCGGACCAACAGGAACAGGCTTTTATTAAAATTTTCTTATTTTACGGCCTTTTTATAACAAAATTTTTGCATTCTTATTAAACCCTTACCTTTTATGAAGTTAAAATTTCTACTATTTGTATTCCTGGCGGGCGCCCAGCTTCAGGCCCAGGAGTACTTCCCCAAAAATGATGGTGTAAAGACCACAAATACCGGTACTACCGTATTTAAAAACGCCAAAATTCATGTTAATCCTACCACCATTATTGAGAATGGAATGTTTGCCATAAAGGATGGCAAGATCAGCGCTGTGGGAAAAAATATTTCAGTGCCTGCCAACAGCCAAACCATAGACCTGAAAGGCAAAGAAGTCTATCCTTCGTTTATCGATCTTTACAGCGAATTTGGTATTGAAAAACCAAAAGCTGCAGGCAATGGCAACGGACAGCCTCAATATGACGCCAGCAGGGAAGGTTATTACTGGAACGATCATATTCGTCCTGATAATGATCCGCTTTCGGCCTTTAGCTTTGATAAAGATAAGGCCGGTAAATTGCATAAAGCAGGATTTGGAATAGTAAACACTCACCTGGCCGATGGAATTATTCGTGGAAACGGAATGCTGATCGCACTAAATACTGACGGAAGTGACGGCGACCGAATCCTGAACCAACGTTCTGCGCAATATTTGTCATTTGACAAAAGCGTCACTTCCCGGCAGTCCTACCCTACCTCAAAGATGGGTGCGATGGCGCTCATCCGCCAGGCGTATTATGATGCTGAATGGTATGCAAAAGGAAAAGCAGAGAACAAGGATCTTGCTCTGGAAGCCCTAAACCGCAATAAAGACCTGTTGCAGATCTTCGCTACCGATAACCTTCTGGATGAATTCAGAGCCGATAAAATTGGAGACGAATTCGGGATTCAGTACACCATTTTGGGAAGCGGATTTGAATATGAAAACCTTGATAAAATTAAAGAAAGCGGTGCTACCTATATAGTACCCCTTAAATATCCTGAAGCCTACGATGTGGAGGACCCATTTATGGCCTCTAAGGTAAGTCTGCACGATATGAAGCGCTGGAACCAGGCACCTGCCAACTTGAAAATGCTGGCAGAAAACAATGTTCCCTTCACTTTAACCACCCAGGGAATAGATGCTGAAAAAGACTTCAGAAAAAATCTTATAAAAGCAGTGGAATACGGATTAAGCAAGGAAGATGCTCTTGCTGCCTTAACCACTGTGCCTGCCCGTCTTCTGGGGGAGGAAAATAATCTTGGAACTATTAAGGAAGGTGCCCTGGCTAATTTTATAATCACTTCGGGTGACTTTTTCGATAAGGAAACCACCCTTTATGAAAACTGGGTTCAGGGGAAAAGAGCCGTTCTTGAAAATATGAATGTCACCAACATTAAAGGTGATTATGACCTGGCTGTAGACGGGAATTCTTACGAAGTAAAGATCACCGGGGAGCCTGCTAAGCCTAAAGCCGAAGTGAAAATGGGGGAAACAAAAGTAGGTTCAAAACTAAGTTTTGTTGACAACTGGATGAACTTATTGCTCTCTTCTCCCGATACCACCAAAACCGAATTCATCAGGCTGGTGGCGAATGTACCTTCAGAAACCGATAAGATCTCAGGAAAGGCCATTCTAGCCAACGGAAAGAAAACAACTTTCACGGCTACCAAAAAAGAAACTGAAGCGACTTCCGAAGAAAAAAAGGAAGATACAAAGGAAACACATGAGGTAAAACCGGTAAGTTTTCCGAATAATGCCTACGGCTTCACCGAAAAACCTAAGCAGGAAGATATACTCTTCACCAATGCTACGGTTTGGACCAATGAGGAGGAAGGAATTCTGGAAAACACCGATGTTCTAGTGAAGAACGGAAAGATCTCAAGAATTGGCGAAAACCTTAATGCCGGTGGCGCTAAAGTGATTGACGCTACAGGAAAACACCTTACCTCTGGAATTATTGATGAACATACACATATTGCCGCCTCTGCGATTAATGAGGCCGGGCATAATTCTTCTGCAGAAGTTTCTATGGAAGATGTGGTAGACCCTACCGACATCAATATTTACCGAAACCTGGCGGGAGGCGTGACCTCAGCCCAGCTCTTACACGGTTCAGCCAATCCTATTGGAGGACGTTCAGCGATATTAAGGCTTAAATGGGGAGAATCTGCTGAAGATATGATCTTTGAAGATTCACCTAAATTCATCAAGTTCGCATTAGGAGAAAACGTGAAACAATCTAACTGGGGCAGCCGTTCCAGGTTTCCGCAATCACGTATGGGAGTGGAACAGGTCTTCACCGATTATTTCACCCGTGCCCGTGAATACGAGCAGAACAAAAAGACCGATAAGGACTACAGAAAGGATCTTGAGATGGAAACCATCGTGGAGATCCTGAATATGGACCGGTATGTTTCGGCACACTCTTATGTTCAAAGCGAAATAAATATGCTGATGAAAGTTGCTGAAAACTTCGATTTCAACATCAATACTTTCACCCACATTCTTGAAGGTTATAAACTAGCCGATAAGATGAGGGAACACGGTGCCGGTGGCTCCACTTTCTCTGACTGGTGGGCCTATAAATATGAAGTTAACGACGCGATTCCGTTCAATGCGCCTATTATGCACAGCCAGGGAGTTACCGTAGCCATTAACAGTGACGATGCTGAAATGAGCCGGAGGTTGAACCAGGAAGCGGCAAAAAGCGTAAAATACGGAGGAGTGTCTGAAGAAGATGCCTGGAAATTCGTTACCCTTAATCCGGCGAAATTACTACATATAGATGATAAGGTTGGAAGCATAAAGACGGGTAAGGATGCAGACCTGGTTTTATGGAGCGACCATCCATTGTCGGTTTATGCCAAGCCTGAAAAAACACTTATCCAGGGGACGGTTTATTTTGATATTGAAAGAGACGAGCAATTACGTGAAAGAATTTCAGAGGAAAGAAATGAACTCATTACCCAGATGTTGAAAGCAAAAAACAACGGTGTAAAAACCCAGCCGGTAACCAAGGAGGAAGAGCAACACATTAACTGTGACTTTCTTGAAGAAATCCACTAAAATTAAAAAGACAATGAGAATAACATATATATTCATATTCGTATTTATCTGTTCTTTGGGAACAGGGTTGGCACAACAAACCCCAGCCCCGAAACAGAGCAAGACCATTAGCATTGTGGGCGCAACCGCCCATATCGGGAATGGTCAGGTAATAGAAAATAGCGTACTCACTTTTGAAGAAGGCAAGATCACAGCCATTGGCGCTGCCGGAGATGTCGAGCCATCAGGAGAAATAATCAATGCCGAAGGAAAACACCTTTACCCCGGATTTATCGCTGCTAATGCAACTTTAGGTCTGGTGGAAATATCCGCCGTTCGTGCTACCGATGATGAAGATGAAATTGGAACAATGCTGCCACACATTCGCAGTCTTATCGCCTACAATGCTGAAAGCAAACTGATAGAATCTATGCGTCCTAACGGAGTGCTCATGGGCCAGATCGTTCCGCGTGGCGGAAGGATCTCGGGTACCTCCTCCATAATGCAATTCGATGCCTGGAACTGGGAAGATGCCGTAGTAAAAGAAGATGACGCCCTACATATCAACTGGCCCGGGAGTTTCTCCCGTGGGCGCTGGTGGGCCGGCGAAGACCCCGGAATAAAACCCAATGAAGAATATCAAAAAAATCTTAGAGAGTTGACAGAGTTCTTTAATTCCTCCCGTGCTTACCTTAGCGGAGACAGAAAGATAAAGAACCTTCCCTATCTGGCTATGGAAAGCGTTTTTGAGGGAGAAAAAAAGGTCTTCGTTCACGTAGACGGAGAAAGAGAGATACAGGATGTGATCCAGTTCAAGAAAGACCAGAACCTGGATGAGCTTGTTATCGTGGGAGGTTATGAAGCGCATAAACTCAGCGATCAATTAAAGGAAAACAATATCCCGGTTTTGGTTACCCGTGTCCACAGCAGGCCGGAGAACGAAGATGATGATTATGATCTCCCATATAAATTAGCTAACCTGTTACATAAAGATGGTGTACTGGTTGGATTGCAAAGCAGTGGAAGTATGGAAAGAATGAACACCCGAAACCTTCCGTTTTACGCAGGGACGACTGTAGCTTACGGAATGGATAAGGAAGAAGCTCTTTCCCTTATCACCTCCAATGTTGCAAAGATCCTTGGAATAGACGATTTCGCCGGAAGCCTGGAAGAAGGCAAGTACGCCACATTGTTTATCAGCGAAGGTGATGCTCTTGATATGCGAGGCAACATTCTTGACAAAGCCTTTATACAGGGCCGGGAATTAAGCCTGGAGAGTCATCAAACAGAACTTTACGAGCGCTATATGGATAAATACGAGCGAGAGAGTAAGTAATTTCTTCCATTAAATATAAAAAGAAAAGCTCCCGCAAATTCGGGAGCTTTTTCATTTGCCATTATTCAAATCTGATTATTTTTACCCTATGTACAAGCAAATAAGCAGTTCACAGAATAAAGAGATCAAACACCTGAACCAGCTTCAGGAAAAATCCCGCCTGCGCCGCAAAGAAGGTGTGTTTTTAGTTGAAGGCGTCAGGGAAACCAGGCTTGCGCTTAAAGGGGGTTTTAAGCTGAAAAAAATCTTTTTCTGTGAGGAGCTTTTTTCAGCAGAAAACCTGGAGAAATTAATTTCGGACTTAGATGAAAAACCAGACATAACAGCATTGTCTTCTGAAGTTTATGAAAAACTGGCCTATCGAGGCAGTACTGAAGGATTGCTTTCGCTATTTGAAAGTCGGGAGAATAAATTGAGTGAATTAAAATTTCAATCTGAAAATCCGCTTATCCTGGTTGCCGAGGCCCCTGAAAAACCCGGGAATATTGGCGCCCTCTTGCGCACGGCCGATGCTGCGGGTCTTGACGGAGTGATCATCGCCAATCCAAAAACCGATCTTTATAATCCCAACATCATCAGATCCAGTGTGGGTTGTGTTTTTACCACGCCAATCGCCACGGGTAGCACAGAGGAGATTATTGTTTTCTTAAAAAGAAAAAATATTAAAATTTATGCCGCGGCGCTTCAGGCTTCTAAGGATTATACAAAAGTAGATTATACCGGGGCTTCGGCCATAGTCGTGGGCACAGAAGCTACCGGACTCGGGGATTCCTGGCTGAAAAATTCAGAAGAAAACATCATCATCCCAATGGGTGGCGAAATAGACTCTATGAATGTTTCAGTTGCTGCCGGAATTCTTATTTTTGAGGCAAAGAGACAGCGATCTCTACAACATTAATTTCCAAAATTATACCATTTGAACCCTGAAACCCTATATTATATTATCCTTGCGATAATCGTCATGGATTTTATTGTCGATAAGATCCTGGACAGCCTGAACGCGAAACATTTTGATGACCCGGTACCCCAGGAACTTGACGATGTTTACGACGAGGAAGCTTATCAAAAATCACAGCGCTATAAAAAAGAGCGCTATCGTTTTGGTATTATTACTTCCTCTTTCTCCCTGGTGCTAACTCTCGGATTTATTATTCTGGGTGGTTTCCCCTGGGTTGATGGCATTGCAAGAAGCATTAGCGATAATCCCATTGTAATAGCGCTTATTTTCTTCGGAATTATTATGCTGGGAAGCGATATCCTTACTACTCCTTTTTCCTGGTACAGCACTTTTGTGATCGAAGAAAAATATGGCTTCAATAAAACCACTAAAAAAACATTCTGGCTGGATAAATTAAAGGGCTGGTTTATGATGATAATTATTGGCGGCGGAATCCTGGCCGCGATTGTTTGGTTCTACGAATTCGCCGGAAATGATTTCTGGTGGTATACCTGGATAGTGGTTGCCCTGTTTGCAGTATTTATGAATATGTTCTATGCCAAACTTATCGTTCCTATCTTTAACAAGCAAACTCCGCTCGAAGAAGGTTCTCTTCGGAATAAGATAGAAGGTTATGCGAAAAGTGTAGGTTTTAAACTGGACAATATTTTTGTGATAGATGGTTCCAAAAGAAGCACCAAGGCAAATGCTTATTTTTCAGGATTTGGAAGGGAAAAACGAATTACTCTATATGATACCCTGATAAATGATCTCGAGGAAGAAGAGATTGTGGCGGTGCTGGCTCACGAAGTTGGGCATTATAAGAAAAAACACATTATCGTTAATCTGGTAGTTTCGGTGCTTACAACCGGGTTTACCCTTTGGCTTCTGTCTTTATTCGTAGGTAGCCCTGTTTTATCTCAGGCTTTAGGGGTGGAAATTCCGTCTTTTCACGTGGGACTCGTCGCTTTTGGAATTCTGTACAGCCCAATTTCAGAAATTACCGGATTGATCATGAACCTAATCTCGAGAAAATTTGAATACCAGGCCGATGATTTTGCACGGGAAACCTATTCGGCGCAACCGCTCATTTCGGGATTAAAAAAGCTATCAGGCAACAACTTAAGCAATCTCACCCCACATAAAACCTATGTTTTTGTACATTACTCTCATCCCCCACTCCTGCAGCGATACAGGAATTTATCCGGGGCCTGATTTTTGTTTCATATAAATCTTAATCGTATATTCAGGCTATGACAGATGCAGCTATAGAAAAAGAAAATAAACAAATTGCCAGGCAATATAAAGAGCTCCTGCGCATTAGTTACCGTAGCTTAAGCGATGAAGATAAAAAACTGATCAGGAAGGCTTTTGATATTTCGGTAGAGGCCCACAAAGACCAGCGTAGAAAATCGGGAGAGGCCTACATATTTCATCCTATTGCCGTGGCGAAGATCGTGGCTTCAGAGATAGGGTTAGATGCTACGTCTATTGTCGCCGCTCTTTTGCATGATGTTGTAGAAGACACTAAATACACACTGGAAGAGATACAGGAAATGTTTGGGGAGACCGTAGCAAAAATTGTTGATGGGCTTACCAAGATCTCCAGCCTTAAGAAGGATAAAGATGTATCATTACAGGCTGAAAATTTCAGAAAAATGCTGCTTACCCTTAACGATGATGTTAGGGTAATTATCATCAAGATCGCAGACCGGCTTCACAATATGCAAACAATGGATTCGATGCGGCCTGACAAACAGGAAAAAATCGCTTCGGAAACCCTTTATATCTATGCGCCCCTGGCCCACCGAATTGGCCTTTATAATATTAAGACTGAACTGGAAGATCTTGGATTAAAATATACCGAACCCGAGGTGTACAACGAGATCCACACCAAAATAAAAGAAAGCAAGGAAGAACAGGACGCTTATATTAAAGAGTTCTCCCGTGTGATTGAAGATTCTCTGAATCAGGAAGATTTGGAATATGAAATAAAAGGCAGACCAAAATCAATATATTCCATACACCGCAAAATGAAAGCACAGAATGTGTCTTTCGAAGAAGTCTACGACAAGTTCGCTATCCGGATCATTTACAAGAGTGATCCTGCCAATGAAAAGTTTTTAGCCTGGAAAATCTATTCCATAGTTACCGATCACTTTCGGCCAAATCCTACCCGTTTGCGGGATTGGATATCTTCTCCCAAATCAACAGGTTACGAAGCTCTGCACATCACCGTTATGGGACCAAAAGGCCGATGGGTAGAGGTGCAAATAAGAAGTAGCAGGATGAATGAAATCGCAGAGAAGGGTTATGCGGCCCACTACAAATACAAACAGGGGGACGTACAGGAGGATCACGGTATTGAAGAGTGGTTGAACAAACTCCAGGAAGCCCTTGAAAATCCAGATGTTAATGCGGTGGATTTCGTAGAACAATTTAAACTCAACCTATATTCAAAAGAGATCTTTGTCTTTACCCCGCAGGGAGATCTTAAATCCCTACCCAAAAGTTCTACTCCGCTGGACTTCGCTTTCAGCATACACACTGAAATAGGTTTAAAAACACGTGGTGCCAGAGTAAACAATAAATTGGTGCCTTTGAGTCACGAGCTAAAAAGCGGAGATCAGGTAGAGATAATTACTTCAGAAAATGCCAAGCCCAATATCAACTGGTTGGATTATGCCACCACAGCAAGGGCCAGGGCTAAGATCAAATCTTCCCTTAGAGAAGAGAAAAAAGAGATCGCCGAGGATGGAAAGGCAATTCTGGCGCGAAAATTAAAGGCGCAGAAAATTCCCTTCAATGAGAAATCGGTGAATGAATTGGTGGTTTTTTTCAATTTAAAAACCAGCCTGGATCTGTTTTACCGCGTAGGGATTGGAAAGATAGACAACCAAAAACTTAAAGATTTTGCCAATTCCAGGAGTAATGCCCTGGTGAGCTATATAAAGCGTAAGATCAAAAAACCTGTTATTGCTGAAGATCTCAATAAAGACGAGATTACTACAAAATATGATCAGTTGGTCTTTGGCCGGGAGGAGGACGAAACCCTTGAATACAAACTGGCTACTTGCTGCAACCCGATTCCGGGTGATAGTGTATTTGGTTTCGTTACCGTAGCCGATGGGATAAAAGTTCATAAAAAGAATTGCCCGAATGCCTTACAGCTACAAAGTAATTATGCCTACAGGATCATTCCGGCTAAGTGGATAGACTCCTCGCAACAGGACTTCAAGGCTGTGATAAAACTTACCGGTTTGGACAATTTAGGTTTGGTAAGCGAAGTTACCCAGGAGATCTCCAGCAACCTGAACGTTAATATGAAAAAAATCAATTTTGAGAGTCTGGATGGTGTCTTCAACGGTAGAATTACCCTGGTGGTAAAAAATAATTCCATTCTGAATAAGATCATCGATCGACTTAAAAAAATTAACGGCATAGACAAGGTTAGCCGTGAATAATCCAATATCTTTGTAATCAAATTATGAGCAAAAAAGTTGTAAATAAAAACGATCAGGCTGTCGTAAAAAACGTCTTTACGAAATTCCTGGAGGAAAAGGGCCATCGTAAAACTCCTGAGCGCTTCGCGATTTTGCACGAGATATATAACAACGACGATCATTTTGATATCGAATCGCTGTATATCAAGATGAAAAATAAAAAGTACCGTGTTAGCCGTGCTACGCTTTATAATACTATTGAATTGCTACTGGATTGTGGGTTGGTTAGAAAACACCAGTTTGGACAAAACCAGGCCCAATATGAAAAGTCTTATTTCGACAGGCAGCACGATCACATCATCCTTACCGATACGGGAGAAGTCATAGAATTTTGCGATCCTCGTATCCAATCTATAAAACAAACCATAGAAGAGGTTTTTGATATAGAAATTAAAAAACATTCTTTATACTTTTACGGCAACAAAAAAACAACCACTTAACCTAATATTTCATGGCGGTAGATTTACTACTCGGTCTCCAATGGGGAGACGAAGGCAAAGGAAAAATTGTTGATGTTCTTACCTCAGATTACGATATTATAGCCCGGTTCCAGGGAGGTCCGAATGCCGGACATACTCTTGAGTTCGATGGTCAGAAACACGTTTTACACACTATTCCATCAGGAATATTTCACGAAAAGACCATCAACCTCGTAGGAAACGGAGTTGTGATAGACCCGGTGATTTTCAAAAAAGAGCTGGAGAATTTGCAAAAACACAATATCGATTATAAATCGAAACTTTTTATTTCCAGAAAAGCCCATTTAATTCTACCAACCCACCGTTTGCTTGATGCGGCTTCTGAAGCTTCAAAAGGAAAAGCGAAAATAGGTTCCACCCTTAAGGGAATTGGTCCAACTTATATGGACAAGACCGGAAGAAATGGAATTCGCGTGGGAGACCTGGAACTGGAAAACTGGAAGGATAAATACCGTGCTCTTGCAGATAAGCACGAAAAGATGATACAATTCTACAATGTAAATGTACAGTATAATCTTGCTGAACTTGAACAGGAATTCTGCGATGCTGTAGATACTCTGAAGGAACTTCAGTTTATCGATAGCGAAGCTTTTTTGCACCGGGCCCAAAAAGAAGGAAAGACAATACTTGCTGAGGGTGCTCAGGGCTCATTGCTCGATATCGATTTTGGAACTTATCCATTCGTAACATCTTCTACCACCACTGCTGCCGGAGCCTGTACAGGTTTAGGCGTAGCTCCTAATCAAATTGGGGAAGCCTATGGAATTTTTAAGGCTTATACCACCCGTGTTGGTAGTGGCCCCTTCCCTACTGAACTCTTTGATGAGGACGGCGAAACCATGGGCCGGGTAGGAAATGAATTTGGTGCTACCACAGGAAGACCACGAAGATGTGGCTGGCTTGATCTGGTTGCTCTTAAATATGCCGTACAAATTAATGGAATCACCCAATTGATAATGATGAAAGGGGATGTTTTAAGTGGATTTGAAAAGCTGAAGGTTTGTACCGCTTACAATTATCAGGGAGAAAAGATCAAGCATTTACCATACAATATCGAAGCTAAAAATGTGACTCCGGTCTATACGGAACTTAAAGGCTGGGCTGCCGATCTAACCGGAATGACAAAAACTTCAGAGCTTCCGAAGGAGTTTAATGATTATGTGGAATATCTTGAAAAAGAACTCCAGGTGCCTATAAAAGTGGTATCTGTGGGACCAGACAGGAAACAAACTATTCTCAGGTAACTGAAAATAATATTTAAAAAAGGCCGGTTAAAATTTAACCGGCCTTTTTTCATTTCAAACCGGCAGAACCACGGCTTTTAAACGCCAGTTTTATAAATAACAGGAATTACAATCATTTCTTTCTATTTTCGTTATTTTTGATGAAAATTTCTTCAGCTTGAAAAACTTTTTCATTTATTTCTTTATCGCATTTCTTTCCGCAGGAACTCTCCTTGCGCAGGAGGGCAGAAAGATCGATTATACCAGTGACCGGACCCTCAAGAACGAGGAACGTTATCCCGGGGCGATAATATTGGGGAAAGTTGAAAATCAGGTTTATTTTATTCACGAAGGAATCGAGATCTGGTGTGACCAGGCCATTCATTATGATCAGGATAATTTTTTTAAGGCCTACGGAAATGTAAGAATGCAACAGGGCGACACCGTAAAGATGCAAAGCGATTACGCAGAGTATAACGGGAACACTCAGTTTGCCTTTGCCAGCGGAAAAGTAAAGATGGAGCGGCCTCAAACCACCCTGGAGACCGACAGCCTATTCTTTGACCGGAAAAAACAGCAGGCTTACTACCGCAGCGGTGGAAAAGTAACTGACACAGCAAGTGTGCTCACCAGCAATATAGGCAGGTATTTTCTTGAGGAAGATAAATATTCTTTTGTTTCAGAGGTCGTTGTAACCAATCCGGAATATGTGATCAATTCAGAACAACTGGATTTTTATTCTGATAGCGGGCATGCTTATCTCTATGGACCTACTACCATAGAAAGTGAAACCAGCACGGTTTACTGCGAGCGTGGATTTTACGATACCCGGGGGGATACCGGCTATTTTGTAAAGAATTCCCGAATTGATTATGACAACCGCCGCGTTGAAGGGGATAGCTTATTCTTTAACCGGAATACCAACTTTGCTTCAGCAACAAATAATATAAAAGTTACCGACACCATTAATAAAAGTCTGGTAACCGGCCATTATGCCGAGGTTTTCCGGGACAGGGATTCGGTGTTCATCACCAAGAGAGCCGTTGCCGCCTCGGTGCAGGATAAGGACTCGCTTTTTATTCACGGTGACACCATTATGATCACCGGGAAGCCCGATCACCGCGTTATTAGAGGTTACTATGATGTAAGGCTGTATAAAAGCGATATGAGCGCAAAAAGTGATTCGATATACACCGACCAGGCAACGGGACTTACAAAATTGATAAATATTACCCAGGGGCCGGTCACTTCAATCACTGCCAGGCGTAGCCCGGTTTTATGGTCGGGAGAAAGCCAAATGACGGGAGATACCATTCACTTACAGAGCAATGTGGAAACGGAAAAGCTGGATTCTTTGAGGGTTTTCAATAATGCTTTTCTTATTCAGAAGGATTCGATTAAAGGTTATAACCAGGTGAAGGGTCAGGATTTGGTTGGGCTCTTTAACGATAACGAACTTTTCCAGGTAGATATCAACAAAAATACCGAGACACTCTTTTATAGCAGGAACAGTAAACAGGAGCTCATAGGAATCAATAAAACGCTCTCCAGTTCTATTAAAATTATCTTCGAAAACCAAGAAATTGATTATATCGATTATATTACAAATGTAGATGGCACTTTAACTCCTGAAGAGGATTTTCCGGTTAATGCACGGCAACTTACTGGTTTCAACTGGCGGGGCGAAGAACGCCTGCTAACCAGGGAAGACCTGTTCAAAGGGAAACCGGCACCTAAATTAACCCCCATAAGGGGAATCCCATTGCCTGATGAAGCTGAGGAGTTCTTTGAAGAACGAGAGGAAGATGACCTGCTGCTAAACGAGAATTCCAGACTTCGGCCCGAAGATCTTCAAAATAAAAAAGATACCACCGCTACAGGTCGGGATAGTTTGAGGCTTCCTGAAGGATTTCAGGAGAAAAAAACCGATACTATTCCCGGCAGACGGAATAGTCTCCCTGATCCTGATATTAAAAAGGAGGAAGAGGAATTGCTAAAACAATTGCAGGAAAAAGATCAGCAAGAGGAAGAGGGAGGAGGAGAAGAAAATTGAAGGATGATTTTTTAAAATACCAGGCGCAAACCACGCCACATCCACTGGCCCTGGAGATCTCTCACGCCAAGGGCTCCTACATCTACACTACCGATGGTTTAAAACATCTGGATTTTGTTGCCGGGGTATCGGCCTGTAGTCTTGGGCATTGCCATCCCCGGGTTATAGAAGCCATAAAAGAGCAGGCAGAAAAATATCTGCATGTAATGGTTTACGGGGAATACGCTCAAAAACCGGCCGTGGAACTCACCAAATTACTGGCCCAACATTTTCCCCCGCCCCTGGAAAAAACCTATTTAACCAATTCGGGTACCGAAGCCATTGAAGGTTCCTTAAAACTTGCCCGAAGGTTTACCGGCCGCACTCAGATTCTTGCAGCGAAAAAGGCATACCATGGAAATACTATGGGATCTTTAAGCCTTATGGATTATGAAGAACGACAAAAACCTTTCCGTCCGCTACTAGGGGATATTGGCTTTATAAATTTTAATTCAGAAGCAGATCTCGAAAAGATCACGAAGAAAACTGCTGCCGTTATCGTAGAAACCATACAAGGCGGCGCGGGGATGATTCTTCCGAAAGATAATTATTTGAAAAAGCTGAAGAAGCGTTGCAGTGAAGTTGGTGCTTTATTGATCCTGGATGAGATCCAGCCGGGCTTTGGACGTACCGGCAAAGTCTTTGGATTTGAGAATTTTGGGGTGGTTCCCGATATCGTGGCTATGGGCAAAGGAATGGGCGGCGGAATGCCTATTGGGGCCTTTTCGGCTTCTTCAGCAATTATGGATAGCCTGAGCGATAATCCCAAGATGGGACATATCACCACCTTTGGAGGCCATCCGGTAATAGCGGCTGCGGCCCTGGCTACTTTAAAGGAAATCACCGAAACTGACCTTATGACAGAGGCACTTCAGAAGGAAAAATTAATCAGGGAAACCCTGGTTCACCCGTTGATAAAGGAAATTCGCGGGATTGGACTTATGCTCGCCCTTATCCTTCCTTCAGAAGAAATCACCAATGAAGTCATATTAAGATGTAAAGAGCGCCAACTTATTCTTTTCTGGCTGTTGTTCGAGAAAAAAGCGGTGAGGATCACTCCTCCGCTTACAATTTCAGAAGAAGAAATTTTGAAAGGTTGTGGCATTATTATTGACATAATGGAAGAGATTGATAATGAAGAAACAACCTGTTAATTAATTTGTTAACAACAATATAAAATTTAGGAATTTTTACCTGTATTCATTTATAAATTTAGAACTGTAGAAATCCCGTAATTCCCTGTCTATGCAATTAAGCCATAACGACGAAAACAATTTCTCACTCACTCGCTTCGAATCTATGTTAAAAACAAACGATGTTTTGTTTTTTGATTCCAACGAATTTGAGAACATAATAAACTACTACCTGGAAAATGGTAAAATAGCCCTTGCCAAAAAAGCAATTAAGCTTGGCCTGGCGCAACACCCAAGTTCTACAAACCTTAAACTTTTTAAGGTGGAGATCCTGGTATTTGAAGACAAACTGGATCTTGCCGATGGATTGCTTAGCGAACTTCAGGACCTGGAATCTTCCAATGAAGAGATCTATATCCAGAAGGCCCAGATCTTTTCTAAAAGAGACGAGCACCTTAAAGCCATACATATGCTGGAATTGGCTTTGGAAAACACCCTGGATGAGGCTGAAATATACGCCCTAATAGGGATGGAATACCTTTTCCTTGAGGATTTCGAGAATGCTAAGTATAGCTTTATGAAGTGCCTGGAGGCTGATGAAGAAGATTATTCTGCCCTTTATAACATTATGTATTGCTTCGATTTCCTTGACCAGAAAGAAGAGGCTATTGACTATCTGAATATGTACCTGGACAAAAATCCATACTGCGAGGTAGCCTGGCACCAGGTGGGAAAACAATATTTTGACCTGAAAGATTATCAGAAAGCACTTTCGGCTTTTGATTTCGCCATAATAAGCGATGATAATTTTATTGGGGCTTACCTTGAAAAAGGAAAAGTACTGGAGAAGCTCGGGCGTTATAATGAAGCTATAGAAAACTACAAAATAACCCTGGAACTGGACGATCCTACATCCTTTGCTTATTTGCGTATTGGAAAAAGCTTTGAAAAGCTCGGTTTAGATGAACTTGCCTTAAAACATTATAAGCAGTGCGTTCACGAGGATCCGTTACTTGATAAAGGCTGGATCGCAATAACCGATTTCTACATCAGAACCAAAAACTTTCAGAAAGCGCTTTATTATATCAATAAAGCGATAAGTATCGACGAAGAGAATGTACTTTACTGGAAGCGTTATGCAAAGATCAATAACAGGCTGAAATTTTTCGAAGAAGCAGAAATTGGCTATAAAAAGAGCCTTGAACTGGGGAATTACGAACTGGAAACCTGGATAAAACGTTGCGATATTCTTATCGATCTTGGAGAATTTGAAATTGCGGTCAATAACCTTAATCAGGCGCTGGAGTTTCATCCTGATTCTGCCGAGGTGGAATTCAGGCTTGCAGGTTTATATTTCAACCTAAACGAAGGTGATAAAGCTTATTATCACCTGAATAACGGGCTTAAGATAGATTCTGAATATTATATCATCATCGAAGAACTTTTTCCACAAATATTTCAGCGTAAAAGCGTAAAAGAAATTATAAATTCCTTTATAAACCTCTCTTAGTTATTTTGCTAACTTTGGATGGAATTTATAATTTTCAAGAATGCAAAGAAGCTTCTATGATTACCTCACTATAAGCTTAAAAGGGATGGCTATGGGTGCTGCAGATGTGGTTCCCGGCGTCTCAGGAGGGACAATCGCTTTTATTTCAGGAATTTATGAAGAACTTATCTCCACCATTAGCGGGGTAAAACCTTCCTTGATTAAAACCTGGAGAACAGATGGCTTCAAAGCGATGTGGAAAGAGCTCAACGGCCCTTTTATAATCGCTCTTTTCTCAGGTATCCTTATAAGCATCTTTACCGTAATGCGGTTGGCTAACTATCTTCTGGAAAACCATCCTATACTTATCTGGTCTTTCTTTTTCGGGCTGGTAGTCGCCAGTGTTTGGTATGTAGGAAGTCAAATCCCAAAATGGAATTTTAAAGTTGTGCTCTCCCTTATAATTGGAGCAGCTATCGCCTTTTATATAGTTTCTTTACCTCCTCTGGGAGCAAATACCAGCAACCTCTTTATTTTCTTTGCCGGTGCGATTGCCATTTGCGCCATGATCTTACCGGGAATTTCAGGAGCATTTATCCTGGTTTTGCTGGGAGCCTACAAGACGATTACCGAAGCTGCGCACGATTTCGACTTTAAAACCCTGGGGATTTTTGCCGTCGGTGCCGTGGTGGGGCTATTAAGCTTTTCGAAATTATTAAAATGGCTTTTTGTTCATTATACCAATATCACCCTGGCGGTCCTCACAGGATTTATCGCCGGCTCACTGAATAAAATCTGGCCCTGGAAAGAAGTACTGGAAACCGAATTCTACGGCGAAAAAGAGGTAGTCCTGAAAGAGGCTTCGGTATTACCGTGGAATTTTGACGGAGAGCCGAATACCCTTTACGCTCTATTATTAATGCTGACAGGCTTCCTGGTGATCTTTCTTCTGGAACGCTTTGCCAGTAAAAACCCTGAACAGGAGAATGCAACAGACTAGAACCCTTACCGATAAAGTACTGCTGGTACTTAAAGGTTTGGCTATGGGTGCCGCCAACAAAGTCCCCGGGATTTCGGGAGGCGTGGTGGCCTTTGTGGCCGGGTTCTATGAAGAATTTATTTATTCGCTTCAGAAGATTAATCTGAAGGCTTTTAAATTGCTTATCAATGGAAGGTTTAGAAGCCTTTACCAATATGTAAATGGCAGGTTTCTGGGGTTGCTAATCTTAGGAATGCTCATTAGTTATTTCAGCGTTTCCAAGCTTCTGGACCTGCTCATGCTGGACCATGAGCTATTTGTCTGGGCATCTTTCTTCGGGATGATTATCGGTTCCATCTACTATATCAGTATGGATTTTGAGGAATGGAGCCAGCGTAGCCTGGCATTTGTAGCTATGGGAATTATGGCCGGACTGGCTATTAGTTTCCTGGAACCGGCAAAGGAAAATGACAACCTTTGGTTCGTATTTTTCTGCGGAATGGTGGGCGTTTCAGGAATGACCCTCCCCGGACTCTCAGGATCTTTCATCCTTATCTTGCTGGGAAATTATGTCCTGTTACTGGTAGATTCGGTAAATGCGCTTTATGATACCATTGCTGATCTCTTCTTGCTGGATTTCAGCTTTTTGGAAAATGCCGATAGAATGCGCCTTTTAAAGGTAATGACCGTGTTTGCACTGGGCTCCCTGGCAGGATTGGTAAGTTTATCTCATCTCCTGGGATTTGTCCTGAAACATTATAAAAAAGATACTTTTGCCACCATTATTGGTTTTATTACCGGATCGCTTGGTGTGGTCTGGCCCTGGAAAGAAAAGATCTATGCAATTGGGGCAGATGGAAATATCATGATAGACAGTACCGGCAATAAGATATTAGATAATTACGATCGGTATTTGCCATCTTTCAGTTCTTCAGAAACCTGGTTGGCGATCTTCTTTATCATCCTGGGGGCCTTCCTGGTTTTGGGATTGGCCTGGTATGAAAAGAAAAACTCTAAAACAAAAGCGGCGCAATGAAGACTTACGGCCTTGTTGGAAAAAATATAGATTACTCTTTTTCAAAAACCTATTTTACCGAAAAGTTCAAAAGAGAAAATATTACTGCGGAGTACAAAAATTTTGACCTGGAGGACATAAGTCAGTTCCCTCAAATTCTAAAGAACCACCCGGAAGTTTCAGGCTTAAATGTTACCATTCCATACAAGCAAGAAGTTATCCCCTTCCTGGATAACCTATCTCCCGATGCCGAAAAAATAGGCGCAGTAAACACGATAAAAATTGAAAGAGACCAAAGCTTAACCGGTCATAATACCGATTTCACAGGTTTCCAGGAGTCGATTCAGGCATTGCTGAAAGAACATCATAAGAAGGCTCTGATTCTGGGCACTGGCGGTGCTTCAAAGGCTATAGCCTATGCCCTGAAGGATCTCGGAATTCAATACAAATTTGTATCAAGAAAAGCAGGAAATGGCCGGCTTGATTATGCGGCAATAGATAAGAAGCTTTTACAGGAATTTTCTGTAATTGTCAATTGTACGCCGCTAGGCACTTTCCCGGAAGTAGAAAAACACCCCCCGTTACCTTTTCAGTATATTAACAGTTCACATTTGGTTTACGATCTCATCTACAATCCTGAAAGCACCAAATTGATGGATCTTGCCCGCCAGCAAGGTGCAAGTGTTTCCAATGGCCTTAAAATGCTGCAACTTCAGGCCGAAGCTGCCTGGAGAATCTGGAATTCCTAAGCCCTGTTTCCATAGTTTTTAATCTGTACAAATAGAGCTAATTGTTTGTCCAATTTTAGTGGAGTTACTATCTTTCAGCCTAAATAAATTTTGACGAACCTTAACATTGAAAGATATGTCTCAAGAAGAAAATGAAAACAGAAAGGAAGAGCTTTCCAACGAAAACCTGCAAAAGCCTAAAAATAATGAGCAGGAAGAAAGCCAGGGAAATGTAAACGAGGAGAATTCATTTTCTAAATCCGAAGAAGAGGAAAAATCTGAAAAAAAGGAATCACAGCAAAGCATTTCAGAAAAAAAAGAAAGTGAACTGGAAGATGCTATGGTTAGAGAGGCTTCTTCAGGAAAATCTTCAAAAGACAAGGAGACCGCAGACAGTTTGGATGAGTCGCTGATTGAGGAAAATAAGGCTTCAAAGGAGAAAGATCCGGAGGAGGATACAGACAAAAAAGAAGAACCGGAGGACCACACAGATAAAAAGGAAGAACCCGAGGAGGACAAGGATAAAAAGGAAGATCCCGAGGAAGACACTGATAAGAAAGAAGAACCCAAGGAGGACACTGATAAGAAAGAAGAACCGGAAGAAAAAACAGAAAAGAAGGAAGATCCGGAAGACAGCATAGATAAAACAGAAGAACCCAAGGATAGTCCAATAGCCGCTTCAGAAAATGATTCCGAAGAAACTTCAGATCAAGAAGAAGAAGAAGAAGAAAAAAGCGAGACCAAAACTCCAAAAGAGGCCCAGGAAGATGTAGATGATGCGGTAGCTGAAGATAGTGAAGACGAAAGTACCGGCGAGCGCCACAATATTGCGCAGAAGGATTACCACTCCATGAGCAAAGAAGAGCTTGCCGACGAGTTGGAACATCTTTTAAAGACCCAAAAAGTACAGGCAATTAAAGAACACGTTGCAGAAATACGTGCTGAATTCAATGCGAAGTTCGATGAGGAGCTGGAAGAGAAAAAAGAGAATTTTCTGGCCGATGGCGGAAACATAATAGACTTCCACTACTCTACCCCATTAAAAAAACGTTTCAATTCTCTCATTTTTGATTATAAGGAAAAACGCAATAAATATTATCAGCAGCTTAAGCAGGACCTCAATAAAAACCTGAATATCCGCCTGGAAATTATCGAGGAATTAAAAGGTTTAATCGATGTTGAAGAGAATATAAACACCACTTACAAACATTTTAAAGAACTGCAGGACCGCTGGAAGGTCGCAGGACCTATTCCACGGGATCAATACAATAATGTTTGGAACACCTACCATCACCATGTAGAGAATTTCTATGATTTCCTGCATTTAAACAGGGAATTCCGCGATATGGATTTCAAGCATAACCTCGAGCAGAAACTCAAGGTTATAGATCGCGCTGAAGAGCTATTACAGGAGGCCGATGTAAACCGTGCATTTAGGGAACTGCAGATGCTTCACAAAATGTGGAAAGAGGAACTTGGCCCTGTTGGCAAGGAATTTAGAGAGGAGATCTGGGATCGGTTTAGTACTACCACCAAAAAGATACACGATAAACGTCAGGAATATTTCAGCAAACTCGATGAAGAATTTGAGGAGAACTGGAAGAAGAAACAGGAAATCATTGAAAAGATCAGGCTAATTGCCGGGGAGGATTACACCACGCACAATAAGTGGCAACAGAAGATCAAGGAAATTGAGGCCTTACGGGAAGAGTTCTTCAAAGCCGGAAAAGTACCCCGCAGCAAAAATGAAGAAACCTGGAGCCAGTTTAAACAGGAGGTAAGAAAATTTAACCGCAATAAGAATACTTTCTATAAAAATCTTAAAAAGCAGCAATACGAAAATCTGGAGAAGAAAAAGGAACTCATCAAAATTGCTGATGACAATAAGGACAGCGACGATTTCAAAACCGTAACCCCTTTGATGAAAAAGATCCAGGCCGATTGGAAAAAGATTGGTCATGTACCCCGCAAAGACAGCGACAAGGTATGGAAGCAATTCAAGGCAGCCTGTAATCATTATTTTGACAGGGTACATGCCACCAGGAAAGAAGAAAACAGTGAAGAATTTGAAGCTTACGACAAGAAAAAGGAAATCCTCGATAAACTAAAAGCTCTTGAACTTAGCGGGGATAAAAAAGAGGATCTTCCGAAGATCAAGGAGTTGATCGCGGCATGGAGGGAGGTTGGCAGAGTTCCTCAAAACAAAAGATTTATTGAAGGGAAATTCAACAAGACGTTGGATCAGGTCTTCAACAAGATCGATATGGACAAGACCAAGGTCGAAATGATGAAGTATGAAAACAAGCTCCAATCCATCAATGAAGCCGAAGATGACCGCCAGTTGCAAAATGAGCATTATTTCCTAACCAAAAAGATAGAAGAGACCAAAGCTGAAATTCGCCAGTTGGAAAATAACCTTCAGTTCTTCTCGAATGTGGATGAGGATAATCCGTTGGTACAGGAGGTTCACAAGAACATCGCCGATCATAAGGCGCAGCTTGAGGTCTGGAAAGAAAAATTACGAAAGATCAAATCGCTTTATTAAAATTTCTTCGGAATGAATTGCACTTTATGCGGTGCTGAAACCAAAACATTCTGGAAAAGTAAAAACCGGGAATTTGTTGCCTGTGCCAATTGTGGAGGCATCCAGCTTTTACCTGAATTTTACATCCCGGAAGATTCCGAAAAAGAACGGTATTTAACCCATAACAATGATGTAGAAGATCCCAGGTATCAGCAATTCGTTAGCCCGATAACCACCCGGATCTTAAATGATTTTTCAGTTACAAACACAGGATTAGACTATGGATGTGGCACAGGTCCGGTAGCCACTACCGAATTAGAAAAACAAGGCTTTTCGGTAGCGCTTTATGATCCTTATTTCTATCCGGATAAGCTCGTTTTGAAAAACTCTTACGATTTCATTATTTGCTGTGAGGTGATGGAACATTTCTATGATCCGGCCGGGGAATTCCGGGAGCTCTCCGATAAATTAAATCCCGGGGGAAAACTCTATTGCAAGACATCTCTGTATTCTGAAGACATCGACTTTGACAACTGGTATTACAAGAACGACCCCACCCACGTATTTTTTTATACTGAAAAAAGTCTGCTCTGGATCAAAGAAAACCTCGGTTTCAGCAAGCTGGAGATAGCACCGAAGCTAATCGTTTTCAGCAAATAGAATAGATTCCGCTTTAAATTTTTAGACTTTCCGATTTGGAATTTTGAACCCTCTCTGAAATTTGTTTCACGCAAAAGCCGCAAAGCTTAGCGCAAAACTCTTCCTAAGTCAAAATCGCAAACCAAACAATCTTCGTGTATTCGTGGTTAAACTTTAGGCCTTAAAGCTTTTCCCGCTTGCCCCCTTCCCCTAAAGGTTGGCGGGAAAAATTGAAAACTTCTTTACTTCACAACAATTTAGCTTCATTCCAGAACACGTCCATTTCGGCAAGGGTCATATCTTTCAAAGCCTTATTTTGTTCTTTAGCTTTAGTCTCCAGATACTGAAAGCGTTGAATAAATTTCTTGTTGGTTCTTTCCAGGGCATTTTCAGGATTTACTTTCAGAAAACGGGCATAATTGATCATCGAAAAGAGCACATCCCCAAATTCGGCTTCTATTTTCTCCTGGTTATGGGCATTGACCTCATGTTGTAATTCTCCCAATTCTTCCTGTAGCTTTTCAAAAACCTGTTGTGGCTCCTCCCAGTCAAAACCAACCCCGGCAACCTTATCCTGGATCCGGTTGGCTTTCACCAATGCCGGCAGGGAGCGCGGCACGCCTTCCAGGACACTTTTCTTGCCTTCCTTAAGCTTTAAATTTTCCCAGTTGCGTTTCACCTCTTCTTCGTCGGCGACTTCCACATCGCCATAAATATGCGGATGCCTGTCAATTAATTTATCGCAAATACTATTAGCGACATCGGCGATATCAAAGGCCTTCTTCTCACTTCCTATTTTCGCATAGAACACCAGGTGTAATAACACATCCCCGATTTCCTTTTTCACTTCCTCGAGATCATTGTCAAGAATAGCATCCCCAAGCTCGTAGGTTTCTTCTATGGTGAGATGTCTAAGGGATTCCATGGTCTGTTTGCGGTCCCAGGGGCATTGCTCGCGCAGTTCATCCATAATGGTGAGTAGACGATCAAATGCTTTAAGTTGCTCTTCTCTGGTATTCATAGCGGTCTTTTGAATTTGGGCAAAAATAAGATAATTAAAACCAATGCTCAAGCCGGAATGGGTTAGTTAAGAAAGCCGGTTTCAATGATAACAACCGAATCTCCGGAAGAAGTAGTCTTTAAAGTAAGGCTTTAATTCAAATCTATTTTAATAATTCTATTACCGCAAAAACCGACCGATGATCTGAAGCATAGGTTTCATCAATGACCTTATGAGCTTTAGTCCTGAACTTTTGTTGAGGATGCTTATAAGCTATAAAATCAATGGCCTTAACGGGCTCTGTTACCGGAAAAGTTGGCGGACAGTTACTACAGGTTAACTGAAAAGCCGACTCCAATAGTTTTATAGTTTCGGAGTCCGGTACATCATTGAAATCCCCGGCCAGGATTACAGGTTGATCCATTGCTATCAGAATTTCAAGAAGCTTTTTCATTTGGCGAACCCTACTTGGGGAGTTTTCTTTATAATCCAAATGAGTGCTGGCGAAGATAATTTCATTGCCGCCAGGTAGCCTTATTTTTCCGGTAGACATCACGCGGTCTTCCGTAGCGGCTTCCGGTTCATTGGGCAAGCGGTGAGTGCTTCCTTCCTCTATGGGATATTTGGAAAGTATCGCATTCCCGTATTCTCCCCCGTTGAAATTAATTGCCTTTGAAAAATAATAATACATATTTAATCTCTCTGCAATCATAGCTGCCTGATTCCCTTCCCCCGACCTTTCTGTGCCGGAATCTACCTCCTGAAGCGCTACCAGATCGGCATCCTGAGCCTTTATTACCCGAACAATCGCATCAATATCGATAGCATCAGGTTGCGAAGGCGGACTGGCGTGATGAATATTATAGGACATAACTTTTATTTCCTCTATGGCCTTAGTAGTATCGCTTATTTCAGCCTGAGCATAACCGGCGGTAGACAGAGAAAATATGCTGAGAAACAACAGCATATTTGGAAGATTCAGAATTCTGGCAAACATTGAGATTTGATTATTTTGTAGCTTAATTTTGAAAACTTTGATCCATTTAATTGGAATTATAAACACCTCCAAGTTAATTAATTATCAGCCCCGATCTTATTTAAAATCCAAAAAAATCCCCGGGCCCGGGCAACAGCAGGTCAAGCTACCGGCACAATTCCCCTCAATATTTAATTTCTTTTAATTCCTTAATCCGGAATTGAATATACCCACTTCCTCAAAACAAGTAGGGCTCTGATATGGCCCAGGCAGGGACTAAGTATAGAGTAACTCCGACATATATACGGTATAAAGACGGCATATATACGGCATATACACGGCATAAACAGGAATAAGACTGCAATAAGACTGCAAGAAGACCGGAAGAAGACAGCCTTGAAGCGCCCTGAATAAGTATACAAGTCTTTTTTTAATCCAGGAATGGCACTACAGTTATTTCAGGAGTATGTTTATTATAGATTTTATATGGCTTTTTTAAAGTTAGCGATGACAGGATTCAAGGTTTAAATTTAACTTTTGTTTGAAATTAAACAGGAATTCTGACTTTTTTTAGGTACTTCTCCTTTCAAAGCTTTAAGAAAATATTTAGATTTACAACATACAATCTTTTTCCATTGTCCCTACACACTGGAAGCTGAAATTCTAAACCATTAATCGCTTATATGGCAGAAGCAGACTTCCGTTTAATTACCCCAAATAAAAAATGACCCAATCCAAACAACAACTGGAACAACAACTCTGGAATATCGCCAACACCCTGCGGGGAAAAATGGGGGCCGATGAATTCCGGGATTATATATTAGGATTTATCTTTTACAAATATCTGAGCAGGAAGATGGAACTTCACGCCAACAGGATCCTGAAACCAGATAATCTTACTTTTCACCAACTCGAGGGCCATCCCCAGGAAAAAGAATACCTGGAGGCTGTTAAAGATGATGCGCTGGAGCATTTAGGCTACTTCCTTAAACCTTCTGAACTCTTCAGCGAACTCGCCCGACGCGGGAACGGGAACGGAAAAAGCAAATTCATACTTGCAGATCTATCTAAAGTGCTTACCAATATCGAGCAGAGTACGATGGGCAGCGAGAGCGAGGAAGATTTCGGAAATCTCTTTGAAGACCTGGATCTTACCAGCAGCAAATTGGGTAAAACCGAAGAAGCTAAAAACGAACTCATCGTAAAGGTGCTTACCCATCTTGACCAGGTAGATTTTGACCTGGAGAATACCGAAAATGATGTCTTAGGCGATGCTTACGAATACCTGATTGGGAAATTCGCCTCAGGAGCCGGAAAAAAGGCCGGTGAGTTTTACACTCCGCAACAGGTAAGTAAGGTACTGGCGAAGCTGGTTACCCTGGAGAAAGATCAAATTAAGAGCGTGTACGATCCAACTTGCGGCTCGGGCTCATTGCTGCTTCGGGTTGCGAAAGAAGCCCAGGTAGGCGCCTTTTACGGGCAGGAGAGCAATCCTACCACCTACAACCTGTGCAGAATGAATATGATCATGCACGATGTGCATTACAAGCGTTTTGATATTTACAATGAAGACACGCTGGAGAATCCGTCTCCCGATCATTTTGATGAACGTTTTGAGGCCATTGTAGCCAATCCTCCTTTCTCTGCGAAGTGGAGCGCGAGCCCGCTGTTTATGAGTGACGACCGTTTTGCCGCCTACGGAAAACTAGCGCCAAAAACCAAAGCCGACTTTGCTTTTGTGCAGCATATGGTGCACCAGCTTTCCGATACCGGGACTATGGCCTGCGTGCTACCACACGGCGTACTGTTTCGCGGCGCTGCGGAAGGCCATATTAGAAAATACCTTATCAACGACAAGAATTACCTGGATGCGGTAATTGGTTTACCGGCTAATATTTTCTACGGAACAGGGATCCCAACCTGCATCCTTGTACTGAAGAAAAACAGGGAGCACAATGAAGACATTCTTTTTATAGACAGCAGCGAACACTACGAAAAGATAAAAACCCAGAATTACCTGCGGAAAGAGGATGTGGAAAAAATCATCGACACCTATAAAAGCAGAACAACTCTGGACAAATACAGTTACGTTGCCAAACTCGAAGAGGTAAAGGAAAATGATTACAACCTCAACATCCCCCGCTATGTGGATACTTTTGAAGCGGAAGAGCCGGTTGATATCAATGCGGTTGCGGCAGACTTAAAAACTCTCGAGCAAGATATGAAGACTACCGACGCTGAAATAGCAGATTTCTGTAAGCAATTAGGAATTGAACAACCTTTTTAAAATGGAGATAGAAATAGAAAAAAATATTGAAGTAATTGTATCTCCGCAATTAAGATTTAAGGAATTTGGGCAGGAATGGAAACTGAAAAAATTGAAAAATTTCTGCACCTTTTTTTCCGGTGGCACTCCTACGAGTACCAATCAGTTATATTATTCCGGGACCATACCTTTTATAGGTTCAGGAAACATAGAGGATGAAAAGGTTTCAAACTTTATCACCGAGGAGGCATTGCAAAACTCATCAGCAAAAATTGTAAATCAAGGGGATTTACTATATGCTCTATATGGTGCAAACAGTGGCGAAGTAGCCATTTCGAAAATTGATGGAGCAATTAACCAGGCCATTTTATGCATTAGAAGTGAAGCAGACATACAATTTATATATTTCTTGCTTAGTCTTAATCAGACTAAAATTATTACTAAATATCTCCAAGGAGGACAAGGTAATTTGTCAGCGACAATTATCAAGAATTTAAAATTTTATTTTCCCTCAGCCCCCGAACAACAAAAAATCGCCACCTTCCTTTCTGCAGTCGATAAAAAGATCCAACAACTCACCCGAAAAAAAGAATTGCTGGAAACCTATAAAAAAGGTGTGATGCAGCAGTTGTTTTCTCAGGAAATCCGGTTTAAGCCTGTCCTGAGCGGAGCCGAAGGGAATGAGGATGGGAAGGATTTTCCGGAGTGGAAAATGAGAAAATTAAAAGATGTGTGCTCTGTTAATCCTAAAAATAATGAATTACCAGGTACTTTCATTTATATTGATTTAGAAAGTGTTGATGGCGGAAGGCTGATAAAGGAGAATAGAATTACTGCGATTGGAGCTCCAAGCCGGGCTCAAAGGGTTTTGGCAAAAAATGATATTTTATTTCAAACCGTAAGACCTTATCAAAAGAACAATTTATATTTCAAAAGAGAAGGAGAATACATCGCTTCAACAGGATATGCGCAATTACGTGCGAAGGAAAATCCAATGTTTCTATATCAATTACTTCATACAGAAAATTTTGTAACCAGAGTATTGAAAAGATGTACCGGTACAAGTTACCCTGCTATTAATTCAAATGATTTGGCAAAAATTAAAATCAAAGTTCCTGTAGAAAAAGAACAACAAAAAATAGCAGAATTTTTATCCGCCATCGATAAAAAAATAGAGACTGTTTCGCAGCAAATCGAAAAAGCACAAAGCTTTAAAAATGGGCTTTTACAGCAGATGTTTGTGTAAATAATAAAACACATAAAAATTAGAAATAAAAAATATTACTGCCAATAGAGATTTTAAGTAAAAAATGGAAAAATTAAAAGAGCGCTATCCTAAGGTTGAGACATTAAAAGAAGACGGCAAGATTCATGTTCAAAACCTTTGGGGTGATGATAGTTTCTTTCTTCGATTTGACGAAAAGACTGATTTAAAATTTCTTGATCATTACTTTTTTCCTCCAGAACTTATGGGAATGTACAGTTTAGAAAAAAATCTAATAGAAATTTTTGCATTTCCAATATCACCTACTTCAGATTTAATTAAAAGAAGTTTTAGCTTTAATTACAAAGGAGAAAGCTTTCAGTGTGAATGGGGAGAGCCCACGGATGATTTTATTGAAATAGCGAAAGCCTTTCGTGAACAGAAAGAGGAAAGCAAGTCAGGCTATAGAAATTTACGTCAATTTAGAGACCTTTATCGAATTGAAGAATTACCAAAATTCTTATCTACATATTTCAAGGATAAAAAACCATTTAATTTTTTTATAAAAGGAAACCTTTCGCAAATCCACGAAGATTTAGTAGAGTTTAGTAAAACTCTTAATTTTTATATGTCCTTTTTTGATAGGGAAACACCTTTAATCCAAATCCTATCTATACCATATGATAAGGAGACATTTAATTTACCTTGTCATTCCTTATTTGATACATTTCCCACGAGTATCAACGCAACAAATATTGACAACACCCTATTAGATATTATAACTGTTGCAAATAATACATCAGATCCGAGATTAAGATTTATATTTTATTATCAAATCTTGGAGTATGCCTCCTATTATTTTTTAAAATCCGACATCAAAGATCGGCTTAATAACATCCTTAAAAGACCTGATGTTTCTTTCAAATCGGATGAGTACACCAAAACAATTATAGAAGAGTTTAAAAATCATTTTAAAAATAATGATGATAAAACAAAATTGGATATATTAATTAGCGATCATATCAAATTATCCGATTTAAAGCTAGAATTAGAAAATAATACAGATTATTTCAGCAGAACAATAGAATTCGATGGAGGTTTTACCATAGAACCAATTATGAATAATTCAATTGAAGGTATAGATCAACTAGCAGATAATACCATTAAAGCCATAAAAGAAAATATTGTAAATATTCGTAATTCCCTAGTCCATTTGCGGGAGTACAGGGAAAACAAAGTTATATTACCTACAGACAAGAATGATAATCTACTTATGCCTTATATATATTTAATAAGACGAATTGCGGAAAAAATAGTAATTGATAGGTAAGCAAATTATCGTTTCCCTTTTACAAAAGACTTAATAGAAAAAGTTTCTTGATTTTATAAGAATATGAAAGTTGTCAAACAACATACAAAAACATTCAAATATCTTTACAACAGTTGTTGTATATTTGCAACGACAGTACACACCGCGCTACCCATAAGCACAGCGTCCCAGGGTGTGTCTTTTGCTTTAAAGAGATTATATTTAAACCCCGCAAGCTGATAGCTTGTGGGGTTTTTTATTCCTAAATATATGTATGAGAAAAAATTGCTTAAATGGAATTAAAAAAATTTGAAAATCGTTAAAGTGATAAGTATTAAAAACACTACAAAATTAATAGAAGATGCTTCCAGAATTCTGGAGCATCAGAAGGAAATTTCAATCTTAAAAGGAGAAAATTTTAACTTGTTTTCCATTCTCAAAATGGAATCTAAAGAAAATGCTACCCATTCTGCTTTTTTAGGAGAACTTCTTAATCCTGATGGATCCCATAATATGGGGAATAGCTTTTTAAAATATTTTCTTGAAGAATTAGAAAGTGATCATATTGATTTAGAATCGGCTAAGGTTAAATTAGAACAGCATGTGGGGGAAAGAAATGATAAAGAGAAAACAGGGGGAAGAGTAGATATCTATATATACGACAGATTTGATAAAAGTATTTGCGTAGAAAACAAAATAGATGCTCCAGATCAAAATGTTCAAATCCAACGCTATTGCAATCATAATATAGAAAAAAACACTGTTTATTATTTAACCCTTGAAGGAAAGGAGCCTAAACCAAAAAGTAAAGGGGAATTAGTTTCAGGTGAGGACTTTCATCTGTTAAGTTATTCATCAAATATCACAACCTGGCTTACTAAATGTGCAAAGGAGGCCAGTAATCATCCCATTCTTAGGGAAAGCATTCAGCAGTATATAATCCTTATAAAAAAATTGACTCATCAACTTACAGATTCTAAAATGGAACAAGAAATTCTCTACTTAATTGCCAAAAATTACTCAACTACTAAAGCCTTGGAATCTAATGTTAAAAAAGCAGAACTAAATTTTACTAGACGATTTTTAGATGATGTGAAAATTGAGCTGGAGAAAAAATTAATCATAGGATGGAAAATAGAAGTTTCCAAGAGTCTGGAAGAAGCCTGGTCGGGTCTAACTATCAAACATGAAAATTGGCCTGAAAAGGTGTATGTAAAACTTGAAGGCCAGTCCAAAGTACCATGGAGTGATAGTATTTATGGTATTATAGGAAATAAAAAGAATTGTAACAGGGAACTTTTAAACAAAGAGCTCGAAGCAATCGAAATTTTAAAAGAGGGGTTTAAATCAAACAATGTTTGGCCTTTCTATAAGACCATCCTGCATTTCGGCAGTGATGAATCCAGGGCAGAACTATTCAATGAAAAAGAAAGAATGAAATTAGTGAAAAATCTCTCTGATAAATTACAGAATTTGAGTAAAGCCTGTGAAGAACCTCTACAAAGGATTTCTAAGGTAAATTCAACAAAGGAAAAATTTGATATCAGGAACTTAAACTAAATTGATTTTGAAATACCCGTTTTTAAATTTTTATGCATTTAAATACCTGTATTTTGAGATACGTACCTGATTTTAAACTATCAATTTTAGCGGGTGTTTTTCATAAAAAAACCTATTAACGGGTGTTTTTCATAATTAGCGGGCGTTTTGCATAAAAAATAAAACTATATTTACGATGCCTTTTTGCGGGTATTTTTAATAAAAATAATGGACAGCGTGCAATTTTCATATAAAGCGGGTATTTTTCACGAACGTACAGCTCCCGAAGAAGGGATTATTGTGGGTTATGCCGCGATTATAAATTCACTGGAATTGGAAGTCCCGATACCAAATGTTATTTCCTTAGTAAGCTTAAAAAATAGGAAATATACAATTGAAGGTTGGAGCGTGCTTACCCCAAAGTATGCTCCTGAAGATACCTTATATAAACATCTGATATTTGCATTAAAAAATGAAGGGGTGAACCTGCTCTTCTTTAAAAAGCTGTTTTTAAAACTTTCTTCAAAAGAAATTTATGAATTATTAAAAATAGAACCAACAGGAACCTACACAAGAAAAATTTGGTTCCTCTATGAATGGTTACTTCAAAAAGAGCTGCAAATACCCAATGCGGATACTAAAATAAAATATGCTCCCCTACTGGATGAAAAGCTCCAATATGCAATTTCAGGAGAAAATTCACCCCGGCATCGTATCATAAATAATCTTCCGGGTACTACAGGCTTTTGCCCATTGATCTTTAAAACAAAAAAACTGGAAGTTTATGCTGAAAAGTATGATTCGGCCAAAAAAGCAGATTTTATAAAGAACCTACACGCTGATGTTTTACAACGTGCATCTGCCTTTCTTTTATTAAAGGACTCCAAAGCCTCTTTCAGTATAGAGGGAGAAAATCCCGGAAATAATCGCGCTATGCGCTGGGGGAAAGCAATAGGCCAGGCTGGTTCAAAGCCACTCACTAAAGAAGAGCTCCTGAGATTACAGCAAATTGTTATCGAAAATTCCCGGTTTACCCATATGGGTTTCCGGAAAGAAGGTGGCTTTGTTGGCGAGCATGACCGTCAAACCGGAGAACCAATTCCGGAACATATTTCAGCAAAGGCGAAAGACGTAGAACCTTTGGTTAAAAGCCTAATTGCTACCGGTGAAAAATTGGAGAATTCAGAATTTAATCCTGTTCTGGCTTCAGCAATAGTGGCTTTTGGCTTTGTTTTTATCCACCCCTTTGAAGATGGAAATGGCAGGGTTCACAGATATTTAATCCACCATATACTGGCGAAAATGAAGTTTGCGCCACAGGGTGTAATATTTCCGGTTTCCGCAGCTATCCTTAACAATATAGAAGATTATAAAAAGGTACTGGAGTCCTATTCACACCCACTTCTGGACCTTATTGAATGGAAACAAACAGAAGACAACAATGTGGAGGCGCTAAATGAAACCACCGATTATTACCGGTACTTCGATGCTACAAAACAAGCTGAATTTTTATACGACTGTGTCCAGGAAACCATAGATATTATCATTCCAAATGAAGTTTCTTATTTGCTGAAATACGATGAAATGAAACGCTTTCTGGATGATAACTTTGAGATGCCCGATAAAATGGTGGCCACTCTTGTAAGATTCCTGGAGCAAAATGCAGGTACATTTTCAAACAGGGCTAAAAAGAAGGAGTTTAAACAACTTAATGAAAAGGAACAGGTGACAATAGAAAAGAAATTTAAAGAGATTTTTATAGAAGAATAAAAGAGCAATAACCGCAAAGGACACAAAGAGAAATACGCAAAGTTCGCAGAGAAAAACTTTGCGCTCTCTGCATAACCTTAGCGCTCTCTGCGGTTAAAAAAAAGATAATGACCGAAAACGAAATTGCCAACAAAATCATTGGTTTGGGTATTGAGGTACATAAGGCCTTAGGCCCCGGTCTGCTTGAAAGTGCATATCAGGAATGTTTGTTTTATAAAATTTCTAAGTCAGGTCTATTTCTATTGGTAGAGAAAGAAAAACCAATGCCGGTGGTGTTTGAGGAAGTAAAATTGAATTGTGGGTACAGGATAGACCTATTGGTTGAAAATAAAGTGGTAATTGAAATCAAGAGCGTAGAAGCACTACACGATGTGCACTTAGCACAGACACTAACTTATATGAAGCTGGGCAATTATAAACTAGGGCTTCTTATTAATTTTAATGTAGTAATGCTTAAAAATGGAATAAAGAGAGTTGCAAATGGAATATAACCGCAACGGACGTAGAGTAACCACAAAGGACGCAAAGAAAATCTCTGCGCTCTCTGCGAATCCTTGGCGTTCTCTGCGGTTAAAAAAAATTAAATGAGCTACCAATCTGAAGCAGTATTAGAAAACAACCTTGTCAAGCAACTGGAGAACCAGGACTACGACAGAGTAACTGTGAATTCTGAGGCTTCGGTATTGGCGAATTTGAAAAGTCAGTTGGAGGCTTTTAATAAAACCATATTTTCTGATAGGGAATTCGACAGCATTCTGAATCACCTGGCCAAAGGAAATGTTTTTGAAAAAGCGAAAACCCTTCGCGGCAGATACCAGCTTACCCGTGACAATGAAGAATCATTTTGGGTGCGTTTCTTTAATTCGGAAGAATGGTCTAAGAACTTGTTTCAGGTCACCAACCAGATCACCCAGGAGGGTACTTACAAGAATCGCTATGATGTGACACTTCTGGTCAACGGCTTGCCGCTGGTACAGATCGAACTAAAACGCAGAGGCCTGGAATTAAAAGAAGCTTTTAAGCAAATCAATCGCTACAAACGTCATTCCTACTGGAACAATTACGGCCTTTTCAATTTTGTGCAGCTCTTCGTGCTTAGTAACGGCGTAAACACAAAGTATTTTTCCAATAATCCGCTGCAGACCCTCACCTTTAAACAAACCTTCTTCTGGGCCGATGAGCAGAACAGAAACATTAAAGAATTAACGGCTTTTACAAAAACTTTCTTAGAAACCGCACACCTGGGAAAAATGCTCTCCCGCTATATTGTGCACAATGAAACCCATAAGATACTCATGGTGCTTCGCCCCTATCAGTTCTATGCTACCGAAGCTATTATTGAGCAGGTAAAAACAAACCAGAATAACGGATATATCTGGCACACCACAGGCTCAGGAAAAACCTTAACCTCCTTTAAAGCCAGCCAGATCCTGATGGACCTGCCCGATGTACATAAGGTGGTTTTTGTGGTAGACAGAAAAGATCTGGATTATCAGACCATGAAGGAGTTCAATAGCTTCAAAAAAGACTCTGTAGATGTCACTGACAATACAAACTCCCTGGTCTCACAGTTTACCGATAATACCAAACTCATTCTCACCACTATTCAGAAGCTGAATAACGCCATTACCCCCGGCCGTTTCCAATCCCGGATGAAGGACCTCCAAGACAAGCGAATGGTTTTCATCTTTGACGAATGTCACCGCAGCCAGTTTGGGGAAACCCATAAAAGAATCACCGGCTTTTTCCCTAACAGTCAACTCTTTGGCTTTACCGGCACCCCGATTTTTGCAGATAATGCAGCTAAGAACGATTTAGGAAAGCGGACTACCAAAGACCTTTTTGGGAAGTGTTTGCATAAATACGTAATCACCGATGCCATCAGGGATCAGAATGTGTTGAAATTCAGCATTGAATATGTTGGCAGGTATAAACGCAAGAGCAATACTTTTGTAGATATTGAGGTGGAAGATATCGATACCAAGGAAGTGCTGGACAGCGAGCAGCGAATGGAAAAGATCGTGGACTATATTATCAAATATCACGATACCAAAACCAAGAACCGCGACTACTCCTCCATTTTTGCCGTTAGTAGTATCCCAAACCTGATCAAGTACTACGAGCTTTTTAAAAAGAAAAAAGAAACAGGAGATCACGATCTTCGAATCGCGACCATCTTCACTTACAGCGCCAATGAGGAAGATGAAGAAGCACAGGGGTTGCTGCCGGACCTTAATCTTGCTGCAGATTCATTACCGGTTTATAAAACCAGTCACACCCGGGAAAAACTGGATGAGTTCATTGAGGATTATAACGCGATGTATAACACCGCCTTTTCCACCCGCGACAGCAAAGACTTTGAAAATTATTTCAAGGATTTGAGCAAGCGATATAAAAATCGGGAGAAAGTAGGTTTCAAAGAGGAAGACAGGCTAGATATCATTTTGGTGGTAAATATGTTTCTTACAGGCTTTGACGCCAAAAAGTTAAACACGTTGTACGTAGATAAAAACCTTCGGCACCATGGTCTCATCCAGGCTTTTTCCAGAACCAACAGGATCCTGGACGAGAAGAAATCCCAGGGAGAGATTCTGGCATTCCGGAACCTGAAGAAAGCCACAGACGAAGCCATTGCCCTATTTTCCAATAAAGACGCGAAAGAAGACATCCTCCTACCCGATTATGAGAAAGTCAGCGAGAAATTCTCTGAAGCTTTTGTGGAGCTGCTAAAGATCGCACCTACCGTAAAAAGCGTAGACAATTTACCCTCAGAAGAAGAGGAGCTTGAATTCGTACAGGCCTTCCGCGCCCTGATTCGTGCCAAAAATGTGCTTACCTCCTTCTCCGATTTCAGCTGGGAAGATGTACCCATGGATGAGCAAACTTTTGAGGATTACAAGAGCAAATACCTCGATCTGTACGAGAAGGCAAAGGGAGATCATCAGAAACAGAAAGATTCTATCCTGGACGACGTGGATTTTGAGCTGGAATTGATCCACCGGGATGAAGTGAATGTGGCTTACATTCTCAAACTGCTGTCCGGATTAAAACAAGCCAAAGGACAATCTGCCGCACAGCAGAAGAAACAGATTCTCGACCTGCTGGCAGGAGATGTAGAGCTTCGCAGCAAGCGGGAATTAATCGAGAAATTTATTGAAGAAAACCTACCCAAAATAAAGGACATAGATTCCATCCCCGATGAATTCGATAAATACTGGAGTGATCAGCGGGTGATAGCTTTAAGTCAGTTATGTGAAGAAGAAAATTTGGACAAGGCCCAATTCAAAGCTTTAATAGACGCCTACATCTATAACGAACACGAGCCACTGCGAGATGAAGTCTTTAAGTGCCTGGACAACCGCCCCAGCATTTTAAAAGCACGAGAAATTGGGGATCGGATCATCAATAAGATGAAAGAGTTTGTAGAGGTGTTTGTTAGGGGGGTTGGGGCATAACATTTAAAAATAAAAAGTTAATTTTTTAGTCAAAAAAGTAGTTTAAAATCAAGTTTCATGATAAGAATAATTCATTTAAGCGATTTTCACTTACAGAAAGAAAATCCAGCTATAACACAAAAAAAACTTATTGAATCTCTTATTGCTGATTTAGAAGATTGGATTACTCCTAATTCAATAATTGTAATTTCTGGAGATTTAATAGATAAGTCAGGAATTAACTTTAAGGATCCACAGTTGAAATTTGATTTTTTTAAAGAAATAGTTCTTGAAGAAATAATAAAATTTGAACCTAGTCTGAAAAACAGGATTTTTATGGTTCCAGGAAATCATGATTTTGACCGGACCCAGTTAGATGAGTTTAGAGATTTTCCTATGAGAGAAAAATTATTAGAAAATCCTGACTCTGTTGAACGTTATATTCAATCAGTCCGACAAAATAGTACTTCATTGACCGGTATTGAAGATTTTAAACTGTTTGAGAAAGAATTTTATGAGTCAACTCCCAAATTCGATGATTACTATTTTAGTTCATTTGATTCAACATTTTTATTAGAGGATGGTAAAATTGGAATTTCTGCTTTTAATTCTTCCTGGTTATGTTATGATGATGATGATTTAGGAAAAATTCTATTAGGAGAATCTCAGATATTAAATTCATTAGAAAAAATATCTAATACTGAATTAAAGATTGCAATAATCCATCATCCTTTTGATTATTTCGTAGGGACAGACTACAAGAAATTCAGAGGAACTTTATACAGTAATTACGATATCGTTCTTTTAGGTCATACTCACAAATTAATATCACAAAAATTGGATGACTTAGATGGTAACTTATTTATTTCAGTTGGCAAATCTTTAAACTCTTTAAATTCGGACAGTTCCGAATATTCCAATGGTTATTCTATTATCGATTATTTTGAAAATGATCGTATAGAAGTCTATCACCGAAAATATATTAATACTCATAGCAACTTTGTCGTAAACACAGATATAGGGAATGATAAAGGAATGAAAGTTTATGAAATTCCAAAAGATTTAGAGCTTAAACTACTGTATGATGCAAGGGAAATCCTTGAAAATATAAAAGAAGAACATTTCCCAAAATTAAATGATGATTTAATTCTCAATATTTCTCAAAGTAATAAAAATAAACTTAGTGAGGTTTTTGTTGAACCAGTCATAGGTAATTTACCCGAAAGTAATATTGATAGCGATGAAAAAGTAAGCTACTTCAGTATTGCAGATTTAATTAATTCTTGTGAAAACCAAATAATTTTTGGCTCCAAAGAGACTGGAAAAACTATACTCCTTGATAAACTTCTTATTGACCTAGCGGATAATTTCTCTAAAAGCCGTCGGATACCTATTCTTTTAAAATTTAATGAAATGGGTAATAAGAATATTTTCCAGATGATCAGAGACTTTATGATGGTACCTTCCCAAAAGTGTAGAGAGGTCCTTAGGAAAATAGAAATAGATTTACTTATTGATGATTTAGACTTTTCAGAATCCTATAGGCATCAGATTAATGAATTAAAAAGATTTTTAGATGATTATCCGGCTACCAGAATAGTCGCGACAGTTAGTAATAATGAGGAACAATTAATACCAGTTGATATAATCTCTAAATTTTCTGAAATAAGATCATCTTTTAAGTCCTACTATATACACCTTTTTAAGTCAAAACAGATAAAGGGTTTAATTGCGAATTGGATTACTTCTTCGGACGTAGATGTTCACCATAATATTGAAAAACTTTTAAGGGGTTTTAGAGAAATTGGTTTGCCCAAAACACCATTAGCAGTAACAATTTTCCTTTGGATAATTAATAAGCAACAAAATAGACCTATTAACAATGCTGTCCTTGTGGAAATGTTTGTTGAGAATCTACTTGAAAAAGGTAATCTTCAGAATATTTATTTTGACACTTTTGATTTCGGGGATAAACAACGGTTACTGGCATTTATAGCAAAATATATGCTAGATAAAGATAATAAAACGCTAGGTTACCGAGTAAATGAATTTGACCTTCTAAAGGAAATTGAAGATTACTTAAAACTGAAAATCGATATAAATCCTAATAAGGTATTAGAGTATTTGATCGAACGAGGAGTTCTAGTTCGTTGTAATAGTAATAGCATTCGATTTAAAACAGCCTTCTTTTTCAGTTATTTCCTTGCTAAGTACATGAGTTATGATGAAACTTTTAAAAATTTTGTTCTCAGTGATAAAAACTATCTCAATTACCTAAGCGAATTGGACTTTTATACAGGTTTGAATAGGGAAGATATTGAGGTCTTTGATTTCCTTATGAAAGAATTAGATACCGTTTATGGATACATAAATTCAAAAGTTAAAGAGGATTATCAAGAAATAGATAGAGCTTTGGAAACAAAAGAAACTATTTCATCCAGAATAGATTTATCTAAGGTCCAACAAAAACCAACCGAGAAGGAATTAGAAGAGGCTTATGATAGCCAAATATCCACAGTTCCTGCAAAAAAGAAAATAGAAGCAAAAGTTAAGCTAGATACCGCACCGCGAGAAGAGATTGAAGCTATTACTTTTTCAAAATTATTAAAAGTAGCCTCAATTGTTTTTAAAAATAGTTCAGATATAGATAACACTCGAAGAATTAGTGCCTATGAAAATTTAATTGTTAGTTCAATCTCTTACATGATGATATATAGGGACTCAGTACTCTATTTCTATAAAAACCATAAAGAAGATGTATCCAAATTAATCCCGAAGGAAATGGATTTTGGTTTTTTTATGAAAATACTACCAATTATTCATCAAGTTACTGTTTATAATTGGTTAGGTTCTTTAAAATCTGCCCCCGTTATCAGACAAAAAATATTAAAAGATAAATATTCAGTAGATATATCTGAATTTGAGAAATTTCTTTCTGTTTACATTTATTCGGACATAAGAGGAAAAGATTATCCGGATTATATAAATTCCCTTTATAAAAGTTCGAAGAAGAAATATATTTTAGATTCCTCCTTCATCAAAAACATGTCCTATTATTATTTAAGATCAAAAACTGAAGAATCGGATAAACGATACACAAAATTATTAGCCGACATAAAAACCAAATTAGGGGACGCCTCTAATAAAAGCAAAGGAGATATTATTAGACAATTAAAAGAAGACAAAGAAAAGAAAGATACTGACTAAAAATACTTGGAATTGTAAACAGGCATTTAATGAATTAAAAGAGATGAATCTTCAAATCACCCACATTCATTGCGGCATACGTGACTTTCAAAGAACCGGTCTATTCCCCAAAACTAATCAAGAACCTAGGTTAATTATCGATGTCCGGTTTTAGAGGCTTTTTACTTTTCATATTTTTAATCCCCGGCCTGTTCCTGGGCCAGTGCCCTTCAGGGGATATTCTTTTGGAGACCCAGGAGCAGGTAGATCAATTCAGCGCAAATTATCCCAGCTGTAGCCTAATTCCAGGGGATTTGGTGATAAAAGGAAATGAGGTTACAGATCTATCTTTCCTAAAAAATATAACCCAGGTTGCCGGGGATCTAAATATTGACCAGACCGGCGTCACTTCTTTGAACCTGGATAATTTAGAATCGGTAGGCGGCGATTTAATAGTATACGGCAATGAAAAAATCAAGGCCCTCGATGTTCCGAAGATCCTGTCTATTGGGAGAAACCTGGTGCTCAACGGGAATCGGGATCTAATTGAAATATCAGGATTTTATGAAATAGTTTCTATACATCACCTGGCCATTAGCGATAATTGGTATCTCACTACAATACCGGAGTTCAATAAACTGGAATCACTTACCGAGACTATGCAAATAACGGAAAATACCCATCTTAAAGAGATTCGGGGATTTGATTCCCTTGTTTGCGCTACGGGTATTCAGATTCATGGGAACGATGATCTTGTAAAAATAGATGCATTTCATTCGGTGGTAAAGATCCTGGGGACTTTTGGCGGTCTTACCATCACCGTGAATTCTTCAGTAGAGAGTATTGAAGGCTTTGAAAGCCTGGAACAGGTTTCCTACCTGATCTTAAGCCAGAACAGCGGAGCCAATACTCCCTCCACAGCGGTACCGGGCTTCCCATCGCTTCGAAAATCGGGATTTGTGTATTTGAGGCAATCCAATTTCCCAAAAAATTACAGGGGATTTGAAAACCTCATTAAAGTGGGAGGAGTGAGTATCGATGGCTTAAGGAATGTTGAATCCTTTACCGGTTTCAATAAAATAGAGACCGCAGCTTTTGTCAATGTTGAGAATAACAGGGACCTTAAGACTTTATCCTCTTTTAGTAATCTACAGGAAACGCAATATGAATTTATAATTAAGCGAAACTGGGAACTCCATCAGATAGATGATATGAAAAAGCTCACTAAGGTGGGGTTTGATTTTGGGATCTTCTCTTTGGCTATATCCAATTTTGACTTTATAAGCAATCTGAAAGAGGTTGGAAACACCTACTCGC
Source organism: Salegentibacter sp. (assembly GCA_024635795.1). GTDB lineage: Bacteria > Bacteroidota > Bacteroidia > Flavobacteriales > Flavobacteriaceae > Salegentibacter. The sequence continues at coordinate 3,645 of JAGXIH010000009.1, read as the reverse complement.
GTTTTGATCTGAATGATTTGCCGAATCTGCAGGATTGTTCAGGATTATCTAACCTGATTAAGTACGGATATTTACTAGAACCTACCGATATAGATCTGAGTCTTACGGGTTGCAGTACGAAAGAAGAAATTGCCGCATCGGCAGATACCGATAAGGATGGGATTCCGGATGTGGATGACCCTGATGATGATAACGACGGACTGACCGATATCGAGGAGAACGCCGGGGATGAATTTTTAGATACCGATGGCGATTTCCTACCCGATCATGTAGATACAGATAGCGATAATGACAATTGTCTGGATAAGGATGAAGGGCTTTCTCATTTTCAGCAAGTCTCCCTTTCACCGGTAATATATAATCATCCGGAATTTTCAGAGATTGAAGCCGGGGGCAGCATAGATCTTTTTGTAAATGTAGATAATGCCGATACCTTCAAGTGGCAGGTTAGTAAAGACAACGGAGGAACCTGGACAGATATTCAGGATGATAATTATTATAAAAATTCCGGAAATCCCACTTTAGAAATTAAAAATGTCCCGGCCGAATTCCATAATAACCTGTACCGCTTAAAGACAAGGAATAGTTCGAATTATTGCCAGGAATGGGTGGTATCCCGATTTGCATCTTTGATAGTTAATATGAGCACACTGGGCAATCCGGGAACAGATACAGACATTAGTATTTGTCCTGATGAGGGAAAGACAGATCTATTAGCTCTTATGGATGGAGCGCCGGATCAAGGCGGGCAATGGAGTCCTCCTTTAAGCAGTGGAGGCTCCGTTTTTGACACCTCTTTGGATTCAGAAGGGGTTTATCAGTATTCCTTCAGCAATAATAACTGTCAGATTGCCAAAGCCCAGGTCAGGGTAAGTTTTAAAGATACACCCACAGCGGGAGATGACGGAGAACTGACTATTTGCAGCGATGGAGATCCGGTAAATCTTTTTGACGCCCTAACAGGCAGTCCTTCGCCCGGGGGTAGCTGGTCCCCTGCTCTTTCCGGGAACAGTGGAATCTTTAATCCCCAGGTTGACCAGGCAAATATGTACACCTATACGGTTAATGCTTCAGGTTGCTCCCCCTCTACCGCCAGGGTCAAAATAAATTTAATAGAAGAAGATCTCAATGCCGGGAATGATATTTCGATAGCCCTATGTAAGGAAGATGCACCGATAGCCTTATCAGATTATTTAAGTAAAGATGTCTATTCCAAAGGCACCTGGTCTCCGGAGCTTTCCCGGGAAGGTTTATTTGATCCGGAAGTTGATAAGGCCGGAGATTACACCTATACGGTTTCAATAGAAGGTTGTGGGGAAGATCAGGCGATTTTCAGCATTAATGTGATAGATACCCCGAACCCGGGGGTGGATACCGAAGTGGAGCTCTGTACCGAAACGGGGGATTATAACCTGCTTGAGCTTATGGATGGAGATCCGGATGATGGCGGAAAATGGACACCGGTACTCCCGGGCGGAAACGGAATCTTCAATTCCGAAACAGATGCTCCGGGACTATATACCTATACTTTGGAAAATGCTCAATGTGGTAAACGTTCAGCAAGTATCAGAATTAAATTGGAAAAACAACCAAATGTGGGCCAGGATGCGCAACTGGAACTTTGTGAAAATGATGCTTCCGTAGACCTCTTCCCTCTTCTTGGAGCAAATGCAGATCTGGGCGGAAAATGGTTCCCGGAGTTAAACGGAGCAAAGGGCGTGTTTAATCCAAAGAAAGATGCCGCCGGGGTATATGAATATCGAATTGATAACGAGAGCTGTGGTTCTTATTCTTCATTTGTTACGGTTTATGTGAATTCGCCGGCAGAGAGCGGGGAATCAGCTTCAATTCGTTTATGCCAAAACAGCCCTGTTCTGGATCTTTTTGAACTATTGGGGCCATCGGCTGAAAAAGGTGGGACCTGGAGTCCCGGGCTTAATAGTGGAAATAGTAATTTTAATCCTCAAACAGATCAACCCGGAACCTATACCTATTCTATTGATAATGGCGAATGTGGTACCTCAAGCGCTGAAATCAAAATAAGCCTTGATGGAAGTGAATTGATAAGCAATTATGAAATAAGAGCTTCCTCTTTTGACGAAAATGGTTCTATAGAAATAGATATCCTGGAAAGCGGGGATTTTGAATATTCCCTGGATGGTGAAAATTTTAGCCCAAAAAACATCTTTACCAATTTAACGGGAGGAGAATATACCATATATGTTAGAGAGACCAATGGATGTAGATTTTTGCAGGAAAGTATAGTTGTTATCGGTTTTGATAATTTTTTTACTCCGAATGGCGATGGAATAAATGATTACTGGAGAATTTATGGTTTCGAAGGTCAGTTGTATGAGATCAATATTTATGATCGTTATGGAAAATTGATAAAGGTTTTGAATTCGCTTGATGAAGGATGGGACGGTACTTTCAATGGAAGAGCGATGCCATCTGATGATTACTGGTTTAGTTTAGAGCTGAAGGATGGGAGAATTTTCAAGAACCACTTTTCTCTTGTAAGGTCCTCCTGAAAATTTATTATGAAAAAGGCTCTTAAAAAAGTTAAAGTGGCAAAGTGGGGGTTTTCAAAACGAGTTATGCCACAGTTAAAAGTTTGCTCAACGAACAAAAATTAAACGCAAAATTGTAAATTTGATATATGGATATAGATCTTCAAAATAAGAAAATCGAATTAATTCAGTGGTTATCTACCCTGAATGATGAATCCATTATTGAAAAAATAATGAAGTTGCGAGAGACTGAGAAAAAAGATTGGTGGGAGGAAATATCCAAAGAAGAAAGAAAATCAATCGACAAAGGAATTCAGGATGCTGATTCCGGAAAACTAAAATCTCATTCCGAAGCGAGGAAATTATATGAAAAGTGGTTATAAAATTCTGTGGACTGACCACGCCCTTTCTGAATTAGAAAATACAGTTACGTACTTAGAGGAAAACCGCCGCATAATCGATGGAACGACCGGTCTGGGTCCAGAATTTAATGTATTACTTTGACTGACACACTTCTCTAAAGTAACTAACCGGTTTTTAATCTTTTTAATGACAAAAAATAAAAAAATAAAGAAGCCGTGGCCCACTAAAGATGCCATGGCGCAGATCTATGAAAAAAACCTGTGGGGCGGTAATGCATCTGAATATTACTCCGGTTTAGGTTCACATCATCCTGAAACGGTCAATCCATATATCGCTGGTGTATCGAATTTTTTAAAAGCTTTTGAAACGCCACCGGTAATTTGTGATCTGGGTTGCGGGGATTTTAATATCAGCAAAGAACTGGTACAGTACTCCAAAAAGTATATCGCTACAGACATAGTTCCGGAGCTTATAGCGCATAATAAGAAAGCATTCAAAGCAGAGCAGTTAGAATTTCAGGCTCTGGATATCGCAAAGGATGAACTGCCTGGGGGAGATTGCGCGATTTTAAGGCAGGTGTTGCAACATTTATCGAATGCGGAAATAGAATCTGTAGTAGAAAAATTATATGATTGTATATCCGTTTAGTGTCCACTTGCTGTAATGCTTGCTATTACTAACCTCTCAAATATTTTGTCCCCAAAATATCTTCTATTCAACTTGTATACAAACTCATTGAGGTATAATTGCAGGTATTTTTTCTTGATTTTGT
>JAGXIH010000008.1 GCA_024635795.1 Salegentibacter sp. | reverse complement strand
TTGCAGCACTTTAGTATTGCGAAAAAATCTATATTTTCGAGCTGGCTATTTCGGAGTGATGGTGCCACCTGTTTCGGTCAAACAGTGCCACTTTGAAAGATACTGCAATTATATAAAAAATTAATGTTACTCGTTCTTTAAGGCTCCTTTTCTTAATGATTCTCCTTTTAGGTCGATCCGGTGTGAGGAGTTCACGATCCTGTCCAAAATAGCATCCGCTATAGTTCCTTCCCCAATAATATCATACCAGGCCGATACGGGTATTTGTGATGATATAATTGTGGAAGCTTTGTTGTACCGGTCATCGATGATATCCATCAGGGTTTCTCTGGCGTGGTTATCAAAACTCTGCAGTCCAAAGTCATCCAGGATTAATAAATCTGCTTTGATGAGTTTCCCAAGTTCCTTAAGATAAGTGCCATCCACTTTACTAAGTTTTAATTTCTTAAAAAGGCGGGCAGTATTGGTGTAAATGGTTTTGTATTCCATCATACAGCTCTGATGCCCTAAAGCCTGGGCCAAGTAACTTTTACCAACCCCGGACGCCCCTGTAAGGATAATATTTTCCTTTCTGGTGATAAAATCCAGTGTCCCCAGACGAGTAAACATGTTCTTGTCCAGGTTGCGTTGCTGGGTGTAATTCACATCGGCCAGGTTCGCCTCTTGTTTAAAGCCGGCCTGTTTTAAGAGCCGCTCTATCTTCCGGTTCTGCCGGTCTTCCCATTGGTGATCGATCAGCAGTGCCAGGTATTCATCAGCAGTGATATTCTCTATGCGGTTGTCCTTTATGTGCTGCAGGTGCAACTGGGCCATAGCCCCCAAGCGCATTTGTTTTAGCTTTTCAATAGTCTGATTGTTGTTCATATTCATTGGATTTAAATGGTTTATTATTGATATGCAGAGGCACCCCGCAAGTTATCGTGTTCCGGGATGTGTGGTTTATCTTCTTCGAGGTCCTGGTAAAACAGGGAGCTTTTGTCCAGGTTATTTTTCAGGATATTTTTAATGCGCAGGTAAGTAGCCGCATCTGCCTGCAAAGCTCTCTTACAGGCATTATCCAATCGCTGGGAGCCATAGGATTTATGAAGTTGGATGACTCCCATAGCTCGTTTGTATCCTATTTCCGGATAGTCTACCGCGGTGATTATTTTCTCGATACAGCCCAGCACGTGCTCCCCGTGCATGGCCGCTTTCTTTTTAAAAAATTCAGGGCTCCAATCGCTATAATATTTATGGGTACTGCTTAAATGATCTTTGTTGGTATTATAACTGCCTTTTGATGGGTTGCGCTGGTGCAGGGCGATCCGCTGATGATAGTAATATACTTCTACCACGGAACTGGTATGATGGATGGTGGTTTCTTTTCCTATGTAGCGATAGGGTGCGCTGTAATAGCTTTTATCCGGAGAGAAGTATACATAGCCTATTTTCTGAACCTTTGCCCTTCGGTACCCTTTCAGTTCATAGACTGTCTCCGGCAAGGGTTTTAGGTATTCCCGTTCCACGGATTGGAAGAGTTCCCTGCGACTGGCTTCTTTGCGGGAGAACAACAGGTCATTGTACCGCTCCAACAAGCGTTTTATCTCCCGGTTCAGGTCTTCTAAAGAGAAGAAGCTCATCTCCCGAAGCGGATAATAGATCCGCTGATAGGCAAGGTTTACGGCATTCTCCACCAAAGCTTTATCCTGCGGAGCATAGCCCCGGGCAGGATTGATCACACAGTTGTAATGCCGAGCGAAGTCTTTAAAACTTCTGTTGATGTCAGCCTCATACCTGCTGGCACGGGTAACTGCTGATTTTAGGTTGTCAGAGACAATTCCTTTAGGGACGCCTCCATAAAACTGCAGGGCATTACAGCAACAGTTAATCAGGTCCTCTCGTTTCTGGCTTTTACAAGCTTCCACGTAAGTGTACTGGCTGTTAGGAAGGATGGCTACAAATACTTCTACCGGAATCAGTTCTCCTGTTTCCTTATCAATAATTTGAAGTTTTTTTCCTGCATAATCAATAAACATTTCATTCCCGGGATCGTGTTCAAGTTTCATGGATCCTTTGACCTTGGCATATTTGCGCCGGTAATGTTCCATAAACTGGGTATAGCCATAAGGATCTTTGGCCTGTGCTACATATTCCTGATAATGGTATAAAAAAGTGAAACCTGGGTGGTTACGGGCTTTATTGACCCCCTCAAAATATAACATGAGTTCCTCGTAGCGGGGGTTATCAATAGTAGTGTGGGAAGGAAAAAGCTTCTCTAAGCTAGCATTATCAAGGACCAATAATTCTTTAGCAGAAGAGCCGCTGGCCTTGAACAGCCGCATATAAGTATTTACCGTATTGCGGGAGATCCCAAGGGTGGCACCTATTTTACGGTTGCTAAACCCATCGAGATGTAAGGAAATAATTTGTTTTAAGTCCATTGGATCAAGTGTATTGGCCATATCGCTTGTTTTTAAGCGACAAGGTATGAGTTACTTGATCTTTCAAAGTTGCACAAAACGAACCGAAACGACTGGCACAAAACAAACCGATATAGGTTCAACTAAAAACCAAAAGTGGCACAATTTAAACCGAAATGCCTGGCACTAACCGACCGAAATCACTGGCACAAATCGATCCGAGATATCCACGAGCTATGAGTTATCAGCGAAAAGGTTCTCACACCGTCAGTCATTTGACTTGTCATGTTGTTTGGGTGACTAAGTATCGATACAAAGTTCTTCAAGGTGATATTCAGAAGCGTTGTCGTGAACTTTTAGTTCAAATATGTGAAGCAGAAGGAGTAGAGATATTAAAAGGAGTTGTTAGTTCGGATCATATTCACATGCATATTGAATATGCCCCTAAATTGAATGTAAGTAGTTTAGTGAAGAAATTCAAAGGGAGGACGTCTAGAAAACTTCAACAAGAATTTCCAAAACTAAAGGAACGCTATTGGGGGCAACATTTTTGGGCAAGTGGTTATGGAGTATGGAGTACAGGAAATATTACCGATGAGATGGTTAATGAATATTTGGAACACCATCGCCGTGATTCGATTTCTATGACAAAACCAAGCGATCTTGGTAAAATGTTTTGTTTTTGATTAATGCTAGGGCAATATGAATTAATTTATTTCTTACTGCATTCAATACGCTCATTTTATTCTTGCCTTCATCCACCTTGCGATGGTAGTAGTTTTGTAGGTCATTTTTCATTCTTATAGCCCTAAGAGCTGCCATTTGTAAAATTGACTTTAATTCTATATCCGCCATTTTGGACACCCTTGGCCTTGTTTTTAAACTACTTCCACTTTGTTGTTCAAAAGGAACAACTCCAGCAAAGCAAGCTAATTTTCTAGGATCTTGTAACCTTCTAAAACCTTCTGTCTTCACTGCAAGCGTCCAGGCTGTAACATCTCCGATTCCTGGAACTGTTTTAATCCGTTCTATCTCTTGTTTTAACTCTTGGTCGGTATTGATCTCCTGCCTAATCAAACGCTCTATTTTAGTAAGGTGTTTATTGATTTCCTTGATATTCTGCTTATTGATCTTAAGAAGTTCTTCAGTAGCTTTATTAAATTTGATAGCCTTCAAGTCTGCCATTTGTTGGGCCAGAGCCTTTTTTTGCTTTACTTTAAACCGGCGTTGGCTTAATAGGATTTTAATAGATTTAATGGTTTCACTGGTAGGTTTCCAACAGTCAAAATCTTGATGGTTCCTTTCGATGAAAGTAGCTATCCTTTTAGCATCAACCTTATCATTCTTCCCACGTGCTATTCCAATGCTCCTCTTAATATGCTTAGGATCCAATACGTATGTATTAAAATCAAATTCGGCTAAGACCTCATATAGATTAAAATTGTAATAACCGGTGTTTTCCATAGCTACAAAGACTTGGTTATCTTGATTTTCTAAGGCTTTCAATAATTTTCGAATGCTTGAAATTTCATTTTTAATTTTGTGGTAAGCATCCTGGTTAGCCTTTCTGATACAAATGTCCAGGGTGTTTTTACTGATGTCAATTCCAACATAAATACTTTTCATAACTTTGTAAGACTTTGTGATAAGAGGGTTTTCATCAATAACTCAACTCCTTGATAATGGGCTTAAATCCCGAATTTCTATTAGAGATTGTTGATGAAAGGCTGGACTTAAGTCTAAATCGAACCATAAACTTTAATGTTTTGAGTGCTACTAGTTTACTTAAGTTCAGCCCTCTTTCATATTAAACTTCCCTATAAATATAATAATACAAGTCTAAAGGAGTGATAATTCCAATTTTATATTGGAATAGCTTGGGGACTTTCAGTCCCTAGTAAAAAAACCTCTGCACTTTGAGTGCAGAGTAGTTTAGTCTATCAAAAGATTCTTAAATTGCCGGGAGAAAAAAGTCCTCATGCAGCCCTTTGTATCCATCATCATCCCCACTTATAACCGCGCTCACTTGATAGGGGAAACCCTGGATTCGGTGCTCGCTCAAACTTACACCAATTGGGAATGTATAGTGGTGGATGATGGCTCAACCGATTATACTGAGGAGCTGATGGAATTCTATTGCGAGGAAGATTGCCGATTTCAGTACCATCACCGCCCAGTTCATAAACCAAAAGGAGCAAATGTTTGTAGGAATTATGGGTTTGAGTTAAGTAAAGGGGAGTATGTCCAGTGGTTGGATAGTGATGACCTATTAAGTAAGAACAAATTAATGTCCCAAATAAGAGACCTCAAATTTAAAAATCAAAATACCTTAGCTACCTGTGCCTGGTCTTCTTTTTTAAATAATAGTGGGCAGGAAGAGATAAAATCCAATTTTCCTGTATTTAGATCTTTTGCCCATATGCAACAATTTTTGGATGTTCTTGCAATTTCTGGAGGATTTTTTCCTTCTCATGCTTATTTGCTTGCCTCCGCATTGGTGAAAAAAACTGGTGGCTGGAGAGAGGATTTAATAATCAATCAGGATGGAGAATTTTTTTCAAGAATTTTTTTGATCGTTGATGAAATCGTATTTTCTAAAAATGCTAAGGTATTTTATAGAAAGAATATGGCTGATAATATTAGCTATTTAGGAAATATTGAAAAAGCAGAACAGGCAATTTATAGTTGGAAATTGATAGCGAATAATCTTAAGCCTAAATTCGGAGATAATTTAAAACTTGTAAGAATTTCAAAGAAGTACCTTAAGCTGCGATTGGAGGAGAAATTTCCTGAAATTTTAGAGAAACATATCGATTTTTTTAAAGAAGATAAAATCTTGGATAAACCAATGTTTCCAAGGTTATTAAGGAGAGTACAAAAATATTTATTAAAAAAATGAAGTATCCATTAATCTCTATTATACTTCCGGTTTTTAATGGTGAACTGTTTTTAAGAGAGGCCATAAAAAGCTGCCTGGATCAGACCTATCTTAATCTTGAACTTATAATAGTAAATGATGCATCTACCGATACTTCACTCCAAATCGCAGAGAGTTTTGCTCGCCATGATAATAGAGTGCAAATTATTACAAATAGCACTAATCAAAAATTACCAGTAAGTTTAAATACAGGGCACAGAAAGGCCAAAGGTGAATTTATTACCTGGACATCTGATGATAATGTCTACCAAAGAGACGCAATTGAAAATTTGTACCGGACAGTTATTAGTAGGGGTGTTGATATTGTTTATAGTGAATATTTAATAATAAATGATGAGGGCCTTATTACAGGAAGATCTCATTTGAAACAAATTGAATTTTTATTTTTTACCGGTGTTATAGGAGCTTGTTTTCTTTACAAGAGAGAGGTTTATGAGCGAAATAGGGGATATAGAGAGAACCTTTACCTAGTTGAGGATTACGATTTCTGGCTTCGGGCACTAAAACATAGTAAGTACTACAAGATAGATAATCCCGGTAATTATTTCTATCGATTTCACAAAAATAGCTTAACGATTAAAATGAACACTAATGGAGATCTGAAAAATAAATTTATTAATAATCTCAGGAAGCTTTATTTCGATTTTTTTAATTCTATTGGAATAGAAAATCAAAAGCTACTTGTTGAGTTTTTAATCGATAGGCAACTAAACGGTCCTAATAGAAGTATAATTGCCTTTCAAAAAGGCTTTCTAAAAGATATAGATAAAATTTCATCCTCTCTAATTGATTTCTCAGGGGATAAACTCAAACAATTGATATTAATTGATGCATATGAAACGCTACTAAAAAATAAAAAACACCACAACCTGGCGGTTCTGTTTAATTTACATCGAACAGCCAAAACTGAGTTGTTGCGTTTACCAATAAATAGATACCTTGCTATTTTGAAAAAATGTATGTTTTGAAGAGAACTGTTTTATTTAAGATTTGGCAATTTCCGTTAGTATCTGAAACTTTTATACTGGCTCAGATTATTACTGCAATAAAGAGTGGTTATGAGGTGAAGATTTTGGTACAGGATTTATTCGAAACTGAACCTGGTTGGCAACAGGATACCTTCGATTCCTATAATTTTAAAAAAAAAATTATTATTGATGACCCCAGGATTCCAGACAGTAGAGTATTAAAGTTAATAAAAGGTATGGGGTTAATATTATTAAACCTACCTGATTTTAGGAAGATGATCAGTTTTATCAAAGCTGACAAAAGAGGACTACTAGACAACTTATATCGTTTTCAGTTTTATAAGCAGTTTAGAAAGGTAGATATTATACATGTGCAATATGGAACAAATGTAAAACCTTTTGATACTTTTAAGAAGACGGGAATTTTTTCTTCAAAGCTCATAGTCAGTTTTCATGGACATGACGCCTTTTTTCCAATAAATGGCATTGTTCCGAACAATGGATATTATGATGATTTATTTAAGCATGGAAATATGATAGTGGCTAATACGCCATACCTTGCAGCAAAATTAGAAGAGTTAGGATGTCCTAAAAATAAAATAAAAATAATTCCTGTAGGGGTTGATACTAAATTTTTTCAACCTAATAGTTCGGGCAGAAATGGAAAGAAGCTGAAACTTATTTCGATAGGAAGGTTGGATAAAGTAAAAGGACATAAACATGCGATTGAAGTTATGGATTTACTTCTTTCAAATGATTTGAATGTGAGCTTAACAATTATTGGAGAGGGGGCGGAAAGAAAAAATTTACAGGAATTAATTACCTTAAAAAAATTGCATGAGGATATATTTTTGGTGGGAAAAAAAGATCATTTTGAAATAAAAAATTATTTTCAGGAACACGATATCTACATTTTGCCTGCGGTGGCAGTAGAAAATAACAGACAAGAAACACAGGGACTGGCAACCTTGGAAGCCCAGGCTTGTGGTATACCTGCGGTGGTATTCAATTCAGGGGGAGTGAAATATACCGTTAAGGATGGTACTACGGGATTTGTTGTCAGGGAAGGGGATATAGTAGCTATGGCCGAAAAAATTGAAGAACTTATAAATAATGTTACGCTTTGGGAAGAGATGAGCCGGGCGGCTATTGTTTATGTAGAAGAAAATTTCTCTCAAACAAAAATTGATGCAGTTTGGTGTAGGGAATATGAACAGTTAACAAATAATAGATGAGCCCTAAGGTTTCTATCATCATACCATGTTATAACGATGCAGATTATGTTGAAGAATCTGTGAAATCTGCTTATGAACTAACTTACAGGAATAAAGAAATCATTGTTGTAGATGATGGATCGGACCAACAAACGAAAGCGGTTTTAAAGAAACTAGACTCTAAAATTGATAAATTAATTTCCCAGGACAACGTGGGTGTAGTGAGTGCCCGTAACAGCGCTATAGGGTTAGCACAAGGAGAGTATATTCTAACTTTAGATTCTGATGATTATTTTGCGCCGCAATTTTTGGAAAAATCGGTAAAAATACTGGAGGAAAAGAAGAATGTGGGGATGGTGACCTGCTGGACAACTAAAATTGATGAAACCGGAAATAAGATTGGCCATTTTAAACCATCGGGTGCTTCTGCCTCAAAGGCTGTTTTTTATAATAATGCTCCGGGTAACTTATTGTATAGAAAAGTTTGCTGGGAAGACGTAGGTGGTTATGATATAGAGATGAAAAACGGAAATGAAGACTGGGAGTTTAACGTGGCTGTGTGTAAAAAGGGTTACAAGGTGCATGTAATAAAAGAATTTTTGTTTTTTTATCGCGTGAAGACTTTATCGAGGAATAAAACAGCTTTAAAACATCGAAAAACGACAAGACAATATGCCTTTAAAAAGCATCAGGACCTATTGATCAACAACATAGAAACAACAATAGATTTTTTTTTAGAGGAAATTGAAATGAAAGAAAATAAAATCAGAAAAATGGAAAATTCCCGAGCTTATAAATTTGGTAATTTCGTGTTGAATACTTTGCGAAAGTTGAAACCCTGAAACTTTAAGAATGAGTGAAGAGAGGAAAATGAGACCAAAGGTATCTGTTATAATGGCAACCTATAACAGGGCCCACCTCATTGAAAAATCCCTTGATTCAATAAAGAATCAAACCAGTTCACTTTGGGAATGTATAGTGGTTGATGATAGGAGTACTGATAACACTGGTGAAATCGTTTCATCTTTTTGTAAAAAAGATCCCCGGTTTATTTATCATGTTAGGCCTATAGATAGGCCAAAAGGTCCTTCGGCATGTCGTAATTTCGGAATTGAAAATGCCCAAGGCAATTATATTCAGTTTTTTGATGATGACGATATAATGTTTCCTGTTTTAATTGAAGAAAAATTATCGATTATAGAAAACAGTAATATAGATGTAGTTATAGCCCCTTCTCTAGCTTTTAATGTGAAAAAACAAAACTTTACAAAGCAAAATGAAGTTTTTTCCGAAAATTTGGTTTCTGACTACGTTACCGGGAAATTAACATGGTATTGTTGTGGCCCTTTATGGCGAAAGGAATTTTTAACAGAACGTTTTGATGAAAACATACAAACTCTGGAAGATTGGGATTTTAATCTGAGAAATATATATAAGAATCCCAAGGCTAAGTATTTGAAGCAACCACTTCAACAGTACAACAGATATGAATTGGGAAAAACCCTTAGTACCAAGGCACAATTAGGTGATGAAAGGCAAGTGATTTCTGGTTTTATGGCTTATAAAAAGCATTTTGAACTTCTTAAGAAGCAGAATAAGATAACACAACATATTAAGAGGTGGTTGATGCAGAGATTTACATTTTTGCTCAGAGCCTCTCTTGCAGGTAATTTTAATATTTCTAACCAAATTTTCCAATTCATGTATCGCAATCAAAAGATAAATGACTTGAAAAGATTCTGGAAAATTATATTAGGTTATTATTGCTTTAAAACTTTCAACAAAGGTTACAGGTTGTTGAAAAGCTATTAATTCTTAGTAAAAAAATAAAGTTTTTTTCCCTGAAGTACAGAAAAAATTATAATGAATAAATTACAACCTAAAGTTTCGGTAATAATGCCTACTTACAATCGGGCTCATTTTATTGGTGAAAGTCTGGATTATATTCGGGAACAATCTTTTGTGAACTGGGAATGTTTGATTATTGACGACGGTAGCACAGATGATACGGAAGAATTCCTTGAGTCATATACTGTTAAAGATCCCAGAATCAAATATTATAAAAGAAGCCAAAGTCATTTAAAAGGCCCTTCCGGATGCCGAAATCAGGGTCTTGATCTTGCCCGGGGAGAGTTTGTTATTTTTTTTGATAGCGATGATATAGTGCATCCTGAGAATCTTCAAATTTGTATTAATGCGATAACTAAACATGATTTTCAATTTTGCCGGTACGATAAAAAACCATTCTGGAAAGATTGGAACAAGAATTTTATATTTGAAAATGATAATTTTCAGGAAACTGAATTATCACTAAATGATCTTTCTACAATGGTAACTATGGAATCTGGTTTTGCATGTTGTACTGTAATGTGGAGAAAAAACTGCTTAAATGGACTGAGGTTTAATGAGGAGTTGTCTTACGCTGAAGAATGGGAGTATTACACCAGGTTACTCTCTCAGGGTATTAAGGGAGTATCTATTAATAAAGTCCTTTATTATAACAGAAAACATCTGGAATCCAATACTGGAGAATTTTGGGCGAAAGATCCTGTAAGGAGGGCTTCCAAATTGAAAGCTGCAGTAGAGGTTATAAATACTTTGTCTCAAAAAGGTCTGTTATCTCCGCAATTGGTTCAATATTTTATTAGGTTAGGTTTCTTTTTGAAACACAAGCCACTAATTGATCAGGTATTAAAAAGATCCAATGCAGACAGAATAAAAAGATTTAAATATTTTTTAGGTTATAGTCTGTATCCATTAATAAAACCAATATTTCGTATGAAATCGAAAATCATTAAAGCTTGAGAATACTTCTTTGTTTTGGTACCCGCCCGGAAGCTATAAAAATGGCTCCGGTAATACATGAACTTCAAAAACAAAAAATTAAATTCGAAGTTTGTGTTACAGCACAGCATCGGGAAATGCTGGATCAGGTATTGAAGTTTTTTGAAATAATTCCTGAGTACGATTTAAACATAATGCAGCCTGGCCAGTCCTTAAATTCTCTTAGCTCAGTTATTTTAGGAGATATTGATAAAGTATTAGAAGAAGTTAAACCTGATCTGGTCCTGGTCCAGGGTGACACTACCACAGCATTTATAGCCGCTTTGGCTGCATTTAACAGAAACATAAAAATTGGTCATATTGAAGCCGGACTTAGAACTTATAATAAGCAAGCACCCTTTCCCGAGGAAGCAAACAGACAGTTATTAAGCCGAATCGCTGATTTTCATTTTGCTCCAACGGAGAAAGCAAAGAGGAATTTATTGAACGAAGCTGTTCTGGAAGCTGATGTTTTCTTAACGAGTAATACTATAGTGGACGCATTGGAATATGGGAAAGATGTTATAAAATCGGGTTTCGAAAATAAAGAAATAAAAACAATAAAAAATAATTTAAGTCCGGAAAAAAAGTTGATTCTGGTTACCGGACATCGCAGAGAAAATTTTGGTGAAGGCGTGGAAGAATTTTGCGATGCCTTATTGGAAATCGCTAAAAAAGAGGATGTGGAATTGCTGTTTCCGGTGCATCTTAATCCCCAGGTGAAGAATGTAGTTTATGAACGGTTATCTGCACAACCAAATATTATTTTAACCGAACCGGTAGATTATCCGACCATGTTATGGCTAATGGAAGAATGTGACCTTATCATAACAGATTCCGGAGGCATACAGGAGGAGGCTCCGAGTTTTAAAAAGCCGGTACTGGTAACCCGGGATGTTTCTGAAAGAATGGAGGGAGTAGAAGCTGGTTTCTGCGTTTTAACCGGCACCTGCAGGTCGAAGATAGTAGACGAGGCTGCTAGGTTTTTGAATAATCCTCCTGATTTTTACCAAACTAAGAATCCGTACGGTGACGGGCGGGCAGCAGAAAGAATAGTCGAAATTTTAAAGAAAAATGCAGGTTGAACTAAAAAATAAAATACTGGTAGTTGTTGAATCCATTGATGTGGAAGATAGCAGTGGTTCTAAAGCCAATGTAGCTTTAATCAAAAATCTGCATAAAGCTGGTTTCGATCTAAGGGTATATCATTTTACGAGAAAAGAAATCTTACTAGAAGATATTCCCTGTTTTGCAATAAAGGAAAACAGGAGTAGTTTGGTGTTTTTTTTAAGTCGGGGAGAAAGATTATTACGTCATAAACTGGATCTTGATCTGCATAAACCATTAGAGAAAATGTTCGGTTTTTCTTTTACGCTTTTTAATGATCGGGACAGTATTGTAGCAGGTCTTAGGAAAATTACTGATTTTGAACCTGACCTGGTTTTAACCTTGAGTAAGGGAGGAAGTTTTCGCCCACACCATGCTTTACTTCAAATGCCGGAATGGCATACTAAATGGATGGCTTATATTCACGATCCATATCCCATGCATTTATATCCACGGCCTTATGCCTGGGTTGAGCCTGGTTATTTGGAAAAGTGGCGTTTTGTGAAAGCGGTATCACAAAAAGCAAAATATTCAGCTTTTCCCAGCCAATTATTAATGGAATGGATGGGGAGTTACTTTAAGAATTTTTTAAAAACAGGGATCCTTATTCCTCATCAAATTCAGGAAGGAAAAAATCAGGAAGAATTTCCGGATTATTTTAATCCCGGGAATTTTAATTTAGTACATGCCGGAAATCTGCTGCACGCCAGGGATCCTAAAGGATTAATAGAGGGTTTTAAACTGTTCCTGCAACTAAATCCTGAAGCTGTAAATAATTCCAGGCTCCTGTTTATTGGAGCCACACAATTTTTCGCCGAATATCTTCGGAGGCAGGAACAACAGAATGCTTCGATTAAAATGATTGCTGAAAATCGTCCGCTAGATGAGGTGAATAACGTGCAGAGGGAGGCCTCGGTGAATATTATTCTCGAGGCAAAATCGGAAATTAGTCCATTCCTGCCCGGAAAATTTCCGCACTGTGTGGCAGCTGATAAACCAATTTTATTGCTGGGGCCTTACTATAGCGAAAGCCGAAGATTGTTGGGAGAGGATTACAGATATTGGACAGAGATTAACGAGGTCGAGAAAATCGCGGGAATGATAGAGGAGTTGTATCAAATCTGGATTGATAAATCCCAATGTTTAAAACTGGGCCGCCAGGATTTGGAATATTATCTATCAGAAAAGTATCTGAAAGAAACATTGGATAAAATTTTAATGCCAGCCCGATGAGAATATTAATGGTCTCTATGTTTTCTAACCATTTTTTCAATTGGACAGAGCAGTTAAGGCATGCCGGCCATGAGATTTATTGGATTGATGTTTATGATTCTAATACCTATGTTGAAAAAATAGATTTTGTCCATCAGATTATAGGATGGAGAAACCGATGTAATTATCCAGGAAGATATTGGGTGAAAAAGAATTTGCCAAATATTAACAGTTTAATAAATAGAATTAATCAACGGAAACTCAGTAATTTTGTTGATAGTAAGATTCAGGAGTTAAAGCCTGATGTAATTCAAACTTTTGTCATGCAGGCTGCAGCAGTTCCTTTGGCACAGGTAATAGAAAAATATCCGGAAATGAAATGGATTTACTCTGCCTGGGGAAATGATCTTTATTACAGACAAACTATTCCTCGAGATCTGGAAAAGATTAAAAAAACCCTGCCAAATATAAATTATATGTTTGCGGATTGTGACCGGGATTATGAGCTCTCCAGGGCTTTGGGTTTTAAAGGAACTTATCTCGGAACCTTTCCGGGTGGCGGTGGATATGAACTAAATGAATATTCTAATTATATCCAAAGTTTTGAAAAAAGAAATGAAATATTAGTAAAAGGATATCAGGGTAAATTAGGTCGCTGTAATAATGTCCTCGAGGCACTTGTGAATTTGAAGATTTTATTAGCACCCTATAATATATTTGTTTTTGGTGCTAGCAACGAAGCAATTAAGAAAGCGAAAAATTTAGGCCTTTTAGAATGGAAAAATTTTAAGATTACCGGAAAAGTAAAACATAAGGAGGTGATGAAAAAAATGGGAGAAGCGAATATATATATTGGTAATAACATATCTGATGGAATGCCAAATACACTTTTGGAAGCCATTGTAATGGGAGCCTTTCCTATACAATCTAATCCCGGCGGGGCTAGTGCTGAATTAATTAATCACGGGCAAAACGGTCTTTTGATTAATGACCCTGAGAATGTAGATGAAATTAAGGAGTTACTAAAAACTATTTTAGCAGATAAAGATAAACAGAAAGCAGCGATCGATCATAATTCCAAAAAAATAAAGCCTTTTTTAGAACGGGAGTATATCACTCAGCAGGTTTTAAAAAAATATAAGGTCATAGAGGATGAATTAATTTCTACCTATGATTAAAATATATCCTCCAAAGACAACAGAAGAAAAAGGTGAGTTTAAAATCGCTTCGGTTTTTGAATCTGAAGGTCACCGAGAGGAGCTTTGGTTTAGTTTTCCGTCAAAGTTTCGGGAATATGCAGTAACCGAACAATTGGATGCCTTTGTTGTAGGTCTGCTTTTTTTAGGATTAAAGACGGGCCAAGATATCGAGGTTTGCGGGAAATTAAGTGCACGGCTTTATTACGCGATTAATCATTATTTAATCAATGCTTTATGTCTAGCGAATACTGATTATAAAAAAATAAAAGTCGAAGCACATTATCTAAGCACGATCAATTTAAACCTAAGGGAAATTTCGGGTACAGGGCTATCCTGCGGAGTAGATTCGTTTGCTACTTATTATGACCATCTCAATTCTAAACCACCTTTTGCAATTGAATATTTTACTTTTTTTAATGTAGGATCTCATGGGGATTTTGGAGGAGAAAATGCAAGACGGATTTTCAGTGAGAGATTTGGGAGAGTAAAGACCTGTGCTAATGAGCTGGGGAAAGAAATAATAAAATTCGATTCTAATTTAAGCGAGGTTTTGAGGATGAATTTTCAACAAACCCATAGTCTTCGTAGTATTTCCTGCGTTTTAGTAATTCAAAAATTATTCAGAAATTATTATTATGCATCATCCATTCGTTTTGACCAATTCAAATTGGATAAAATAAGAATTGCCGAGTATGATTTAATAAATCTACAGATGTTGAGCACGGAATCTACAACGCTTTGGTCTTCGGCTCTGCAATATACCCGCCCTGAAAGATTAAATTTCATTGCAGATTTCGCCCTGGTGTCAAAATATTTAGATGTTTGTACAAATCCATATGTGGTTGATCGAAAAAAGATTAATTGCTCAAGATGTGATAAATGTATCCGTACTATGTTACTTTTAGATTTTTATGATAAATTAGACCGATTTCATAAAGTTTTTGACCTGGAGGAATATCAGGAAAAGAGACAAGATTTTGTTGCGCATATAAGAGCAAAAAGAAATAAAGAAACACAGGACTACCAGCTACTAAACCTTTTAAAGACTAAAGGATATATAAATTACAAGGTCAAAACCAGATCTGCAATTTTTCGAGTTCATTCAGAATTGAGAAAAATCAAAAAGGTATTTAAATAATTATATTTGCACCTAATATACCCATATCGAAATCGCGAAATCCAGCGAGTGAAAAATTCCCTAGACTCTCTAGCCAGACAAGTTGTTAATGATTTTCGAGTATATTTTGTGAACTATGGTTCTGCAGAAAAATATACTTCGGAAATAAAAGACTTATGCAGAGAATATGATTTTGTTAAGTACAGCTATTGCGCAACAGAATGTCAACCCTGGAATAAAAGCAGGGCTTTAAATTCCGTTATTAAAAAATTAGATGCTGGCTTCTGTTTTGTGGCCGATATAGATATGATCTTTCATCCGCGCTTTGTAGAAAAAGCAATTCAGCTACAGGAAACAGAAAAAACTGTATATTTTCAGGTAGGTTTTCTGGAGGAACAGGAAAAGACGGAGGAAAAATCTTTTGAAGATTATAAAAATTACCGGAAGAGTAATTATGAAGCTACGGGACTTAGCATGTTTCCTGTAAAAGTTTTACAGGAGCTTAGAGGTTTTGATGAATTCTATCATTTTTGGGGTGCCGAGGATACCGATATGCATGTGCGACTTAAAAATGCCGGATATGAAGTAGATTACTATGATAATGAAATATTAATGCTCCATCAGTGGCATCCCTCATACAGGAGTAATGAAAGTAATAAGCTAATGGAAGATTTCCAAATTAATGGTATAGTACAACTAAATCATCAACATTTAAAATTTGCGAAACAACATAAAGTCACTAAGGTGAATTTAAATGGTTGGGGCGAAACACATAGCAGGAAAGAAATTGAAAGGTTAGAAAATGTCCAGATAAGTTTTGAATTTACTAATGAAAAGCGGCAGATAGATGATTTGCTTTTCGGTCAATTACCAAAATTCAGAAATGAGATTGTTAAGATTGCTATTAAAAGAGATTTTTTTTATAATTCCCCAAAGTACAAACTTAAAAAATTAGCAGGCAAAAAAGTACCGGAGTTTTATTCACAGAAACAACAGAATGATAAGATTTTGCTTCATTTGATTTCATTTTATAGAGATGTACCTTATATCTATCAAATTCAGGATTGCTATATAACTTTTGCAATAAATATTAAGTAGTCTATATGAAAGACTCACTGCGACAATATCATATTCAGTACAAAGCGAAAAGAGAAAAGTTGAGAGATAGTCTTTTTGGCACCCATAAATATAAGAAATTTGTCATAGTAAGTGATTCGCGAACCGGTTCCACCTTACTAATGCAGTTGTTAAATTCTCATCCGGAAATCATCACCTTAGGAGAGGAATTCAAGGATCTGAACCAATTATCTTGTAAAGAAATTTGGAGAAATATTTTTAGAAGGCGGCCAAAGAAAATAAATTGGGTTGGATTTAAGCTGTTTTATTTTCACCCAAGGAAAAGTATGGATAGGGAAGTTTGGGATTTAATCGAATCAGATAAAAGAATTGTAATTATTCATCTGACAAGACAAAATATTTTAAGATCATACGTTTCTAAAAAAATAGGATTAAAAACACGAAAGTGGACGGAAAGTGTTAACCTTCCACTTGAAATTAATGAGGAAGATAAAAAAGTAAAACTCGAACCTGCAGAATGCCGGAAGAATTTTTAAAGCATTTCAGATTATATAGAACAAACGGAAAGGCAATTTGAAAGTCATAAAATCATTCCCGTTATTTATGAAGACCTGGACAGAGTTAAACAAGGAACAATGGACAAAATTTTCAGTGAATTAGGGGTAGCCGATTTTAAAGTAACGACTTATATGAGAAAGCAAAACCCGGAAAAATTGGAAAATCTGATTGTAAATTTCAAAGAATTAAAAGATAAATTTTCAGGCACTAATTGGGAATATTTGTTCAAACTCGAAGATTGAGGTTTTTTTAAAATCATTAGGTTACATAATGGGAGAAAGTAAACAATTCCTCCTATATTCATAAATTGTATTAGATAAGGAAGAATTAATTAAAATTTACACCAATGTTTATTATAGCTGAGGTGGGACAAGCTCACGAGGGGAGTCTGGGATTGGCTTTATCCTATATAGATGCCCTGGCCAGAACGGGAGTGGATGCCGTTAAATTCCAGGTGCATATAGCCGATGCGGAAAGTAGTGAGTTTGAGGCTTTCCGGGTGAAGTTCAGCGAGCAGGACAAAACTCGTTTTGATTACTGGAAGCGCATGGAATTCAGTTTGGACCAGTGGAAGCTCTTAAAGCAAAGATGCGATGAAAAAGGGGTAGAGTTCCTGGCTTCTCCTTTCAGCAATGCGGCCGTTGACCTGCTGGAGAAAGTGGGGATGAAGCGCTATAAAATAGGGTCGGGAGAAGTGAATAACTTTTTATTGCTGGAAAAAATAGCAAAGACCGGGAAACCGGTGATTATTTCTTCCGGAATGAGTTCTTTTGAGGAACTGGATGGAACGGTGGAATTTCTTAAGAAACGAAAACTGGAATTTTCCATTCTCCAATGTACCACCGCCTATCCCACAAAACCGGAAGACTACGGTTTAAATGTGATCAAGGAACTAAAAAATAAATACAAGGTTCCTGTGGGCTATTCCGATCATTCCGCCCGTCCTGAAACCTGTATCGCCGCTACTGCCCTCGGCGCTGAGATCCTGGAATTTCACGTGGTCTTTGACCGCCGCTGCTTCGGCCCGGATGCTTCTTCCTCTCTGGAGATCGATGAGATAAAAAACCTGGTGCAGGCGGTAAAAAACATTCAAACATCCTTGCAGCAGCCCGTCGATAAATTTGATAATTCCCGGTTTAGCGACCTGAAAAACATCTTTGAAAAATCTTTGGCAATTAATAAAGACCTCCCCGCAGGCCATAAACTAACTTTCGAAGACCTGGAAGCAAAGAAACCCAAAGGCTATGGGATAGATGCCTTTGAATTTGAGAAGGTGATAGGAAGAGAGCTCAGAAGGGAAATGGAAAAATGGAGTTTTTTAGCGAAAAGAGACTTGTCTTAATTTATTAAATTACAATTTAGGAAATAATCAATGAGGGAATCTTTACTTTCGGAAAACAGGGATATAAGAACCCTAGAGAATATAAATGAAATAGTACATTGTACAGAAACTGAAATCTACGGAGATGCCCCAAAACGATTAATTAGTTTTTTAGGGGAATTGCCTGATTCAGCTTTTTATAATTATATCAGAACCCTTAGCGTCCCTTACCTGTTTGAGGTGTTTGAAAAGAATGTTCAAAACAAGGAAAGAGCAATCCAATGGTTTAGTCGGGAATTACTAAATTTTTTAGAGTATTCTAAAAATCTGACTGAGTCCGCTGCCTTTAAAAACCTGGTTAAACCCAAAGAATTAACAAACCAGGAAAAACCCTTTAAGGAGGAAGTAAAACAGCATACCGGCAAACACTATGGTAATTTGTTTAAGGAATTTGACCATCATTCCTATTTTGGAGAAGCCAAAAGTTTGTTGGAGCAGCGTTTACAAAGAAATAATATAGAATTGCCTAACCTGCATAAGAGTAGGTTATTAGACCAGGGATGTGGGGGAGGCAGATATACGGCAGCCTGGAGATTACTTGGCGTAAAGGAGGCAGTGGGCTTAGATTATTCCAGCACAGGCATTGAAGACGCAAGGGCCAGGGTAGATTTCGCAGGTTTGAAAAAAATAAATTTTGACGAGGGATCGGTCCTTGAAATGCCTTATGAGAATTCCAGTTTTGATATAGTCTTCAGCAATGGAGTACTTCACCATACAGAAGATTGGGAACAGGGCGTCGCAGAATTAATTCGTGTTTTAAAGCCGGGAGGCTATGGTTGGCTCTATCTTATTGAAAATCCCGGTGGGATTTTCTGGGATAAAATCGAAATTTTAAGAGCTATAATGAAAAATGTAGATAAGGATTTTGCGCGTGGAATTTTAAAGTCATTTAACATTCCTGCTAATCGAATATTTTATATGCTGGACCACGTAATGGTTCCTATTAATACGCGCTTAAGTCCGGGTCAGATTGAAAATATTTTAAAGGAAAATGGTGCTGATTCAATCAAACGATTGGAAAGAGGGACCGATTTTGATAGAGTTGAACAAATCTACCGCGGGATACCTTACGCCAGGGAAAAATTTGGGGTTGGAGAAAATAGATATATTTTCAGAAAAGCTGAATGATAAAGTTAATTCACAAAAAGGGGAAACATATCAATCGGGTTTTAAATGCCGAAGAAAGCATAAGTGCTAATTCTGAACAACTTGCGATAGTTTTTTGGGAATTGGCTGAAAAATATCCTGAAGAAATAATCGCCTGGTGTGAAGAAGAATTTGAGAAAGAATTGAACACGAATTCCTGGCAGGATGTCTTTCACCACGATCTTATTATGGCTTCTTATGCATTAAAGTCGGTTTATCTACCTGATGCTGTTGGATATATCGACCAGCTACCGTTTGTAAATATAAACCGGGAGGTGCAATATGCTACCTGGCGAATGAGTACCGATGTAGGTGGAATTACAGGAGAAGTATTGCTGAAGTTCCGAAAAATGTTTGGACATATCAAAGATTTTGGTTTGTTGCTGAACTCCATCGCAAAACTGGGACAGCAGAATGGGTTGTTTTGTTACAGCGCTCCACAGCTTGTAATGCAACAGCCTGCCTTCGACTCGAACTCAGGAAATACTAGTTCGTCCTCTGGGTTGGCTCAGCCTGATATATTGGACCCAAAAGCATCATCCAAAGAATTGTTTTCTTTTGTTTATTCGCATTATAAAAGCATTCGCCTTTGGTTGCTTTTCTGGTGTTTTATGAAATACGAAAAATCCATACCACTCGAGGCTTTTTTAGGCGCCTTTTTTTATCGAAAATGTTTTAAGAAGGAGGTTGATCTTTCAGGTATAGCTGTAAAGTCATTAAAACCTGGAATAAGGAATACTATTGATGTTATAATCCCCAGCCTGGGGCGGAGGGAATACCTTTTACAGGTGTTGGATGATCTAAAAGTTCAAACGCTGTTACCGAAAAAAGTTATTGTTGTAGAACAAAATCCGCAACCGGATTCCCAAACCGAATTGCCTGAACTTAAAACCCAGGACTGGCCTTTTGAAATGGTACATCATTTTACTCATCAAACCGGGGCCTGCAATGCCAGGAATTTGGCCCTGGAAGAGGTGGATGCTGAATGGGTATTCTTCGCCGATGATGACAATAGGATGGAAAATGATGTGCTGGAAAAATCAATGCAGAAGATTAAAAGCTTAGGTGTTGATCTTTTAACTCTAAAATATTCCCAGGAAGGAGAAAAGCTCATATTTGATAAAGTAAAGCAATGGGGTACCTTCGGGGCTGGAAATTCTATTGTTTCCGGTAAATTTGCTTCACAGATAAGATTTGATATGGCCTTTGAACACGGGTATGGAGAGGACAAGGATTACGGCATGCAGCTTAGGAATGCCGGGTGCGATATTATCTACCATCCTGATATTGAAATTCAGCATCTAAAGGCTCCCCGGGGTGGATTTAGGGAATTAAGCTTACCTCCCTGGGAGAAGGACAAAGCCAAACCTTCTCCCACCTTAATGATCTATGCGAAGAAATATTATACTGCGGAACAACTTATGGGTTTTAAAACCGAACTTTTTCTGCGTTATTACTCTAAACAAGAAATAAAGAATCCTTCTAAATATCTGAAACGGATGGAAGAAGGCTGGAGGAGAAGTGAGGAGTGGGCCGAAAAGATGAAACAAAAAGTAGCACAGAAAAGCCTATAGCATTTAGAAAATTATAATGAGATTTCTGATTACAAATACAAGGCCATCTACTTCCCCTTTTACTGCTGATGTAGTGAAGGAAGCTAAAATCGGGACCTGGAGCTTATTTTCTACTGAGGAAGGAAATCCCGATGAGATCAATGAGTTTGTTGTGATAATTGAGGGGTATGTCAGGGATTTGAAATTGGAACATGATAATTTGACTGAACAGAAATCTGGGGTTTTTAAGGAACTATGGAACTCATGGCCCTTAGCTCCCAATATTACCGGAAGTTTTTCTGCTGCTATCATCAACAAGGATTCCTCTGAATTAGTATTATGTAATGACCTGATAGGGGTTTACCCTCTCTATTATTTAAAGTCGGGAAAGGATTTTTACGTCTCCAACAGTTTAATCTGGCTAGGGATCATCTCGGGATGTGAAGTTGATGAAACAGGGATTGCTCAAAGGTGTTTTGGACCGGAATTCAGTAATATGGGTAGTAGAACTATATTGAAGGGGTGTAAAAGGCTTCTGCCGGGAGAATGGTTAAAATATAATGCCAATGCTGATCAATTAGAAAAAAAATATGATAACAGTTTATACCAGGAAATTGATGAGAAAGCAAATGAAGATAGTCTCCAAACTGAATTCTGGAGTACACTTACAAAAGAACTGAAGTATTGCCTGAATACCGATGAACCAGTAAATCTGGCACTCAGTGGGGGGATAGATAGTAGGCTTTTGTTAGGTGCTATCCCAACTGATAAGAAAATTTCCTGCTATACCTATGGAAAAGAAGAAAATTATGAAACTAAAATTGCCCGCGTATTAGCAGAAAAAAAAGGAGCAGACTTTAATAGTTTTGGCGAACCCTGGCTTCATTTTCCGGACAAGGCTCTATTGAATAAATATACCCTGGATACCGAAGCCCTTTATTTATGTTCCTGGCTGGAGATACTGGAGAATCTTAAGAAAGACAACAGGGAGGTGTTTTTACTGGGTGATCTGTCTACCGCTATTTCAGGTAGAACGATCAGGAAGTTCTCTACAAAGACCTATCGGGAAAAAAACTTTTTCAGGCATTCGGTTTTGTCTAAGGAATTTGAACTTGAACCTAATACTCCTAAAACCTTTGAATCATGGAAGAACCATATTCTTAATAAGTTTACCAGTCCCTTAAACAAGAAATCTCTGGAAAAACTCAATCTCGAAAAATCAGTAGAGGAAATCAGAGAAAACACGAGAGCTGATATCTCTGAATTATTTGAAATGATTGACAGGCACAACTTAAAATATATTGATCTGGTGGATGAGCTCTTTACCTGGTATACGCACACCAGGTTATCTATGGGAAAACAAATACTTATAAATAATTCAAAATTCAGAGCTTATTGTCCCGGCTTATCAATTGGGGTGATCAGGAAAGCCAGTAATATCCCTCCGAATCTTCGTTTAAATCAAAAATTTGTTAGAAAACTTTTTAAAGAGGTTAAGGAATTAAGAGCTTTGGGGCGAATCCCTACAAGTCAGATCCCACTCATTCCTCAAAATTTTTCTGATCTGATTCGTTTTCCTGTGTGGGGAATAAGGTCAAAACTGGATGATTTTCTGATAAAGCGCATGATGAAAGCCCGGGACCCTAAAATGAGGTATCGTTTATTCCCATCAAATAATTGGGTTGAAGTTTACCAAAACCCCGATATGGAAAAAAATCTTAATGAGTATTTCGAAAATGATCATTTAGGAAATAATTATGTCGAAAATATAAAAGCTCAAGCTAAGAACCGAAGGGATTTGAAACAATGGCCTTTTGCCAATATGAACATCATTAATGCTGCTGCTTTAAATGCTGAGTTAGAATTGATAGCTTCTTATAGAAAACGAGATGAAGTTTAACCTGATCATTTGCACCTATAAACGGAGCCAGGCTCTCGGCAGCCTATTGGAGTCGGTAGCTGTGCAAAGTCGGCTTCCCGATGAGATCCTGGTGATAGATGCCTCCCCGGATGATAAGACCCGGGACTTACTTGAAAATAGAAAATTACCCGGGTTGAAATACTTCAAGTTAGGTAGTGAGGACCTCGGACTCACCCGGCAGCGTAATTTCGGAATCAGAGAGACCGCCAAAGAGATAGAGGTTGTTAGTTTTTTAGATGATGATATCATCCTGGAGCCTGATTATTTTGAAAAACTTATCGATACTTATAAGGCTCATCCCAATGCGATAGGGGTAGGCGGATATATCAGCAATGAAGTCAGCTGGAAAAAAAGCGATACTGTTCCGGACTTCGATGAATTTAACATGGACGGCTATATCAGGAAGCTGGGGAGCCGAAATCTTCTGCGGAAGAAACTTGGCCTTTTAAGTGACCGCCCTCCGGGAGTGATGCCGGAATTCTCCAATGGTTTGTCTATAGGATTTTTGGCCCCTTCCGGAAAGATCTATCCGGTAGAATTCTTTATGGGAGGGGTAGCCTCTTACCGAAAGGAAATCTTTGAAAAGCTTGCCTTTTCTGAATACTTTAAGGGCTACGGGCTTTATGAGGATATGGATTTTTGTTTACGAGCATCCCGCCAGGGGCAGTTGTATGTGAACACCGCTGCCCGGGTGGAGCATCATCACGAACAGTCCGGCAGACCTAATAAATTTAAATACGGTAAAATGGTAATTAGAAACGGTTGGTATGTCTGGCGAGTCAAATACCCTAATCCCGATTTGGAGGCACGATTCAAGTGGCATGCCACAGCATTTTTATTAACTTTAGTGCGGCTGGGGAATGTGATTACGACCCAAAAACGAAGAGAGGCCCTCAGCGAGAGCCTGGGCAGGATAGCCGGATGGTGGAGCCTGCTGCTAAACAAGCCCGAACATGAAGCCTGAAGAACGTAACCTGGTCAACTCTAAACAGAAGGAGTTCTACGATACCAAGCAAAAGAACGCGGCCACCCGACTGTGGTCTTATTTCAGGAACGGGGCTTTGAACAGGATCAAAAAGCAACTCGGGGTAGAGCGGGATATTTATGAACTGCACAAAAGCTGGTTCGGAGATCTTTCCCAAAAGAAGGTCCTCGACCTGGGCTGCTATGCGGGTAATTCCCTGAGTTTTTACCTGGCTCAAAATGCTAAAGAATACCTGGGAATAGACTTAAGCCCGAAAGGTATTAATAACCTGAGCCGGAGATTAGAGAAGATCCCCGGGGCCAGGGCTGAGGTAATGGATTTTCTTTCAGAAGATTTTAAAGAAAAAGATTTTGACCTTATCTACGCCTACGGGGTCCTTCATCATTTTAAGGATGTGGATGAGCTTATAGTCAGGCTTCAGGAAAAATTAAAACCGGGTGGAGCGATCGTTAGTCATGATCCCCTGCAAACCAGTTTGCCTATAAAATTTATCAGAAGTATCTACCGGCCATTTCAAAGCGACAAAGCCTGGGAGTGGCCCTTTTCCAAAAAGACTTATTATAAGTTCGAACAAGCTTTTGAAATAATGGAACGCCGGGCAGTGCTGGGCAAGGCAAAGTGGAGCGCATTTATCAGTTTCCTGCCCATCTCTGAAGAGAAGAGATTGGAAAAAGCCAAGGCCTGGCATCGGGAGGACTGGGAATCTTCCCTGAAATCCGATGAGCATATGTTCAAATGCATGCATCTGAGTCTGCGAATGAAAAAAAGCCAAACCTGATGCGCTTCGCTGTTTTTACCCATGTGATCCATCAGGGACAGGAAGGCAGGTATTATGCCTATAGTCCCTATGTGCGGGAGATGAATTTGTGGTTGAAGTATGTGGAGGAGGCTGAAATAGTAGGAACTATACAAGAGAAAACGAGGAATACGGAGCAGGGGAAGAGGGGAAATGGAGAAAAGGAGATCAGGGGAAATGGAGAAAAGGAGATGAGAGGAAATGGAGAAAAGGAGACCGGGGGTCAAGGTGAGCCTTATATGCATTCCCGTATTACTTTTACTAAGATTCCATCTTTTCATTTAATGAATTTTCCGGCGGTTTTAGATTCTCTTATAAAGATCCCGTTTATTTTCTATAGAATTCTGGGTGCGATGCGCCGGGCGGATCATTTGCATTTGAGGTGCCCGGGGAATATTGGCTTGCTTGCCGCGATCGCACAGGTGTTTTTTCCGAAGAAACCAAAGACCGTGAAATACGCCGGGAACTGGGACCCCGAAGCAAAGCAGCCGTGGACTTACAGGTTGCAGAAACGGATCCTGAGCAATACTTTTTTGAGTCGGAATATCAAGGTGCTGGTCTATGGTGATTGGCCGGGACAGAGTAAAAATATAGTTCCTTTCTTTACCGCAAGTTTCTCCGAAAAGGATAGGGAAGTGGTTGAAAAGGAATTCACCTCACCTTTCAAGTTTGTTTATACCGGAAACCTGGTGGAGGGAAAAGGAGTTTTTGAAGTGATTGAACTCATCGAAAGCCTTAGGGCAAAAGGAGTGAAGTCAGAACTCGAAATCTATGGAGATGGAATTTTAAAAGATTCCCTCAGTGATTATATTCTAAGGCACGAGTTGCAGGATTTCGTTATACTAAAAGGCCGAATAAGCCTGGAAGAATTAAAAGAAGTTTATAAAACAGCCCATTTTGTGATACTACTCTCAAAAAGTGAAGGCTGGCCCAAAACGATTGCTGAAGGCATGTGGTATGGTTGTATTCCGGTGGCGACCCCCGTTTCTTGTGTGTCCTGGATGCTAGGGGAGGGGAGTCGGGGGATTTTAGTGTCGCCGGTGGGCGAGTGGAAAGTGGAGAGTGGAGAGTGGAGTGGGAATAGTCCGTTAATTATAGAAAATACTGTAAAAAAAATAATTGAACTAATTGCTAATCCCAGGGAGATGAAGAAAATGTCGGTAGCAGCACAAAACTGGAGTCAGCAATATACTTTGGAGAGGTTTGAAATGGCGATTCGGGAAATGGTTTAATGTTTAATGCTTGCCCACCGGGGCGGGTTCAATGTGTTTTGGAAAATTGTTTAAATTCAGTGTGATTATAAATATTTGGTTATGGCTAAGCTTGAGCATTTTGAGGACCTGGAGGTATGGCAGTTGGGTTTATATATAATTATAATTTTCATTTAATTTATTTATGAGGGAATTTTTGGCCTTTCAGGAATTGCTTGTCCTTTCATTTTTTGCTCGCCCAAAAAACGAAACAAAAAAGGGCGCCCTATGTAAAGGTGTTTTTTTGGCAACAGGGCCAAAAAATCGCCCATCAGCACCTAAATTTTTTCCAGGGTTTCAAAAATTTTTCACGGTGCCGATGGGCTACACTTACACACGGGATAAAGATTTCGCTTCGCTCGGTCCAGTCAAAATATCAAAGTATTCCAAAGAAAAAAAAACAGTCCTCCCATCATTGGCAACTAATAATTCACAACTAAAAACCCCCAATCAACAATCCGCCTCCGCTAAGGCTTCCGCGGGCAGGCCCACAACCGACAACTCACAACCGATAACTCACAACCGACAACCCACAACTCACAACTCAGAACCGACAACAGACAGCAACAAACAACAAACAAAAAACCACAAACACCTCCGGGTCATCCAAATGGTCGATACCCTAAACCCGGGTGGTGCGGAAAGAATGGCCGTTAACCTGGCAAATTCCCTTGTAGGTGAAGTAGAGGCGTCATATTTATGTTGCACCCGGGAGGAAGGCATGTTGAAGGAGGAGCTGGAAGAAGAAGTAGGATATTTGTATTTGGACAAAAAACACAGTCTGGATCTGCAGGCTTTTTGGAAACTGAGGACATTTGTAAAAAATAAAAAAATAGATCTGGTGCACGCCCATGGTACTTCCTGGTTTTGGGGGGTATTGTTGAAGATTTCGGGTTTGAAAATAAAACTGGTTTGGCATGATCACTACGGGGAATCAGAGCAATTGGAGCAGAGGGATGTTAAGGTATTAAAACTGCTATCCCGGTATTTCGATGGGATTATTTCCGTCAATAAAGATCTTAAAGCCTGGGCGGAAAAGGAACTGAAAGCCCGGGAGGTAACACAACTCAATAACTTTATCGTTCCTTCCGAAAAAAAGGGGTCGAGATTAAAATTGAAAGGAGGGGCTACCGACTTTAAGATAGTCTGTGTAGCTAATATCCGACCACAAAAGGATCACCTGAACCTGCTTGCTGCCTTCGAAAAACTGCAGGGGGAGGAGATCAGTCTGCATCTAATTGGAGCAGATCCCGGTATCGCCTGGTCAAAGAAGATCCTGGAAAAAGTCGCTGATATGAAGAAGGTCTATTATTATGGAGGCTTGCCGGAAGTTTCAGGCCTTCTGCGACAGGCAGATCTTGGCATTCTGAGTTCACGCTCGGAGGGACTGCCTCTTGTCCTGCTGGAATACGGCATGGCGGGCTTACCCGTAGTAGCCACCGAGGTGGGGCAGTGCAGGGAGGTGACCGGGGATGCAGCAATCTTGGTGCCACCCGGGGATGCCCAAGCCCTGGCGGAGGCAATTAAGAAATATTATTTTGATCCTGAAAGACGGAAAAAGGATGCCCTGGCCCTGCATAACAGGATTGAAAAAGCTTATTCGCGGGAAGCGGTATTGCCCCTTTTCTTGAAATTTTATGCTAACTTGAGCGGGAAATAATGGCCGGAAAAAGTAGATATAAATTCAACTATATAGAACTGCTCCTCCTTCACCTGGGGATTGCATTCGCTATTTATTTATATCGGCCTCTTTCACCTCTTATTCTGTTTGGTGTTATTCTTTATTTTTTGTTTTTAACCATTATCCGCGAGAACAAAAATAATGAAGCCTTGATGGGGGCGGCATATATTGCAGGGGCGGAGGTTTTCTTCCGTCAGACCGACGGCATGGTCTTTTATGAAACCGGGAAATATATGGTGATCGTTTTTCTGGTGATAGGTATGTTCTTTAAAGGCACTTCTTCCCGAACCATACCCTACTGGATCTTTTTGCTGATCCTCATTCCGGGAATTGTCGTTGGATCAATGACCATAGGTTTTGAAACTGATTTCAGAAAGGCAGTAGCTTTTAATCTCAGTGGTCCGGTAGCTTTAGGAGTTTCTGCACTTTATTGTTATTATAAGAAGATAAAACAGGAGGATTTTCAAAGGGTGATTACCATGTTGTTGATGCCTTTGCTTGCGCAGATGTTCTACCTATACTTATATACCCCAAGTATGTTGGATGTTGGAGTAAACCTGCAAGCGAATTATGCTGCAACCGGTGGCTATGGGCCTAATCAGATCTCTACGGTTTTTGGTTTAGGTGCAGTTTTATTAGCGATGAGACTTTTTACCATTAAACATAAGCTTATAAATATTGTCGACTTAGTCCTGTTGGGAATGATGGGTTATCGGGCTCTCATTACCTTTTCCCGGGGTGGGGTCTTTACCGCTATCGTTTGTATTATAGCTTTTATTTTCTTTTTATATTATAAAAAAGGCGCCCGGGAACAAAGCCAATTGAATTTCAAGGTCATTCTTTTGGGAGGGACGACCTTATTGCTATGGTTATTTTCTTTGGCCCAAACCGGAGGCCTTATAAGTAATCGTTATACCAATAGGGATGCGGCAGGGCAATTAAAGGATGATATCACTACCGGGAGGGTGGAACTGGTGGAAACAGAGTTACACGCCTTCATAAATTACCCGATCACGGGGATTGGCGTAGGGAAAGGTTATGAATACAGGGAAGAAAACCTGGATGTTTCCATTGCAACCCATAATGAGATCAGCAGGTTATTATCGGAACATGGGCTCCTTGGCTTAGTAGCATTATTCATACTTTTGCTGGTGCCGGTAATTTTCTGGACCAAGTTTAAGAACAATTATTATTTTTTGGCGTTCTTAGCCTTTTGGTTTCTCACCATAAACCACTCGGCTATGCGAATTGCCCTGCCGGCCTTGGTTTATGGCCTGGCTTTATTATATATAGTAGATGACAAAAAGGATCCTGTACATAGGAAACGACTTACGCGTTAACAGCTTTACGGCAACTTATATCTCTTTCTTCAGCAAGGTGCTGCGAAGGGAGGGCTACAAGGTGAAAACTGCCTCTACCCGCAATAACAAGGCCTTTAGGCTGCTGGAGATGCTGGGGCTGATCATCCGCTATCATAAAAAAACCGATGTGGTCCTCATCGACACCTACGGGG
This sequence comes from Salegentibacter sp., assembly GCA_024635795.1. GTDB lineage: Bacteria > Bacteroidota > Bacteroidia > Flavobacteriales > Flavobacteriaceae > Salegentibacter. The sequence continues at coordinate 49,792 of JAGXIH010000008.1, read as the reverse complement.
CTATGAATTTCTATTACGCCTACCTGGTAGCCAAAACCTGCCAGGCCTATAAGCTGGACTACATCCCTATCTTGCACGGGGGAAACCTCCCCGAGCGCTTAGATGGCTCCCGGTCTTTTAGCAGAAGTCTCTTCGGAAAAGCAAAGATCAATATCGCGCCTTCCCGTTTTCTCTATGATATTTTTAAGGCTGAAGGCTTTGAAAATATAAAGCTCATCCCCAATGCTATCCAGCTGAAGAACTATCCCTTTAAAGAGCGCCGGGAATTCGGGCCGAAGCTGTTGTGGGTACGCAGGTTTCAGAAACGCTATAACCCTTTGATGGCCTTGCAGGTACTGAAATTGCTTCAGGAAAAATACCCCGGTGCCGAAATGTGCATGGTAGGGCCCGATAAGGACGGCAGTATGAAACTATGTAAAAACTTCGCAAAAAAACATAATTTAAAAGTGAAATTTCCCGGTAAACTTCCAAAAAAGAAGTGGGCAAAACTCTCACAAGACTACGACTTCTTTATCAATACCACGACTATAGATAATACCCCCATCAGCGTGATCGAGGCGATGAGCCTGGGCCTTGGGATAGTTTCCACCGATGTCGGCGGAATGCCCATTCTGGTGAAGGACGGGGAAGACGGAATCCTGGTTCCCGAAAATGATGCCCCGGCAATGGCGGGTGCCCTTGAAGATCTTATCGCAGATCAGGACAGGACAGCCAAAATGTGCCAAAAGGCGAGGGAGAAAGTTGAGAATTTTGACTGGGAGCTAGTTAAAAAGGATTGGATTGAAGTTTTGGGTGAGTTCTGAGATTAAAAAGTTTGTAGTTTATTGTTTAGAGTTTGTTGTCAGTTCTGGGTTCTGAGTTTTCAGTTCTGAGTTTGTAGAATGTAGAGTACTGAATACGGTTGACTACAATTAAAATGTTTGTAGTTTATTGTTTTTTTGTTCCCGGTTTTTGAAAAGAAGTGATATTCCGATTGCCTGAGAGTGGAAAGTGGAGAGTGGAGAGTGGAAGTGGATAGTGGATAGTGGAAAGAAGAAAGTGGAGAGTTGAAAGTGAATAGTGAATAGTGAAAAATAATAGTGGAAAGTAGGCGAAATAATCTTGTTTACATCGGTAATGAGCTCCAGGCCCGGGGAGGGACGCCAACTTCCATAGATATCCTTGCACCCCTTTTGAGAGCCGAAGGTTTTACAGTTCATACCGCCTCTTCAAAGAAAAACCAGTTACTCCGGCTAAGCGACATGCTTACTACAATTATCCGGGATCACAAAAGCACCGATGCAGTGCTGATCGATACGTACAGTACCCGTAATTTCTGGTATGCAGTTTTTTGTAGCCAATTATGTCAAATTTTAAAAGTAAAATATATTCTGATTTTACGGGGAGGAAAACTAGCCAGCCGGTTAGAGAAAAATCCAAATTTGTTCAGGGGTGTTCTCCAAGGAGCATACATAAATATTGTCCCTTCTGTATTTATGGCAGAAAGCCTGAAAACGAATAAAATATTTAATTACCGGTATATTCCCAATTCAGTTAACCTTCAAAATTATCCCTTCAAATTCAGGGAAAAGACCCGCCCCCGTCTTCTGTGGGTTCGCTCCTTCGCAGAGATATACAATCCGCTTTTGGCCTTAAAAGTGCTGGAAGACTTGCTAAAAGATCATCCGGAAGCCAAACTTTGTATGGTAGGTCCGCAAAAGGATGAATCCTATGAAGAATGTCAGGCCTATGCCCGGGAGAAAAACCTCCCCGTAGATTTTCCTGGCTTGTTAAGCAAGGAAGAGTGGGTGAAGCTTTCAAGCGACTACGATATATTCCTCAACACCACCGATGTCGACAACACCCCCGTAAGCGTGATCGAAGCCATGGCCCTGGGACTTCCCGTTGTTTCCACTAACGTAGGAGGAATGCCTTTTCTCATCGAAAATGGCAAAACAGGTCTGCTGGTTCCCCCTGGAGATGTTAACGCCATGCTGAGTCAGATTAACTTTTTACTGGAAAAGCCGGAAGAGGCTCAAAAGATCAGTCTTGCCGCCAGGGAGAAGGTGGAGGCTTTTGATTGGGAGGTGGTTAAATTGGAATGGGTTGATTTGTTGGGACGTTAGTTGTGAGTTCTCTGTTCTCTATTCTCGGTTTTTAGAGTACTGAATACGGTTGATCGTTTTTAGTGGAGAGTGGAAAGAGGAGAGTGGATGGTTAGAAAAACTGTTTCCCGTTTAAGGTTTAATGGTTTTGGCTGTTCTCCTTTTTACTTCTAACCGTCTTCTATTTGTCATTCCGACGTAGGAGGAATCTCATCACGGGGATTTGTTGTTTTTTATAGCCTTTTTCGAATTAACCCGCCTAGGCTCCGGCTCCGGCGGGCAAGCGAATCACCAATCCCCAATTAACTATTTAATTTAAAATATCCACGCAGAGCTCGCAAAGTTTCTCCGCAAAGAAAAACGCTAAGAAGGCCTTTTGCGGTCTTTGCGAAAATCTCTGCGCTCTTTGCGTGAACCCTTTTTCAGTACTGTTCTGGAATCCGTATCACCGAATTCTCGAATCCCGAATTAATTATTCAACAAAAATAAATCAATGTAAAATCATTATATTGTATATAATTTTACCGCTATGAAAACTCTCGAGATTAAGAAAAAGCTGATTGAAGAAATAAACTCATCTACTAATAAGGGTTTATTGGAGGAGATATATAATTATTTGAGTCAGGAGAACAAATTGGAAAAGCCCTATGAATTGAATAACGACCAAAATATGGCCATAAATGAAGCCAGAGTCCAAATAAAGGACGGGAAGTCCCTTGGCAATGAGGAGGCTAACAAGGATATAGAAAAATGGCTAAAAGAATAATCTGGTCTTTTAAAGCCCAAAATGATAGAAAGGCAATTTTAAATTACTGGATTAACCGCAATAAGTCAAAAACCTATAGCAAAAGATTAAATAACCTGTTTATTGAGGCGATAAAAATAATATCCATTTTTCCAGAAATAGGGAAGAAAACAGATACTCCCGGAGTGCGCATCAAAATTGTCAAAGATTATTTAATTTTCTATGAAATAGAAAAGGCCTCGATTTTAATTTTATCTATTTGGGATAACAGAAGAGATCCAGAAAAGTTGGATGAAGGTGGTAACTCATCATCCCAGTCCTGATAGCTATAGGGATATCCCGGAATCTCATCCGGTTTGGTACGTTCGGTGGATTTTTAAAGCTCACTCAAATGAGATGCTGAATCAAGCCTTCCTGGCGGCATGGCAGGTTCAGCATGACGTAATCTCTGATTAACCAAATCACCAATCCTAGACTCCTGCAGCCAGGCGAATTCTGAATTCTCCAATCCCCAATCCCCAATTAACCAATTAACCCTCCTAGGCTACGGCTCCGGCGGGCAAGCCAATTCCGAATTAACTAAAATAATCCACGCAAAGAAAACCCTTTGCGCCCTTTGCGAAAATCTCTGCGCTCTTTGCGTGAACCCTTTTTCAGTACTGTTCTGGAATCCGTATCATCGAATTCTCGAATCCCTAATTAACTATTCAACAAAAATAAATCAATGTAAAATCATTAGTCTTTTTTTGAAAGGGGCGAACATAGTTGCTCACTCGGATGGGATTTCCCAAAGCCTGTCCTGAGCGGTAGTCGAAGGGGTCGAAATGACAAGTGAAATGGGGCTTTTGTCATTCCGACGGAGCGAGGCAGGAGCGACGAGGAATCTCATTACGGGGATTTGTCGTTTTGTAGGATCAATGATGGTATCTTTTGCGCCCTTCGCGATCCCCTCCGCGTTCTTCGCGTGAAAGCATATTCAATTCGGAACGCCCCCTCCGAATTAAAGGATCACGAACTAACCCGCCTAGGCTTGGGCTACGGCGGGCAAGCCAATTCCGAATTAATTAAAAAAATCCACGCAGAGTCCGCAAAGTATCCACGCAAAGAAAAACGCAAAGAAACCCTTTGCGCTCTTTGCGAAAAGCTTCGCGGCCTTAGCGTGACACCTTTTGGGTAATACATTAAAATCAGGATCCAAACCCCGGAATGCCCCAGAACCCGATAACAGAAAACCGAGAAATCACAACGGACACCCACTCTCCACTTTCCACTAAGAACCACTCCCGGGAATACCTCAGAACCCGATAACGTAAAACTGAGAACTCACAACCGAAACACACTTTCCTCTCTCCACTCTATATCCCGGAACCCTACCAAAAACCGAGGCTCAACCAGCCTCATCGAAAAACTTCCAACTCAGCACTAATCAACAACCACAGAACTCAAAAAAATTATATCTTAGCCTCATAACCAAGCTAGAATATGTCGGAACAACGTCCGCTGTTTCATTTTGAAATTTCCGAGCGCAAGGTCCTGCTTCGGCTGTTCGACAACTTTTGTGTTTTGCTGAGCCTCAGCCTGGTAGGGATCATTTTTAATTTCGACTACTTCCGCATCACCTCCGATACCTGGACCTGGACCCTGGTCTTTGTGCTTTATTTCAATATTTTCAATACGGTTTTTGAACTCTACGACCTCCGGAAAGCGAGTCAGTGGGATGCCAGTCTGCAGAATGTGCTGCTGAGTACAGCCTTAACCGTTCTGTTCTTTATGCTCACTCCGTATCTTACCCCGGTGCTTCCTGAAAACCGACTGCAGATTCTCTTTTTCTTCCTGGCCATTGCCCTGGCTATGCTTTTATGGCGTCTTCTATATATCAACCTGATCTCAACGCCCCGGTTTTACAAGCGGGTGCTGGTGGTGGGAGATTCCTTCGATATTCGCCTCATCGCCGATTCCCTTCAGAAATCTGATCCCAATTATATGGTGGTGGGTTTCGTAAATACCGATCATAAGGGCAACCATGATCTTGACGAGAGTGGCTTGTTGAGGTTTGAGGTCGATAAACTTTCAGATACCATCAGGGCACATCATATCAATGAAATAGTAGTGGCCAGCGGATATCAAAAAGGGCTAATGCTCAGTCTGTATACTCAACTTAACGAACTCTTAAAAACCGGTTTTCCTATCCGGGATTATATCCAGGTATATGAGGAGGTGACCCGCCGAATTCCTGTGGAACACGTTGATAAGCACTTCTACCGGTATTTCCCTTTTAGTCGTAGCAATCAGAATAAATTTTATTTATTGGTTTTTCGTGTTTTAGATATGCTGATTTCTCTGCTCGGACTCATCTTCGGAATACTTATCCTTCCTTTCATTTTGATCGGGAATCTCCTGGCAAACCGCGGCTCCTTGTTTTACCGGCAGGAGCGGGTGGGGAAGAATGGGAAGGTGTTTAGCATCCTGAAATTACGCACGATGACCAGGGATGCCGAACCTAACGGTCCCAGGTATGCTGAAAAGAATGATTGCCGCGTAACCCGCTTTGGAAAATTTTTGCGGCGCTCCCGGATAGATGAAATCCCGCAGTTCTATAATGTGCTGAAAGGGGAAATGAGCCTTATTGGCCCCCGACCCGAAAGACCGGTCTTTGTCAGGGAGCTTTCCGATAGTATTCCCTTTTATGATACCCGCCACGTGATCAAACCCGGACTAACCGGCTGGGCACAAGTAATGGCCGACTATGGTACCTGCCATACCGATAGCTTGCTGAAACTTCAGTATGATCTTTACTATATCAAACACCGCGGGATCTTCCTGGATCTTAATATTTTGCTGAAAACCCTTAGTACGGTAATTTTCTACAGGGGACAGTGAATTAGTCTGTAGTCTATAGACGCCAGCTTAAACCGAAATTCTTAGCGCTTTAACTTTCTGGGATCGCAGAGTTCCTCTTCATCTGCTTTTTGACAGTTGTATTCCTGATAATTAGAACTTTAAATTCTATTTTCAAATCATACTTTGTTTAATTTCTAAAGGATTAAGGACAACCCGGGTTAAATATTTATGCATTTCATCGAATATATTGGTATTTTGTCGTTTAATATGATGAATCTTATTAACTTTAGTAAAGAATAGGTTGCCCCCTATGATTTACGGCTATGAAAACAAACTACCTAAAAATACTTACTATTCTTATCCTCCTTTTGGCCGGGGGTACCTGCTTTGCTCAAGCCTCAGCTACGGCTAATTTCAAGGCTTCAGTCACTATCATAGAACCCATAGGGATCACCCAACTTCTGATATGAACTTCGCTAATATCGATGCCCGCAACGGCGGTACGGTCATTTTAAAGCCCGATAATACCAGGGTTGCTACCGGCGGACTCGAACTTGAAGAGGCGGCAAATGTTTCAGCAGCTACTTTTATAGTGACAGGGCAACAGGGTTATTCTTTTAATATCAGTCTGCCCCAGGGCAGCTATGAACTCCGCAACGGGGGAGAAGCCATGGCAATCCAGGATTTCACCGCCGAACTCGATCAGAGTCTGCTTGGGGATGGCCCCGCCATGCTTAAGGTAGGTGCCAGTCTTTATGTTAATCCCAACCAACAACCCGGAGTATATAATACAGTTGCCGACCTTCAGGTGACGGTAAATTATAATTGGTCTTTCCTTATTTCCATTAAAAATTCCCTAACAAAATCAACTATAACCTTGTAGTTTTTAGAGATTTTTGGGTAAAAGTGTATTTCAACGAGTATTTATTTGTCTTATCGAATAAATTAGTTTCCGATAGGGGTTTTCCCCCATCTTTGCACCGTTAAATCATTTGAACCCAAATCAAATTAAAATATACAACATGAAAAAAATTACTTTTATCCTACTGGCTTTTATCATTTCTGGAAGTGCTTTTGCTCAGAATTCAGTGAAAGGAACAGCTGTTGTTAAAGCTGAAATTGTTCAACCTTTAACCATTTCTTCGGAAAGTGCTCTGGATTTTGGTACCATTGCAGCTCCGGTTGCAGTTACTGATGTAGAGCTTACTACTGGCAACGTTAGAAATATGCCTACAGGTATGGCTATTCCAGGTAACATAAATACTACAGTACCAACATTCACTGTTACAAAGGAAGCGGGGCTAACTTATAAAGTTGTAACCGGTTCTACAAATTTAACATTGACAGGTGAGCCTGACATGGTAATAAAAGATATAACAACCAATTTAACTGATTTAACTGGAGCAACTGCAGATTCGTTTAAAGTTGGTGCTACTATTACAGTTAATGAAAATCAAGGACCTGGTGCTTATGAAGGTCAGGTTTCTGTAACTGTTTCTTACGAATAAAATTGAAAGACATATATAAACGCCGCCCCCTGTGGCGGCGTTTTTTGCTTTAATTATTAACTAGTCAACCAAAAAAATACAATTGAAAAGACTGCTTTTTCTTTTTATTGCCCTTTCAGCCCAGCAGTTTTGCCTGGCCCAGGCTTCGGCTTCGGCGACGGTGGAGAGCAGGGCTACGGTGATAGATCCTATTCAGATAGATAAAAGCGTAGACCTTGATTTCGGGAATGTGATCTCGGCTTATAATCCGGGTTCTGTAATCCTTTCGCCCGATGGTTCGAGAGTGGCTTACGGAGTAGAAATTTCTAGTTCAATCCCCGGCAATGTGGCCCCGGCTGAAGCGGTGGTGACCCACGGAAATAATAATTACGCTATCACCTTGCCAACCTCTTTTAGTCTTTATCATCAGGAAAATCCTAACCAGATCCTGGTGATCGATCAGTTTACAGTAGAAGCGCTCACTGGAGAAAATATCGATGTGTTGAAGATTGGTGCCACCCTTAACCTGGAGGCCAATCAGCCTGCCGGGTATTATACCAATGATTCGGGCTTTAATGTGACGGTGTCCTATAACTAAAACATTAGGCTTTTATTAACATATTCGGCTTAAATTCAGTACCTTTGAAGCTTAAAGTGCAATATAAAATCCAGCCCCAGGGATATGATAAAAAAACTACTTAACCCCCTCTTCCTATTTTTCATCTTTATTTTTTCAGGACTCGCGACCTACGCACAGGGAGATCTTATGATCATGCCTAAACGCCTGGTTTTTGACGGTTCGCAGCGTTCCCAGGAGATCAACCTGGCCAATACGGGAAGCGATACAGCGGTCTACGCAATTTCCTTTGTGAATTATAAAATGACTCAGGACGGGAATTTCGAACAGGTGGAAGAACCTGAAGAAGGTCAGCGTTTCGCGACCGATTTTCTGAGATATTTTCCGCGAAGGGTTAGTCTTGGGCCTAACGAGGCACAAACTATCAGGGTGCAGTTAACCCGCACCGGGAACCTGGAACAGGGCGAATACCGCTCTCATGTTTATTTCAGGGCTGTGGAGGAGCAAACCGCCCTGGGTGAAGAAGTCGCTGAAGAAAGCGAAGGCATCTCCATCAATATTAAAACCGTATTCGGGATCAGTATTCCTGTGATCATCAGAAACGGAAAGAATACTACTCAAATAAGTCTGGAGAACATCGAACTCGATACTGAGGCTGAACTACCAAAACTCAGCCTTCAAATAAAACGCTCCGGGAATATGTCGGTTTACGGCAATCTAACCGCTACCCATATCTCCCCCAATGGCATTGAAACCGAAGTTGGGCTGGTAAAAGGCATTTCGGTGTATACTCCTAATTCGGTAAGAGACTTTTCCTTTCAGCTAAGAAATGCTGAGACTGTAGATCTGGAAAAAGGAAAGCTTAAGATAAGTTATTCGGAAGAAAAAGGAAACGTTCTCGCTACTGCAGAAAAATCTTTAGAATAAATGAAACAGTCCTCTGCTTCTATCTCTAAATTATTTATAGCCTTCATTTTTGCGGGTTTAATCATTTTCCCGGCAATTGCACAAGCACAGGACTTAACAATAAATAATGATATAACTATATCGGATGTTGATCCCCCAGAGGAAGTTGACAACCTTATTTATAATAATAGTTCCAAGCTCACAATTACCGGTACTTTAATTGTAAATGGCGATTTCGACATGGATAAAAATGGTGCCTCATTGGAATTAGGGGTTAATGCCAGATTAATTGTCTATGGTGATTTTATTGCTCATAATCAAGTTAATATCACATTGCAGAAAGACAGCTATCTTTTTGTATATGGCAATTTTTCCAAGGGAGGTGCAGCAAATCAGGATGTGGTAATTATTGATAATGCTAAAATTTATATTTTAGGTAACGGTGACAACTGGGGGGATAATCTCACTAGTTGTGGCGGTAATTATGATGGTACAACGAATCATGTAGATGATACCTGCGATTTTGGAAACGAAGAAGATTTTGAAAATAATCAAGGTGAATTTCCAGATGATTTAGTGGAGCAACTTAATTGTTATGATCTTAGTGCTATTTCAGATGAGGTTGCTTGCGAAGGCTCTTCAGCGACTTTTAGTGTATCTTCAATTCCAGATGTAGATTATCAATGGCAGGAAAAAATAGGGGAAGCTGACTGGACTGATGTAGGAACCAATTCTCATATTTATTCTATAGAAAACACTTCGCTTGCTGATAGCGGAAACCTCTATCGGGTAATCGTGCAACCTACCGATCCTGCTAATTCCAGTTGTAAAATATCTATATCCCGAAAAGTCACTCTTGTTGTGGAAACGGCAGGAATCTGGACCGGAGAGATAGATACTGACTGGAACAATCCCAATAACTGGAGCTGTAATACGCTTCCCACTCTGGAAACCAACGTCTTGATTTCTGAAAATTTAGTTTCAGGAAATTATCCTATTATAAACATAGGAGATAATGCGCTGGCTAAAAATCTTACTATAGAAACCGGAGCTTCCGTGTTGGTAGATAATAACTGGCTTAGAATTGCCGGTAGCCTTATGAATTCTCAGAATTTAAATGTGGAAACCGGAAGTATTTCCTTTGAAGGTACTGCTGCTCAAACAATCCCGGTTGCCGCTTTTAAAAATAACCGAATTCAGAATTTAAACATCAATAATCCTTTGGGAGTAACTTCAGAAGCAAATATTGAAATAACAGGTATGCTTAAGGTAGAGGAAGGAAACCTGGAAACGGGGGGTCTACTGACACTTATCTCCAATGCAACTCAAACTGCCCTTATAGATGGATCAGGAACGGGGCAGGTGCTTGGGAATGTCACTATGCAACGTTACCTGGACAATTCCTTTGGTTATAAATATTTTGCTACTCCTTTTAATGCTTCAAAGGTTGGCGATTTCATCGATATAGATTTGGCGGAGACTTTCCCTAATTTTTATCGTTACGATGAAAACCGAAAAATTAATATAAATGATACGCTTCGCGATGCAACCGGTTGGGAGGCATATACTACGGCTGAAGGCGCTCTAAACGTTATGGAAGGCTATGCGCTCAATTTTGGTGCTTCAACCAACCCGCTTACAGTTTCACTAACCGGAGAGGTTAATAACGGAGATTACAGCCAGGTTTTGGAAAATAATAACGGAGAGTACACCAAAGGATTTCATCTTGTTGGCAACCCCTATCCTTCGCCTATAGACTGGAATGCGTCCGGGTGGACCAAGACAAATATCGATAATCAGATACATTTCTTCACCGCAGGCATTGATAACCGTTATACAGGGACTTACGAATCCTTCGTAAACGGAGTTGCCCAAAATGGAGGTAGTGCCACGAGCATCATCCCTTCTATGCAGGGCTTTTTTGTTAAAGTAAGCGATTCTGATACCGATACTTATCCCGTTACCGGTACCCTGGGGATCAATAATACAACCAGGGTAAATAATTTCACCCAAGAGTTTTACCGAAACCAAGAGCCTGCACCGAAATCTTTGATCCGACTCGATGCCTCCTTTAAAGGAGAAAGTGGTAAAGACGGAATGGTTATCTACTTTGAAAATCAGGCGAGCCAGGATTTTGAAAGTCAGCTGGACGCCCATAAACTGATGAATACCGATGTGAATGTTCCCAATCTGTACAGTCTGAGTCCGGACAGGCAACAGCTTTCCATTAATGCGGTGGCCCGGCCGGAAGATAAGAAAGAGACTATACCTCTTGGAATAACTACAGAAAAGGGAGGGACTATGAGCATCAGCCTTAAAGATTTCGAAAACCTACCCTATGATTTTGCTGTCTTTCTGAAGGATAAGGAGAAAAATAAAACAGTTGATCTGAGAAAGCAAGCTTACAGTTTTGAAGTGAAAAAAGGTGAGAACAATTCCAGGTTTGAACTGCTTTTTAGCAATGAATCCATATTAACAAAAGAAGATTTAGACGATGAATTCTTTAGTGTCTTCAGCAGCGATGGAAAAATGCAGGTGGAACTTAATCTTGAGGAAGAAAAAGAAGGTGTGTTAAGATTGAGCACGGTAACCGGCCAATTGTTGGAAACCAAAGCAGGTAGAGGGAAAGAGCAGGTGAGTTTTGACGGGATAAGCAGCTCAGGGGTGTATTTTGTGATCCTGGAGAAAGACGGGAAGCGTTACACCAAGAAAGTATTAATCAGGAAATAAGGCTATGGAAAAAAGCAGACTTAAAACTATCGGGTTTCTCATTTGGTTATTGAGTTTTGGTGTTTTTCAGCAGCTTAGCGCCCAGGAGAATCCGCCAATACCTATTCAAGTTGAAGTAAGAACTTCAAAAAACCTGAATTTCGGTTCCTTTGTTGCGGGCACTGCTGGTGGGAATGTGACTGTTAGTTATGACGACCAACGAACAATAGATGGTGATATTTTTGAGCTTAATTTTGGACAACCTGTTTCTGCCGCTTTATTCGATGTTTACGCCAACCCAGGAACAATTATCCAAATTCAGGATTCAAGTTCATATATTCTTGTTAATCAAAGTAGCGGAGCAGAGATTCTACTTTTCATCAATAGTTTTAGCACCGGTCAACGTACTTTTGTGACTCAGGCACCAAATGCCGAGACTCCCAATGAAGTTTTTGTGGGCGGTACTTTACAAATTCCTGCCGATAATTCAGGAAGCCTGCCGGGAACTTATAATGGTACTTTCACTTTAAATTTTATCCATCAATAAGCTCCCATTATCGATGAATAGAATTACTTCGGACTTTATTTTAAAGCTAAAACGATTTCATCTTCAGATTTTTATTTTTCTCCTGTTTTCTTCAACATTAAGCGGGCAGGAAACTTTCCCGGAATATGATGAACTCAATGTAGAAATGAGTGTACCTCGATTGGGGACAGTTGAGATTCCGATTGCCATTAAGGGGCAGGATGCGTATTTACCGGTTCAGGAATTATTCGATTTCCTGAAGATAAAAAATGAGGTGACTGCTGAAGGGATTACGGGCTTTATCGTTCATCCGGATTCTATCTATAGCATAAATTTTCAGGAAAATTATATTCGGTTTAAGGATGAGGAATACGAGCTGGAGGCTTCAGACTTTATAGAGACTCCGATGGGGAATTACCTCAAATCGAATTACTTCGGAGATGTTTTTGGACTCGACACTCAGTTTTCCTTCAGAAGTCTTTCCGTAGAACTCGATACTGAGCTGGAATTGCCGGTGATCAAAGAAATGCGTCTCAAAAAGATGCGGGAGAGCCTTAATCGCGTGCGAGGAGTGGTGGAACCAGATACTACTATCGCGAGAAGATATCCGTTTTTCAAACCCGGAACCTTGGACTGGGGCGTGGTGACTACCCAGCAGAGTGATTTTGAAAATGACAACAGGCTTAGTCTGGGACTGGGTACGATGTTCCTCGGAGGAGAGACTAATTTAATGTTGAACTATTCTTCGCGGGTGCCTTTTAACTCCCGGAATCAGTTCTACCAATGGCGGTATGTGAATAATGATAGCCGGTTGTTCAAACAAGTAAGTGTAGGACGGATTTTCACCCGGGCCACCTCTTCTCTGTTTGCCCCGGTTAGCGGGGTGCAGGTGAGCAACAGCCCTATGCAAAACCGGAGGTCTTTCGGTACTTATCAGCTTAACGATTATACCGAGCCTCGCTGGACGGTGGAGCTCTATGTGAACAATGTACTTATAGATTTCACCCAGGCCGATGCTTCGGGCTTCTATTCCTTTGAAGTCCCGTTGATGTATGGAAATACCGCGGTGAGTCTGCGTTTTTACGGCCCCTGGGGAGAGGAACGGGTTGAGGAAAGAGTGATCAATATTCCTTATAATTTTGTTCCGAAGAACGAGGTAGAATACACCCTGAGCGCCGGAATTGTAGAGAATGAAGAATGGCAGCGCTTTTCCCGCTTCAATTTTAACTACGGAATAAGCAATGCTATCACGGTTGGAGGTGGGGTGGAATACCTCTCTGAAGTGACCAGTGGCGAGGTGATGCCTTTTGTGAATTCTTCGGTGCGAATTGCTTCCGGACTCCTGTTCTCCGGGGAGTATATGCACGGGGTTAAAGGAGAAGGGGTGCTGAGTTACCGCTCGCCTCAAAATCTGCAGGTAGATCTGAATTATATAAAATATGACGAGAACCAGACGGCGATTAATTTTAATTACCTGGAAGAACGAAAAATAAGTTTGTCTACCCCAATTAGAGGGAACAACTTCTCTATGTTTGGTAGGTTCAGCCTTAACCAGATCATTATGCCTACCACAGAGTTCACTACCGCGCAAATGCTACTTTCAGGAGCGGTATTTGGAGTAAGTACCAATTTTACAACCTACGGCATCTATAACGACAGGGTAAAGGAGCCAACTATTTACAGCTCACTTTCCCAAACCTACAGATTGCCAAACCGATTTCTTTTTTCTCCACAGGTACAGTATGATTATAGTAGGTCGCAATTTAATAACCTGATCCTGGAACTGGAGCGACCTATCTTTGAAAAAGGATTCCTGAATCTGGCTTATGAAAATAATTTTCTGCGGGACGCCCATATTTTTGAAGTCGGTTTTCGCTATGCGCTGGATTTCGCTCAGACCTCTCTTACTTCAAGGATTGGAAACAGGAACACCTCTTTTGTGCAATCGGCCCGGGGAAGTATGATGCTGGACGATAATACCGGGCAAATACTTACCAGTAACCGCAGTGCGATGTCTAAGGCAGGCTTAACTATAATTCCGTTTCTGGACTACAATGGGAACGGGGTAAGAGATCCTATGGAACCCGGGGTTCCCGGAATGGAGTTAAAGAACCGCACCGGAAGGCTTAGCTATCACGAGAATGAAACCATCCTGAGGATTCGTGACCTACAACCTTATATAGATATGGTGCTGGAAATAGATCCGGTAAGTCTGGATAATATCGCCTGGAAGATCTCTAATCCGAAGATCAGGGTGCACACCGTTCCTAATCATTTCCAGGAGATCCATGTGCCGGTTGAAGTTATGGGAGAAGTAGGAGGAATGGTTTACGTAGATGATGATGGACTACGCGGGCAAGGCAGGATAATCATAAATGTTTTTGATGAAGACGGAAATAAAGCCGCCAGGATTCTCAGTGAAGGCGATGGTTATTTCACTTACCTCGGACTAAAACCCGGAAAATATACCGCTGAAATAGATCGGGAACAACTTGAAAACCTCGGCTATATTTCAGAACCGGAAGCCATTCCTTTTGAAATAAAGATCGATGAATACGGGGATATTGTGGATACATTGGAGTTTGTTCTTAGGAGTCGGTAGACTTTAGTCGACAGTCTTTAGTTTTTATCCGGTAGAATTTTCTGCGTGCTTTGCGTGAAACTTTGCGTGCTTTGCGTGAAACTTTCTGTTTTCTGTTTTGCTCTGACTTTTCTATAGAGCTAATGGAATTCCTACAGATATGAGATGCCGGATCAAGCCCGGCATGACAGATTAAATAAACAGTTTTCCTGAACTAGAAACAAGAATTTTTTCCTTATCCACGAATCCCGAATTAACCCTCCTACGCTCTGGCTACGGCGGGCAGGCGAATTAACCAATCCCCAATTAACAACATTCTAAGACGGCCTGGTCCTGCGGTATTTAACCATAGCAAATAGAAATACAAACAAAGCCAGGAACTGAGCTATTCGTGCGAGGTAGTCGCCGTATTGCACGTAGAAGGTCTGTTTGTTGTTCACCAGGATCTCCGATTTAATACTGCCTTGTTCTTCGTAGCCAAGGCTCTTTACGATATTCCCTTTTTGATCTATAAATGCTGAAATCCCTGTGTTGGCACTTCTTACCACATCTTTTCGGGTTTCTATTGCTCTTAACTTCGCGTAGCTCAGGTGTTGTTTATGGCCCTGGGTATTGCCCCACCAGGCATCATTGGTAATAATACTCAGGAATCCCGCGCCATTTCTAATATAACCGGTAACATAATCTCCATAAACCGATTCATAGCAGATAATCGGTGCGGCCGCGGCTGCTATTCCGTTCTCCATTTCAAAAACAGAGCGCTCTTCCTGGGTGGTTTTCATCGCGACGGTACCACCGAGGTCTATCATAATATCGCCCAGGATGGGTTTCAGAACCTCCTGATAAGGGAAATTCTCGACTCCCACCACTAGTTTTGATTTGTGATAAAGTTGAGTGGAGTCGGTGCTGTTCATCATAAATGCCGAATTATAATCATCGTACCAGTCATTTGGGCCCA
This sequence comes from Salegentibacter sp., assembly GCA_024635795.1. GTDB lineage: Bacteria > Bacteroidota > Bacteroidia > Flavobacteriales > Flavobacteriaceae > Salegentibacter. The sequence goes on along the minus strand of JAGXIH010000008.1, from coordinate 34,378 downwards.
GGTAATTGCTTTGTTTCCTTACCTTATTTGGATCGCTGAAGCGTTCATAGAAGGAAATTCCACTTAAAAAATTGATGTTGGGATAACGGTTTAAAAGTTGCCTACTGAAAAAAGCAGCCTCCGATCTCTCAAAATTCGGAAGGACGGTACCATCGGCAAAAACGGTTTCAGGCGCCACCAGAAGCCTGGTTTTTTCTGTGGTCTTTTTTTCAGCAAGATCCAATAAGAGTTCTCCTATCCGGGTGTCGTTAACATTGTACTTTTCGGTGTATGGATCGATATTAGGTTGCAGGATCACCACTTCCAGCGGTTCTCCTTCAGGTTGGTAATTGGCCAGGATTATCCAGGAAATTCCTAGGGGCACGAGAATTAAACTTGCAGTTTTAAAAATTCCGCGGTAAAGAACCGCTTTATCTTTGTATTCCCGGTAAAGAATCACGGCTTTAAAAACAGCAATATTTACGAGCCACACCCAGAGGGTTCCTCCAAAAGTACCGGTGTATTCATACCACTGCACCCAGTTATGATATTCTGAAAAGGCATTGCCGAGGTTTAGCCAGGGCCAGGAAAACTCCCAGTCCAGGTGAAGTTTTTCGAAGACCATCCAGATACTCACCAGAAAAGTAGCGGCCGCTCCAAAGCCGGTGCGTTTAGCTACTATATGGTACAGCATAAAAACCAGCGCCATTAGCAGCGAATTCACGAGGACGGCGAAAGCACCTCCAAAGGCGGTACTGAAATAAAGCCAGTAAGTGGTGAAGAGGTTCCAGATGAAGAAACTCAGGTAGGCCAGTCCGAAGACCTTCCAGCCTGTTAGTCGCTTAGAGAAATTCCGCAATTTGAATTCCGCATAGAGCAGGGGAACAAAGGCGAAAAACAGCAATAGTGGAAAGCCATAGGTAGGCCAGGCCAGTGCAAGTAATATTCCGGAGAGAAGGGCGTAAAGAAAATTCTTCATATTTTGATATTCTTTTCAAAAATAGGAAACTGTGGCTTGTTTTTAAGTCGGCTTCAGGAAAAATCCTTCTTAACAGCCTTTTTGAAAATTTATAGGACTGCTGAACTTCTAAAATTAACCCGATAATCGTGATTAAAATATTCCAGGGCTTGCCAATATTGACCAAAATAAATTTTCAATGCATACTTTGTGGGTTTTCACTGAGGTTCTTGATTTTTAGTATTTTTACCAAAAACTAAACCAATGGCCATTAAAAGATATATTCCAAATTTCATAACTCACCTGAATCTTTTAAGCGGAACCATAGCGGTGATCTTTGCCGTCCAGGGAAATCTGATCATGGCGGCTGTATTCGTGGCTGCGGGAGTTTTCTTTGATTTCTTCGACGGACTCGCCGCCAGAGTATTGGATGTGAAAAGCGAGGTTGGGCTGCAGCTGGATTCCCTGGCCGATGTGGTTACCAGCGGGGTTGTACCGGGAATTGTAATGTTTCAGATGCTTAGCAAGGCGCTGCCTACTCCGGCTGCAGCTACCACCACCGAATGGAGTATACAGGGGACCTGGTGGGAATGGAATTTTAATACTTTGGCACTTATCGGCTTATTTATTACCCTGGCTTCGGCTTTCAGGCTGGCGAAATTCAATGTAGATGACCGCCAAACTGATTCTTTTATCGGCCTTCCAACTCCGGCCAACGCGATGCTGATATTGAGTTTGCCTTTAATCCTTACTTTTCAACCCGGGGAGCTGGTGTCTTCTTTATTGCTGAACGAATGGTTTCTTATCGCCTTAACTTTGCTGAGTTGTTATTTGCTGAATGCAGAGATCAAACTCTTCGCGCTTAAATTCAGCGACTGGTCTTTTTCTAATAATAAGTTGCGGTATTTTTTCCTGCTTTGGTGTCTGGCCTTGATCGTGATATTCAGATTTATCGCCATTCCGCTCATTATTGTGAGCTATGTATTGCTTTCGGTACTGGTGCCGGCAAAGGAGGAGGTTTAACCGGAAATAACTAAAGTTAATCGAAGATCTTTTTCTTCCGAAGCTCGAAATTCTTTCCGAGATATACTTTTCTCACCATTTCATCTTCGGCTAGTTCTTCAGGACTACCATGTTTCAGGATGCTACCTTCAAACATAAGGTAAGTACGGTCAGTAATGGCAAGGGTTTCCTGCACATTATGGTCGGTGATTAATATTCCGATATTTTTGTTTTTCAACTGAGCTACAATACGCTGAATATCTTCTACCGCTACGGGATCAACCCCGGCAAAAGGTTCATCAAGCAGAATAAAATTAGGGTTGGTAGCCAGGGCCCGCGCGATCTCGGTACGCCGTCGTTCTCCACCACTTAGTAGGTCTCCCCGGTTTTTGCGAATATGGCTAAGACCGAATTCCTCGATAAGGGATTCCATCTTCTGGTGGCGTTCTTTTTTGGAAAGATCGGTAAGTTCCAGTACGCTCATAATGTTATCTTCAATGCTTAACTTTCTGAATACTGAAGCTTCCTGGGCGAGGTAACCAATGCCGTGCTGCGCCCTTTTGTACATTGGGTATTTAGTGATATTGGCCTTGTCAAGAAAGATCTGCCCTCCGTTGGGTTTTATCAGTCCAACGATCATATAGAATGAGGTTGTTTTTCCGGCCCCGTTAGGACCCAAAAGTCCTACGATCTCTCCCTGATTTACCTCGATAGAGATGCCTTTAACAACTGCCTTGCCTTTGTATTTCTTTACTAAGTTTTCAGCGCGTAATTTCATCTGTTTATATTTTTTAACCAGGATTTGGCAATAGGCACAGGCTTATAATCCTACTCCTCCCGATTTAATCGGGACAAGTTATGTATTGCCATTTTTGGATCCAACAACCTGCTGGTTTCATTCTGCAAATTTAGTGCACTAAGATACGTTAATTATACCAGCCTTATTCTTTCACCTCTTCCAGCTCTTCCCAGTATTCAAAAGCCCTGCGCAGGTGAGGTATCACAATAGTACCACCTACAAGGGTTCCTATACTAAGGGTTTCCATAACCTCTTCGCGGCTTATCTTTGCTTTGTAGCTGCTTTCCAGGTGGTATTTCACACAATCGTCGCATCTTAGCACCAGTGAAGCCACCAGGCCGAGAAGTTCCTTTGTTTTTTTATCCAGTGCTCCTTCGGTGAAGGCGTTTGTATCAAGATTGAAGATCCTTTTCAGGACCTTGTTATTTTCACCCAGGATCTTATCGTTCATCTGAGCGCGGTACTCATTAAACTCTTCTACTTTATTGCTCATAGCCTTGTCTTTTTAATTTTCGTTGTTCCTGTTTATAGATCACCTTTGAGATCAGGATACTTACCTCATAGAGCACAAGCACCGGGATAGCTACAATAATCTGGCTCACAATATCCGGTGGAGTGATTATAGCCGAAAGTATCAATACCAGCACCAATGCGTATTTCCTGTATTTCTTCAGAAAAGCAGGGGTTACAAGTCCTATTCGGGTAAGAAAATAGATCAGAATGGGTAATTCAAAAATGAGTCCGCTTGCCAGCACAGATGCCCTTACCAGGCCAATATAACTGCTGAGGTCAAAATCGTTAAACACCGTTTCGCTAACCTGGTATTTTCCGAGGAAATTAATAGAAAGCGGCGTTACCACATAGTATCCAAAGATCACTCCGGTAAAGAATAACAGGGAGGAGATAAAGATAAATCCTTTGGCATATTTGCGTTCGTTGTTATGCATGGCAGGGGCCACGAATCTCCAGAATTCATAGATCACATAAGGGAAAGCTATGATGAAGCCGGCGGTGATCGAAGTCCAGACGTGGGCAGAGAACTGTCCGCCCATAGTTCTACTCTGAATTCGGAAGGGCATTTCGTCAAAGCAAAAACCTCCGTCTATCCCCAGGGAAGTGGAGATACGGCAAAGAATATCGTATGAAAAGAAACTCCCCCTACTGGGGCCGAAAAGCAAGACATCGAAAATAAATCCCTTGGCCAGGAAGGCGATAGTTCCTGCAATTACCACAGCAAGGGTGGCACGAATAAGGTGCCATCGCAGGTCTTCGAGATGATCTAAGAAAGACATTTCATCCTGGGGAGTACCTAATTGTTTCATTATAAAATACCTTCTCTAATTAGGTTGTGAATATGGACAACACCTGCGTATTTTCCGTTTTCTAAAGCCAGCAGCTGGGAGATCTTGTTTTCTTCAAGCATATCCAGGGCCTCAACGGCAAGTGTGTCTTGATTTATGGTTTTTGGATTTACGCTCATGATATCTCTGGCGGTAAGATCTTTGAAATCGGTGCTTTTCTTCAACATTCGTCTTATATCGCCATCGGTAATTATCCCAATAATCTTATCGTTTTCAAGCACTGCAGTAACGCCCAGCATTTTTTCTGAAATTTCTATAATAGCATCGGTAACCGAAGTCTCAGGTGAAACTACCGGTTTCTGGTTCTGGGCTGTGATATCGCTTACCCTCAGGTAGAGTTTCTTACCAAGCGAACCTCCCGGATGGTATTTGGCAAAGTCTTTTCGGGAAAAACCTTTCAGATTAACCAGCGCTATTGCCAGGGCATCGCCCAATACCATTTGTGCTGTGGTGCTAGTGGTAGGTGCCAGGTTATTGGGACAGGCTTCCTTTTCTACATAGGAGTTAAGGACAAAATCTGCTTCCTGGCCCAAAAATGAATTTTTATCGCCAGTAATCCCGATTAGGGGATTTTTAAAGTCTTTTATAAAGGGAACCAGGACCTTGATTTCGGGGCTGTTCCCACTTTTGGAGATACAAATCACCACATCGTCTTTCTGAATATTCCCCAGGTCGCCGTGAATCGCGTCAGCTGCATGCATGAAAATGGCAGGGGTACCGGTAGAATTTAACGTAGCTACGATCTTACTGGCAATAATGGCGCTTTTTCCTATTCCGGTGACCACCACTCTTCCTTTGGAATGGTAAATCGTCTCTACTGCCTCAACAAACTCATTATCAATAAGATGTTCTAAATTGGCAATCGCTTTGGCTTCAATGGAAATGGTTTCTCGGGCAGCAATCAGAATTTTTTCCTGGAGTTTCAAATTAGATAAAATTATGAATTGTGGGTCTAAAGAAATATGTATCTTTAGTTTGCAAATGTATGTAAAATTGTTACACAATTGAATGAGTTTGAAGGAAATTGATTTACACCAAGAGCTAAAGAAGTACTTTGGATTCAGCCAGTTCAAAGGGCTTCAGGAAGAGGTGATTACCAGTATTGTGAAAGGAAATAATACCTTTGTGGTAATGCCTACCGGAGGAGGAAAGTCCCTATGTTACCAACTCCCTGCGTTGATTGAAGAAGGAACGGCAATTGTGGTTTCGCCCCTTATCGCTTTAATGAAAAACCAGGTAGATGTTATCCGCGGAATTTCCTCGGAATATGGCGTCGCCCATGTTTTAAATTCCTCCCTGAATAAGACTGAAGTTAGGCAGGTTAAGGAAGATATCGCCAACGGGGTGACTAAATTATTATATGTAGCTCCCGAATCCCTTACCAAGGAAGATCATGTAGATTTTCTCAAAAAGCAGAAGATATCTTTTATGGCTATAGACGAAGCTCACTGTATTAGTGAGTGGGGCCATGATTTCAGACCTGAATACCGTAACCTTAGACAGATTATTCAACGAATAGGGGATAACATTCCAATTATTGCGCTTACGGCCACCGCGACGCCAAAGGTGCAGGAAGATATTCTTAAAAATCTGGGTATTCCCAACGCCAAAGCCTTTAAAGCGAGTTTCAACAGGCCAAACCTGTATTACGAGGTAAGACCAAAGACCAAAAATGTCAACTCCGATATTATTCGCTTTGTTAAACAGAATGAAGGTAAATCGGGGATCATTTATTGTTTAAGTCGAAAGAAGGTGGAAGAGCTGGCACAGACCCTTCAGGTAAATGGAATAAAAGCCGTGCCTTACCATGCCGGGCTGGATGCCAAGACCCGCTCCAGGCATCAGGATATGTTCCTGATGGAAGATATAGATGTAGTAGTTGCTACCATTGCCTTCGGGATGGGAATCGATAAACCCGATGTGCGTTTCGTGATACATCACGACATCCCCAAGAGCATAGAAAGCTATTACCAGGAAACCGGCAGGGCCGGCCGTGATGGTGGCGAAGGGCATTGCCTGGCATTCTATTCCTATAAAGATATTGAGAAGCTCGAGAAGTTTATGAGCGGGAAGCCTGTGGCCGAACAGGAAATAGGGCACGCCCTTTTACAGGAAGTAGTAGCTTATGCCGAAACTTCTATCTCCAGGCGAAAATTCATCCTCCATTATTTCGGGGAGGCATTTGACGGCGAAACCGGGGACGGAGCTTCAATGGATGATAACGTAAGATATCCCAAGAAAAAACACGAGGCTAAAGACGAGGTGGAACTTTTGCTGAAAACGATAAAAGAGACTAAAGAACTATATAAGGCCAAGGAAGTGGTTAAAACTCTGATCGGAAAATCCAATGCGGTAATCTTATCGCATAAAACCAATGAAAATCCACTCTTTGGAAAGGGCAAAAGTCGTGACGAAAAATACTGGATGGCCCTGATAAGACAGGTGTTGGTTGCCGGCTTCCTCAAGAAAGATATTGAAACCTACGGAGTGATAAAACTCACCGATAAAGGCCGGGAATACCTGGAAGATCCTCAGTCTTTCATGATGACCGAAGACCATATTTTTAACAGTACTACGGAAGGGGTTACTATTAATGCTCAATCTTCCGGTGGTGGAGTTGACAAAACCCTTGTTAAAATGCTGAAGGATCTTCGCAAGAAGGTTGCAAAAAAATTGGAAGTTCCTCCTTTTGTTGTTTTTCAGGACCCTTCGCTTGAGGATATGGCTTTGAAATATCCTGTAACTATGGAGGAGATTAATAATATTTATGGGGTAGGTGAAGGCAAGGCTAAAAAGTACGGGAAGGAGTTTGTTGATCTCATCGGCAGATATGTGGAAGAAAATGATATTATAAGGCCAGACGATCTGGTGGTGAAATCTACCGGTGCCAACTCGGCCCTTAAACTATATATCATTCAGAATGTAGACAGGAAATTACCTCTTGATGATATCGCTTCAGCCAAGGGAATGACAATGCTTGAATTTATTAAGGAGATGGAAGCCATAGTCTATAGTGGCACGAAACTCAATATCAATTACTGGGTAGATGATATCCTGGATGAAGATCAGCAGGAGGAATTACACGAATATTTTATTGATGCTGAAACAGACAAAATAGATGCTGCAATAGAAGAATTTGAAGGGGAGTATGATGACGAAGAATTAAGATTGTATCGTATTAAGTTTATTAGTGAGGTGGCAAATTAGGATTCGATAGTTGTTGGCTAATTCGTAATTCGGGACTCGTGATTGGATTAGCTTGCAGCGAAATTAACTGAGAACAGGCAACTAATCCCGACTATCGGGACTCATAACTGTGAATTATTTTCCTCCGTTATTCTGAAGATCAAAAATGCATTGACCATCAAGACCGGGGATATTTCCGCCATCAATTACATCAACAATTCCGCTACCAAATTCTATTGAAGCCTGCATCAGGCAACCCGAAATATTGCAATGTCCGGCATATTCTTCATCCTTGTGATCTGATTGCGGCTCAGTGCCCAGGTCCACAAGTCCGAAAAGATGTCCGAATTCGTGATTCAGGGTGGCCGCTTCAATATCGGCTTTAGATGGGGCGTTTGGGCGGTTGGCGAAGTTTTCTATGGTTTCTCCGTAAATAACCATCGAGGTATTCCTAAAAGCAGAGCCCAGGACAAAACGATTTTCTTCGTCTTTTTCGCTACTACCGTCGGCAAAATAAATAAATACGGCAATTTCATCTCCTACATTATATAGGCTACGAGTATCTTTTTCTATCGCGGCGATTTCTTCAATATCGAAAGGAGCTTTGCCTGAAGATTCCACGGCCCGCTGGTTTATTTGAATTCCATCCGGTTTGTATACTCTGTCCTGAAGAAAATTTTTAAATTCTGCAATGGCTTCCTGGGAGGGTGCATAACCAGTCACATAAGCGATTTCAATATTCATGGAAGTATATCGCACGTCACTAAGCAAATCATTAGCCGAATCACCCAGGCCCTGCAGGTTGGCAGTTTTATCGATCTTGTTTTCATCGTCAGTATTATCGGTTGTACAGGAAGACAATACCAGGAACAGCGATAAAAATAAAGCTAAGTGATTTATTTTAAGCATTTGACAGAATTTGAAATATTGGTAAAAATATAAATTTAAAGCTTTTGTGGCTTTAATTCGGCTAAATAATCATAGTGTTCACCTTTTTTTATAAGTTTACAGGTGAAATTATTTTTCTGAGCCGCCAATTCCAGGGAATTAAAATCGATGTAAAGCCAGTTGAACCATGTGCCCTTTTCGTTTTTATAGCTAAGCTGAAACTGGATTTCGCCGTAATACCCATCTTCAGGATTAACCCAGATTCCGCCATCTTCATCACGGTCAAAGAGAAAACTTAAATCTGAGGAATCCAAAAGGATCTTTCCGCCGGGGGATAGCAGGTTTCTGGCCTGGGAAAAAAAGGTATCCAGGTTGGCGAGCTTACCGATAATCCCACTGCCATTCATTAGCATTAAAAGAGTGTCATACTTTTCATTGTGGAGGTCAAAGAAATTGATTTTACGGACATCCTTTAGTCCTCGCAAACGGGCAATCCCGATGGCCCCTTCAGAAGTGTCTATCCCGGTAACTTTTAATTTCTTTTCATTCTGAAGATAGAGTCCGTGACTCCCGGCGCCGCAGCCAACATCAAGGACGTGCCCGGAACATAACTGAAGTGCTTTTTGCTCCAAAGGGGGCATTTCAGAAAAACTTCTGAATAAATAAGGGACAGGGATTACATCATCATCGAAATCGGGGGAATGCACATGGATAGGGGTGTCGTCTTTGTGATGATAAAAAGCGGAGATCGCTTTTCCGAAGATATCTTTATCTGGAGTGTTGTTATTCATATCTTTGCAAAATGGAGGAAAATCTAAATAATCTCCCCGAGCGGGCCAAAGATAAGAATAAGGAAAATAAGAAGTTCTTTTCCCGGCTTCGGAAAAAACCACCCAAGGACCTCGATCGCCAGATGCAGGAGCTTCATGAGGAAGAATTTTCCCGAACCAGTTGCCTGGAATGTGCCAATTGCTGTAAAACTACCGGCCCTCTTTTTACCAATAAAGATATCGAGAGAATAAGCAAGCATCTTAAACTCAAACCGCAGCAGTTCATCAAGCAATATCTTCGTATTGATGAGGATAATGATTATGTGTTACAGCAGGTGCCCTGTACTTTTTTGGCTCCGGATAATTATTGTCTCATTTACGAGGTGCGGCCAAAAGCCTGCAGGGAATTCCCGCATACCGACAGGAAGGATTTCCATAAGATATCTAATCTTACCATAAAAAATACCGCAATTTGTCCGGCGGCATATAATATTGTAGAGGAGATGAAGAGGAGGATCAAAACCTAAGACCGCTGCCTGTACTGTTTCACCTTTCTTTTTATGAGATTAAATTTTTTGTAATTTTTTATAATTATGAAATACAATATCGGTCCGAAAAATGGCAGGAAAATTATTATCAAAACCCAGATCAAGCGATGCCGCCCCTTAAAATTTTGCTTTAGCAAACTGGCAAAAGCCAGCACCGGTAGCACCAGCAGCGCTACCATAAAAGCTGAAAGCCAAAAGCCGGAAGTTTCTAACTCGATCATAAGGGATTATTTATCCTTTAATATAATAAATATTTTTCACGTTTTTCAGAAAATTCTGCTAATCCCTGTTTCCAGCTTTCACGAATTTCCTCAGCGTTAAGCCCTTCTTCTATTTGCTGTTGAAGTTTAGTGGTACCCGCAAGTTTAGTGAAGAACCCATTGAAGAATTTTTCTTTATTTTCAGTATTCTCGTAGGCTTCTATAAGCCATTCCAGATTAATTTTATCCAGTGCTTCGTGTTCACTTAGATCACGGCCAAAACAGATTTTGCCAAGATGTTTTGGATTTTTGGCCCCATCTTTACTTTCCGGAGTGTAGCTATAATCAAAATAGGTTTTGTCCAAATAAGGCGATCCAAAAACCTGGAATTGTTTATCGGTGCCACGCCCGGCATTAACGTTGGTACCTTCAAAAAAGCAGAGACTGGGATAAAGATTTATAGACTGCGCATTGGGAAGATTGGGCGATGGTTTTACCGGGAGTTCATAGGTGAGTGAATGGTTATAATTTTTCATTTCGATTACTTCCAGCTGACATTGGATTCCATCTTTCAACCATTTTTCCCCATTAATCATTTTTGCATATTCTCCCATTGTGAGTCCGTGGACGGTTGGGATGGGATGCATTCCCACAAAACTTTTGTTTTCTATTTCCAGGATAGGCCCGTCTATATAATGTCCATTTGGATTTGGACGATCAAAAACGATGAGTTGAATATCATTTTCGGCGCAGGCTTCCATAACATAATGCAGGGAAGAGATATAAGTGTAGAACCGCGCTCCCACGTCCTGAAGGTCGAAGATGAGCACATCGAGACCTTCCAGTTGTTCGGGTTTTGGTTTTTTGTTGTCGCCGTAAAGCGAGATCACCGGTAGGCCGGTTTCGGCATCTTTTCCATCTTCAATGGCTTCGCCGGCATCAGCCGTGCCGCGAAAACCGTGTTCAGGTGCGAATACTTTTTTTAGATTAACATCCAGTGAAAGCAGGGAGTCTACAAGATGCGTATAACCGGTTTCTTTATCGATACGGGAACTCTGGTTGCCCACCAGTCCAACATTTTTTCCTTTCAGAAGGGGAAGGTAAGTTTCGGTGCGGTTGGCGCCTACAATTATGTCTTCTGAAGTCAATTCAGCCGGGTTCTGTTCTTCAGAAATTGTAAGCTTGTCTTTTTGCGAATTTGTGTTTCCGCAGGAAACAAGTCCGATAAAAGCGAATAAAAATGTACTTTTGAATAACCTTTTAATCATCCTGATAATTTGAATTTCGAATTTTTCGTAGTAAAACGCCTCATTGGCGCCAAAGGCCATAAAAGTAGTATTTCTGCCCCAATAATAAAAATTGCGATAGCCGCCATTGCTATTGGGGTTGTTATGATGTTGGTTTCCTTCGCTACCGGTTTGGGACTGCAGGAGAAGATAAGGGATAAGATCGCCGCTTTTAACGGGCATATTAGTATTTCCAGTTACGATAATAACAGTTCACAGGTTTCCCTCGCTCCCATTTCCAGGGAGCAGGATTTTTATCCCGAATTTACCAGTGTAGACGGAATTGAGCATGTTCAGGCTGTGGCCACAAAAGCCGGGATAATCAGAACCGAAACAGATTTCGAAGGGGTTTTAGTGAAAGGTTTGGGAGAGGATTATAAGTGGGAATATTTTGAGGAATTTATAACAGCAGGGGAAATTCCTGAATTCACAGGGCCGCTCAACGATGAGGTGATGATCTCGGCTTATCTCTCCAATAGGTTAGGACTAAAAGTAGGGGATAAGGCGCCCACTTATTTTTTAAGGGAGGAAAGTGACCGGCCGCTGCTAAGGGCTTTTGTAATCACCGGAATTTACAATTCGGGCTTCCAGGAATTCGATGAGTTGTATATGCTTGCAGATATCCGGCATATTCAGCGTATCAATCGCTGGGAAGAGGATGAAGTAGGAAACTTTGAGGTTTTTATAAGCGATTTTGGGGAGTTGGATCAAAAAGGTCAGGAGGTCTATGAGAATACCGGTTCGTTTCTTGATGCGCAAACCATCAATCAGAAATATTATTCCATTTTCGAATGGCTGGAGCTGTTTGATTTCAATATTGCACTTATCATCGGGATAATGATCCTGGTGGCGGGAATAAATATGATCACCGCCTTGCTGGTTCTAATTCTGGAACGCACCCAGATGATAGGCATCCTGAAGGCTTTGGGAAGCGGGGACTGGAGCATAAGAAAGATATTTTTATATAATGCAGGCTATCTGATCCTGCTGGGATTGTTCTGGGGTAATCTTATAGGAATAGGTTTGTTGTTAATTCAGAAATATTTTAAATTATTTCCATTGAATCCGGATACTTATTATGTAACCGAAGTTCCGGTGTATATAAACTGGGATTATATTCTTGCTGTAAATATCGGCACGCTAATATTATGTATGCTAATGTTATTGATCCCATCGGTGATCATTTCAAAAATATCTCCGGCAAAAGCTATTAAATTTGAATAAGATGAAAGCCATAAGAGTTATTTCGACTAGTATGGTGATTTATAATTTGTAAAACTATTTATGGAGTACGCAGAAAATATTTTAGGAACCATTGGGAACACCCCATTGGTGAAAATGAATAAGATCACAAAAGATATAGATGCCCTGGTTCTGGCCAAATACGAGACTTTTAATCCCGGTAATTCTGTTAAGGACAGAATGGCCGTAAAAATGATTGAAGAGGCTGAAAAATCCGGGAAACTTAAACCGGGAGGAACCATAATTGAAGGCACCTCGGGAAATACTGGAATGGGTCTTGCCCTTGCGGCTATCGTTAAAGGCTACAAGATGGTTTGTGTGATTTCAGATAAACAAAGCAAAGAAAAGATAGATATACTTAAGGCCGTTGGTAGTGAAGTAATTGTTTGCCCTAACGATGTTGCACCTGAGGATCCCAGGTCTTATTATTCGACTTCTAAAAGATTGGCTGAGGAAACGCCTAATTCGTGGTATGTGAATCAATACGATAATCTGGGCAATACCCAAGCTCATTATGAGACCACAGGTCCTGAGATATGGCGTCAAACCGACGGAAAGGTTACCCATTTTGTGGTTGGTGTTGGAACGGGCGGTACGATTTCAGGAGTTGGAAGATATCTGAAAGAAAAGAATCCTAATATCAAAGTTTGGGGAATCGATACCTATGGCTCGGTTTTCAAAAAATATCACGAAACGGGAATCTTTGATAAGAATGAGATCTATCCTTATGTCACTGAAGGAATTGGAGAAGATATCCTGCCGAAGAATGTAGATTTTAGCGTGATAGACGGATTTACCAAGGTAACCGATAAAGATGCGGCGATATATACCAGGAAGCTTGCCAAAGAAGAAGGTTTCTTCCTCGGGAATTCGGCCGGGGCAGCGGCAAAAGGACTGCTTCAGCTAAAGGAGCATTTCACTAAAGATGATGTGGTGGTGGTTTTATTTCACGATCACGGCAGCAGGTATGTGGGAAAAATGTACAATGACGAGTGGATGAAAAAGATGGGATACCTGGAATAATTTTCAGGATCTTTTCTGAAGAAAATGAAAAAGCACGCTACCCTAAGGATTCATTAACACGTCGATGAAATCTGCTGGGTGCCGTGGAGATTTATTTTTATCCTGATTTCTTCTAAAACGGTTTGGGGTTTTATATTTTGATCACTGTTTTCAAGCAATTCTTTTAATTTTCCTCCCATCCCCAGGGTGCCCCGGGATTTTCCACGGGTTGACTTAAATCGAATTCAACAGAGAAATCGGTATTCGATACTATACGTTTTAGGCTATAGGTAAAACTGTCTTCATCGAGACCAATTGACCAAACATTGGTGGCTGCGGCCGGAAGCAATTCTGCGGTTTCCGCATCGGCAGGAAAGACCTGTAGATAAGATAGTCCGGTATTTGTGGCTAATCCACCATACTGTGTGATCTTGTCTTCTGAACCATCAGGGTGACGGTGGTCGTGTTTTAGTTTTATCTTGTTGTCTTTAAAGGTAAGTACCCAGGTTCGGGATTTATTGTCTCCAACAAAAAAAGGTATTTTGATACTGTTTTCATCGCAGGACCTTACGTGCATGATGAGTTTTTTTCCTGCGAAATCCTCCCCGGGATTTTCACTGGTTATTATTCCCTGGTAGGCTTCCCCGCAGTGCCCTTGTAACTGTGTCCAGAATTTTTCTGCCGGACTTTGCTGAGCATAAATGAAAGAAAAGCCTAGAAATAAAAATAAGGAGAAGCAGATCTTTTGCATACCTAAAAGTTTTGGGTTATTGCAAAATACAGTATTTTCAGGCTTAAAATAATTTTAGATGAAAAAAATACTACTAATTCTGATAGTTGCTGTATTTACTGCCAGCTGTGGAAGTCTTGTCGAAACAGTGCAGGAAGATGTGAATCGTGAGTATGAGATGAATTACAGTTATTTAGCCCTGGGAGATTCTTATACCATAGGTGAAGGTGTAGATGAAGAAGAGCGCTGGCCGGTTCAGCTGGTAGCCAATTTACGTGACAGGGGTTATAAGGTTGCGCCTCCAAAGATCATCGCTCAAACAGGCTGGACCAGCAGGAACCTTTTTAAAGCGATAGAAAAGGAATTGAATTACACCCGCAAGTTCGATCTGGTTTCTATTCTTATAGGAGTGAATGACCAATACCAGGGAAAAACCCTAAGGGAATATGAAGAAGACCTGCGGGAAGTTTTCAGAATGGCCCTTAATTATTCAAAAACCCGTGAGCACGGAGTCTTTGCCCTAAGTATTCCAGATTATGGAGTAACCCCTTTCGCCGGGGAGAACTCTGAAGAGATCTCGGCCGAAATCGCTGAATTCAACGAGGTCTTCAGAAGAGTTGCCGAAGAATATAACGTTGATTTTTATAATATCACCCCCATTTCCCGGGAAGCCGCCCGTGATCCCGGGCTGCTAGTAGAGGATGAACTTCATCCCAGTGGTACGATGTATCGCTACTGGGTGGAGGATATTATAGATGAAATCACCCAAAAACTGCCAAACTAGGGCTTGAATTTTTAAAGAGGCAGGGAGTTTTCTAATTTTAATAAATGCAAGAAGATTTTCTCCATTACCTCTGGAAATATAAAAAGTTTGATTTTACCCAGGCCCGAACTTCAGATGGTCAACCTGTTGTGCTGATAGATCCAGGGATGCATAATTTTAATTCGGGGCCTGATTTTTTTAATGCGAGAATACGCATCGGGGGTCAGCTTTGGGCGGGAAATGTGGAGATTCACCTAAGAGCTTCAGACTGGTATTTTCACCGGCATGAGGCCGATAGCAATTATGACAATGTAATACTTCATGTTGTTTGGGAAGATGATATTGAGGTATACCGAAAGAATAATTCTATAATTCCAAGCCTGGCTTTAAGCGGGTTGGTAGACAAGGCTCTGGTAAATAAATATCGGGACCTTTTAACGACGCGGGAGAAATGGATCAATTGCGAAAAAAACTTTCCTGAGATAGACGAATTTAAATTGCGGCATTGGCTGGAAAGGGTTTATTTTGAAAGGCTGGAAAATAAATCGGAGTTGATCCTGGAAATGCTGAAAACTTCTGAAAATAATTGGGAAGCCGTATTATTTAGGCTGCTTGCTAAAAACTTCGGGTTAAATGTAAACGGAGACGCTTTCCTGAGCTTTGCCCAGAGTTTTGATTTTTCCCTGGTTCAAAAATGTGCTTTGGATAGGTTAAGGCTGGAGGCTTTGTTTTTTGGGCAGGTTGGTTTTCTTGAGGAAGCTTCTTCAGAAATTCATTTCAGAAAGCTTAAAAGGGAATACGATTTCCTGCGGCATAAATATCAACTTAAAAACGAACAGGTTATCCGTCCGAAATTCTTCAGGTTAAGGCCGGATAATTTTCCTAATATTAGACTCTCACAGCTGGCTTCGCTGTATCACCGGCATAAGAATCTGTTTTCTGAGCTAATCAGGGCGAAGGAGCTCAATTCTATTTTTGAAGTTTTTAATGTGGAAACTTCAGAATTCTGGCAGACCCATTATAGTTTTGATAAAGCCCATAAAAAACGAGCTAAAAGGATCACAAATAGTTTTGTTGATCTTGTTGTGATCAATACTGTTGTGCCTCTTAAATTTTGCTATGCTCGGGAAACAGGTGAAGAACCGGAAGAAGAAATACTGAATATCCTAACCGATATAAAAGCCGAAAGCAATAGTGTCATTGAAAAATTTAATCTTTTGAGACCCGGAACCGCGACAAATGCCCTGGATTCCCAGGCAGTTCTTCAGCTAAAAAACAATTACTGCGATTTGAACAAATGTTTGAATTGCGAAATTGGAGCAGGCTTATTACAGGCTGTAAATTAATTGGGAAAGTTTATCTTTGCGTTATGCGTACCCTAATTCATAATATAAGATATTTTTTTGAAAGACATGGTTTCTATGTTTCTTCCCGCCTGGCCGATAAAATTGGAATGCGGGCAAAGAGTGTAAGGCTATTCTTTATCTATGCATCTTTTTTTACCCTGGGAATCGGTTTTGTGTTTTATTTGACCCTGGCATTTTGGCTAAAACTCAAAGACCTGGTGTATACAAAACGTACTTCTGTTTTCGACCTATAAACAGGTTTTCAAATTGCGAGGAAATTCATTTTTAACAGTTCCTTTAGAATTTAACTCCTAAAAATTTGAAAAAGGCTATTTTTTTAGCATCTTGCTTCGCTGAAAATAAAATGCTTAATTAACTACTAAATTATATGGGAAAGTATACACTTTCATTGTTCTTTTTATTTTTATTTGTAACAGTAAACGCTCAGGAACTCGAAGTTGAGGCCAAATTAGGGAATCCTTCAAACGTAATTAATAACGGATTTATAGATCTGGATGTTAGCGGGGGTGTTCCTCCTTATACCTATAAGTGGTCTCATCAGGATACCGGTTTAGATTCCGAGCGTGCCGAAGGATTAACCGAAGGTATTTCTTATAACGTTGTAATTACCGATAGTGAAGGCACCTCTACCACTCGGTCCTACAAGGTGGAGGCAGAAGCAATTACCGAACACTTCAACGGTACTTTCGTCCCTATAGTAGAAAGTATGACAGCCATCCTTTTTTGGGATCCATTTTCTGCGATTGGGGTATATGATCCAATTGCTTATGCCGATATAAAAAATGTGCCTACTCCGGGCTGGGAAGCCGGGATAGAAGATCGTTTTGTTCTCAAGGAATGGAAAATTGCTGAAGGGCAACACGTAGAAGAAGGTGAACTTATTGCAATTATTGCCTCAGAAAAAGGCCCCGATATAGATGCCTACGCGAATGCTACCGGTACACTTCAATACAAAGTCCAGGAGGGCGGGGTTATTTATAACTATGAGAATACTCAAGATGTTATCCAGGCCGGGGCGCATTTTCTTGCCAGTATAGAATATGACGAACCTGAAATGTTGACTCACCCTAACGGGGATCCTCAAACTCACAATATTCCCTTTATCGTAATCTGGCTGATCTTTGGTGCAGCCTTTTTTACAGTTAGAATGGGCTTTATTAATTTTAGAGGATTTAGGCATGCGTTAGACCTGGCCAAAGGGAAATATGACGATCCTAATGCTCCGGGAAGTATTACTCACTTTCAGGCTCTTACAACTGCTGTTTCGGCAACCGTTGGTTTAGGGAATATTGCCGGGGTAGCCGTGGCAGTTTCCCTGGGAGGCGCAGGAGCCACTTTTTGGATGATCGTTGCCGGTATTCTAGGAATGTCTTCCAAATTTGTGGAATGTACTTTAGGGGTAAAATACAGATTTATTAACTCTGAAGGCCGAATCTTCGGAGGTCCGATGAATTACCTGCGCTACGGACTTGAAAAAAGAAATATGCGCGGACTCGGGAAATTTCTGGCAGCATTTTTCGCTATTCTTGGGATAGGAGCTTCTTTTGGAGGAGGAAATATGTTCCAGGCGAACCAGTCTTTTGAGATCCTTTCAGGACAATTCCCAATGTTAGTTGGAAATGGATTCTGGTTCGGGTTAGTGATCGCTGTACTTGTTGGTATTGTAATTATTGGAGGTATACAGAGTATTGCTAAAGTAACCGGGAAAGTAGTTCCTTTTATGGCAGGTGTATATATTTTGGGAGCACTTACAGTTATCATCATAAACTATGAAAATATAGGACCTGCTTTTGCAGCAATTTATAATGGAGCGTTTAATCCAACAGCATTAAAAGGGGGGATTATAGGAGTACTGGTAGTAGGATTCCAGAGGGCTGCTTTCTCTAACGAAGCCGGAGTAGGATCTGCTGCGATCGCTCACTCTGCTGCAAAAACAAATCATTCGCCTTCTGAAGGTTTTGTGGCTTTACTTGAGCCTTTTATAGATACTGTTGTAGTATGTACCTTAACTGCTTTGGTTCTTATCTTTACCGGAATGCACGAGATAGAAGGTGTAGGAGGAGTACAATTAACCTCTGATGCTTTTGCCAGTGTTATTTCCTGGTTCCCTTATGTACTTGCTTTGGCGGTATTCCTTTTTGCTTTTTCAACAATGATCTCCTGGTCATACTACGGAATGCGTTCCTGGACTTACCTTTTTGGAAAAAGCAAAAAAACTGAACTGGTATATAAAGTACTTTTTCTGGTATTTGTAGTGGTGGGAGCATCCATTAGTTTAGGTGCTGTTCTTGACTTCTCAGATATGATGATACTTGCGATGTCTTTCCCTAATATTATCGGGCTTTATATAATGTCTGGTGAGGTGCGGGAAGATCTTAGAGAATATTTCCGTAAATTAAAGGCCGGCGAGCTGTTTAAAAAACAGCAGGAGGCCAAAGCGAGCTAACTTAATTTACAATGAAAGGTTTAAGATCCCATTTTGTTTTTTCGAGAAATCAACAAAATGGGGTCTTTCTTTTGGTATTAATTGTTTTAGTGCTGCAGGGAGTTTATTATTTTATGGATTCCAATGCCGGGAATGCTATTTCTGCAGAAGATGAGGAAATAGAAATATTTCAGAAGCAAATAGACTCTATTAGAACCGCAAAAGCAGCTGCTGATACCCTGAAGATATTTCCTTTTAACCCTAATTATATAACGGATTACCGTGGCTACATTCTCGGTATGAACCTGGAAGAAATAGATCGGCTTCATAAATACCGGGCCGGGGATAAGTGGGTAAACTCGGCAAAAGAATTTCAGAAAGTAACAGGAGTTTCTGATTCTTTGCTCCAAATTATTTCCCCTTATTTTAAATTTCCGGAATGGGTAACTAATCCCAGACCAACCCAGTACCAAAAATCAAGTGTGGTTAACCGAAGTTTTTCTGAGAAAACTGACTTGAATAAAGCCACTGCAGAAGAGCTTCAGGAAATAAACGGCATCGGGGAAGTGCTTTCCAGGAGAATCATAACTTATCGCAATAAGATTGGTGGTTTTGTAAACGACATTCAGCTAAAGGATATTTACGGGCTGAATTACGAAACCCGTGAAAAACTAAATGCGCAGTTCACTGTAAAAAGCAAACCACCAGTAGAAATCATAGACATTAATGAAGCCGGTTTGCTGGAGTTAAGTGAAGTGCCATATATTGGCTATGAGCTGGCAAGGGAAATTATTGACTACAGATTGTTACACGAGAAAATTAATAATTTTGAGGAATTATCAAAATTAGAGCGATTTCCGGGGGATAAGATTGATAGGATTCAATTATATTTGAGCCTTGATTAAGATTTCTGAATTATCTTTCTAAACGGGATTTACCTGAATTTTTTATTTCGGAATCTTGAAAAATCATTTTATTTTTAACAAGTTAAAATTTAAAGGGTAAACTTCAGCTAACCCTAAAACCTATTATTAGCGCATGAACAGTATGTATTTTACAGAAGAACACGAACTATTCAGAAAGAGTTTTAAGGATTTCCTTCATAAGGAGGTGGTGCCTTATATAGATAAATGGGAGAAAACCGGAGAGATCGAGCGTTTCATCTGGAAGAAATTTGGGGAAATGGGGTATTTTGGCCTTAATCAACCCGAAGAATACGGCGGAATGGGGCTGGACCTTTTTTACACCGTTATCTTTTTGGAAGAATTGCAAAAGATCAACTCCGGCGGATTTGCCGCGGCTATGTGGGCGCATGCTTACCTGGCGATGACTCACGTAAAGACAGAAGGTAGCAAAGAGATCAAGCAGAAATATTTGACTGCAAGTATAGATGGTGAAAAGATAGGCTGTTTATGTATCACTGAACCATTTGGAGGATCAGATGTTGCGGGAATGCGGAGTACCGCGGTGAAAAAAGGAGATAAATATATTCTGAATGGATCGAAGACTTTTATCACTAACGGAGTATACTCAGATTACCTGGTAGTAGCCGCTAAAACTGATCCCGGGAAGGGAAGTAAGGGTATGAGCATTTTTATGGTAGATCGCGATACTCCTGGAATTTCTGCCTCTAAACTCGATAAACTTGGCTGGAGAGCTTCAGATACTGCTGAAATAGCTTTTGACAATGTAGAGATACCGGCTGATCATTTGATGGGCGAGGAGAATAAGGGTTTTTCATACATTATGCAGCATTTCGCAATGGAACGCTTAATTATGGGGATAAACGCCCACGCGCGCGCAGAATATGCCCTTGATTACACCCTGGAATATATGGCCGAGCGGGAAGCCTTCGGAAAAACTATTAATAAATTTCAGGCATTGAGACACAAAGTTGCCGATATGGCCAGTGAAGTTGAAATGTGCCGGGAATTTAATTATTCGGTTACCAAAAGAATGCAGGCCGGGGAGTATGTGGTGAAAGAAGCCAGTATGTCTAAACTGCTTTCCACCAAAATAGCCGACCAGGTTATCTATGATTGTTTACAGATGTTGGGCGGTTATGGTTATATGGAAGATTATCCGCTTGCAAGAATGTTGCGCGATAGCCGTTTAGGGCCTATTGGAGGAGGAACATCCGAGATTTTGCGAGAGATTATTGCTAAAATGATCATCGATAAAAAGGAATATAAACCCGCGGCGAAATAATTTTTAAGTACAGGGGAAATAATTTGAATAATAATTGTGGGTTTGTATAATTGAATTATATTTGCAGCCTAATTTTTAATGAAAGGAGGTGACACTATGTTAATAATACCAGTAAAAGACGGAGAAAATATTGATAGAGCGCTGAAGCGTTTTAAGAGAAAATTCGATAAAACGGGAACGATGCGTCAGTTGAGAAGTCGTCAACATTTCACAAAGCCGTCAGTAGAACGTAGGGCTCAAGTCCAAAAAGCAGAATACATTCAGCATTTAAGAGATCAGGAAGACATTTAGATCTTTTGGTCATTTCCGTGAAGACGGAAATCTTATAGCAGAGAGTTTCTCTTACAGAGATTTAAAATTAAATCCAGGATAGCCTTGCTTCTTGGTATTGTAATATTACTGTTGGTAAACTAAAGTTTTATAACTTTGTTTCCCAACAGTTTTTTTATGTCCTTTTCCCAGTTTCTGGATTACCTGAAGTTAGAGAAGAATTACTCTGTGCATACCCTTACCGCCTACAAGGCTGATCTTTCTGCATTTCTGGATTTTTTAAAAGAAGAATTTGATACTGAAGATCTAACTGATGTGAACTATCCGCAAATAAGAACCTGGATCGTTACTCTGGTAGAAAGCGGGGTCTCCAACCGGAGTGTAAACCGGAAAGTATCTTCCTTAAAAGCATACTATAGGTTTCTTCAAAAAACCGGGCAACTGGAGATTTCTCCTCTGGCTAAACATAAGGCTCTAAAGACCCCTGTAAAGGTGCAGGTGCCCTTTTCTGAAAAAGAAGTCAAGCAGGTTCTGGATTCTTTTAAGACCGATACTTTCGAGGGAATAAGGGATAAGCTTATCGTTGAATTGTTTTATACCACCGGACTTCGGCGAATTGAGCTTATTAATATTAAGGCTGGAGACATTGATGAAGAAAATCAGGTAATTAAGGTTTTAGGTAAGCGAAACAAGGAAAGATATATTCCTTTACTGACTTCGGTTTGTGAATCGGTTAAGGCTTATCGAAGCGCCAGAAAGGCTTTGGAAGTTAGTCCGGATGGAACCCATTTTTTTGTTTCTGAAACCGGCGTTAAATTATCTGAAAGTTTTGTTTATAGGATTATTAATAATTACTTTAGTAAGGTATCAGGGAAGCTAAAAACCAGTCCACATATTTTAAGGCATAGCTTCGCGACGCATTTATTGAACCAGGGAGCCAACCTCAATGCTGTAAAAGAGTTGCTGGGCCATTCGAGCCTTGCTTCAACTCAAGTATACACTCACAACAGCATCGCCGAATTAAGCAAGGTTCATAAAATGGCGCATCCCCGGAACAAGAAAGACTAACTCAATTATTGTTTAATTAAACTCTTCAACAAGATGAAAGTAAACGTGCAGTCTGTAAATTTCAATGCTGATCAGAAACTCATTGATTTTATTCAAAGGAAATTAGATAAACTAGATAACTATTTTGACAAGATAATTTATGCTGATGTATTTCTGAAAACAGAGAACTCCAGTGATAAAACTAACAAAACCACAGAAATTTTACTAAGTATACCCGGTGGGGATTTAATAGTAAAAAAAACATGCAAGAAATTTGAAGAATGTGTAGATGAATGTGTTGGATCCCTGCAAAGGCAATTAATTAAGCGCAAGGAAAAAATGAACGCTCACGTTTAGATATTTTTTTTCGCAGATTTGTTTTGTGAAAGGAATAATTTCTTTACATTTGCAGTCCGTTAGAAATAGCGGACTTTTTTTATGTAAAAAAGGAGGCTTAGAGGCCGATGTAGCTCAGCTGGCTAGAGCAGCTGATTTGTAATCAGCAGGTCGTGGGTTCGAGTCCCTCCATCGGCTCTTGAAAATGTGAATTGCTTTGGATAGGAAATCATTTTTGATTTTTATTTAATTGGGACGAGAAGTTTATCCTGAGTCCCGATAGTTATCGGGATCGAAGGGAGTCCCTCCATCGGCTCTTGAAATTTTGAAATATATAGTCGTTCTGAGTTTAAAATATTTTAGAATTTAATATTCTGAAGTTGAGGCGGCTAAAAATTGTTCTTAAGATTTTTGAAAAAATGCTTTGGATGCTGCTGTAAAATTCATTTAATTTGCAGCCGTTTTAAAAGACATCATAAAGCTTAACCGGGAGCGGTTATGGTTCTATGAAATAGTGGAAAATTTGTTTTGGGGAGATACTCAAGCGGCCAACGAGGGCAGACTGTAAATCTGCTGTTTTTAACTTCGCAGGTTCGAATCCTGCTCTCCCCACTTTTTGATTCAAGATTCAAAATTCTGGATTTAAAATTAATCTTGAATATTGAATTGCAAATCTTGAATTTAATGCGGGAGTAGCTCAGTTGGTAGAGCGTCAGCCTTCCAAGCTGAATGTCGCCGGTTCGAACCCGGTCTCCCGCTCTAAGTCTTTCTGAGGAAGACAATGTTTAATTTTAAGTTGAATGTTGTTGAAAACAGAAAGCAGGGTGAGAAGCCTGTCCTTAGTGAGCTTGAAGAGCGAATCGAAGGGAACCCGGTCTCACTTTAAATTTTGGCGGACTAGTTATTTAATTAGCGTCTTAGCTAGAATAGGAACAAGAAATTTATGACCCGTAAGCCTGAAACTGGCTTATGGTATTTTTTGTTTTCCGAAAAAAATAGGGGGTGTTGCTTCCTTAACAGCCGACGTAGCTCAGGGGTAGAGCGTTTCCTTGGTAAGGAAGAGGTCACGAGTTCAATTCTCGTCGTTGGCTCTAGATTTTGTATAAAATTGAACACTAATATATAACTAAGATTAAATAAGTATTAATTATGGCAAAGGAAAAATACGATCGGTCCAAGCCGCACCTTAATATAGGTACTATTGGACACGTAGATCACGGAAAAACGACTTTAACTGCTGCTATTACTAAGGTAATGGCTGATGCTGGTTATTCAGAAGCGAGTGCTTTTGATCAAATCGATAATGCACCTGAAGAAAAAGAAAGAGGTATTACAATTAACTCTTCACACGTAGAGTATTCAACTGCAAGTCGTCACTATGCACACGTTGACTGTCCTGGTCACGCCGATTATGTAAAGAACATGGTTACAGGTGCTGCTCAAATGGATGGTGCTATTCTTGTTGTAGCTGCGACTGATGGACCTATGCCACAAACTCGTGAGCACATCCTTCTTGGACGCCAGGTTGGTATCCCAAGAATCGTTGTGTTTCTGAATAAAGTAGACCTTGTTGATGATGAGGAGCTTCTTGAACTAGTTGAAATGGAAGTAAGAGATCTTCTTTCTTTCTATGAGTATGATGGTGATAATGGTCCTGTAATTTCAGGTTCTGCACTTGGAGCTCTTGAGGGTGATGAGAAATGGGGAAAAACTGTTCTTGAGCTTATGGAAGCTGTAGACAGCTGGATCGAATTACCGGAACGTGATGTAGATAAACCTTTCTTGATGCCTATCGAGGATGTATTCTCTATTACTGGTCGTGGTACTGTTGCAACTGGTCGTATTGAGACTGGTGTTGCAAACACCGGAGATCCTGTAGAGATCATTGGTATGGGTGCAGGAAAACTTACTTCTACTATTACAGGAGTTGAAATGTTCCGTAAGATCCTTGATAGAGGTGAAGCCGGAGATAACGTTGGAATCCTACTTAGAGGTATTGAAAAGGCTCAGATCTCAAGAGGTATGGTAATCACCAAGCCTGGATCTGTAACTCCTCACGCTAAGTTTAAAGCTGAGGTCTATATCCTTAAAAAAGAAGAAGGTGGACGTCACACTCCATTCCATAATAACTACCGTCCTCAGTTCTACGTACGTACAACTGACGTAACAGGAACAATTAACCTTCCTGATGGTGTTGAAATGGTAATGCCAGGTGATAACCTTACTATTACTGTAGATCTTATTCAGGCTATCGCTATGAATGTTGGACTACGTTTCGCTATCCGTGAAGGTGGTAGAACAGTAGGTGCTGGTCAGGTTACTGAGATTCTAGACTAATTAGAGTTTATATATAAAAAGGTATCCTGGTTAACAGCCGGGATACCTTCACTTATATTTACGGGTTTAGCTCAGTTGGTAGAGCACTGGTCTCCAAAACCAGGTGTCGGGAGTTCGAGCCTCTCAACCCGTGCAGAAAAAAGAAGCGAGAAGCCTGTCCTAAAGGAAACTGAAGGAAGTCTCTCAATCCGTTCAAATACTTTGAAAGAAATGGCAGGAATTGTTAATTATATATCCGAATCTTACAACGAGTTAAAGAATCATGTTACCTGGACAAGCTGGCCAGAAGCTCAAAGGCTTACCATTCTTGTAGCGGTATTTTCTATAATCTTTTCATTGGCAATATGGGGTGTAGACACTGTATTCAGTGGAATTATTGAGGAATACTTCAAGTGGATCAAATCTTAAAAAAAGCAGGAAATGGCAGATGTTAAGGAAAAAAACTGGTATGTAGTCCGGGCTGTTAGTGGCCAGGAGAATAAAGTTAAGGAATATATTGAGCGGGAGATCGCTCATAATAATCTTGAAGACTATATTGACCAGGTTTTGGTTCCTACCGAAAAGGTGATCCAGATAAGAAACGGAAAGAAAGTTAATAAGGAAAGGGTTTATTTTCCTGGATACGTAATGGTGCAAGCCCATCTTGGTGGAGAAATCCCTCATATTATTAAGTCTATCAATGGAGTGATCGGCTTTTTGGGTGAAACCAAAGGTGGTGATCCGGTACCTTTAAGAAAGTCTGAAGTAAACAGAATGTTAGGTAAGGTAGATGAACTTTCGGTTAAGGCCGATAATGTCGCAATACCTTTTACCATTGGAGAAACCATTAAAGTTATCGATGGTCCTTTTAACGGATTTAACGGTACTGTAGAAAAGATTAATGAAGAAAAGCGTAAGCTTGAAGTAATGGTGAAGATCTTCGGAAGAAAAACACCATTGGAATTGAGCTATATGCAAGTAGAAAAAGTATAAAGATTATATTGTTACATAGTTTTTTCGATAGTTTTTTAAAGCTTCCACTATAACAAACTATCACCTAAAAATTGAAAAAATGGCAAAAGAAGTAAGTAAAGTTGTAAAACTACAAGTTCGCGGGGGTGCTGCTAACCCATCACCACCAGTTGGACCTGCTTTAGGTGCTGCCGGGGTAAATATCATGGAATTCTGTAAGCAATTCAATGGTAGAACCCAGGATAAACAAGGTAAGGTATTGCCGGTTGCGATTAATGTTTATTCAGATAAGTCTTTTGACTTTGTGATTAAAACACCTCCAGCTGCAGTACAGTTATTGGAAGCATCTAAAACGAAAAAAGGTTCAGGGGAACCTAACCGAAAAAAAGTAGCAAGTGTTTCTTGGGATCAGGTTAAAGCTATTGCAGAAGACAAAATGCAGGATTTAAATGCCTTCACTATAGAATCTGCTATGAAGATGGTTGCCGGAACAGCTCGTTCAATGGGAATAACTGTAAAAGGTAACGCACCGTTTTAATCCAAAAAGAAATTAAGAAATGGCAAAATTGACTAAAAAGCAGAAAGAAGCCCAATCTAAAATCGAAAGCGGTAAGATGTATTCGGTAGCAGAAGCTTCAGCTTTAATAAAGGACGTTTCCAATGAGAACTTTGACGCTTCTGTGGATTTAGCGGTTCGTTTGAACGTAGATCCCAGAAAAGCCAACCAAATGGTAAGAGGTGTAGTAACCCTTCCACACGGTACTGGTAAAGATGTTAAGGTTTTGGCTCTGGTAACCCCAGATAAGGAAGAAGAAGCAAAACAAGCAGGCGCCGATTATGTTGGATTGGATGAATATCTGGACAAGATAAAAGGAGGCTGGACTGATGTTGATGTAATTATCACTATGCCTAGTGTAATGGGTAAATTAGGACCTCTTGGTCGTGTTTTAGGACCACGTGGATTGATGCCTAACCCTAAGACCGGTACAGTAACTATGGATGTTGCGAAAGCAGTATCTGATGTTAAAGCTGGTAAGATCGACTTTAAAGTTGATAAAACCGGAATTGTACACGCAGGTATTGGGAAAGCATCTTTTGAGGCTGATAAACTAGCCGGAAACGCGAGAGAATTATTAACTACCTTGGTAAAATTGAAGCCTCAGGCATCAAAGGGAGTATACATTAAAAGTATATACATCTCTTCTACTATGAGCCCAAGTGTGGAGATTGATACTAAAAGGTTCACTGAGCAATAATTAGATAGTTATGACAAGAGAAGAAAAATCAATAGTAATTAAAGATTTAACTGCCCAGTTAACTGATAATTCAATCATTTATTTAGCTGATATTTCCGGACTTAATGCCGGAGCGACCACAAATTTACGCAGAGCTTGTTTCAAGGCTAATGTAAAACTGGCGGTAGTTAAAAATACCTTGCTTGCCAAAGCGATGGAAGGATCTGATAAAGATTTCGGTGATCTTCCTGGAGTTTTGAAAGGCAATACCTCAATAATGATATCTGAAACCGGTAACGCACCGGCCAAAGTAATCAAAGAATTCAGAAAAAAATCTGAGAAACCTCTTTTAAAGGGAGCTTTTGTAGAAGAAGCTATTTATGTTGGCGATGAGTATCTTGATACTCTGGTTAACATCAAGTCTAAGGAAGAAGTTATTGGAGATATCATCGGATTGCTACAATCACCTGCTAAGAATGTTATTTCAGCACTTCAATCAGGTGGCGGTAAGCTAGCCGGAATTCTTAAAACCCTTTCAGAAAAGGAAGGATAGTATAGTACGCACTTTTTAACAATTATATATTTAAAGAACATTTTAAAACGATAGAAAATGGCAGATTTAAAAGATTTCGCAGAACAATTGGTTAACTTAACCGTAAAAGAAGTAAACGAGTTAGCTGATATTTTAAAAGAAGAATATGGTATAGAGCCTGCAGCTGCTGCTGTAGCTGTTGCTGGTGGTGCTGCTGCCGGAGGTGGTGAAGAAGTTGAAGAGCAAACTGAATTCGACGTAATTCTTAATGCTCCAGGTGGATCTAAACTTGCAGTAGTTAAATTGGTAAAAGAACTTACCGGTCTTGGTCTTAAAGACGCTAAAGCATTAGTAGATGGCGCGCCTGCTCCAGTAAAAGAAGGAGTAACTAAAGATGAAGCTGAAGCACTTAAAGCACAGTTAGAAGAAGCAGGAGCCGAGGTTGAGCTTAAATAAGCTTGCCGAAGCAATATTATTTAGGTTTAGACCTCAGGATTCGCTCCTGAAGGTCTAAACCCTTTTGCGTATATATAGCTAAAGCTTTATAACGCGCAGTTTTTTTATATAATTTATAATCCGTCCATTGATGTTAGCAAAGCAAACTGAAAGAGTGAGTTTCTCTTCTGTAAAGAACAGGCCTGATTACCCTGACTTTCTGGATATCCAGATCAAGTCATTTCAGGATTTCTTTCAATTAGAAACCAAATCAGAGGAGCGGGGAAACGAAGGCCTTTATAACACCTTCCTTGAAAACTTCCCTATTACGGACACCCGTAATCAATTTGTACTAGAATTTTTAGATTATTTTGTGGACCCGCCAAGGTATTCCATCCAGGAATGTATTGAACGTGGCCTCACATATAGTGTACCGCTTAAAGCAAGATTAAAGCTTTATTGTACCGACCCTGAACACGAAGATTTTGAAACTATCGTACAGGACGTTTATTTGGGTACCATCCCTTATATGACCCCTAGCGGTACTTTTTGTATCAACGGCGCAGAGCGTGTTGTAGTATCTCAATTGCACCGTTCTCCCGGGGTTTTCTTTGGACAGTCTTTCCATGCGAATGGAACCAAACTTTATTCTGCCCGTGTAATTCCTTTTAAAGGAAGCTGGATAGAATTCGCTACCGATATCAACAGCGTTATGTATGCTTATATCGATAGAAAGAAAAAATTACCTGTTACCACGCTTTTCCGTGCTATCGGATTTGAGCGTGATAAAGATATCCTCGAGATCTTTGACCTTGCAGAAGAGGTTAAAGTTTCTAAGACAGGACTTAAAAAAGTATTAGGCCGTAAATTGGCCGCTCGTGTTTTGAACACCTGGTATGAAGATTTTGTTGATGAAGATACAGGAGAGGTTGTTTCAATAGAACGTAACGAGATCGTATTAGACCGTGATACCGAACTTGAAAAAGATCATATCGAGGAAATCCTTGAAACCGGAAGTAAAACTATCCTTCTACATAAAGAAGATAATTCTACCGGAGATTATGCTATTATTCATAACACCCTTCAAAAGGATCCAACTAATTCTGAAAAAGAAGCGGTAGAGCACATTTACCGTCAGTTGCGTAATGCCGAACCGCCAGATGAAGAAACTGCGCGTGGTATTATTGACAAACTATTCTTTTCAGATCAGCGTTACAGCCTTGGAGAAGTAGGGCGTTACAGAATGAATAAAAAACTTGGTCTTGACGTTTCTATGGATAAGCAGGTGCTTACCAAAGAAGACATCATTACCATTGTAAAATATCTTATCGAGTTAATTAACTCGAAAGCTGAGATCGATGATATTGACCACCTTTCTAACCGTCGTGTTAGAACTGTAGGAGAGCAATTGTCTCAGCAGTTTGGAGTGGGACTTGCCCGTATGGCACGTACCATCCGTGAGCGTATGAACGTTCGTGACAACGAGGTTTTTACCCCAATAGATTTGATCAACGCGAAGACACTTTCTTCAGTGATCAACTCTTTCTTTGGTACTAACCAGCTGTCTCAGTTTATGGACCAAACCAACCCGCTTGCCGAGATCACTCACAAGCGTCGTCTTTCAGCTCTTGGACCAGGTGGTCTTTCCAGAGAGAGAGCAGGTTTTGAGGTTCGTGATGTTCACTATACTCACTACGGAAGACTTTGTCCTATTGAAACGCCTGAAGGTCCAAACATTGGACTTATTTCTTCGCTTTCAGTTTATGCTAAAGTTAACGGGATGGGATTCATTGAGACTCCTTACCGAAAAGTAAAAGATGGAAAATTAAACCTATCTGAAGAGCCTATTTATTTAAGCGCTGAAGAAGAGGAAGATAAGAAAATCGCTCAGGCAAATATTCCTCTTACAGAAGATGGAACAATTGACACTGATAGGGTTATTGCCCGTATGGAAGGTGACTTCCCGGTAGTAGATCCAAAAGAGATCCATTATACCGATGTTGCTCCAAACCAGATCTCCTCGATTTCGGCTTCGCTAATTCCGTTCCTGGAACATGATGATGCGAACCGTGCCTTGATGGGATCTAACATGATGCGCCAGGCCTTACCATTGTTAAGAGCCGATTCCCCTATTGTTGGAACCGGACTAGAGCGGCAGGTGGCTACAGATTCCCGTGTATTGATAAATGCTGAAGGACCGGGAGAAGTGGAATATGTAGATGCTAAGAAGATCATTATCAAGTACGACAGGACCGATGAGGAACGAATGGTGAGCTTTGATAGTGATTCGAAATCTTACGATCTTATTAAATTCCGTAAAACCAATCAGGGTTCTTCTATCAACCTGAAACCTATTGTTAGTGTTGGAGACAGAGTATCCAAAGGACAGGTTTTATGTCAGGGATATGCTACTGAAGCAGGAGAACTTGCTTTGGGTAGAAACATGAAGGTTGCCTTTATGCCCTGGAAAGGATATAACTTTGAGGATGCGATCGTAATTTCCGAAAAGGTGGTTAGAGAAGACATTTTTACCTCTATCCATATCGATGAATATTCTCTGGAAGTTCGGGATACCAAATTAGGTAACGAAGAATTGACCAATGATATTCCTAACGTTTCAGAAGAAGCAACCAAAGATCTTGACGAGAATGGAATGATTAGAATTGGTGCCGAAGTTAAACCCGGCGATATTCTTATCGGTAAGATTACTCCTAAAGGTGAAAGCGATCCAACTCCCGAAGAAAAACTGCTTCGTGCCATTTTTGGCGATAAAGCAGGGGATGTTAAAGATGCTTCGCTAAAAGCTTCCCCATCACTTAACGGGGTTGTGATAGAGAAGAAACTTTTTGCTCGTGCAATTAAAGACAAGCGTAAACGTGCTCAGGATAAGGAAGATGTTGCTGCACTTGAGAAAAAGTACGATGCTAAATTCGCCAATTTAAAAGCAGAACTTGTAGACAAACTGTTTACTATTATTGGTGGGAAAACCGCTCAGGGTGTTCAAAACGACCTTGGAGAAGAAGTATTGCCAAAAGGGAAGAAGTATACCCTTAAAATGCTGAACTCTGTAGACGATTATACGCACCTTACTCACGGTACCTGGACAACAGATGATCACCTTAATGCTTTGGTGGCCGATCTTATCCATAACTACAAGATCAAGGAAAATGATCTTCAGGGTAACCTTAGAAGGGAGAAATTTACCATCTCTGTTGGAGATGAGCTTCCATCAGGAATCCTTAAGCTTGCTAAGGTTTACATCGCTAAGAAACGTAAACTAAAAGTAGGTGATAAAATGGCTGGACGTCACGGTAACAAAGGTATTGTTGCCAGAATCGTTCGCCAGGAAGATATGCCATTCCTTGATGATGGTACGCCTGTGGATATCGTGTTGAACCCTCTTGGGGTACCATCACGTATGAACATCGGGCAGATCTATGAAACGGTACTTGGATGGGCCGGACAAAAGCTTGGTAAAAAATATGCCACGCCAATTTTTGACGGGGCTACTATTGACCAGATCAATGAGCTTACCGATGAAGCCGGAATCCCTCGCTTTGGTCACACCTATCTTTATGATGGTGGAACCGGAGACCGCTTTGACCAGCCAGCAACTGTTGGTGTGATCTATATGCTGAAACTAGGGCATATGATCGAAGATAAGATGCACGCACGTTCTATAGGACCATACTCACTTATTACTCAGCAACCTCTTGGTGGTAAAGCACAGTTTGGTGGTCAGCGTTTTGGTGAGATGGAGGTTTGGGCACTTGAAGCTTATGGAGCTTCTGCAACCCTGCGCGAGATCTTGACCGTGAAATCAGATGATGTGATAGGAAGGGCAAAAACCTACGAAGCAATCGTAAAAGGTGAGCCTATGCCAGAACCGGGACTTCCGGAATCTTTCAACGTACTTATGCACGAATTGAAAGGTCTTGGATTGGATATTAAGTTAGAAGAATAATACACTGTTTTAGAATACGGGGACGCCTGAGGTGTCCCCTTAAAACAGGATTTTCACAATAATTATAGCAGCAGTTATTATGGCTAGAAATAATGATAAGAGTACAATACAGAGATTCAATAAGATCTCTATCGGTTTAGCTTCCCCGGAATCTATCCTCGCAGAATCCCGCGGTGAAGTCCTTAAACCGGAAACTATCAATTATCGTACACACAAACCAGAGCGTGACGGTTTGTTTTGTGAGCGTATTTTTGGTCCTGTAAAGGATTATGAATGTGCCTGCGGTAAATATAAAAGAATACGCTACAAAGGGATTGTTTGTGACCGTTGTGGGGTAGAAGTAACCGAGAAGAAAGTACGTAGAGATCGTGTGGGGCACATCAATTTGGTAGTTCCTGTAGCACATATCTGGTATTTCCGTTCTTTACCAAACAAAATAGGTTATTTACTTGGCCTGCCGTCCAAAAAACTGGACATGATCATTTACTACGAACGCTACGTGGTAATTCAGCCGGGTATCGCCAAAAACGAAGAAGGAGAACCATTGAAGAAAATGGATTTCCTTACCGAAGAAGAGTACCTTAACATTCTAGACACCCTTCCGCAGGAAAACCTTTATTTAGATGATAAAGACCCAAACAAATTCATCGCCAAGATGGGTGCGGAGTGTCTTATCGAAATTTTAAGAAGAATTGACCTTAACGAACTTTCTTATGAGTTAAGGCATAAGGCAAACAACGAAACTTCAAAACAACGTAAAACTGAAGCGCTTAAGCGTCTTCAGGTTGTAGAAGCTTTCCGTGATGCCAATAACAACCGCGAAAATCTTCCCGAATGGATGATCATGAAAGTGGTGCCAGTAATTCCGCCGGAATTGCGCCCACTTGTTCCTCTTGATGGTGGTCGTTTCGCGACTTCAGATTTAAATGACCTTTACAGAAGGGTTATTATTCGTAACAACCGTTTGAAAAGGTTGATGGAGATTAAAGCTCCTGAAGTAATTCTACGTAACGAAAAACGTATGCTTCAGGAATCGGTAGATTCATTGTTTGACAATACCAGAAAATCTTCAGCAGTAAAAACCGATTCTAACCGTCCGTTAAAATCACTTTCAGACTCGCTTAAAGGTAAGCAGGGACGTTTCCGTCAAAACCTGCTTGGTAAGCGTGTAGATTACTCGGCGCGTTCAGTAATTGTTGTTGGACCTGAATTGAAGATGTACGAATGTGGTATTCCGAAGGATATGGCAGCCGAACTTTACAAGCCTTTCGTGATCAGAAAACTGATCGAGAGAGGAATTGTAAAAACAGTTAAATCTGCAAAGAAAATTATAGATAAAAAAGAGCCGGTAGTATGGGACATCCTTGAGAACGTTCTTAAAGGACACCCTGTATTGCTTAACCGTGCCCCCACACTTCACCGTCTGGGAATCCAGGCATTCCAGCCTAAACTTATTGAAGGAAAAGCTATCCAGCTGCACCCACTTGCATGTACGGCATTCAACGCCGACTTTGATGGGGATCAGATGGCGGTACACCTTCCTTTAGGGCCTGAGGCCATCCTGGAAGCACAGTTATTAATGCTGGCATCTCACAATATACTTAACCCTGCAAACGGATCTCCAATTACGGTACCGTCTCAGGATATGGTACTTGGTCTTTATTATATGACCAAATCAAGAGTTTCTACCGATGATGTGAAAGTTAAAGGTGAAGGTCTTACCTTCTATTCTGCTGAAGAGCTTGTAATTGCTTACAACGAGAAGCAGGTAGACCTGAATGCGTTAATCAAGATTAGAACTAAAGATTTCAATGAGGCCGGTGAACTTGTTCTCCAGGTTATTGAAACCACAGTAGGTAGAGTGCTCTTTAATGAAGCTGTACCTGAGAAGGCTGGTTATATCAATGAAGTACTTACCAAAAAATCTCTTAGAGATATTATTGGAAAGATACTGAAAGTAACCAGCGTGCCTGAAACTGCCGATTTCCTTGATTCTATTAAGGATATGGGATATGGTTTTGCTTTTCGTGGCGGTCTTTCATTTAGCTTAGGGGATATTATTATTCCTGAAGAAAAGCAGGCGATGATCGACGAAGCCAACGAACAGGTTGAAGGTATTATAGGAAACTATAATATGGGTCTTATTACCAACAACGAGCGTTATAACCAGGTTATTGATATCTGGACCTCTACTAATGCGGGACTTACTGAATTAGCGATGAAGCGAATTCGCGAAGACAAGCAAGGTTTCAACTCGGTGTTTATGATGCTTGATTCCGGTGCCCGTGGTTCTAAGGAGCAAATCCGTCAGTTAACCGGTATGCGTGGATTGATGGCCAAGCCTAAGAAATCCAGTTCTGGTGGTGGTGAAATTATTGAAAACCCAATTCTTTCTAACTTTAAAGAGGGACTTTCAATTCTTGAATACTTTATCTCTACTCACGGTGCACGTAAAGGTCTTGCCGATACGGCTCTTAAAACAGCCGATGCCGGTTACCTAACACGTAGACTTGTTGATGTATCCCAGGATGTTATCGTAAATGAAGAAGATTGTGGT
>JAGXIH010000007.1 GCA_024635795.1 Salegentibacter sp. | reverse complement strand
TGAGTTGCAGGGTGCTGAGGTCCCATATTGATGAAGTATTCTTCAGATTTAAAGTTGTTATTTATAGTAGCAGTTTCCATATTTCTTTATTTAACAACCATATTTACCTCATCTTCATAATCTTTGCGAAGCGGAAAACCTTTCCAGTCTTCAGGCATAAACAGGCGTTTTAAATTAGGGTGCCCTTTAAATTTTATTCCGAAGAGATCAAAAACTTCTCTTTCGTGAAAGTTGGCAGTTGGCCATATATCCTGAACTGAATCAAAAACCGGATTTGCTCTGTCTGAAGTTTGGATTTTTACCACCATAATATGTCTATGAGTAGTAGATTCCAGATGGTAGACCACCCCGAGTTCTTTTCCCCAATCAACTCCGGTAAGGCAAAACAAGTAATCAAAACTGGTTTGATTATTTGCCTTCAACCAGGACATTAGTTCGTGCAGATATTCGGGATCTATGCTTAGATTCAAAAACTGTGAACCTTCTTCGGTAAATTCCAGATGCACGCTTTCAGGGCCAGAAAACCAGGTGATGATCAATTCCTTTAATTCTTGATTTGTCATAATAGCCTCTTTTAAAGTCCTTCATCAAAACCTTCAATAGGATTCTTCTTGTTTTTTATACTTTCTGTGCGGATTTTTTCCTGAAGTTTTAACATCCCGTCCAGCAGTGCTTCAGGCCTTGGAGGGCATCCGGGAACATAGACATCTACAGGAATCACGTGATCCGCACCTTTTACTACCGAATAGGAATTGTAAAAAAATGGACCACCTGAAATAGCGCATGCACCCATGGCGATCACGTATTTGGGTTCGGCCATCTGGTCGTAAAGCCGCCGTAGTACAGGAGCCATTTTATTCACGATAGTTCCTGCAATGATAATCAGGTCGGCCTGCCTTGGGGAAGGTCTGGCTACCTCAAAACCAAATCTTGAATAATCGTGACGGGCCGCTCCGGTTTGCATCATTTCTATGGCGCAACAACTTGTTCCGAAGTACAGGGACCATAACGAATTGGATCGCCCCCAATTAATGACCTTATCCAATGAAGTTATAATGATATTCGCTCCGTTCCCTCCCGGTAAAACCTGGCCGGGAAAATCTTCTGGTACTTTTTGAGTATTTACTTCCATTTTAATGCTCCTTTTTTCCACGCATACGCCAAACCTAATCCCAGAATAAACATGAAGATGATGATCTCCACCAAAGCAACAGTTCCTACTTCCTGATACACTACGGCCCAGGGAACCAGAAAAGCTATTTCTACATCGAAGATTAAAAATAGGATTGCGAATAGATAAAACCCGACTTTAAACTGAACCCAGGTAGGCCCTATGGTTGGCATCCCACTTTCATAAGGCTCCCGTTTTTGTGGGTTATCTGATTTGTGTGATATTAAATTTGAGATAAAATTCGCACCGGCGACCAGGATAACGCCGGCGAGAAAGAATACTATCAATGCTTCTGAACCCATATTGTATTTTTTAATATGTTAATAAAATTAACAGTTTTCAAAACATTCAAAACTAATGGCTACCAGGTATCTGTTAATTTACCTGGTATGTTTCTCCTGAAAAGAAAAGATCGTTGGTTTTCCTGAATTCAGATTTTGCTTTTATCTGTGCGGTTAATGCGTCTTCTCTCTCTTCCAGGGTAAAATCCTGAAAACTTCTAATAACTCCTGTTACTAATGGGTGCTCCATCCTTACCAGCATCTGGTGCATAGTAGGATCTTCAATTTTGGCGTCGTGAATAAGGATGTCCTCTTTGGTTATACCATTTTCGCCGATAGTAACTGTTTCCAGTTTCAGTCCGTTTAGTACCAGTCCTTTATCCTTGTTCTTTCCGAAGAGCATTGGTTTTCCATGCTCTACAAAAAGTTGTTGGTCTTCCCTTACATCCTTGTCCGTATATTTTAAATAACAACCATCATTGAAGATCACACAGTTCTGAAGCACTTCAACCAATGAGGTACCTTTAAATTTTTGAGCTTCAATAAAAATATCGGTCATATCCTTAGGAACATTCCCTCCTATTCTTGCGAAAAACCTGGCCTTTGCACCTATAGCTAATTCCCCTGGCTGAAACGGTGGCTGGGTGTTCCCATAAGGTGAGGATTTGGTTTTTTGTCCTACCAGCGAAGTTGGCGAGAATTGTCCTTTAGTAAGTCCGTAGATCTCATTGTTGAACAGAATAATATTTAGATCGATATTTCGTCTCAAAACGTGTATAAAATGGTTTCCTCCAATGGCCATACTGTCTCCGTCTCCGGTAATTACCCAAACGCTTAGATTTGGATTTGCCAGTTTTACTCCTGAGGCGATGGCGGGAGCTCTACCGTGAATACCGTGCATTCCATAAGTTCCCATATAGTAAGGGAACCGGGAAGAACAGCCAATCCCTGAGATGACTACTACATCTTCTTTTTTAACTCCCGTCTCAGGCAGTGCTTTTTGTACAGCGCGCAAAATAACATAGTCATCACAGCCTGGACACCATCTTACTTCCTGGTCATTTGCAAAATCTTTGTAAGTATATTTTTTTACAGTTGTTTCCATGATTTCTATGCTAATTGTTTGAATTTTTCGATGAGTTCGCTGTTGGCGAAAGGCAAGCCCTGAATTTTATTATACTGAAGGAATTTCTGCTCTTCAAAGTTCATTCTAAGCACATTTACAAATTGCCCGTTGTTCAACTCACAAACAAGTATTTTTTTAAACCTGCTTAAAAGCTCTCCCGTATTTTTTGGAAGCGGATTGATATAATTGAAATGAGCAAAACCTATATTCTTGTAACCTTCTTTTTCCACGATTTGTTTAACTGCCGAATGCAGCGAGCCGTAAGTTCCTCCCCAACCAATTACCAGCAGGTCGCCCTCCTGGGCAAACTCTGGCTGAATCTCGGGAATATAATTCTGCACTCTTTTTACTTTCTCGGCCCTGGTATGGGTCATGATTTCATGGTTCTCCGGAACGTGGGATACATCGCCTGTAATGCGGTCTTTTTCAAGTCCGCCAACGCGGTGTTCCAGTCCTGGAGTTCCCGGAATGGCCCAGTTTCTTGCCAACGTAGCTTCATCGCGATCGTAGGGATGCCAGTTTTCCTTAACCTCATTAACCAGGTTATTTTTGATCTCCGGCATTTCCTCGAGACTTTTTATTTTCCAGGGTGCAGAACCGTTGGCGATATATCCATCGGTTAGCAATACCACCGGAGTCATATGTTCAAGGGCAAGTTTTGAAGCCTGGTAAGCGTAATTAAAGCAGTTGGCTGGGGTACTCGCGGCGATTACAATTACCGGACTTTCTCCGTTTCGACCATACATTGCCTGCATAAGATCAGATTGTTCGGTTTTGGTGGGTAGTCCTGTAGAGGGCCCGCCACGCTGAACATTCAC
Source organism: Salegentibacter sp. (assembly GCA_024635795.1). Classification (GTDB taxonomy): domain Bacteria; phylum Bacteroidota; class Bacteroidia; order Flavobacteriales; family Flavobacteriaceae; genus Salegentibacter. Next base: position 3,836 of record JAGXIH010000007.1, on the reverse strand, counting down.
CACTACAAGGGGTAATTCTATCATTACTGCAAGTCCTAAGGCTTCTCCTTTCAAGGCGAGTCCGGGTCCTGAGGTTGTGGTGATGGCAAGATCGCCGGCAAAGGAAGCACCTATAGCCGAGCTTATTCCTGCGATCTCATCTTCGGCCTGAAAAGCTTTTACACCAAAATGCTTGTGTTTTACCAGCTCGTGTAAAATATCTGTAGCCGGAGTGATGGGATAGGATCCTAAAAATAATTCCCTGCCGGATTTTTCGGCCGCGGCCAGGAAACCCCAGGCGGTAGCCGTATTCCCCATAATGATCCTATAGGTTCCTTCCTTCATTTTCGCAGGAGAAATACTATAGGAATTAGGAATTAACTCAATGGTTTCAGCATAAAAGAAGCCGGCATTCAATACTTTGGTGTTGGCTTCTATCAAGTGAGGTTTGGTTTTGAATTTTTTCTGAAAAAATTCAATAGTATGAGCCGGATTCCTGTCATACAACCAATATACCATCCCAAGAGCAAACATATTCTTGCTTCGGGTGATGCTTTTGTTATCCAAACCTTCAACATCCTTTAAAGCCTCTTTGGTTAAAGAGGTCATTGGCACCTGAATCACCCTGTAATTCTCCAGACTTCCATCTTCCAGAGGATTGGTTTCATATTGTGCCTTTTCAAGGTTTTTCTTGGTAAAGGAATCACTGTCTATTATTATAGTATTACCCGGTTTTACCGCGTACAAATTGGTCTTTAAACCTGCGGGGTTCATCGCCACCAGCAGATCTAAGTTATCACCAGGGGTACTAACCTCTACACTCCCAATATGTACCTGGAATCCTGAAACTCCGTATAAACTCCCTTGGGGAGCCCTTATTTCAGAAGGATAATTAGGAAAAGTAGCCACATCATTACCAAACATGGCCGAAGTGTCCGAAAACTGGGTGCCGGTTAACTGCATCCCGTCACCTGAATCGCCTACAAAACGAATAACAACAGCATCCAGGGTTTCAGCATTGGGATTCTTTTCAAGTGTAATCATAAACTTTAGTATTTTTTTAACATCAGTTTACTTACTGATGGAAGAAGATCTGGTTCAAATTTAAATTTACCATTGCCTTTTAAATATGATTGATGTCATAAAACCGGTATTTCGTTTCTGATTTTCAATTATTTAAGAAATATGATGATTGTCATAATTTGAGAAGATGATGCTCTCTAACTTTAGGGCATTGTTTAACAAAATATATATATATATTTATGGCACTTTTTATAACCGAGGATTGTATCAACTGTGATGCCTGCATTTCAGAATGTCCAAACAACGCAATTTATGAACCCGATCAGGAATGGTCTTATTCCGATGAAACTTCTTTAAGCGGAACCGTAACCATGCCTAATGGAGCAGAGGTAGACGCCGATGAAGAAAAAGAACCAATCTCAGATGAATTCTACTTTATCGTTCCAGATAAATGTACCGAGTGTAAAGGCTTCCACGATAAACCTCAGTGCGCTTCGGTTTGTCCTGTAGACGCTTGTCTGGTTGATCCTGAGCACGAAGAAACTGAAGCGCAGTTACTAGAGAAAAAAGAATGGTTACACGGAGCATAAATTTTTTAAAAAAGATGTAAAATGATCAAAAAATTTCCCAAACTCATTTGTGATGCCAATGAGGCGGTTGCAAGGGTGGCACATAAAACAAATGAAATCTGTGCTATTTATCCTATTACCCCCGCTTCGCCTATGGGGGAGCACGTTGATGTTTTCAGTTCAAAAGGCAAAAAAAATATCTGGAACAACGTCCCGCGTATTGTGGAGATGCAAAGTGAAGGAGGTGCCGCAGGTGCTGTGCATGGTTCCTTGCAGGCTGGTGCTCTTACTACCACCTTTACTGCTTCCCAAGGGCTGTTGCTAATGATTCCTAATATGTATAAGATAGCCGGAGAATTACTGCCCACGGTAATTCATGTGGCAGCCAGGACTATAGCTACCCACGCACTTTCCATTTTTGGAGATCATTCCGATGTTATGGCAGCCCGGCAAACGGGCTTTTCTATGCTCTTTGGTGGTTCTGTACAGGAAGCGATGGATTTTGCGCTTATTTCCCAGGTAGCAACTTTGCGGTCCCGGGTTCCGTTTATGAATATCTTTGATGGGTTTAGGACTTCCCACGAAATATCAAAGATCGATGGTATCACCGATGATATCATTAAAAAAATGATGCCGGAAGACAAGATCATGGACCATAAAAACAGGTCTCTTGATCCCGATAGCCCAGTGATTAGAGGTACTTCTCAAAACCCTGATGTTTTCTTCCAGGCCAGAGAGGCTTCCAATTTACATTATGAAAAAGTACCGGGCATCGTTCAGGAAGTAATGGACGAATTTTACGCTCATACCGGTCGTAGATATAACCTTTATGACTATGTAGGCCATCCCGAAGCTGAAAGGCTCATTATTATCATGGGTTCCGGGGAAGGTGCGGTGAAGGAAACCGTGGAAACCCTGCTCAATGATGATGAAAAAGTTGGAGCTTTATTCATCCGGCTTTACAGGCCTTTCTCTATGAAGGATTTTATGGATAAGATTCCATCCAGTGTTAAAAAGATTGCTGTTTTAGACAGGACCAAAGAACCGGGGAGCACCGGGGAACCTTTATATCTTGATGTGATCACTGCTTTTGTTGAAAGCAATAGGGCAATGCCCCAGATTATTGGTGGTCGTTATGGATTATCTTCCAAAGAATTCAATCCTGCAATGGTGAAAGGTGTTTTTGATGAAATGTTCAAAGCCGAACCCAAGAACCACTTTACCATCGGTATTAATGATGACATTACTTTTAAGAGTTTACTTTATAACCCTGTTTTCAAAACCAAAAAAACGACCATCAATTGTATGTTCTATGGTTTGGGATCTGATGGTACTGTAGGTGCCAACAAAAACTCCATTAAGATCATTGGAGAAACTACAGATCACTACGTACAGGGATACTTTGTTTATGACTCCAAAAAAGCTGGAGCCCAAACCGTTTCCCACCTTCGTTTTGGCCCGGAACCTATCTTTTCCAGTTACCTTATAAATACCGCCGATTTCATTGCCTGTCATCAGTTTAATTTCATTGAAAAATATGATATTCTGAAAAAGGTTAAAAAGGGCGGAACTTTTCTTCTGAACGCTCCCTTCTCCAATGAAGAGATTTGGGATAAACTTCCGCAGAAAATGCAGGAGGAGATCGTGGAAAATGAACTTAAATTCTACGTAATAGATGCCACAAAAGTAGCTCAGGAAGCAAACCTAGGTAAAAGGACCAATACGGTGCTTCAAACCTGTTTCTTCGCCATTTCAGGGGTACTGCCTAAAGAGGAAGCTATTCAGAAAATCAAAGATGCAATCATAAAATCCTACTCTCATAAGGGAGATAAGATCGTGAAGATGAATTTTGACGCGGTAGACAGTTCTCTCGAAAATCTTCAAAAAGTAGATTATCCGAAACAAATTACCAGTACCCGTGGCCTAAAACCAATGATGACAGGCGATGCCGATCCTTTTGTGAAAGAGGTTCTTGGTAAGATCCTGGCAGGTGAGGGAGATGGATTGCCGGTGAGTGCCTTCCCTGTAGACGGAACCTTCCCAACCGGTACCACTCAATTTGAAAAACGTGGGATAGCCGATTTCGTTCCGGTCTGGGACGGCGAAGATCTTTGTACCCAATGTAACAAATGTGTGGCTATCTGTCCGCATGCCGCTATAAGGTCCAAAGTTGTTCTTAATGAGCAACTGGCCGATGCCCCGGGCACCTTTAAAGCAGTTCCTGCCAAAGGTCGTCCTTTTGACAGCAATGCTGAATCCTATATT
>JAGXIH010000006.1 GCA_024635795.1 Salegentibacter sp. | reverse complement strand
GATTTAATCATTGAGCAAAATCCTCCAGTGGGTACGCTTTGGGATGTGTCGGGTACTTATACGGTCACCTATTTTGCAACCGATACTTCTGGCAATAGATCAATTGATTGTACGGTGATTATTGAGCTTACAGAAGAAACTTCCGGAGGAGGCACTTCCCAATGCACCCAATCCCCCATCACCCTCCAACTCAACCAATCCGGCACTGCCAGTCTGCAATTAGACGACCTCTACACCGGTGATGCTTCAGGATTAGACCTTAATGCATCCCAACTGGATTTCACCTGTGCCGATCTTGGTGAGAATACCATAGAATTAAGCTGGACAGGGGAGAATAGTGGCTCCTGTGAGATCACAGTGATCGTAGAGGATAATATAAAACCCGTAGCTGAAGTTAGTTTTATCGGTGTCACTCTGGATGCAAACGGACTCGCAGAGATAACTCCCGAAGATCTTGACGCCGGATCTTACGATAATTGCGGAACCCTGGACTTTAGTCTAAGCAAATCCCGGTTTACCTGTGAAGACACCGGACAGAATACGGTGGTTTTTACCGCTACCGATGCTTCCGGAAATTCTGTAAGTGTGAACACCATAGTTTCTGTAAATGCCAATCCCGATAGTTGCACCGAGCCCGCACGCGATAACGAATATGTATTTCTCTATCCTAACCCTACCGATGGCCTGGTGATTATTTCTGCACCAGATGATGTTACAGTAGAACAGGTATTGGTTTTCGACAAACGCGGCCGATTCATCCTTTCTAAAGAATTTGATAAAAATGATCTGGAATATGAGTTTCGGTTGGACGGTGTACAAAACGCGGTTTATACCCTCCGGATTCTGACCAATGAAGGGGAGATCATCAGGCGACTTATTATCAGGAATTGATTAGTGTCCTCCAGAGATCTTATCCTCTATATATTCGATGACCTTTTCTGAAGAAGTATTATAGTCAAACCAGCGAATACCTTCCTGTTTTCTGAACCAGGTGAGTTGTCGCTTGGCAAAACGCCGGGTGTTTTTCTTGATCTCAGCCACGGCTGTCTCCAGGGAATGTATTCCTTTGAAGTAATCGAACAATTCTTTATAGCCTACCGTATTCAAAGCATTTAAACGCCGCTTTGGGAACAGGGCTTCAGCTTCCTCTAAAAGACCTTCATCCATCATCAGGTCTACCCTTCGGTTGATGCGCTCATAGATTATTTCTCTGTCGGCCTCTAGTCCGATATTGATAGTTTTAAAGTTTCTTTCAGGTTTTTTTCGATTTAAAAATGAAGAGTAGGTCTTCCCGCTACCGATGCAGATTTCCAAAGCCCTGATGAGGCGATGAGGATTCTGAATATCTGCCACCTCATAGTATTCGGGATCCAGTTCTTTCAATTGCTGCTGAAGAGACTCAAGCCCCTTTGTTTCATAAGTCACATTAAGCTCTTCCCTTATCCCCGGGTCTACCGCCGGAAAATCATCAAGACCTTCCAGAATGGCTTTTATATAAAGTCCGCTTCCTCCTACCATTGCCACTACCTGATGTTCAAGGAATAGTTCATCGAGTTTGCTTATCGCTTGCCTTTCAAAATCACCCACCGAGTAGTTATCTTCCACAGAAATATGCTGAATAAAATGATGCGGGACCGCTGCAAGTTCTTCTTTGGAAGGCACTGCCGTGCCTATACTCATTTCTTTGAAAAATTGCCTGGAATCGGCTGAGATTATTTCGGTTTTAAAATGTTGGGCCAGTTTTATGGCCAGGGCGGTCTTTCCTATAGCCGTAGGACCTGCAACTGTGATGAGAAATTTAGTCCTCATTTATAGTTTTTTTCCGCAGTTATGGCAAAATTCGGCGCCGTCTAAATGTTTGGTCTCATTGCAATAAGAACAAACCTGAGTGTTGGTAGGTATGTTCTTTTTAAAGGCATTGCTGTATTCCGCACTTACAATTCCAGTGGGGACGGCTATTATTCCGTAACCCATGATCATTAGTGCTGAAGCAATAAACCGACCCAGGGGCGTTATAGGGTGAATGTCTCCAAATCCAACAGTGGTTAAGGTCACAATAGACCAGTAAATACTAATAGGAATATTGTCAAAACCTCCTTTTTCTCCTTCTACCAGGTGCATCACTGTACCCATTATTATACAGATGATAAGCACAGCAAATAAGAATATGAGAATTTTAGCTTTACTGTTCTTAAGGGCATCCATCAACTTGTTGGATTCCCCAATATATCTGGAGATCTTTAATATCCTGAATACTCTTAACAGCCTTAAAGCCCTGATGGCGAAGAGAAAATTACTGCCTCCAAAAACAAAGGCGATATAGGTTGGGATGGTGGAAAGCAGGTCTACAATTCCGTAGAAACTAAATATGTAATTTTTTGGTTTTCGTATCGCTATGATACGCAGGATATATTCAATTGAAAATACAATGGTAATGATCCATTCAGCGATATAAAAGCTCCAGTAAAACCTTGAGCGATAACTCGATACGCTCTCCAGCATAACGAGAATAATACTCAATAGGATGACTATGAGCAAGGCTACATCAAAGAATTTCCCTGCAGGAGTATCTGCTTCATAGATGACTTCATGAAGCTTGTCTTTCCATTTTGGTGGCTTGTAATCGTCTTCTTTTTTCAAGCAGTTGGCAGCTTAGGATTCCTTCAAATTTAAATAATTCTGAAAGTAAAACTCTAAAAACTTATGCTTTTATTGCTGAAGGAACTCAAAATCGGGAATTCAGTGATCTTAGGTGCGCTCTTCCGGCTTAAGGTCTATGATCTTTAAACGCTTGTTCCTGCGAAGATAGCTCTGAATGATGTGTTGTGCATCCCGGTCATTTTTCATCGGGGTGATGATAGATCTTATAATGTCCAGATGAGTGATTTGATGATTGAGATTGTAATACCCAACACCTTTAAACTCTCCCTCCTCTACCAACAGAGCGCTCTTTTCATCTATATCCCTGCCTCTGTCTATCACGATCATATTCTGCCTGGAGTAAGAGTGATTAGCAATAAGCTCCAGTGCTCTTTCGTTATAGGTCTCGGCAGATTCCTCGTCCACACAGGCTCCGTGACAGGCTTTAATACTGTAATTGACACAATTGCCCGTCCCTTTTTCTAATCCGCAGAGCTGCTTACAAAGCTCATATTCTTCCACCCACATTTCCAAAACGTTTCTGGCTCTCTTTAACGAAGAAAAGGTGGTGATGCTGTTTGCTTTTCCGGCTATTCCTATTTTGAAGTTGATATAACCTTTATCATTGGTAAAATGATACAGGGCGTGGGAAAAGACATTTCTCTTTAAGGCTTTGTTGTATTTGGGCTTGTTGCGTTTTATCTCCTGGTTTTCCTTAAGCAATGCGATAAGTTCGTTTCCCGTAGCTTCAAAGCTCACTGAGGCCACTTCTTTCTGCATCTGCCTGGATTTATGATGCTCGTTGGTGAAATGCTGATTCACCCGTTTCTTGATATTTTTGCTTTTCCCGATGTACAGAATTTCTCCCTCTTCATCGTGCAAATAATAAACCCCGGTTATTCCCGGAAGATCTTCCAGCATGTTTACCAGCTTGCTGTCTAAATGACGTTTTGGTTCTGCTCGTACCGAATCTTTCAGAATGTCTTTATCGAGGTCCTTCGCCAGGAGCATCTTAAAAAGTTTAACCGTGGCCTGAGCATCTCCGGTGGCCCGGTGCCGGTCGCTTAAGGGGATTCCAAGTGCCCGCACCAGTTTACCAAGGCTGTAGGATTGCTGCCCGGGGATAAGTTTCTTGGAAAGTTCTACCGTACACAACGATCTACGTTCATATTCAAAACCTAGTCTTCTGAATTCGGTTCTCAGTATTCTGTAATCAAATTTGGCATTGTGAGCTACCACCACACAATCTGTGGTGATCTCCACAATTCTTTTAGCTACCTCATAAAATTTGGGCGCACTTCGCAGCATCTCGTTGTTGATACCGGTGAGGTTAACCACAAATGGCTGAATGGGCTTTTCGGGGTTCACCAGACTGATGAACTGATCGGTTATCTGATGCCCGTCGAATTTGTAAATAGCAATCTCGGTAATTCCTTCCTCATTGTATTTTCCACCCGTCGTCTCTATGTCTAAAATTGTGTACAAAAATCCTCCTTAATTATAATTTCTTTCTCCAAAAATACTGCTTCCAATTCTCACCATGCTGCTTCCGTTTGCTACAGCCAGCTTGTAATCCCCGCTCATCCCCATAGATAATTCTTCAAGGGCAGGATAGCTCTCCTTCAATTTGTCAAAAACCTTTTTCAGGTATTGAAATTCACTTGAAACCTGCTTTTCATCATCGGTGAAAGTAGCCATCCCCATCAGGCCGATAACCTTGGTGTTTTTCATCTTTTGATAAGCCTCTGAAGCCAGAATTTCCTCAGCTTCTTCAGCAGAGATCCCGAATTTGGAATCCTCCTCAGCGATCTTTATCTGCAGCAGGCACTTTATCAACAGCTCGTGCTTTTTGGCTTGTTTATTTATTTCTTTTAGTAACTTCAGGCTGTCCACTGCATGAATCAAGCCAACAAAGGGCGCCATATATTTCACCTTATTGCGTTGCACGTGACCAACCATATGCCATTCAATATCCTTCGGCAGGGCTTCCCATTTATCGGTCATTTCCTGGATCTTGTTTTCTCCAAAAATGCGCTGGCCCGCCTCATAGGCTTCCAGGATATCTTCATTGGGCTTGGTCTTGGAAATGGCCACCAGCTTCACGTTTTCGGGAAGATCGTCCCTGTATTTTTTTATATTTTCTGAAATGTTCATGCTTCTAACTTCTAACTTCTAACTTCAAAATTCGTAAATCGTCAACCCGCTCCTCAGTTTAGGCTCGATATAAGTGGTTTTGGGTGGCATGGTCAGATTCTCATCAGCGATCTCCTTGATCTCTTCTATGCTAACCGGTAACATCCCGAAGCCTACTGCAAATTCCCCGGAATCTATCCGGGTTTTTAATTCAATTAGGTCATTACGGCCATGGATGTAAGCGATGCGCTTATCGTTTCGGAGATCCTCGATGCCCAGAATTGGTTTTAAAACCTTTTGGTAGAGTATATAAGCATCTAATTTACACAAAGAATCGGTAAACTCATAATTCGTTTTGCGCAAATACAATGAATAGTACTCTCCATCGAGATACATATTAAAATGATGCTTTTGGGATGGCCTGTAAACCTCCAACCCGCGGTTCTCTATGCGGAAATTCTCATCCAGTAAAATAAGAAACTCCTCCTTGCTGTGTCCGTTAAGACTTCTGATAAGTCTGCTGTACTCGTGGATCTTTAAATTGCTTTCTGAAATAAGGTAACTCATAAAGAAATTATAGGGCTCCTCGCCGGTATGCTCTGCATTGGCCTCCCTGGATTCCCTGGCTAACCTGTAAGAAGAAGCGCAACGGTGGTGTCCATCCGCAATATAGAGCTGAGGAGTATTTGCAAATTCCTTTTGTATCTTTTCAATAAGTTCGGCCTGGTCTATTACCCATAAATAATGTAATTCCCGGTTTGGAGTCGCGAACTCATATTCCGGCCTGCCCTCCATTACCTCTCCCATGATGCAGTTAATGTCCTGGTTATCGGGATAGGTGAGGAGCACGGGTTCGGTATTGAAGCCTACCGTTTTCAGGTAATCCTTAAAAAGCAATTCCCTGTCCTTAATGGTGTCTTCATGCCGCCTTATCACATTTTCTTTGTAATCTTCGGCACTGGCCGCGGCAATGATCCCGCTAATACTGCTGCCCCTGCTTTTTACTTTGTAAATATAATATGCCGGATTCTTATCCTGAATAAAGGTTCCTTCTTCTTTAAACTCCAGATATCGGTTCTTCACCATCTGAAAGCGTTGCCCGCCCTTCAGGTTTTGCTGAAACTTATAACCGGGGTTTATAATATGCAGAAAGGAATAAGGATTGAACTCCAACTGAGCGGTGAGTTCTTCAGCACTGTAATCTTCATAGGGGCGGCTGGCTATCAGACCTGCTTTGGCCCTCACCGGCCGCACCGCTTTGAATGGAAGTATTTTTGCCAAATTACCTTTTCCTATTTGCTGAATTGTGCCGAAACTTTTTCAGCCTTTTTGTTTTCTGAATAATCATAGAAACCTTCTCCCGACTTAACACCGAGTTTTCCGGCTCTTACCATATTGGTCAACAGGGGACAGGGCGCATACTTAGGGTTTTTGAAACCGTCATACATCACCTCCAGGATCGAGTGACACACGTCCAACCCGATAAAATCGGCGAGTTGTAATGGTCCCATAGGATGTGCCATCCCCAGTTTCATTACGGTGTCGATTTCATAAACTCCGGCCACTCCATTGTAAAGCGTTTCTATAGCTTCATTGATCATAGGCATCAGGATGCGGTTGGCCACAAACCCGGGGTAATCATTAACCTCTACCGGCACCTTGTTCAGTTTTTCTGAAAGTTCCATGATCTTTTTAGTAACCTCATCACTGGTGTTATATCCGCGGATGATCTCTACCAGTTTCATGATCGGCACCGGATTCATAAAGTGCATCCCGATTACTCTTTCAGGATTCGAAACTTCCGCAGCGATCTTGGTGATCGGAATAGAGGATGTATTACTGCTAAGAATGCTGTCTTTGCTGCAAAATTCATCCAGCTGTCTGAAGATTTTTAGTTTCAGGTCTTCATTTTCGGTAGCGGCTTCCACCACCACATCGGCATCTTTTACTCCTTCTTCCAGTTTGGTAAAGGTGGTAATATTGTTAAGCGTGTTCTCTTTATCGGCCTCGCTTATTTTTTCTTTGGAAACCATCCTGTCCAGGTTGCCGGAGATGGTTTTAAGACCTTTTTCCAGGCTTTCTTCTGAAATATCGATCAGGTTTACTTTATATCCGAATTGAGCGAAAGTATGGGCGATTCCGTTGCCCATCGTTCCTGCTCCTATAACTGAAATATTCTTCATTTTATATAAAATTTGTTGTGTGGTTTATTTACTAAAACTTTCAATTACCCCTTTGGCTACCCTTAGTGCTTCGGCGCCCTGTTCCAGGGTCACGATTGGAGTGCTGTTATTATTTATAGCATCGGCGAAGGTCTCCAGCTCATCCAGGATGGCGTTATTTGGAGAAACTTCGGGATTATCGAAATAGATCTGTTTTTTTATTCCCTCGGCATTCTGAAGTACCATTGCATATTCGTCCGGATCCTCGGGCGCGTCTTTCATCTTTACCACCTCGCACTTTTTCTCAAGAAAATCTACCGAAATATAAGCATCCCGCTGGAAGAACCGCGATTTCCGCATATTCTTCATCGAGATCCTGCTTGCAGTGAGGTTGGCCACGCAGCCGTTTTCAAATTCTATTCGGGCGTTGGCGATATCGGGGGTGTCGCTAATTACCGAAACCCCGCTGGCGTTAATGCTTTTTACCTTCGATTTTACTACACTGAGGATAGCGTCGATATCGTGGATCATCAGATCCAGTACCACCGGCACATCCGTTCCCCGCGGATTGAATTCCGCAAGGCGGTGAGCTTCGATGAACATTGGGTTTTCTATTCTGGAAACAACGGCCCTGAAAGCCGGGTTGAAGCGTTCTACATGTCCTACCTGGCCTTTTACGCCTTTTTCTTTTGCTAATTTGATAAGCTCTTCCGCTTCCTCGTAGGTGTTGGTAATGGGCTTTTCAATAAAGAGATGTTTTCCTGCGGAAATTGCCTTTTTAGCGACTTCAAAATGAGAAAGGGTAGGGGTGACAACGTCTACAACGTCTACTGCTTTTATGAGTTCCTCGAGATTGGAAAAGAGCCTGTAACCGAATTCTTCTGATACTTTTTCTGCGTTTTCTGAATCGAGGTCGTAGAATCCAACTAATTCATATTTATCTGACTCGTTAAGCAGTCGTAAATGAATTTTTCCTAAGTGTCCTGCACCCAAAACCCCAACTTTCAACATATATTTTAGCTTTTGAAACAAAAATAGTATTTTGATTGCAAATAGTTTAGAAAACACCGGAATAATCCTTTCCTCTTTTACTTGCAGAACACCGCTTTCTTTAAGTATTTTTACATCCTAAAGTTTTGTTAAGGTGATTGAGGATAACTTTCGTCATAAAGGAAAAAGACAGCAGCTGGTTAAAACTGTTACCCGAAAGGGAATAACTGATAAAAAGGTGCTGGAAGCTATCGGGAAAATCCCCCGACACCTCTTTATGGACAGTAGTTTTGAGGATCACGCATACCAGGATAAAGCCTTTCCTATTGCTGCAGATCAAACTATCTCGCAACCTTATACCGTAGCTTTTCAAACTGAAAAGCTCGAGATAGAAAAAGGGGATAAGGTTCTGGAAATTGGAACCGGCAGCGGCTACCAAACCGCGGTGCTCTGCGAACTCGGCGCGAAGGTCTACAGTATAGAACGCCAGCGCGAACTTTATAAAAAGACTAAAAATTTCCTGAATAAAATAGGCTACAGGCCAAAACACCTGAGTTTTGGGGATGGCTACAAAGGCTTACCTGAATATGCGCCTTTCGATAAGATAATCGTGACAGCGGGAGCACCCTATGTTCCCAAAGATTTGCTGGGGCAGTTAAAAGTAGGGGGCAGGATGATTATTCCCGTGGGTTCCGATGTTCAAACAATGACGATGTTTATCAGGAAATCCCCACAGGAATTCGATAAAACAGAGTTTGGGCAGTTTAGGTTCGTACCCTTGCTGGAAGATAAAAACTAAGTCGTTGAGCTTTTAGGGGTCAACTCTTTCCTGTTTTACGTCGCTTTCCACCATTCCATCTTTTAATCTTACAATTCGGTGGGCGTGTCTTGCAATTTCTTCCTCGTGAGTAACAACGATCACTGTGTTTCCATCAGCGTGTATTTTATCAAGGAGTTTCATGATCTCTACAGAAGTTACCGAATCCAGGTTTCCCGTGGGCTCATCGGCCAGGATTATCGAAGGATTATTAACCAGGGCGCGACCTACGGCCACCCGCTGTCTTTGTCCACCCGAAAGCTGATTGGGTTTGTGGTCCATCCTGTCGGCAAGGCCTACGTTGGTTAGTACCTCTTCGGCGCGCTCTCTTCTTTCGGTTTTAGAATAACCCGCATAAACCATTGGCAGGGCCACATTGTCCAGGGCGGTTGTCCTGGGTAACAAGTTAAAGGTCTGAAAAACGAAACCGATCTCTTTATTCCTGATCTCGGCCAGCTCATCATCGCTCATCTTGCTCACATCTTCCCCGTTAAGGATATAAGTTCCTGAAGTTGGCGTATCCAGACACCCCAACAGGTTCATTAAAGTTGACTTCCCTGATCCCGAAGGACCCATAAGGGCAACATATTCCCCTCGGTCTATGTCCAGGTCTATACCTTTTAAAACCTTTACAATTTCACTCCCCAGCGGAAAATCCCGGGTGATGTTCCTGATCTCAATGACTTTGCTCATGCAGAATGTTTTGTGTCAATAGGACGCCGGTCCTGCCGATTTGTTACAACCGAATTATAAAATCTTGTTTAACCTGTTCTTTTCTGAAAAAGATCAAGCCCAGGTGAAAAGTATCGATGCTCACCCTAACCTCAGGATGCTTTTTAATGATCTCCCAGGCTTCCTCCATTCCCCGCGACCAGTGAATATCGTCAAAAATAAAAACCGAATCATTATGCGCAGTTGGCAGCAGTAATTCAAAATATTTTAAAGTAGCCTCCTTAGTGTGGTGGCCGTCGAAGTAAATTAAATCGTATGCTGTTTGGGGTTTGTTGTTTGTTGTTTGTTGTTTCCTTTCCACTCTCCACTCTCCACTCTCCACTTTTTCTTCGCTCTTCACTTTCCTCTTTTCACTCTCCACTCTCCACTCTCCACTTTCCACTATATCTCCCAACACCAACTCAAACTCTCCAATTTCAAGATTCACATTCTCAAACCCAAACTTTTTAAGTTGACCTTGGGCTACTTCCGCGGTCTGGGGGCAACCTTCAATACTGGTTGCCTGTGCAGATTTGTTCAGTGCCAGGGCAGCGGTTCCTATTCCCAGGGAAGTGCCAAGTTCCAGGATGTTTTGGCAATCAAGATATTTTGCCAGTCTGAACAGAAATTTCGCTCGCTTATGTGGAATCCCGACATTCCTTGCAATAGCACCAACCTCCCGTTCCTTCGACTTAAATACCCTGCTTCCCGCCCCGAAATCGGTGACTTCTATCGTTCGCTTATCTTCCAGCAACTCCTTTCGGTATTCTTCCAAAACTTCATATTCAGGATACTTCGTCTTATCATAAAAACACCGGGTCACCAGGTCATAAATAAAAGGAGAATGGAGACCGTGCTCATTCTGGCTTTTTATTAGAAAATTAAAAAATGAAATGAACCGGTGAAAATGTTTGTTGTTTGTGGTTTGTTGTTTGTGGTTCGTTTCTTTAGGATTATTCATTTCCGGGTTTTTTAAACTTTATCCCTTTGAGTTCCGATCTTCTGAGATAATGCATGAATGCTCCTATTTTATTTTCAGACTGAAGGCAATCATCCATTAATTCTTTAAACTGAATTTCTGAGATTAGTTCTTTATCCAAAGCTCTATAAAGCTGTGATCTTAATTCAGATGCTGAACCTTTTGAGAAGCTAAGAAAATTGTGGAACTCCTGATTTCCACCCCTTCCAAAACCTTCAGCAATATTATCCATAATAGAACCCGAGCTCCTCTCCATTTGGTCCCGTAGTTTATAGTTCTTTCCTAAGGGCGTGGTTCGAAAAAGCTTTTCTGTTTTCTGACAGATTCTTCTCGCCAGTTGCCAGGCTTCTATATCTTCAAATTGTTCGATTTTCCCCATAGTTGAAAGTTTAATGGTTCATTTAAAAATAAACAATAAACCCCAAACCCCAAACAATAAACGCCTTGGGCTAAACCCTAAACAATAAACGCCATAGGCGCAACTCACAACACTGAACTTCCCTGATTAGTGTTGACCGGTTTTAGATATTAATTTTCATTATCAAAAATAGTAATTACTGGTCTCTTCTCAGGTTTAAGAGTTGACCAATAATTGATAAAATCTTTAGGACTCTTTTTTCCTAAGTGATCGTG
>JAGXIH010000005.1 GCA_024635795.1 Salegentibacter sp. | reverse complement strand
TTCATAAAGTATGAAATAGTTTCAATTGGTGTAAAGAGCGATTGAAAAGATGGATTATGAACCGCCGTATACGAGACCCGTACGTACGGTGGTGTGAGAGGCGCACTCCGTCAATTAACGGCGGAGCCGTCTACTCGATTGGTAGCCGTTTTTACTACTACTTTTGAATTGATAAGTAAAAATTAAATGAGTAATCTTTTTTTCCATTATAAGTTTTAATTGTATTCCAATCAGAATCATCATTAAATACTGGCTTAAAAAAACTTTTATTTTTATTTGAAGATTTGTAACATCCTATTTTAATAGGTGGTTCTTTATTTTCATTTGTTAATTCAAAAATTTCAATACCTAAAAAATAAATTCCTTTTCTCAAACTGATATCAAAATCGTTTAATTCTATAGTTATATTTTTTTCATTAGATTTAATTTCAGAAATTATATCTGTATTCAAAATATTATTGCCTGGCTTATTCTTTTTATTTACATCAAAAATTAATAATCTAAACTTTTTAGATACCTTATTATTTATTAAATCAAAGTGTGCTTTAAGAAGATTTACATTATCATTTAAGATAATTTTTTTAACAAAAATCACACTTTTGGAATTTGAATTAAAACCAATATATAATTTGCTTTTTTCTTTACCTAAAACTGATTTTGAGTTAGGTCTGATAAAAACATCAGGTAACTCTATTACCTTAGGGGTTAAAAAAATAGTATCACTAAATTTAGAAATAATTTTTTTTTCATACCCTACACTCGATATAGAAATTTTTTTAATCTCAAGGGGTATTTTACTAATACCATTTGTATTTGAGTAAGTCCCTTTATCTGAACCTATGAAGTTTACATTAGCATATTCAATTGGTTTTTTAGAAAGTGAATCTAAAATAAATATCTCCTTTTGACTAAAAGCAGAAATTGTTATAAATGTAAATAGTAGAAATATATATTTTTTCATGATTATTTAAATTAGGGATGTGCTAAAAGCACATCCCATTTTAGGTATAGCTAGTCAAAGCATACATATTCAACATTTTGTGGATCTACTGAAGTTCTAATTCCTAAAAAATAGGTTTTTTTGTAAGTTGTTACGGTACAACCGTCTGAACTTACAATTTCATACGTTTCAGATCCAAAAAGCTTCCAAGCATATGTTTGTGTACTTGCAAGCATAAATACAACAATTAGTAATGAAGAAAGAATCTTTTTCATAATTATACAAAATTAATGCCCCATTAAGGTCTTGGGCGGTTAGGTTCGACCTAAGTAGTCATTTAATTTGAATATTTTGTTTACTCTTAAGGTTCTATCTCTTTTAAGTGAGTGGCTTTTATTGTATTAATTTACAATCTTTCTTTTTTGAACCTTTAATTTTAACGCTATATTGTTGTCAAATGGCTACCAACGGCTCCGTATATGAAAAGTAGCGCTGAAAATAAGCTGTTACTTTTCGGATTAACACAAGCCGAATTTTTAAATTTTACTATTTATCTTTTTACTTGGAAATCGTCAAATTTAAAAATTTGGCGACTTTCCAAAAACTCCCAAACCTTAGTGTTAGCAAAGACTTGCGCTATTTTTTATATACAATGTTGCCCACAGTTATTTATTCAACGCCGTAAGTTTCAATGATTTTTCCATTATCATCGAACAGAAATCGAACAGTACTATTTACAGTAAATTCTTGTTCCTTACGATGATTATAATATGTGTATTCAGTGTTCAAATCATAAATGAAATCGTTAATTTTCTCGATTGACTTCACATAGTTTTTTGAATTGGAAGTAAAACCCCAAAGGTATTCATAGCGGTTTTTAAGTTTAGAATAGCTTGGGTCATTTATGTCATAATACCGGCTAAATTTTGGTGATAAATAGCCATAAATTATATCAAAATCTCTTTTTTCTTCTGCTTTTAAAAAATCTCGTATGTTTTGGGAATAATTTATTTCTTTAACTGTCCTGTTGGTGTTTGTGTTAACAGGTACACTTTCTTTATATGAATTGGAATAGTTTGAATTTGAATAAAGATTGTTTAAAGCTAAAGATGGAATTCCAAAACTAAATCCTTGAAAATCGCCCGTTTTAGCGAAATTGACAGCAACTAAATTTCCCCATTCGTCTATAATTGGACTTCCGCTCGAACCTGGTAATGTTGGTATAGAATAGAGTATTTTATTTTGGTCTGGGTCTTGAGTTATAGTTCCTTGTGTAAATTGTGATTTAATTCCATTTCCAGTATTAGCTAATTCAATTCCGTGATTAAAGCCAATCATATAGACTTTGTCATTTAAAGCAAGTTCTTTTTTTAAAGTTATATCTTTTAAATTAAAAACCTTTGTGGCTGAAGACGGTGTGGTTTTATTTTTAATTTGAATAATTGCCAAATCGATTTCTTCTACATCCGATTTTTTTACTGCTACACACTCAATGAAATCATTTGCTGATGTAACGTGAGTATCATCGAGTGCAATACCTAAAAATATTCTTTTTAATTCTGTAGTTGTATTGTTAGGATTGAAATCTAAATTCTCTAAATATTGTTCTAATTCTATTATTTCATTTTTTCGATTTGCATATTCATCCTTTAATTCAGTTTTTCTATCGTAATCAAGGTAATCATAATATTCATTATAAGCATCAGCTAATTTGCTATTCTCATTTTGTGTTTCATTGATTAACTTTTTTAATTTGTATTTGATATCGTTCAGATAGTTATTAATGCCTTCTGAAATTGAAGTCGTTTCTTGACTTGGATAAACAACGTGTCGATTTGTAGCTAATTCGCCAGTTGATGAAATGAAAAAACCTGTACCATAACTAACGCCAGCATTTGCAATAGCATCTTCTTCTTCATCGAAAAAAATCGGTTCGTTATTCTCAATTGTGTAAAAGAATTCAAAACCATTATCAAGCGTAGTTTGGAAATAGTATGAGTTTTTTATCAATGCAACACTCTTTCGGTAATCATTGTATAATTCAGTCGGTTCAGGTGGTTTTTCAGCGCATCCAAATACAATAGAAATAATTAAAAGATATAAAATATTTTTCATTTGCGAATGGTTTACAGTTTATTAGTAATTATTGGCCGTGCATAATTAATCAAGGAAATAAATATTGTAAAGTATGTAAAAATTATTGAAATCTACATAAAGCTGTTTTCGTCCGTTGCGGGAATTTAATGTTACTAATCTTACGCCACACTTCATTCCATCTTCATTAACACAAATCCATTCTATAATATCATCGCCATCATTATCAGTTCTTTTTCCTTTATTTTCTATAACATCATAATTCTGCTCTGATTTTGAAAAAATTCTTATTCGGTCATTATCGACATCAATAGTTCCAAGAATATCAACTTCTTCAATTTCTGTCCAATCTTCCCATTGACCTATTTTTTCATCGTAATTTTTAAAAGAAACTGAAGATATTTTAAATTTAACAACTTGGCTATAACAGATTGAATTTAAAGTAATAAATGTTAATAATAATAGTGTTTTTCTCATAATTCTCAATGTTTGGTTTAATTGTGGGCAACTAGTTATATCCGCAGCAATATACACTTTTAACATAAATAAATTCGGGATAAACGCAGGTTTTGTTGATTTTTATACGATTCCCTTAAGAATTTAGGGAAGCTCGTTAGCCGAAATCTTAGTACGCTATTTATCATTCATTAAATACCTGCCAGGTCCCGCCGTATCTGAAGCTAGATAATACGCTGTATCAGGTGCTAATTCCCTGGGTTTAATATGCGCTCATATACCGCTAAATAGCCATCGATCATTTCTTTCCTGCTAAATTTAGAAACCGCCCATTCCCGGCAAAACTTTCTGCTTATCGAAGCTATGTTACCAACTGCTTCTGCGGCTTCCGCAATGCTATCCACGAGAAAACCGGTTTTTTCGTGAATTATCAATTCTGGCATAGAGCCCAGGTTGAATGCAATAACCGGGGTTCCGCACAGCATAGCTTCTGCAACGCTTAACCCAAAAGGCTCTCTAAAGCTTATGGGATGTAACAGGGCATAAGCTCCCCCCATAAGTTGATCTCTTTCTCTCGGCCCCGAATTACCCACAAATACAATATCATCATCGTTAATCAACGGCTTTACCTTGCTGTCAAAATATTCCTGGTCCTGGATTAAGCCCGAAATGATCAGCCTTCGCCCCGATTTTTTGGCGATCTCAATAGCTTCAAGAGTTCCCTTCTCGGGATGAATTCTGCCAAAAAACAACAAATAATCCTCTGATCTTTCCTTAAAGCTAAATTCATTCTCATCAACACCATTATATACCGTAGCCACATAATCCAGCGCCTTATTGCGGTCTGAATTGCTGATGGAGACATAATAAGCGGTAGTGTTATACTTTTTATATACCTCGAGTATTTTTTCTGAAGAAAACCCGTGTATGGTAGTAAGCATAGGGGGTTTGATGAGCCTGGAATAGCTAAGCGGAAGAAAATCGAAGTGGTTATGTATTAAATCAAATTTGTCTGCCTGTTCCATCAAATTGCTGATATGAAGACATTCCCAAACCTTGGGGTCCATCTGTGCATCCTCGGCCCAGGCATTTTCTGAAACAGCTTCCAGTTTGCCTTTTGTGATAGAATTTCCGGTCGCAAATAAAGTAACGTCTATGTTACGCTCTACAAGACCTTCGGCAATATTTGAAGCAACCTGCTCCCAGGGCCCGTACTTTACCGGGGGCGTTCGCCAGGCGATAGGAGAGAGGATTGCGATTTTCATATTTACAGCTTGTTGTGAATTGTTTGAATAATGATTAGCAAGTTACTCCATATTCTAAAATACCTACGCACATTACTGCTTCTGCTCCTCACAGGTAAATAATTGTGTGCTTATCTTCCTTCTTCGGAAAAAAACAGGTTTGAAGCCTGGGTAAAACTCTAAATTTATTTCATCTAATAATCCTGGATCAGAACTTCTGTTGGAATATGTAGTGTGGTATTTAGTTTTCTTACCATTTCCAGGGTTAGTTTCCTTTTTTTATTTAAGATCTCACTCACTCTGCTTTTGAAACCAAAGATTTCTGCCAGGTCTTTTGTTTTATCTGCATTAATTTTCACTGAAATTTGGGAATCAGGCCTGAATTTATAATCATACTACTGCATTTATCCTTGTTTGGGTCCAGCAGCTTGCTGGTTTCATCCTAATTGTTCCATCCTGAATTTAATTGCTTCAATAGGATCCGGCATTTCTATGTGAAACTGTTCGTCTTCGTAATTGTCAATTAAAATGGATAATATTTCCAATTCATCACCCTCATCGGTTCCTCTTTTTGCATCAAAAATTTCCTCTAGTCGCATAAGAGCATTTTGATAATCGTCTTCGTTTCTAATTGGTTTTATTTTCATTTTAAATTGTATTTGCATTTATTTTATCATACTCTGCATGAGTGCCTATAAACCGTATCCAACCGATTTGGTATTCAAAGTTGAATTTTACAATCAGTCTGTAACTGTTTTCTTTTATTTTAAAGATAATTCTTTTGTCTTTCAAAGTAATACACTTTCAATCCAGGTTATTCCGGGATAGGCGTGGATTGCTTTTATTTTTATCCGACTTAGCTAAGGATTTAAGAGTCTCGTCCAATGGACTTCTTATTTGCATCAGGTCTTTTTGAGTAACATGCGTATAGATCATCGTAGTCTCCGGTCTGGAATGACCCAGTAAGCTTTGGATATACCTGATGTCTATCCCGTTCTCCAGCATATGCGTGGCATACGAATGTCGCAAACTATGCGGAGTAACACGCTTTTTAAGACCTGCCTGCCTGCATGCCTGCCTTAGAGCCGCCCTAACACTGGACCCGGAATATTGACCGCCATTGGCACCCTCTACGAAATAACTCTTTGGCCGGTAGGTATCCAGGTAATTCAGCAACAGGGGTATAAAACTTTCGGCCATCGTCACAAAACGGTCTTTTCTTCCCTTAGCATTTCTTATAATAATCTGCCGGCGATCTATATCTATGGCGTTTAATTTTAGGTTTAAAGCTTCCCCAACCCGCAGGCCCGATGCATACAATAAGGCAAATAAAGCCCGGTGCTTAAGGTTGCGTGTGGCACGCAGCAGGTCTATTACTTCTTCTTTAGACAAAACCGTAGGAAGGCTATTGTCTTTCCTGGGGGTGTTTATTACTTCAGCCTCCAGCTCTGGTAATTGCTGCAAGCTGGCAAAATGCTTTAGAGCGCTCACGCACTGCCGGTGGGTGCTTATTGCATAATTCCTCCCCGCGATCTCCCGCTCAAAGTATAACTCCAGGTCCCGGTTGGTAAGTTCTTCAACCGGCTTTTTAAGGCTCAGCAAAAACTTTTCTATAAAACTTTTATAAGTCCGTAGGGTGCTTCCGCTATAACGCTTCCCCTTCAAATAAGAAAGATAAGTGTCCAGCAATTCCTGGTTTTGCTTATTCAACGGTATCGCTTTTTTAACAGGCACTTCCGGCTTAACTCCCGCTAGCGCCGAGTAGTCTATATACCTGCCCTTAGTTTTGAGTACCTTGAATAGTTTGCTTTTGTTTTGTTGGGAAAAAGGCAAATAATAGCAGCGCTTAGTCCTGCTCCAGCGTATCCCGGGTACCTTTCCTACTTCCTGGTTAAGCTCCATATTAAAAGGAAAAGACACCGCAATATGCAAGGCTCCACGGTGTCTTAATGGATATAATTTGATTTCTAACATTCGAAAAAGTTTATAAACCTCAACATAAACATTCTGTTCCCTTTTTTCACTGCGGAAAATCCCTGCTTTTTAGTGCCGAATATTTTGGGCTGAATTTGCCTGATTCTTTTTTCTACGGAAATTTTTTGTTGAAGGAAAATGAAGCTGCTGAAGAAAATGTGAGTTTCCGGCTGAATTATTTCTGAAAATTCTGAAGCGTACAAGCTGAGATTAATTTCTTCTCCGCTATACTAAGATCTGCTACGCGCTAAGATAATCACGGTATTCTTCAAAGAAAGCTTCCAGCTGAAACATATGCTCATTTAAGAATTTCATCACTTCGGGCCATTGCTGCCGGTTGTGAATATTCACCCCGTCCAGCTGCACATAAACCCTGGAGATCGCCTTTCCCTCGGGCAATTCATAAGATTCTTCGAAGACAGCTTCCGGCAGGTATTCATTCCTGAGGATCTGCTTTAGGCTAAGCAGTTTTTCAAAATAATAGGCGCGAACGAGTTCATCGGGGTCGATAACGTCCAGAGAGACCTGGGCAAATTTGCGGTTGAAGGTGAATTTAAGCTGAATCTCCTTCTGTTTGGTATCATAAAGTATCCACTTCGTCCTGTAAACTATCCCGAAACTCGTCCAGAACTGCTGCCGTAATTTTTTGCTTTCTTCCTTGCTGAACATTCTTAAATAAAATAAGCCAGCAGGATCCCGGCAACGATCACCAGCAATTTCGAGGCGTTAAACTTATGATTTCTTGAAGCTTCAAAAAGGATTGTGGTGGAGACGTGCAGAAAGATCCCTATCACTATCGCATTAAGATACACCGAACTCTCTTCAATAAGCGGAACATTCATCTTTAAAAAGCTACCCAGGGGTGTCATTAACCCGAAGATCCCCAAAAACAGAAAAACCTTCCATTTAGCGAGCTTCGAGTGTATCAGGAAAACCGATAAAATTGCGGCCACCGGGATCTTGTGTATTACCACTCCGTGCAATAAATGTCCCTTCTCATCAAGAGGAACACCTTCCAGCAACGCGTGAATACTTAAACTGACTAGTAACATTAAGGGGAAAGTGGTGCTTTTATCGGTGGTGTGTAAATGTCCGTGTTCTACTCCTTTAGAAACAAATTCCAGCAGGATCTGCAGCAGGAGGCCCAGCATTATGAAAATGCCAATCCCGTCTATCGCTTCCGCATAAACTTCGGGGAGCAATTCAAAAACCGTTACCGATAGGAGGTAGGCCCCACTAAAACTAAGCAGTAATTTAAATCCCGTAGAAGTCCCCGGATTCAGAAAACGTGAAATAATATAACCGATAAGAACCGAGATTAAGGGTAATAAGTAGATCATTAATTGCTGAATATGATAGATGTTTGTCGGCTTCTTTCCCGAAAATTACACGGCACCGACTCCATTTTCCCCTTTAACTGCTGCTTTAAATGTAAAAGATGCAGCCTTTTCATTCCACTCCCGTTCTTCGGCACATCCGCCAAAATTAATGTATTTTTGCCATCTCTAAAAAAGCGATATGGATAATTTTAAAATGATAGCCAAGACCATGTATGGTTTTGAGCCAATTCTGGCTAAAGAATTGCTGAGTCTTGGCGCGATGGATATTAAAGAAGGAACCCGAAACGTAAGTTTTTACGGCGACCTGGGCTTTATGTACAAAGCTAACCTCTGCCTGCGTACCGCCATTAAGATCCTTAAACCTTATCGCAGCTTCAGGATCAATTCTGAAGAGGAACTCTATAAAAATATCTATGCGCTGCCCTGGGAAGAATTTATGGGCGTAGACGATAGCCTGGCCATAGATGCTACCGTTCACTCTGAAATTTTCACGCACTCCCAGTATATTTCGCTTAAAACCAAAGATGCTATTGTAGACAGGTTTCGGGATAAATTCGGAAAACGTCCCGATGTAGACCTCGATTTCCCTACGCTGCGCATCAATGTGCATATAGAAAAGAACTTTTGTAATGTTTCTTTTGATAGTTCGGGGCAATCTCTTCATAAACGTGGCTACAAGACTGCCACTAATATCGCTCCTATCAATGAAGTGCTTGCCGCCGGAATGTTGTTGCATTCAGGCTGGGATGGGCAAAGTGATTTCCTGGATCCTATGTGCGGAAGCGGAACCATTCTCATCGAAGCGGCAATGATCGCCTGTAATATTCCGCCAAACCTGAATAGAAAGGAATTTGCCTTCGAGAAATGGAAAGACTGGGATGAGTCCCTGTTTGAACAAATAGAGGATTCGGTGCTAAAAAAGGTGAGGGAATTTCACTTCAGCATAAAAGGTTATGATAAGGCACCTTCCGCAGTGCATAAGGCTATAGATAATATTGAAAACGCCAATCTTTCAGAATTCATAAAAGTGGAAAGACAGGATTTTTTCGAGTCTGAAAAGGAAGGGGAGCGGCATCTTCATATGGTATTTAATCCGCCTTACGGCGAAAGACTGGATATAGATATGCCGGTTTTCTACAAAGCTATAGGAGATACCCTCAAACAAGGCTATACCGATACCGATGCCTGGTTTATCACCTCCAACCTGGAAGCCATAAAACACGTTGGCCTGCGACCCTCAAGAAAAATAAAGCTCTACAACGGCGCCCTGGAATCTAAACTCCTTAAATACCAGATCTACCCCGGCACTAAGAAACGGAAACGGATAGAATAGACTTTTTTAGAACCTTGTATAGATGCTGTGTCAATTCTCTTTTTTGGGAATTGGTCTACACTATTTAAAATTTATCTCTTCCTATTTCCATATGGTTGAAGCACCGCTTTCTGTTTAATTTCGTCAAAACTCACCACAAACAACAAACAACAAACCACAAACAATAAACGACCGAAAACCCACAACCGACAACCCACAACCGAAAACCCACAACCGAGAACCCACAACCGAGAACCCAAAACCGAAAACCGTCTACAGACAAAAGACTACCGACTATTTCTTATAAATGGGAATGAGATAAGAAATGCCATAACCATAACCCACCCCAAAGTTGCTGTCGTCATAAGTGCGGTTAAACCCCGGAATAGTGAGGTTATCGAAGTTATTTGGCGTCTTCTGAAATAGTCTGCGTTTTATCTGAACATTAGCCGAGAGATAAAGATTATTCAGGATCTCTACCTTCAAGCCTCCAATCAGTTCTATCCAGCTGGCGTTAAGGCCGCTGTTTTCTATCATTTCATCCCGCACATCGGGTCCGAAAAACTGGGAAGTGTTGTAAATAGTGTATTCGTGGAGCTCCTGGGTGAAAGTAGAAAATCCATACCGCAAGCCGGCAAAGATCATATTCTCCATCCCCGTCCAGTTTTCATAGGCGTTGTAATCTACACCAACTTTGGCATATTGCCCGATGGAAACCACCCTGATATTATCTTCTGAAAAAGGAAGGCTTTCCGTACCAATTTCGGCGGCAGCATAGAAATTATCATACACCCGGTAATCGCCCATGATCTCAAAACCATCATAATCATCCTGGAAAAAACTACGTGCCAGTTTACTTATATCGGTTCCTACCCGAATGCCGTATTTCACCCGCTGGTCTATAGTATCAAGAGCTGTTGTTTCCTGAGCGAACAAACAACCTGTTGACAGTAGGAAAATCAGGCTAATAGAAAATAGAGATATGACGGTTTGTTTCATCTTCAACTTCGGTTTGTTCTATAGTATAAGTTTGAATCCAGGGTTCATCGTCGCCGGCATCTATATTCAGCCTAAGCCCGGAATAGATCACCTTAAAGGAACAGGCTCGGTTTACATACACCTGCTCCCGGCCATAGGTGAACCTTAAAATATCGGTGTTTGGGATAAGAATATTTGGATCCTCCTCGTCCTCGTCTTCATCGATCTCCCGGGCATTTATGGTAAATGCATATTCGGTGTTATCTTCAAAGGTTTTCAGCGGAATGGCAATACTATCAACATTTACCCTGTTGAGAAGAATAGTATCTCTTTCCTGGTCCCAAACGCGTAAATTAGTAGGAGACCTGGTTTCTTCCGGTTCCTCGATATCAAAGAATTTAATGATAAGCAGGGGAGTGGTATCAGTGCTGGCAGGACAAAGATCATCACGCTGGCACCCGGAAAATAAAAAGATTCCGAAGCTAACAAGAATGATTTTTAAAAAGACCTTTTTCATTTAAACATATATTAACCTTATTAGGTTGAGGTTTATCTGTTTTTTCTTCCGGCAGCGTGCCGGATTCTTCTATTCACATATTAACCCGAACCCGGGAATTTGCTACAGATTTTAATTATTAGCCTGAGCTTCCCTCATTTATGCTACCGGGAGCTTCCCGGCTTCAGCCATTCCCATGTTAACCCAAACCCGGAAATTAGACACAGGCTGTTAAATATTAGCCTAAACTTCATCCCTTATTGCCTCCGGGAGCTTCCCGGCTTCAGCCATTCACATATTAACCCAAACCCGGGAATTTGACACAGGCTTTTAAATATTAGCCTAAACTTTACCCCTTATTGCTTCCGGGAGCTTCCCGGCCGGCTTTCTAAACACACCACATTTTCCACGTGGTGTGTTTGCGGAAACATATCTACGGGTTGAACTTTCGTCACCCTGTAATGTTCGTCCAGCATTGCCAGATCCCTCGCTTGTGTAGCCGAATTACAACTAACATAAACAATTCGCTTTGGCAAGATACCAATTATTTGGGCTACTACATCCTTATGCATCCCGTCCCGCGGCGGATCGGTAATGATAACGTCTGGGTGGCCGTGTTCATTGATAAAGCTTTCGGTAAAGACCTTCTTCATATCCCCAACGTAGAACTCTGTGTTGGTAATTCCGTTGCGGTCAGCATTTTCTTTGGCATCTGTAATAGCTTCCGGAACTGCTTCAACTCCAATTACTTTTTTAGCATTTTTAGCCACAAACTGGGCGATAGTACCTGTTCCGGTGTAAAGATCGTAAACCAGTTCATCTCCGGTTAGGTCGGCAAAGTTTCTCGTAACCTTGTAAAGTTCGTAAGCCTGTTCCGAGTTGGTCTGGTAAAAGGATTTAGCGTTTATTTTGAATTTAAGGCCTTCCATCTCTTCAAAGATATGGTCACGACCTTTGTAACAAACCACTTCCTGATCGTAGATGGTATCATTTCCTTTTCCGTTAATCACATACTGAAGCGAGGTGATCTCCGGAAATTTTTCGGCAACGGCATCCAGGAGCAATTGGCGTTTAACCTTGTCTTCTTTAAAAAACTGAATCAGCACCATAAGTTCTCCCGTAGAAGTGGTGCGTATCATCAAAGTGCGCAACAGGCCACTCTGTTCCCGGGTGTTGAAGAATTGAAGTCCGTGCTCCGTAGCGAATTCCTTTACGAAATTTCTAATGGCATTGCTGGGGTCTTCCTGTAAATGACATTTTTCAATATCCAGGATCTTGTCCCACATCCCCGGAATATGAAAGCCCAAAGCGTTCTTGTCCTGGATGTCCTTGCCGCTCTGGATCTCTTCTATGGTGAGCCATCTACTGTCACTAAAGGAAAACTCCATTTTATTACGGTAGAAGTAGATCTCTTTGCTTCCCAGGATAGGAGTAACTTCAGGCAATTCTATTTTCCCTATGCGTTGCAGGTTATTGAGTACCTCATTCTGCTTGTATTCCAGCTGGTACTTATATTCCATATTCTGCCACTTGCAG
Source organism: Salegentibacter sp. (assembly GCA_024635795.1). Lineage (GTDB taxonomy): Bacteria > Bacteroidota > Bacteroidia > Flavobacteriales > Flavobacteriaceae > Salegentibacter. The sequence goes on along the minus strand of JAGXIH010000005.1, from coordinate 86,112 downwards.
CCTCCGCAAACCCCGAAGTGCTGGCATACCGGCTCGGTGCGTTTATCAGATAAAGTATGGAAATTAACCGCGGTGCCCTGGTAGAAGGCACGGCGCTTTTTGGTGGTTTGCACATCGGCGACATCGCCAGGAACCGCATTGTCTATAAAGATCACTTTTCCGTCCGGAGCTTTTGCGATACTCTTGCCTTTAGCACCGGCATCTATAACTTCAACAGCTTCAAAGAGCTTGTTTTTATTCCTTCTTGCCATAGCGCAAAAATAGGATAATTGCTAAGATTTATTAGCCCGGCCTTTGAAAAATTCAGGAAACATTTAGTAATTTGCAGGAATTCAAATTTTGGATGATTTCTCTCCAAACCTGAAGGCTTTCAGCTTAAAGAAGGAATTGCAAAAAAGTAATATAAAATTATTGAAAATGCCATTAACCAAAATTTCATCTTCAGAAGAAGCTATTAAACTAGAAGACAAGTACGGAGCACATAATTATCACCCACTACCAGTGGTCTTAACCCGTGGCGAAGGTGTGCATGTATGGGATGTTGAAGGAAATAAATACTACGATTTTCTCTCAGCTTACTCTGCGGTAAACCAGGGGCATTGTCACCCAAAAATAGTTGAGGCGCTTTGCAATCAGGCTGCTAAACTTACGCTTACTTCCCGCGCGTTTCATAACGATGTGCTGGGGCCTTACGAGAAATTTGCTTCGGAATATTTTAATTTCGACAAGCTTCTGCCAATGAATACAGGCGCAGAAGCGGTTGAAACCGCTATCAAGATAGCCAGGAAATGGGCTTATGAGAAAAAAGGTGTAGAGGAAACCCAGGCTCAGATCGTGGTTTGCGAGAATAATTTCCACGGAAGAACAACTACCATTATCTCTTTTTCCAATGATGAAGGAGCCAGGAAAAACTTTGGGCCTTATACTCCCGGATTTTTGAAGATTCCTTACGATAACTTGGAAGCCCTGGAAGAAACGCTTAAGAGCAATAAAAATATCGCCGGATTTATGGTTGAGCCTATTCAGGGTGAGGCCGGAGTTTTTGTGCCTTCTGAAGGTTACCTGAAACGCGCTAAGGAGATTTGTGAAAAACACAATGTACTGTTCATCGCTGATGAGGTACAAACAGGGATCGCCCGTACCGGAAGATTACTGGCGGTAGATCATGAAGATGTAAAACCTGATATTCTTATTCTTGGAAAAGCCATATCTGGAGGAGTATATCCTGTTTCTGCAGTTTTGGCTGACGATACCGTGATGGAAGTGATCAAACCCGGGCAACATGGCTCAACCTTTGGTGGTAACCCATTGGCCGGCGCGGTAGCTACTGCAGCCCTTGAGGTAATAAGAGACGAAAATCTTGAAGAAAATGCCGAAAAAATGGGCGGACTCTTCCGGAGATTGCTTAATGATTACATCAGGGACTCAAAAATTGTGGACCTGGTTCGCGGAAAAGGTCTGTTAAACGCCATTGTTATCAACGATTCTCCTGAAGGGGATACCGCTTGGAATATTTGTATGGCCCTCAAGGAAAACGGGCTCCTGGCAAAACCAACCCACGGAAACATCATCCGTTTTGCGCCACCTTTGGTGATGAACGAAGAACAACTAAGGGATTGTGTTGATATTATTACTAAAACCCTAAAGGAATTCGAGAAATAAATTCTGAATTGTTTTTATACTGAAAAGCCCGCCTGTTTAGGCGGGCTTTTTATTGCTCGCCACTCTGAATTAGGTTCATGGCCGCATGTAAGAATGCCGTCACCCTTAACGTGATTAGGGTCTCCTCAGAGCATCGTCATCCTGAACTTGATTCAGGATCTCATTCGGGTGAGTTTTCAAATCAGTGGATGATTCAGGGTCTCATTAGAGTGAGCAATATTAGAGTGAGCAATAAAAGAGTTGTATAATATATTAAAACTGGTAAACACCCTTGTATGTCGTAGATACTCCATACTTAGCCTATAGATACTCTATGGATACCCTATGGAAAACCTATATAACAGTTATGTAAACTCCGATCTTTTACTGCTGCACCGATCTTAAAATTTCTTCCATGGCTTGTTGGTATCCTTCTATTCCGCCATAAACAAATAGCATCACAATGGAGGCGATAAGATTAAGTCCGCTTAATACGAGTCCTATTATAGCCAGGATCCTTCCTGTTTTTACATTCTCAAACCCGGTATACAATTCAGGATTAGCATTGTAGATTTCGGTGGCGCGATTGGCCATTACCAGGGCGATTATTCCGAAGATGACTCCTAAGATCCCGTAACAGCAACAACCGATGATAGACAGGATTCCGAAAATTAAAATGAGCGTGGAATTGGGTAATTGTGTGCGTTCCATAAAAAAGTATTAATTGGTTAGTTGAATGAATTCATACATTTTATAGCCATAATTTACTGCCATAACTATCCCGGCAAAAATAATCAGGCCTATTTTTACCTGGAAATCCCTCCTGAACCTAAAAAAGAGATTAAATACCAAAAAGCCAAGCAACAGCATTATGGGATAGATAGCCGGGTACATATAAAAAGCTTCGGTGAAATTCCCCTGGAAGAAAAGAATTACCGCACGTTGCCCCCCGCAGCCAAAGCATTCCATCCCTAAAAGGCTTTTGTTCATACACGGCAACATAAATTCTTCCATCGGTTATTTTTTTAGCAGTATTTTCTTGTTTGTAATACGATTATCCCGGGTTTTAACCTTAACGATATACACTGCTTCCCGCAGGTTTCCTGTATAAAAATAATCATATTGTTTGTTCTCGTAAATCTTTTTGTTAAAAATCATTCCTCCCGTGAGATCGAATACCTGAATTTCCGCCAACATTTCCCCGGCTATCACTTCTACCTGTCTTAAGCTTTTATTGTAAATAATATCGGCAGTTCCGGGAACTCTAAAGTAATCTTCATCTTCTTCGGAAAGTTCCGGTGCTTCCGGAATTTCTTCTCTGAAGCCTAAATAAAACCTGTTTTCATAATTTCCGGCGGGCAATTCAATCTCAAAATCAGATTTGTAGAGATTATGGGAATGTTCTGATTCAGCATCAAAAAGTACAATCGCTTCAGGAGAGAAATTTTCCGGGATTTCAATGCTTATTTTTAAGACTGTATTTTCTTTTGCCGAGATAAGGAGCGGAATCTTTTCTTCTTTGTCGAAAGGTAAAACGTTTATCAGGTAGGGTTCCCGGTCTATTATCCAGGCCGCATCGGTAATTAGGGCGCCAAAAGCCCTGGCATCCATCGCGTGGTCTACTCCCGGGCTGGCATCATCCCTAAAAGCCAGAAGCAATTGTCTTACATAAAGATCATCAAAAGCAATATTTAGTCTTAACCTGGGAATAACCTCCTGTTGTGTCCTGAAGCTTGAGCTTGTGCTGTTTTCCCTTTTAAAAACCCGTTGAGAATTCTTAAAACTAACCTGTCCGTTTGTTTTTCCCATGATCATAAAGCCCTGTGCGATAGGGCTGAATTCCCGGCCATAAATTTGTCCTGTTTCTCCTGTATTTCCTGTTGGTTCTGCCGATTCATCATAATACTGAAAGACCGCCGGAACATAGGCACTTGCTCCGGGGGAATATGCACCATAGCCACCTTCATAATCTTTCAGATAATGTGAGAAAGTATGGTCTGAATGATCCCAGAAATAGGCTATTCCCGTGGTCGCTATATTCTGAATAAGAAAATCTTTGAGATTTAAAGCTGAAGGATATGGGTTCCCCACCAGCAAAACCTGGTCTTTCTGAATATTCATATTAATATTTCCATCATTTGGCAATCCGCGAAAGTCGTAACGCTGCCGATTTCCCGGATTATTTGAGATCCCTTCTACAGTGGTAAGATTGGTGCCATTTACACCTTTCATCGTGAAACCCAGTCCCGGATCAAGATAAAAATCATCACCTATATATTCCCAGTCAGCATAAGTACCTCCCTCAAATTTATAGAGCCATCTGCGGGAGATCGTTAGCGGATTTGCTTTCCCGTCTAATGCTGAAGAAAGCTGAGCCGGCCTGCTTTCGGTCTTGCTCATAGGTTCATAAATAATCCTGTCGGCAGTTTTTGCAGCCCCCGAATTATCTGAAACCGGTAAACCCCAGTAATTGTAGTTGAAGGCATTGGCCCGGCCTTCCTGGAAAACAGAGAGCAGACCATTACCTGAATTTAAATTATTGCTTTTATCACCCTGGATGAGTTGTGCCTCCTGTCTTAGGTAAATGCTGGCTTCGGTAGTGGGATCAGGATTTTTTTCGAGGTGGATTCCCCCGTCTACATATAAGACCAGGTTTTTTGCATACAGAAAACTGCTTCCCGCCTTGGAAGGTGAAACACTTAACTGGGCTGAAACCGGATGAAAACAGAAAAACAAGAACAAGAAGTATAAAAGCCTCATAATTACTTTAACTTTGTAACTCTACAAGTTCCCCTGAAAATATTGAATTTAGAATAAGGGGTTTCTGGTAAAATTGATCTGAAATGAAGAATACACAGTTAATAAATACGATTCTTATTGTCCTGGGAGGCGGATTGCTGCTTTATGCCATAGCCGTTGAAAATGCTAGCCAATATATCAAGATAACCGGCCTGGTTATTATTATGTTCGGACTCTTTAGAGCAACGAATTTCTGGGTAGTTACTAAAGATGACCATAAAGAAGATAACGAAAACAAAGAAGATAAGCAGTAATGGAATTCAAACGCGGAGATAAAGTAGCAGCTCTTGATGATGATCTGGAAGGAGTGGTGGTGAAAGCCGATTCATCTTCGGTGACCATAGAAACATCAGACGGCTTTGAAATGGATTTTTCCCCTTCAGAATTGGTGAAGATCGAGACGCCTATTGAAGACCTGCCTATAGATATAGATTTTAACCGGGTACTGGAAGAAAAAAGCCTGCCTAAAAAACCTAAGTCAAAACGCATTAAACCCAAAGAACGGAATGCTCCGCCTATGGAGGTAGACCTGCATATCGAAAAACTGGTGAATAATTTCCGGGGGATGAGCAATTTTGATATCCTCAATCTGCAAATGGAAACTGCTAAAAGGCAGCTGGACTTTGCGATGAGAAAACGTATTCAAAAGATTGTATTTATTCACGGAATAGGAGAAGGTGTTTTAAAGGCTGAACTGGATTACCTGCTTGGCCGCTACGATAACCTAAAATTTTACGACGCCGATTACCAGAAATACGGGCAGGGAGCCACTGAAGTTTATTTCTTTCAGAATAATTAGCGATAAAATTACTGCGGTTCCGTATTATTTTCTTCCTCCGGAATCTCCTCTTCAGTTTCCCCACTACTGACCCCAGAAACACTATAGTATCCCAGGTTATACTCATCAAACCTTATTTCTTCCCCGCTGCCATCCTGTTTTACGAAATTGAAATTCCTGATCACCACCTCAGACCGGTAGTTGCGGTTAATCGCATGGTCTATAGCTTCATCGTGTTCGTTATAAGGCTCGGTTAATTCGGGGTTGAGGTAATTAGGTCTGTCGGCAAGTTGCAGGCTTTGTGGATTAAGCAAGTCGTCGCTGCTTACTTCATATTTGGTTATAGCTTCGTCCCCATCATCATCAGGGTCCAGGTAATTGGGAATTCCGTCTTCGTCGGTATCTCTGTAACCTTCTGCCGTGGGATCGCCATCGCCGGTTCTTATCTCTATACTTGTGCGCACATTATCTCCGTCGTCATCAATATCCAGGTAATTGGGAATTCCGTCTTCGTCGGTATCCACATGCGTATCGCTTCCGGGATTTTGCGCCTCATCCGGGTCCATTCCCTCATCTATATTTTTGATTCCGTCTTTATCGGCATCATCCTGTGGGCCTATATCATTAAAGCGGGTGCTTATCACTACGGTTCCTTCCGTAGTAATATATTCCTCTATTACCCTTGGATCTTTAGAGGGCACTGCCTTGCAGAAGTAATCGCTGGGGATCTCGCCGTCATAAAGTCTATAGATCATTTTGTTGTCTCCGGTTAATTCAATTTCTATCGGCTGGTTGGTGTTTCGGCTTAAAAGCAGCTGGTTTTCATCCAATTGCCGGGAAGTTAATTGCAACGACATAGTTTCGTATACGTCATTGTTATTGATTACATAAAGCACTTTCTGGTCTCCTAACCCACATAGTTTGAGCTGGCTGTTTTCCAGGTCAAAAGTGGTGACTATGATCTCCCCGTTATCACAGGAACTCAATCCCAGAAAAATGATGAAAATTAAAAAAAACTTTTTCATTAGTGCGCTTTTCAACAAAAATAGCGGAAATAAGGATTTTTAACCCCTTCATCCTTAAAATTATTTTTATTTCGTTTAATTTTGTATTCAATGAAAAACGTATACTTAGACTCTGCCGCAACCACGCAAATGCGTGAGGAAGTGATCACCCGAATGACCGACGTAATGAACGAGGTTTACGGGAATCCTTCATCCACCCATAGCTTCGGAAGATCTGCCAAATCCCTTGTGGAACAGGCCAGAAAGACCGTAGCGAAATATCTGAATGTTAAACCAGCCGAGATCGTTTTCACCTCCGGTGGTACCGAAGCCGATAACCTCGCGTTGAATTCTGCCGTGCGCGATCTGGGCGTTGAACGCATCATCACCACCAAAATAGAGCATCACGCGGTGCTTTATACCATCGATCAGCTTAAGCAATGTTATGATATTGAGGTAGATTATCTTGAACTGGATTCCTGCGGAAATGCTAACCTGGACCAACTGGAAGAACTTCTGAAGAATTCAGAGAAGAAATCTCTGGTGAGTCTGATGCATATTAACAATGAGGTAGGAAACCGGCTGGATATTAAAAGAGCAGGTGAGATTGCTCACGCCCATAATGCGCTTTTCCATTCTGATACCGTACAATCGGTAGGGCATTACGACCTTGATTTCAGTGATATCCCGGTAGATTTCACCGCGGTGAGCGCCCATAAATTTCACGGGCCCAAGGGTGTGGGATTTGCATTTGTAAGAAAGAACACCGGATTGAAACCGCTTATTTTTGGAGGCGAACAGGAACGTGGTCACCGCGCCGGAACGGAAAGTGTGCACAATATCGTTGGCCTGGAAGAAGCTTTGAAACTGTCTCTGGAGAACCTTGAAGAGGAAAAGGCTTATGTTTCAGAACTCAAAGATTATTTTATAGAAAAGATCAAAAAGGAGATTCCAGAAGCTAAATTCAACGGGAACTGCGAAGATTCGGAAGGCAGTACCTACACCCTGGTGAATGTTTGTTTGCCGGTGCCTCCACAAAAAGCCCTGATGCTGCTTTTTCAACTTGACCTCAAGGGAATTGCCTGTTCCAAAGGGAGTGCCTGCCAGAGCGGAAGTGATAAAGGTTCGCACGTTCTTAACGAGTTCCTTTCTGAAGAAGATCTTGCAAAGCCCTCACTTAGGTTTTCCTTTTCACATTATAACACAAAAGAGGAGCTGGATTATGTTGTGAACACCCTGAAGGAATTCATCGAATCCTGAAGCTTATTTTAATCTTTTAGGAGTTAGTTCCCTTAACGAAGAAAAAATTATTATTTCAAATAAGCGTTCTATTTGATTTTCATAATCAGATTAGATTATTCTTCCATAGATTCTTCCGTTGTTAATTCGGTCTCATTATTATTTTGCTCTCCCTTTTTGTCGCTAATGATATTTCGAATACTTTGATAGATCATAGTTATCACTGCTATAAATCCACCTGCTAAAATTGATGCCGTTGTAATAATCGTGTAATAGATCTTAAAATAATCTGAATAAGAGAATATTTTTGTTTCGGTAAATGGGATATTAAGTAACAAGAGAACGATTGTAGAACTTATTATCAATAGGGTAGCAAGTCGTGCAATATTCAAAAGCTCGTTATAATATTTAAGTCTTAAGTGGTTGATTTTTAGTACTTTTATACTTAAAAGGTGAAGCAACATGACCAAAATGTAGATTGAGCCTACAATGATGATATAGCAAAGAGTGATTATTCCCGAGGAGGAAGTAGCAAGCAATTCCCATGCCTGAAATCCAGAGATCTCTCCAAAGGTATAGGTGGTAAGACCCATAGCGAGTGCAAAGATTATCCCTCCAAATACAGGTCTTCTGTAACTAATATGTATCATAATCCTGCTATCAGAAAAAACAATGACTCTTATCTAAATTACGAATTTTCGATTTTTATATATCCAATTGATTGTTAAAACCTGATGTAAACTAATTAAAATCAGTGGTTTAATTTTTCTTTTTGGACACCTCATATTACTGCATCGAGGTAATCATTATAATATAGAAAAAATCCTACCGAAACGGGTTTTAATTAAGATTCGCATATTAGCCTGTGCTTGCTTTTTTAAATAATTTAATTTACATAATATTGATAATCCAAAATTCAAGCGGATAACCAATCCAATATTTGAAAAATATGAGCCAGAATATAGAAAAGCTTAACGATAAAATTGAGCAAGCCCACCTGGGCGGCGGTAAAAAACGCATAGAAAGTCAGCATTCAAAAAAGAAACTTACAGCCCGTGAGCGTGTAGATTACCTGCTCGATGAATCGTCCTTTGAGGAAATTGGTATTTTAGTTACTCACCGTACCACCGATTTCGGAATGGAAAAACAGAAATTTTACGGGGATGGCGTGGTTACCGGCTACGGAACTATAAACGGTCGCCTGGTATATGTCTTCGCCCAGGATTTTACGGTCTTTGGAGGTTCTCTTTCTGAAACCCACGCCGAAAAGATTTGCAAAGTGATGGACCTCGCGATGAAAGTTGGTGCGCCCTTGATTGGCCTTAATGATTCAGGGGGAGCACGTATCCAGGAAGGGGTAAAATCTCTTGGTGGATATGCCGATATTTTTCACCGGAATGTAAAAGCTTCGGGAGTTATTCCGCAGATATCTGCCATTATGGGGCCCTGTGCCGGAGGAGCGGTTTATTCGCCTGCGATGACAGACTTTACCTTCATGGTACAGGATACCAGTTATATGTTCGTGACCGGGCCTAACGTGGTGAAAACCGTTACCAATGAAGAAGTGACTTCAGAAGAACTGGGAGGCGCGAGTACGCACGCCACCAAATCGGGAGTGACCCACCGCACCGCGGTTAACGATATTGGCTGCCTTGAAGATATCAAGGAACTTATCAGCTATATGCCGCAAAGCAATAAGCAAACCCCTGAAAAACTTCCTTTTAATCCCGGAGACGAATTCAGGGATCAGTTAGAAAGCATTGTGCCCGATAGCTCCAGTAAACCTTATGATATGCACGAAGTGATAAACGGGATTATCGATGAGGAAAGCTTTTTTGAGATTCATAAGGATTATGCCGATAATATAATTGTAGGATTCGCAAGACTTGGCGGACGTAGCATTGGGATCGTGGCCAATCAGCCTATGAGTCTGGCCGGGGTGCTGGATGTAGATTCTTCCAAGAAAGCGGCCCGTTTTACCCGTTTCTGCGATTGTTTTAATATTCCATTATTGGTGCTGGTAGATGTGCCGGGATTCCTGCCGGGAACCGATCAGGAGTGGAACGGAATTATTCTTAACGGTGCGAAATTACTCTACGCCCTTAGCGAGGCCACAGTGCCTAAAGTGACCCTGATTACCCGAAAAGCTTACGGAGGGGCGTATGACGTGATGAACTCGAAGCACATTGGCGCCGATCTTAACTTTGCCTGGCCAACAGCCGAGATCGCGGTGATGGGAGCAAAAGGAGCCAGTGAGATCATTTTCCGGAAGGAAATTAAGGAGGCAGAAGACCCGGCAGCTAAACTCGCGGAAAAAGAAGCAGAATATGCCGAAAAGTTTGCCAATCCGTTTGAGGCAGCCCAGCGCGGATTTATAGATGAAGTGATAATGCCGCGGGAAACCCGTAGAAAACTCCTGAAAGGATTCAGTATGCTGGAAAATAAGGAAGTGCTTAGACCAGATAGAAAACACGGGAATATTCCACTTTAAAAATTTAATAGCAATTACTAAATTAACTCAAATTATGACTGACAATTACCAAAATTCTAAACTTAAATTTGAAAGGAAAGACCTGGAATTCGAATTTGCCAGCCAGCGAAAGCTCAGGGAAAATGAATTGCTCCTGAATCATGTTTTTGATGAGACCGAGCTTCCGGACTGGGAATAAGCTTTAGCCTCATGAAATTCAATAAAATAGTTTGTGTAGATAATACTAAACTTACAGACCACGCAATTGAAGAATTGCGGCAATACAGCAAAAACAGCGTAGATAATCATAAAGATTACCCAGAATCGGAAGCTGAGGTTATAAAGCGCATAGGCGATGCTGAAGCCGTATTGGTTTCCTGGAAAACCCAACTCACTGAATCTATCATTGAGCAATGTCCAAACCTGAAATACATAGGGATGGCCTGCAGCCTTTATGACGATGAGTCGGCGAATGTGGCGGTGGACTTTGCCAGGGATCGCGGGATAAGCGTTAAAGGAATCTTTGATTACGGCGATCCCGGAGTGGTGGAGTTTATTGTTTCCGAATTGATAAGGCTGCTGCACGGCTTTGGTGATCAGCAGTGGCGGGAAATGCCTGTGGAACTTACCAAACGCAAGATCGGGGTCATCGGGCTTGGAACTACCGGCCAAATGCTGGCGGAATGCCTCTTGCCTTTTGGGGCTGATCTTTATTACTTCAGCAGAACCCGGAAAAAGAAGTGGGAGGAAAGAGGAGTTAAATATCTTCCCCTTGAGGAACTCCTGGAGAAAACCGAAATTATTTCCCTGCATCTTCCAAAGAACACAAAATTGCTAAAGAAAAAGGAATTTGAAGTTTTTGGAAAAGGAAAGATTTTGATCAGCACTTCGCTTGGAATTCCTTTTGAAGAGACAGCTTTTCAGGAATGGCTTGAAAAAGAAGGAACTTTTGGAATCTTTGACGGAGATTCCCGGGCAGGGCTTTCAGGTAGAAGCCTGGAAAAAGAAAACCTTATCTCTTACCGTAAAAGTGCGGGCTGGAGTGAAGAGACCCGCAAGAGACTTTCAGAAAAAGTGCTAAAGAATTTAAAGAATTTCGTTGAAAGTTAATTCTTTTGATTTTCCTAGAACCGGTTGAAGAGGAACAATTTAGTGTTTCCTGTAACCTTTGTTACTGAAAACTTTCTTAAATTAGACTTAATTTGCAAGCAATTTAAAAAACACAGTATGGAATGGATTTTTGAACCATGGCCCTGGTATGTTGCGGGTCCGCTTATCGCGTTAATTATGTTTATCCTGCTTTTTGTGGGTAGAGACTTCGGTATGTCTTCTAACCTAAGGACCATGTGCTCCATGTGTGGAGCAGGTAAAAATATTGAGTTTTTCAATTTCGATTGGAAATCCCAACGCTGGAACCTGATGGTTGTGCTTGGTGCAATTATCGGAGGGTTTATTGGCGCCAACGTGCTTACTGATGATCCTTCTGTAGCGATTAATCCTGATACTATTGCCATTCTTGAAGATCTTGGATTTGATAGTGCCGGTGAGGCTTACCTGCCTACCGAGCTTTATAGCTGGGAAGCGATCGGGGGAATTAAAGCCCTCGTAATTTTACTTATTGGTGGAATTCTAATTGGTTTTGGTGCCCGTTACGGGGGAGGTTGTACCTCAGGCCACGCAATCTCAGGTCTTAGTAACTTGCAGTTGCCGTCGCTTATCGCCGTTATCGGATTCTTTGTAGGTGGCTTGATTATGATTCACCTGTTATTTCCATTAATCTTTTAAACATAGAATATGAGATCAATTATATATTTACTTATAGGAATATTTTTCGGAATTGTAATGTTTAAGTCTGAAGCCGCTTCCTGGTTTAGGATCTATGAGATGTTCCAGTTCCAGTCTTTTCATATGTATGGAATTATAGGATCAGCTTTAATTCTCGGAATTATAGGAGTCCAGATCATTAAAAGAAAAAAATTAAAATCTGTAGATGGAGAACCAATTGTGTTCAACGATAAAGATGTGAGCTTTAGCCGTTACGCCTATGGCGGACTTGCTTTCGGACTTGGTTGGGCGCTTGCAGGTGCATGTCCAGGCCCGATTTTCACTCTTATTGGTGCAGGATATCTGCCTATTTTAGTTGTATTTGTAGGAGCCCTTATAGGAACCTACATTTATGGCTTGTTAAGAGACAAATTGCCTCACTAAAATTTTCAGTATAATAAAGATCCCGCCTTTCCCGGTGGGATTTTTTCTTTATTGACTTTTACGTTCTTCTGAAATATAATAATATGGTAGGGAGATGTGGAATTTTACTACTGCAAGCCTGATTCCAATGACGATAATTGAGGTGGTGATGTAGATCACATCCAATTTTGCCCCCAGGGAATGCATGATCACAAATACGAGGCCGCCAACAATGCAGGCGGTGGCATAGATCTCTTTTCTGAAGATCACGGGAATTTCATTACAAAGGATATCCCGAAGCACCCCGCCAAAGGTTCCAGTCATCGCACCAAGGGCAATAGAAATAATGGGATCGAGCCCGTTTCTTATTCCTATCTCTACGCCGGTAATGGTAAAAACACCTAACCCGATAGTATCGAAAAGGAAGAGGGATTTTTTGAGGTAATTGATCTTGTTTCGGAAGATTATAGCTAAGACAGTAACCCCGCCAATAAGATATATGTAAATAGTGTTTTGCATCCAGTTCACCGGGGTGTCACCAATTAAGATATCCCTTAAAGTTCCCCCACCACTGGCTGTTACAAAGGCGACGATAAAAATACCGAAGAGATCCAATCGGCGGTCCATTGCGGCTAACGCCCCGGAAATTGCGAAGGCGATGGTCCCCAGGATGTCGAGAATATTAAAAATGCTTAGCTCCATTTAGGCAAAGTTATGTTTTTAAAGGAAGCTTTAACAATTAATTTTGAGAAGCAGTTATTTTTTTAGATTTTTAATACCTCCCGATTATGGGCGAATAGTTAAACTTAATCAATAATAAAGTAAGGTTTTAATTAAAGTTACTACCTTTATCATGTCAATAAAAAGTAAGAAAAATGAGCGATAAAATAGAAAGAATAAAGTGTCTTATCATAGGTTCGGGTCCAGCAGGATATACTGCAGCAATTTATGCCGCCCGTGCCGATCTAAAACCTGTTATGTATACGGGAATGGAACCCGGAGGTCAATTAACCACAACCACTGAAGTTGATAACTTCCCGGGATATCCCGATGGCGTCGATGGGCCGCAGATGATGGTCGACCTTCAGAAACAAGCCGAACGTTTTGGAACCCAGGTGAGAATAGGAATGGTGACCGAAGTAGAATTTAGTGATAAAGTAGGTGGGATTCACCGCGCTTGTGTAGATAATTCTACCTGGGTGGAAGCTGAAACTATCATTATCTCTACCGGTGCTACCGCTAAATATCTTGGCTTGCCGAGCGAGCAAAGACTGCGTGGAGGTGGAGTTTCTGCCTGTGCCGTTTGCGACGGATTCTTTTACAAAGGTCAGGACGTAGCTATAGTTGGAGGTGGAGATACAGCTGCTGAAGAAGCAACTTACCTTGCTAATATCTGTAATAAAGTGACTATGCTGGTAAGAGGTGACCAAATGCGTGCTTCAAAAGCAATGCAGCACCGCGTAACCAATACAAAGAATATTGATCTTCGTTATCATACTGAAGTTGATGAGGTGCTGGGAGATCAGGTTGTTGAAGGGCTTAGAATGGTGAATAACCAAACCGGCGAAAAAGAAGAGATCAAGATCACCGGAATGTTTATTGCTATTGGTCATAAACCAAACACCGATATCTTTAAAGGGAAACTTGATATGGATGAAACCGGTTATTTAATCACTAAAGCCAAATCTACGAAAACCAATATCGCCGGAGTATATGCTTCAGGAGATGTTCAGGATAAGATCTATCGCCAGGCAGTAACTGCAGCCGGTACCGGTTGTATGGCCGCCCTGGATGCCGAGCGTTATTTGGCTGAGGTTGAAAGCGAAGAAGGAGAAGAAGTGAAAACCACTAAAAAGGTGGAAGCTTAAACCGACAATAATTTAATAATTAAAAAAAGCTTCGGAGATTCAATTCCGAAGCTTTTTTGTTTTAGGCTGTCTACCTAATATTCCAGCTGGATATCTGCTCTTACCTTATCCAGTAATTCTATGAGCTGAAGACTTTTCTCAAAAGTCATTTCATCGCTTTCAGTTCGCCCCTGCTTTAGCATTTTTTGAACGTGAGCAGCTTCAAAATTATAACCATGGGTAGTTACACCAAATTCCTTTGTTATTTCCTTCCTTCCACTAATTATAGTAAGACTGGAAGGTTCGTGGAAACGTGTATTCACAACAATTGTTGCTTTCTCTAACTCGATATCAGCAGTAGTGGGCGTATTTTTCTGGACGGTACTGTGTAAATGCGCTAAAACATTATCGGGATATTCAAAAGTGATATGGCATTCTTCGTCCACACCTGTTTTGCCAATACTCGCTGTTGCCGAAATTTTCCGGGGATCACCTAAAAGGCTTAAAGCAAGAAAAACGGGGTAAATACCAATATCCAGTAAACTTCCTCCACCCAGAGCTTTATTGAAAAGCCGGCCATCAGCATCAAATTTTGGAGCAAAACCAAAATCGGCCCTTATATTTTTAATTGCTCCATACTTTCCTGATTCCACGATTTCCATTAAAGATTCGAAGTGGGGTAGGAACTGTGTCCACATCGCCTCCATTAAGAAGACGTTTTCCTTTTTTGCGGCTGCGATCATTTTCTGCACCTGACTCTTATTTATCGCGAAAGGTTTTTCACAGAGTACCGCCTTTTTATAACTCAGAGAAAGCAAGGTGTTTTCAAGATGAAAAACGTGGGGAGTAGCGATATACACCACATCAACATCTTTATCCTTTAGCATCTCCTCATAAGAGCCATAAGCTTTAGTTGCATTGTGTTCTTTCGCGAATTCTTCTGCTTTTTGGAGATTTCTGCTGGCCACAGCATAAAGCTCGGCATCTTTAAGCGTTTCTAAATCAGCACAAAACTTAGCTGCGATTTTTCCGAGGCCAATAATTCCCCATTTGATTTTATTCATTGCTGAGTCGTTTTTTCATAGGTGTTTTAATAAAGATTTCAAGAAAAAGTGCAATTCCCATAACCAGAAGACAGCCCACCAGGTTAAGCCATAAATAAGGCATAAATTCCATAAAATAAAGGACTATGACAACAATTTGAGTGATAATTGCCGCGATAAAAACAGAATTGCTCCTTACCGTTTTTATAAAGAACGCGAGCAGAAAAATGCCCAGCACATTTCCATAGAAAATGGATCCTATAATATTTACCAGTTGAATCAGATTATCAAATAAACTGGCCAGACTTGCGAAAGTTATGGCGATAAGTCCCCAAAGCAAGGTGAACCATTTAGAGGCATTGAGAAAATGCATTTCAGATCTGTCGGCTTTTATTCCTCGGCGGTAAATGTCGATCACCGTTGTTGAAGCCAGGGCATTGAGTTCTGAAGCGGTAGAAGACATCGCTGCCGAAAGGATTACCGCCAGTAAAAGCCCTATCAAACCCCGTGGCAGGTTATTAAGGATAAAATGTATGAATACGTAATCCTTATCGTTGGTTTCTGCATCTATATCTCCTGCCTGAATAAACTCCCGGCCTAACTCCCGCGCATTAGCTTCAGCGAGATTTAGGTTGACTATAGCTTCTTTCAGCCTTGTTTTTTCTGCGGAAGAAAGCTCTTGTGATTCCCCGAATTGGAGACTGAGTTGTTGTTTCTCTTCCTGGATCTTGTTATAGTTCGTCTCCAACTCTCTATATTCTTCAGAATATTCTGATTCCAAAACACTTTGTGTTGCTGCCGGATTAAAATTTAAAGGCGCTGTATTGAATTGGTAGAATACAAAGACCATAACCCCTACCAAAAGGATAAAAAACTGCATAGGTACCTTTAAAAAGCCATTCATGATCATTCCCATCTGGCTTTCCCTGAGCGATCTTCCGCTTAAATAACGCTGCACCTGACTTTGATCTGTTCCGAAGTAGGAGAGGGCCAGAAATGTCCCACCAATAACTCCTGTCCAGACCGTATAGCGGTTTTCAAGATCGAAAGAGAAATCAAGAACATCCATTTTTCCACTAGCACCGGCGATCTCCAGGGCATTGCTGAAGTTTATATCTTCCGGGAGGTAATTCAGGATAATGATGAAAGTTGCGATCATACCGGTAAAGATCACCGCCATTTGTTGTTTTTGAGTAACGTTTACAGCTTTGGTACCTCCCGAAACCGTATAAATAATCACTAAAACTCCAATTAGAATCGTTAGTCCGTTAAGGTTCCAGCCTAAAACCGCTGAAAGGATAATGGCCGGGGCAAAGATGGTAATCCCTGCTGCGAGTCCGCGCTGAATTAAAAAAAGCAGGGCCGTTAGGGTTCTGGTTTTCCGGTCGAAACGTGTTTCCAGGTATTCGTAGGCTGTAAATACTTTTAACCTGTGATAAATGGGGATAAATACCAGGCAAATGATCACCATCGCAATGGGTAAACCAAAGTAGAATTGTACAAAACCCATCCCGTCGTGAAAAGCCTGACCCGGCGTAGAAAGGAAAGTAATAGCACTGGCCTGGGTTGCCATTACCGAGAGGCCAACAGTCCACCACTGGGCTTCGTTCCCTCCGCGAATATAATCATGGACATTTTTACTGCCACGTGATTTATAAACCCCGTAAATAACTATAAAAGCAAGCGTGCCGGAAAGAACTATCCAATCTATAATTTCCATATCAGGAGAAGGTCTTCATTACAAAATAAAACAGAATGATGTAAATAGCATTGGCAATCAATACTAAGGTATAGGACTTTTTCCAGATGTGTTTTTCAGGTTTATTCATTCTTTTCCTATTGAAACCATATTTGCAAACAGACGATAAGCCCCGGGAACACCTTCAGGAAACTGCCTGAAAAAGCTTAAGCCGGTATATATAAAATAGCCCTCGCCATATTTTGCAACCAGCAAACTGCCCTGTAATGGTTCCTCACCTTCATCGCTCATCGACAGAATCGGAATGAATTCCTCGCTCCACTGGTCAGGGAAATACAGTCCGCGTTCCTGTACCCAGTTTTGAAAATCTTTTTCGGTTATTTTATTAGGCTTATTTAAAACAGGATGGTCTTTGGTCACAAAATTAACCGATGCTTTTTCATCGGTTACCCGATCGCGTGAAATATTAAGCGGGTAGGGGGCGGGGTTATCTACAATCAACCCGCGGTTGGTATTATACTGCACGATAAGGTTCCCACCGTTCTTAACGTATTCAAGAAGGTCTTTCTGTCGATATTTGAGCTCTTCTACAACATTATAGGCTCTTATCCCGGTAACAACGGCATCAAATTTTTTAAGGGATTCACTGGAGATTTCTGCCGGTTCCAGGTGCTCCACCCGATACCCGATCTGTTCCAGGCTTTGAGGTACAGCATCTCCGGCACCATCAATATATCCAATATATTCTCCTTTCTTCTGAATCTTAATGCGCACCGCCTTCAATTGAGCAGGAATAACAAGATTCTGAAGCGGAATATGTTTGTAATCAATCTGTATTAATTTATCTGAAAATTCCTTACCTCCAACTTTTGCAATGGGTTTGATAAAGGTTTCATCCTGATCTTCGGGCGGAATGATCTCGAAGGTGCGTATTGCCGTGCCTCCTTTTTGGTTTATTTTAAAAGAAGCCTCTTCAGGAAGAATTTTCCAGTTCTTACCTGCTTCCAGTCTCAGGGAGCCTTTCAGACTATCTTTTCCGGCCGTTATTACCACCGAAATTGAACGAGGTTCAGCTTTCTCAAATATTTCTACATCCTTTTCAAAGGATACCGATATTTCTGGAATGATCATGAAGGGACGATAGGTTTCTCCAAAAACCGCATCATTAAATTTGTGAATTATGGGTCTTTCAATTTCTATTTCGGTTCCATTAAAATCCATCCTGAAACCGGCCCGGGTTTGGACCGGAGTTTCCGGAAGTCCTATGAGTTCAGGATTTGCCACTTTGTACATTCCGTTGGTGGACATATCCTTAAGCCAGTAAGGGCTGGTGTTTTTTGCCTCTTCGGGAAGCCTGAGCATAAGTTCCTCTGTCCAGCTTTGGTTATTATCCAGGGATTTGTTTACCTGGATTTGGGAATTATTCGGACTTAACTCAACGGAAGTCAGACTAATGGGAAAACTACTGCGATTTATGGCTTCCAGTTCCAGCGGAACCTGTTCTCCCCCGGTAGCCGAAGGACTTTCCGCTACGGCTTCCAGGAAAAGCCCTGAACAGGCTACGATAATTTCTTTGATATGTTGAGATTTTAACTCTCTCCAGTGGTCATTCTCCAACTCCCTTATAAGTTTGTAGGCTTCAATAAGCTGCGGAAGGCTCTGCGAGGGATCCCTGAAATTAAATTCAGATTCAACCTTCTCAAGAATTTCTCCGATTTCTTCTCCTCCTTCAATCCTGCTCCAGCTGGTGTCTATGCCTTCAAATATATCTGTTTGTGGCATGTTCCCTTTAATTAGCTCAAGATATTCTTTGGACTCCCCACGGGTCCCTGTGCTTCCAAAGCCTTGAGATTGGTGCTGGCTTCGACTTATAGCTGCGATTTCAGAATTTGAGAGTCCGAGTTCCGGGAAGTAAACCCCCACATCAAGCGAGAGCATAGCAGATTTATCGGCTTTTTCAAAGGCCTCCCTGCTTCCGTAAAACCAGTAGGAGGTATTAAAGAATACTCTTTTTGGCTGAAAAACAGAAGTATATTTCAATTGCTCCGGATAAGCGGTTGGCTTGGCAGCAAGTTCAAAAGCTTCCAGGCTTAACATGGCCGATGAGGTATGATGCCCATGAGTGCTCCCTGGAGAGCGGTGATCAAAGCGGTTAATGATCACATCGGGTTTGAACTTCCTTATAGTTAGAACAACATCGCTTAAAACCTTGTCTTTATTCCAGATTTGCAGAGTTTCTTCCGGGGTTTTAGAATAACCAAAATCGTTGGCGCGGGTGAAGAATTGTTCGCCGCCATCAATACTTCTGGCAGCGAGCAATTCCTGGGTACGTATTAACCCGAGTTGTTCGCGAATTTCAGGACCTAGAAGATTCTGTCCTCCATCTCCACGCGTTAAAGATAGATAGCCCACGCGGGCTTTTTTCTTATTTTCAAAGTAGGAAATGAGCCTGGTGTTTTCATCATCGGGATGAGCCCCAACATATAAGACCGAACCCAGGAAATTTAATTTTTTTATTTCCTGATGAATTTCTGAAGCATTGAGTTTTTCGGGAGTTTGTGCCTGCGTAAATCCCAGAACTAAAAATAGAAGAAGGCTTAAAACTTTTGGCATGGAATGTAAAATTATGGTCTTTCTCAAATATAATAACTTTAGCGGCTAATACACGGGAGGCTTTTGGTTTAACTTTTAAAGCGCATCTTTTCCTTCATCTATCAGATCACCTTTTTCCACTAAAGAAACTGCTTTTTGCAGGATCAGGTTGTTGGGATAGGTGATTAACTCCCCCTCTAATGTCCTTAAATGCAAGTGAAAAGCCTTTATGTCTTCAATAATAGCTTCAATAGGAAGGTCTTTATCGTGTATTTTTATTTTATCACCTATCTTATAGGGGAAGCTAAAAAATAATATAATTCCTGATGTTATATTACTGAGGATGGACCAAATAGCGAACAGGGCTACCCCCAACACTGCAAATACAGAGGAAAACACCAGGGAAAGCTCAGCTAAACCAACACCCCAGGCCAGGGAAAGCAGAAAAGCGGCAATGAGCAAAATAAGGATGTTGATGTACTGAAACATCAGTCGGGTGCGGGTAATATGAATTTCTCCTCTTTGCCCCACCCGGTGTGCCGCTTTCCGAAGTATAAACTGAATTATAAGCAACACGATTACGGTAATTATAGTGTAAGCGATTTCGTTGCGGTATGAACTGAGAATCTCGTACATTTATTTTAAATAGTTAGTTTAATTATAGTTGTTTAATTAACTTAAAATCAGTATTTTGAAAAATTAAAGTCTTCCGATATCTAAAAGCGTGTGGTAAACCAGATGCGTGGGAAGACCAACAACATTAAAATAGCTCCCTTCAATATTTGTTATTCCTATAAGTCCTATCCATTCCTGTATGGCATAACCTCCGGCTTTATCGAAAGGTTTGAAATTGTCTACATAATAATCGATTTCGTCCGAGGTAAGCTCTTTAAAGCTCACTCTGGTTTTTGCATTGAGGGTACGTTGTATTTTGGAAGTAGTAAAACAAACCGAGGTGATCACTTCGTGGGAATGACCGGAAAGAGAGCTTAGCATTGCTTTGGCTTCTTCCGGGGTTTCGGGTTTTCCCAGCGCTTTTCCTTTATGGCAAACTATGGTGTCACTGGTGATCAAAATCTGGTTTGGTTTTATTTCCTTCTGAAAAGCTTCTGCCTTAAGCTCTGCGAGGAAATCGGTGATCTCCTCATTTTCAAGAGATGGGGGATAAACTTCTTTTACCGGACGAACATCGCTGGTAAACGGAATATCAAGCTCCCTGAAAAACTGTTGTCTTCTCGGCGAACCTGAAGCCAGGATGATCTCTTTGTCCTTTAAAAAATCTTTCAGCATAATATTTATCTCAATAATATTTGATGAAAACCAATAGATATCAACCCGAAAAATAAGATTATTTTAAGGATTAGGCTTAGCCTCGTGAAGTCTTTTTTTTCTGAAGCCGTCCAGATCTGCACCATAAAAAACAGCAAAGGTGCAAGGATTTGGAATAGGACATACAGAACTGCAGCGGTATTTTCGAATAAATAGGAATAAACATAATATACTATGGCCACTAAAGGAATAAGACCAATTGCAAAGATTACTTTATTGGTGCGTGCCGTTCCCAGTATTAACGGAAGAGTGTTTCCGCCGGAATTATAATCTCCTTGCTGGTCTTCCTGATCCTTAACCATTTCCCTTAGCAAATTGATGAAAAAACCGAAAAAGGAATAATCCAGTAAAATTGAAAAATACATGGCCTGTTGTTCCCGGTTTACAGCATTAATGGCTGGAAGCAGATCAAAAATCCCCGGCAGGGCCGCAACCCCCGCCACTAAAAAACTTACCGCGATATTACCCGCCAGGGGGACATTCTTTAGATAAGAGGAGTAAATGTAAAGCAAGGCAGAGCTAAAAATAAAGAGCGCCGAGAAAGCCGGTAAACCAATGACATTGGCCAAATAAAACCCAATCCCCACTCCAATTACATTAAAGCCTATAAACCAGTTGAATGCTGTTTTTTCAGAAATTCCGTTGCCGATGTATAACTTTTTCGGCTTGTTGATCCTATCAGTGGTAACGTCATAAATGTCATTGATGATATAGCCAGCTGCTGCCAGAGAAAGGTTGGCGATAATCAATAGCGCATACCCAAAATCGCTTAGAGAAACAGCCGCTGAAGTGCTTTCAAAAAAGGCATACCTGATAAGCAATAAGCAAACGGCTACAAAAATCAGGTTTCCAAAACGTATGAGTTTTAAGAATTTAAGTAGAGTCATTATTTAGTCACGAGTTTTAGACCTACCAAAGAAATGATTAGGGTACTTAAAAAGAAGATGCGCCAGAAATGTATAGGTTCCTTAAAAACAAGAATTCCCAGAATCACAGTGCCTACAGCTCCAATTCCTGTCCATACGGCGTAGGCGGTTCCAATGGGTAGGGTTTGGGTGGCTTTATAAAGCAAGAACATGCTTAGAAATAAACATACAAGAAAGCCAAGCATCCACCAGGTAGCGGTGCTTCCGCTGCTGAATTTAGCCTTTCCCAGACAAAAAGCGAATCCAACTTCAAATAATCCGGCGATTAATAGTATTAGCCAGTTCATTTAGTCTTCTATCCATTTTCCCTGAACCTTCATAACCTGTTCTATAACATCACGAACACAACCTTTACCGCCTTTTTTATGGGATACATATTTTGAAATATTCTTGATCTCAGCTACTGCATCCTGGGGACAGCAGGGGAGTCCGATCTGTTGCATCGCGTAGTAATCGGGAATATCGTCGCCCATATACAGGACCTGCTCAGGCTTAATGCTGTAGATATCAAAGAATTCATCCATCTGTTCTACTTTGTCCTGAATTCCGAGGTAAATATCGGTAAGACCGAGCCCGCGCAGTCTGCTCCTTACGCCTTCATTTTTTCCTCCGGAAATAATACAAACGGTATACCCGGCCTGGTGGGCTGCTTTAAGCGCATAGCCGTCTTTCATATTCATAGTGCGAAGAAGTTCGCCCTGAGTGCTTATTTGTATGGTCCCGTCGGTTAGGACGCCGTCTACATCAAAAACAAAGGTGGTGATATCGTTAAGGTGTTCTTTATAATTTTTTTCCATTGAATTCCTGGATAGATTGAGTTAGTATTTTATATAGTTGCTGGCGCTCTGGTTCCAGCATCTCCAGATGGCTGGAAATTGTTTGCTTGTCGTTTCTAAGAGCCGGCCCGGTTTGGGCCTCCTGTGGAGTTAAGCTCTCCAGCTTATCTACGGTCTCTCGTATGAGTGGCTTTAAAATATCAAAAGGGATTTCATTTTTCCTGCAAATTTCTGCGCCCAGATTGTAAAGATGATTCGTGAAGTTATTGACGAAGACTGCAGCCAGATGAAGGGCCTTTCGCTGTTCAGAATCTATTTCGTAAATTTTATTGGAGATCTTTGCAGCAAGTTCCTTTAAAACTTCCAGATTTTTGGCCGTATTAGCCTCCAGACAAATTGGAATTTCCCTAAAATTAACTTCTTTCTTTTTGGAGAAAGTTTGAACCGGGTAAAAAACACCGTGGTTTTTAAACCTGTTCAAAGCTTCTAAAGGCACACTTCCAGATGTATGTAAAACCAGGGCGTCATTATCTTTCAGTTGGTCTGCAACATCTGAAATAACATCATCTTTAAGCGCGATAAGATAGACGTCGGCTTTTTCCAATTGATTTATGTCTGTGGTGGTTGGAACAAAGTTTTTAAAGGAAAGAAGACTCTCCGGCCTGTGATTATATACCTGTTTCAGCTTAACATTTTCTGCATTGGAAAAGGCCTTTGCCAGATGAGTAGCTACATTGCCGGCTCCTAAAATTACCAGGTTTATCATTTTGCTAAATTATTAAAAAATTATCTGCTTTTAAACCAGAGCAGAATGATTTGAATTTAATCTGCTAAGTGTTTAAATTTCCTTAAATTTGCAGCCGTTTAAAGCCCACTTTGATGCAGAATAAAATAGCCTCTGTCCTTTTTTCAACCCGAATTTTAGCAGTTTTATTTATCGTTTTCGCAATATCCCTTGCCCTGGGGACCTTTATTGAGAGCTGGTACACTATAGAAACCGCACGTGTTATGATCTATAATACCTGGTGGTTTGAAGGGATTATGGTGCTTTTCGTGATTAACTTTTTAGGAAATATTAAGAGATACCAGCTTTATAAACGCGAAAAATGGTCATCCTTATTACTTCACCTTTCTTTTATCTTAATTCTTTTGGGAGCTTTTGTTACAAGATATATAAGCTACGAAGGGGTAATGCCCATCAGGGAAGGGGAAACCACTAATGTATTCCTTTCAGAAAAAACATTTCTTACCACTTTTATCGATGGAGAGATTGACGGAGAGCCCAGAAGACGAATGCTACAGGAAGATGTGCTTTTTGCTCCGGAGACCGAAAACAATTATGAACTCAATACCGATTTTAAAGGGCAGCCGGTTACGGTGGAAGCGCTGGATTTTATCCACGGGGCTGAAGAAACCCTTGTTCCTGCTGTAGATGGTGAAAATTACCTGAAAATTGTGGAAGCCGGTGCCGGGGAGCGCCACGAACATTTTTTAAAGGAAGGCGAAGTTGAGAATATTCACAACGTCCTGATCTCACTGAATAATCCTACAGAAGGGGCAATAAATATTGAGTTTGACGAAGCCAGCGGCGAGTATTTTATTACTTCACCATTTGAAGGGGATTTTATGAGGATGGCCGATCAATTAGAAGGAAATCTGGTTAAAGATTCTACTCAAACTCTGATGCTGCGCTCCTTGTATAATATTGGGAATATGCAGTTTGTGATCCCGGAACCGGTGGTGAAAGGCAAATACGATGTTGTTCAAACCAAACAAAAAACCGATGGGCAAACCGATGGAGTGATCCTAAAGGTGACTTCCCAGGGCGAATCTGAAATCGTAAAATTACTGGGTGGTAAGGGAATCGTTAATGAACCGAAAAAAGTGGAGCTGGCAGGTCTTGATATCTTTCTGAACTACGGAAGTAAAGAAGTAGAATTGCCTTTTAGTATTAAGCTTAATGACTTTATCGCCGATAAATATCCCGGAACTGAAAAGAGTTATTCCGCGTTTAAAAGTAAGGTAGAAGTTATAGACGAAGAAACAGGTAATTTTCCTTACGAGATATATATGAATCACGTACTTGATCATAAAGGCTACCGATTTTTCCAGGCAAGTTTTCACCCCGATGAGAAAGGAACCGTACTATCTGTAAATCATGATTATTGGGGAACCTGGATTACTTATATTGGATATACTCTGCTTTATATTGGCTTAATGTGGGTACTGTTTGCTCCGGGCTCGCGTTTTGGTAACCTGAAAGTTATGCTTGAAAAAGTAAAGACTAAAAAGAAGAACCTGGCTGGTATTCTCGCATTTTTATTGCTCCCTCTGGGAGGCTTTGCACAGGATACCACTCAGGAAGAACAAGATCACGCACATATAGAAGCTCAGCAGAAGCAAATAGATTCTATTTTACAGAAGAATGCCATAAGTGAAGAACACGCCGCCAAATTTGGGAAACTTGTTATTCAGGATGCTGGGGGGAGGATGAAACCTGCCAACACCTATTCTTCAGAATTATTAAGAAAACTCAGCAAAAAAGATTCATATAAAGGCCTGAGTTCAGACCAGGTACTGGTCTCTATCACCGAAAATCCAACAATTTGGTATACTGTCCCGCTAATCTATGTAAAACCGAAGAATGACAGTATTCGGCATATCGCAGGGGTGAAGGAAGATAAAGAATACCTTGCTTTAACCGATTTTTTTGATAATAATGGTTCGTACAAACTCTCGCCTTATCTGGAGGAAGCTTATCAGGCAGCTGTGCCAAACCAGTTTCAGAAGGATTTTATCGAAACCGATAAAAAGGTGAATTTGATGTACCAGGCACTTCAGGGTAAAATTTTGAAAATATTCCCGATTCCGGAGCATGAAAATAATAAATGGGTTTCCTATCCCGAGGTGGAAGAAGCCGGGTTTAAAGGGATGGATTCGGTATATACCCAACAAATTCTCCCTCTTTATATGAATGCCTTGCAGGATGCACGAAAAAGCGGAGATTATACCCGGGCTGAGGAGTTTTTAAGCAGTATTAAAGGTTTTCAGAAGAAATTTGGCTCAGAGGTACTTCCTTCAGAAGAAAGAATTAATGCCGAGATCACTTACAATAAATATGATGTTTTCAGAAACCTGTTCTGGATGTATATGGTGGCCGGCCTTTTTATGTTGGTGGTGGTGATCGTTCAAATCTTTTCAGATAATAAGCCTATCAGGATTCTTATAAAATCGAGTATTGTAATTATAAGTTTGTTATTTGTAGCGCATACATTGGGCCTTGCCGCACGCTGGTATATTTCCGGTCACGCTCCCTGGAGTGATGCCTACGAATCCATGATCTATGTGGCCTGGGCAACGATGTTCTTCGGACTTGCCTTCGGAAGGAATAGTAATCTTACTATTGCCTCTACGGCTTTTGTCACCTCTATGATCCTGATGATCGCCCACTGGAACTGGATGGATCCTTCAATTGCCAACCTTGAACCGGTATTGGATTCCTACTGGTTGATGATTCACGTATCTGTGATCGTTGGAAGTTATGGTCCGTTTACCTTAGGAATGATCCTGGGTGTTGTAGCCTTACTTCTTATGATAATGACTACTTCTAAAAATAAAAAGAAGATGGACCTTACAATAAAGGAAATCACGATTATTACCGAGATGGCCTTAACCGTAGGTTTGGTTATGTTAACCATTGGTAACTTTCTGGGTGGGCAATGGGCTAATGAAAGTTGGGGACGTTACTGGGGCTGGGATCCCAAAGAAACCTGGGCACTAATCAGTATTATGGTTTACGCTTTTGTGATCCATATGCGATTGATACCCGGTCTTAGAAGCCGTTGGTTCTTTAACCTTATGGCGATAGTTGCCTTTTCCAGTATTATGATGACTTATTTCGGGGTTAACTTCTATCTTGCAGGTTTACACTCTTATGCCAGTGGTGATAAGGTGATCACGCCAACCTTTATATATTATGCTGTAGCGGTTGTTGCTCTACTGGGGGCTGTTTCCTATTGGAGATTCCAGAAATTCTACGCAAAGAAGAAATAGTATTTTAAACTGATAATAAAAAAATCCTGCCAATTGGCAGGATTTTTTGTTTTAAAAGGCAAGGTTTATTTCAAACCTCCCACCATATCTTTAGGCTGTACCCACTCGTCAAACTGTTCAGCGGTTACGTGACCTAATTTAACGGCCTCTTCTTTTAAGGTAGTACCGTTTTTATGGGCTTCGTTTGCTATCTCTGCCGCCTTGTAATACCCGATCTTTGTATTAAGAGCGGTAACCAGCATCAGGGAGTTATTCAGATGCTCATTGATACGTGGGGTATTAGCTTCAATACCTGCTGCACAATTATCATTGAAAGATAAGCAGGCATCACCTAAAAGTTGTGCGCTTTGAAGCAAATTGGCAGCCATCACAGGCTTAAATACATTCAGCTCAAACTGGCCTTGCATTCCTCCAACGCTAAGAGCAACATCATTCCCTATAACCTGGGCACAAACCATAGTTAAGGCTTCTACCTGGGTAGGATTTACTTTTCCGGGCATAATAGATGAACCCGGTTCATTAGCAGGAATATTGATTTCTCCAATTCCGCTACGTGGTCCTGAGGCCAGCATTCTTATATCGTTACCAATTTTGTTAAGCGACACCGCAAGTTGCTTTAAAGCTCCGTGGGTTTCTACAAAAGCATCGTGAGCTGCCAGGGCTTCAAACTTATTTGGAGCAGAGGTAAATGGAAGCTCGGTGAATTTAGCGATAAATTCTGCCACTCTTTTCGAATATCCTTTCGGCGTGTTAAGGCCGGTTCCAACTGCAGTACCTCCAAGAGCCAGTTCAGAAAGGTGTGGCAGGGTGTTTTCAAGGGCCTTTATGCTATAATCAAGTTGAGCCGCATAACCGCTGAATTCCTGCCCAAGTGTGAGGGGAGTGGCGTCCATAAAGTGGGTGCGTCCAATCTTTACAACCTCTTTAAATTCTTCAGATTTCTTTTTAAGAGTGTCTCTTAATTTCTTGACTCCCGGAAGGGTTGTCTGGGTTATCTTTTTATAAGCCGCAATGTGCATTCCGGTAGGGAAGGTATCGTTGGAAGATTGCGATTTATTCACATCGTCGTTAGGAGAAAGGGTTTTCTCTCCTTCACCAATGGTTTTTCCGGCCAACTGATGGGCGCGGTGGGCGATCACTTCGTTAAGGTTCATGTTGCTTTGGGTACCACTCCCGGTTTGCCAGATCACCAGAGGGAACTGGTCGTCATGTTTCCCTGCCAGGATCTCATCGCATACCTGTGCGATATAGTCTCTCTTTTCTACAGGGAGTGCTCCCAATTCGCAGTTGGTGTAAGCAGCCGCTTTTTTAAGGTAGGCAAATCCGTAGATAATTTCCAGGGGCATACTCGCTGCCGGACCTATTTTGAAATTGTTTCTGGAGCGTTCGGTTTGTGCTCCCCAGAGTTTGTCGGCCGGAACCTTAACTTCTCCTATGGTATCTTTTTCTATTCTGTATTCCATAATTTTTAAAATTAGTTCACTTACAAATTTACAAGTTAAGCGCTTTCTTTAGCCTAAATTATGGGAAAATTTAAGCTGCAAAATCATTCAAAATGCCTATTGTGACCTAAAATTTGAATTTTATTTATGAATTAGTCCCGAGAGTTCATATCTTTGAAGCCGACACAAAAATTTTTGAAAATTATGTTCGAATTCGATCAGTACCTCGGTTTTTTGGCTTTCCTTGTTATTTTAACGATTGGATTCTGGTTAATGATCTTTTTAACGGCTATTGTGCCTTACTGGATAGGTGGTTCGGTTATGGAACTGCTTAAAGAGAAAAAAGAGGCCAGGAGAAAAGCTAAAGAAAAAAAAGCATAAAAAAAGGGACTTATTGGAGTCCCTTTTTTTGTGCCTGTTTTTTCAGGATCTATCCTTCAAAATCTCCTTCATCCATATCTCCGTTCTCACCGTTCCTTCGTCTTTCCTGATCTCTTTTTTGCTGATTAAATCTGTAAATAAGCGATACTGTAAAATTCTGACCCTGTCTCCATTGAAACTCACTATAACTGTCATAAGTATCGGTAGAAGTATAAGATTCGCGTTTTCGGGAATTCAGAAGGTCTCGTACATTTAAGGATAGAGTAGCATTTTCATTAAAAATATCTTTGCTTAGGGCAAGATCTATAGATAGATAGCCCTCTCTTCTTCCTTGTATTCCGTCAGCGGCACCACGATAAAAGGCATTAGTTTGCCAATCAATTTTAGCCGGTAAAGTGACCTTAGAGCTGAAACGTGCAAACCAACTGGTATTTTCGGCATCATAATCTCTTCCATTAAATTCACCTTCTGTCTGAAATTTAAAAAAGTTGAAACTTCCGTTTAATCTTAACCAGTCTGCCGGATTGTAAAGCAAGCCTAATTCCGCTCCGGTTCTTTTATTGCTGGCCAGGTTTACAGGAATTGTCCTTATCACGTTAGTGCCTGGAATATTTTCTTCTATCCTTTCAAAAGATTCGGTTTCGTGCTGGTAATAGATAGAAGATGTTAGCGTTAATTTCTCCCATCTTTTCAGGTAACCAAGGTCAAAAGCATTGGAATAGGCCGGTTCTAAATTAGGATTTCCCTGGAATACATTGTTATTACTGCTACGGGAAGGAAAAGGATTAATATACCAACCTCGTGGGCGATTGATCCTTCTGTTATAGCCTAAGGTGATATTCTCTTCTTCTGCCAGTTCATAAATGAAATTCACGGTGGGGAACAGGCCAAGGTAATTATTGTCAAAATCTGTATCGATTGGGAACCCAAATACTTCTTCCAGCTCAGCATCAGTAAGTTCACTGTCAATCTGCCCTTTTAACTGAGTGTTTTCTAATCTCAACCCAAGAAGGAAAGAAAACTGACCAAATTTTGATCCGTATTGGGTATAAAGTGCATTTACATTTTCAGTATAATCAAATACATTGGTAAGGCTTTCATTGAGTTCTAAATTTCCGGTCTCCGGATTTTCCTGAAAAAGCCTGTAATCGGTAATCTCATTTTCAAAGTTTCCGCGGTAACCAGCCTCGAATTGCGAATCCTCCGCAAAAGGGCGAACATAATCTGCCTGAATAAGATACTCTGTCTGGTCTTCTGTGGTATTGATATCCTCTCCAATTAATTGGAGTTCCCGATTTTCAATATTGTAATCTTCCTTTTCGCCGATGGTGGTGAACTGAGTTTCTTTATCGGTTTCAAATTGGAAATCGGCAGTAAGTTTATGGCCCTTATTATCGAAATTATTTATGTAATTTAAGGAAAACTGCCAGCTGTCATCATTTTCGGTTTGTTTTTCCTCACGGGTTGTTCCTAAAACCTGGGTGCCGTTAATGTAGTTATCGGTAACATTGGTGGTAAGATCTTCGTCCTCCCCGTAGCGATAAAAAACACTACCGGTAATAGAAGATTTTTCGGTAAGGAAATACTCCATTCCTACATTGGTATTGAAGTTTCTATTTAAACGATCTATATCCCGGTCTTCCACAATCCTGTCAAATTCCACCATGCTGTTTTCATTATACCTGGTATCAAAGAAACCTCCTCCGGGAGCATCAAAATACCTGAAACCTGTGGTGGTAAAAAGATTGAATTTTTCAGTACGGTAATTAACATTTGCTGAAATACCAGCATTTGCAGGGGTTCCTGCAGTTAAGCTTAAGGATCCGTTAAACCCTAAAGTTTCTTTTTGTCTTAGGATTATATTCAGAATACCAGCAGTACCTTCAGCATCATACCGGGCGGAGGGGGAAGTAATCACTTCAACCCGCTCTATAGCTTCGGCCGGTAACTGGTTAAGGACGTTTGTATCGCCAAATCCAGCCATTGCAGATGGTTTACCATTAATAAGAATTCTTACGTTCTCATTACCTCTTAGACTTATGCCGCCGTCAATATCGACAGTAACCGAAGGTACATTGTTAAGAGCATCGCTCACGGTACCACCAGCAGTGGTTAGGTCTTTACCTATATTATATATTTTTTTATCCAGTCTAACATCAACCTGAGTGGTTTCAGCGCGAACAACAACTTCGTCCAGACTAGAAGAGGAAATACCTAATTGGATTGTACCCAGTTCGAGGTCTGAATCTATCTTGCGATTATTGAAACGTTTGGGCTCGTAAGAAATGAATTCTACGAGAATATTATAAGTACCTTCAGCGATTTCAATCGAGAAATTTCCATCAACATCGGTCACCCCGCCGTTAATGTCTGAAGGGTCATTGGTATTAACAATGGAGATGGTTGCATATTCCAAAGGAACTTCAAGATCGTTATCAATAACGGTCCCGGAAATAGTATGTTCAGAATTACGTTGAGAATAGCCCTGGGTACTCAGGCTTAAAAATAATAAAAGCGCTGTAAGCGACATTAGATTTTTGGAGGTCATATAAAATTTTTGTTCTATGACTTTTAAATCTCCAAATGGTTTAATGAAACACTGGTTAAACTTGCGTTAAACAAGCTTTTTGACATTTAAACTTAATGAATTTTAAGTTCAGGCCTGGGAATCAGTTTTTAAGCCTTTCGGGTTAAATTTTTATTTACTTTGATATAATTTTCGAACTGCTCGTCTGTTAAAAACTTCCTGAGTTTCTTGTGTTCGTTTCGCTGAATTGCCTGCAATTTTCTAATTAGGGAATCTTCATTTACGCCCGAGTTGAGTACCTCGTTTTTCCGGATGGTATAGGCGACGATTACATCTTCCATTAGTAAAGTTTGCTCGTGGTCCAGGTTTAGTTCCTGCTTCCAGGTATAGGCCAGTTCCCGGGCTATATCTTCTAATTCCTCTCTGTTTTTTTTATGAATATAGATTTGTGAATACACAAAACCGGCGACCAGTAATCCGGCAACGCCGATAATTGCAATTCTTTCTTGTGATTTCATTTCAGGTCAGTTTATGCTTAATATTAGGTGCTTAGCTAAAGCAACTTGTCGATCTCTTCGACAGGCCGGCCGATAACCGCCTCTTTTTCAGTCTCTACAACAGGTCTTTCAATGAGTTTAGGGTTCTTTACCATTACAGTGATTAATTCCCTGTCGCTTAGATCTTTGTTTTTATAATTTTCTTTCCAAATTTTTTCGTTCTTCCTAACCAGCTGTATGGGCGCGATGTTCATCTTTTCCAAAAGGGCCTTAAGCTCATCTTCTGAAAGCTCATCTTTTAAATATTCCCTAATTTTATATCCTTTTCCTGAAGCCTCTACTTTTTGAAGGCCTTCACGGGATTTTTTACATCTGGTATTGTGATAAATAGTAATCATTATAACTGATTTTTCTGATATTAAAATAAACAATTAATTTTAAAATTAAAACAGCTCACGCATTTCTATCAATCTTCGCTCCGTTGTCCCATCATCATCAGGTAAGCTTTGAGAAAAGCGTTGATTCCACCGTTCATGACGTCGTCTACATTACCGGTTTCCTCTCCGGTTCTAACATCTTTCACCAATTTATATGGGTGCATTACATAATTTCTTATCTGTGAGCCCCATTCTATCTTCATCTTGGAATCTTCGATTTCCCGTCTTTGTTCTTGTTGCTTCTGAAGTTCAATCTCATATAACTGACTCTTTAAAAGCTGCATAGCTTTGGTTTTATTCTCCAGCTGTGAGCGGGTTTCAGAATTTTCGACAACAATTCCGGTAGGGGCGTGGCGCAATCTTACTGCTGTTTCCACTTTGTTTACATTTTGCCCTCCGGCACCAGATGATCGCATGGTTTCCCAGGATATTTCGGATGGATTGATGTCTATTTCAATGCTATCATCAGCCAGCGGGTATACATAAACGGAGGCAAAAGAAGTGTGGCGTTTCGCATTGCTATCAAACGGGGAAATACGAACCAACCTGTGGACGCCGTTCTCTCCTTTTAACCAGCCAAAGGCGAACTCGCCTTCAATCTCTAAAGTGACCGTTTTTATCCCTGCAACATCTCCTGCCTGGTAGTTCAGTTCCTTGATCTTATAGCCGCGTTTTTCGGCCCACATAAGGTACATACGCATTAGCATTTCTGCCCAGTCGCAGCTCTCGGTGCCTCCGGCTCCGGCTGTGATTTGCAGTACCGCGCTCAGTTTGTCTCCCTCTTCAGAAAGCATATTTTTAAATTCCAGGTCTTCAATCAGGTCGATTGCCTGGGAATTTTTTTCCTCAACATCTTCAGCAGAAGCTTCGTCTTCCTGGTAGAATTCATAGATCACTTCCAGATCGTCAACCAGGGTTTCGGCCTTCTTATAATCCTTCACCCATTTTTTTTCAGCGTTGAGTTCCTGCATAAGAAGCTCAGCCTTTTTTGGATCATTCCAAAAATCGGGGGCAAAGGTTTTTTCTTCAAGATTAGTGATTTCTATTTGCTTGGCATCAATGTCAAAGATACCTCCTTAACGCACCAAGGCGCTCCCTAAGATCTTTAACCTGTTCTGTTGAGATCATGTAGTAATAATTTTAGCGTAAAAATAGAATTAAAGGCAGCTACAGGAAAGTATTTAACGATAATTTTATAGTTTTAGCTTTTCAAAAAAATCAGGCAAATGCATCGACTTCTCATTACTTTGTTGTTCCTCAGTATTTCACAATTTGGTATTGCCCAGTTTTTATCAGAAAAAGAAAATTTAGAATCGTATGATGGTTTTTTTGATTTTCATTATAATGAAAAGGAAGATGAGATTTATCTCGAGGTAGATAAGTTAGATACCGAATTTTTATATACCCATTTTCTCACCAGCGGAATAGGCTCCAATGATGTTGGCCTGGACCGCGGAAAACTAGGTGGCGGAGTTGTGGTTAAATTTTTGAAAGCGGGGAACAAACTTCTGCTTATCCAACCCAATCAAAAATACCGTGCAGAAACCGATAATTCTCTCGAAAGAAAAAGTGTGGAGCAGGCCTTTGCCCACTCAGTGATCTTTGGTTTTGAGATCAAAGAGCAAAAGGATGGGGTTTATATTATTGATTTCACCCCTTTTTTAATGCAGGATGCCTTCGGCGTTTCAGAACGGTTAAAAAAAGGAGAATACGGCACCTATAAACTGGAAAAAAAGAAAAGTGCACTTTCTATGGAGCGCACAAAAGCTTTCCCTGAAAATGTGGAATTTGAAGCTTTGCTTACTTTTGAAGGGGAACCCAAAGGAAGAACACTGCAAACGGTGGTTCCCGATTCAAAAAATATTAGTGTGATACAGCATTACTCTTTTGTAAAACTTCCTGATGAAGGCTATGAGAAAAGGATTTTTGATCCCAGAAGTGGCGCTATACATATTTCTTACCTGGACTATGCCAGTCCGGTGTATGAACCCATCGAAAAACGTTTTGCCATAAGACACCGATTGAAGAAGAAGGATCCCCAGGCAGAGATCAGCGAGGCTGAAGAACCTATTGTCTATTACCTGGATCCAGGAACTCCGGAGCCGGTAAGATCTGCTTTGTTGGACGGAGCAAAATGGTGGAATGAAGCTTTTGAAGAAATAGGTTATAAAAATGCATTTCAGGTTAAAATGCTGCCCGAAGATGCCGATCCCCTGGATGTACGCTATAATGTAATCCAGTGGGTGCATAGATCTACCCGCGGCTGGAGCTATGGTGCGAGCGTGGTAGATCCCAGAACGGGAGAGATTATTAAAGGCCACGTGAGCCTGGGGAGTTTACGCATTCGCCAGGACTTTATGATTGCCCAAGCCCTTATGAACAGGCCTTTTGCCGAAAACGACCAGAATCACCAAAAGATGATGGAAATGGCTCTTGCCAGAATCCGCCAGCTTTCGGCTCATGAGATTGGACATACCCTTGGTTTTACTCATAATTTTGCGGCCAGCCCATCGGGAAGAAGCTCGGTGATGGATTATCCGCATCCGCAATTCAGTTTAAATAATGGAGAAATTGATTTCAGTAATGCTTATGCCACCGGAATGGGGGCGTGGGATAAGATCACGGTAAAATATTCCTATGCCGATATTCCTGAAAACACCTCAGAGAGAGAATTTCTGAATTCGGTTATTGCTGAAGCCCATAATAAAGGCATTCAGTTTATTTCTGATGCTGATGCCCGGGCACAGGGTGGAGCCCACGTGAGAGCTCATTTATGGGATAATGGTAAAGATGCAACCGAAGAACTTGAGAAGGTTCTAGAAATTAGGAAAAAGGCTATTCAGAATTTTTCTGAAGATAATATTCGTACCGATGAGCCTTATTCGGTTTTGGAAGATGTATTTGTGCCGCTCTATTTCTTTCACAGGTATCAAACCGAAGCTGCCGTGAAGCTGATTGGTGGTATGGATTATAATTATGCTGTTAAAGGTGGGAATGAGAAAATTTGGGAAACCCTGAATCCTGGTGCCCAGAAAAAAGCCCTGGATGGATTTTTAAACACGCTTAAAGCTGAAACTCTTAGTATTCCTGAGTCTAAACTAGGTCTTTTCCCGCCACGTGCCTTCGGTTTTAACCGAAGCAGGGAATCTTTCAAAAGCAATACAGGAGTCGCTTTTGATGTTTTAGGCGCCCCGGTTACTGCGGCAGAAATGAGCCTTAGCCTTTTATTACACCCTGAAAGAGCAGCAAGGCTCGTCCAACAAAAAGCTGTAGATAATAACCAGCTGGGATTGCAGGACGTGCTGGAGGAACTTATTTCAGGGACAATAAGATCCACTCATCGGGATAATTATCAAAAAACTGTGCAGGAGGCTGTAAATTATACTGTATTCGAGCACTTGCTTGCATTAGCCGTGAATAAGAAGGCCACTCCCCAGGTGAAAGCGATAACAAATTCAGCAATAGATGATCTGGGAAAATGGCTATCTGGACGGGAAACTGCTATGGAAAAACAAATGCTCCGGGAGATTAAGCAATTCAGAGAAAATCCGGAAGATTTTAAAATTGAAAGTACAGCACCTAAAATTCCTGACGGTAGCCCTATTGGGAGTTTTCAGTGTTTTAGTAATGAAATTTGATTGAATAGGTAATAATAGGATTTCCGTCTGCACGGAAATGACAAAGGAATGTTTATGAAAGAAATTGATTTAAGAAGCGATACGGTTACAAGACCTACCAGCGGGATGTTGAAAGCGATTATGAGTGCCGAAGTTGGGGATGATGTCTATAAGGAAGACCCAACGGTTAATGCCCTGGAAGCAAAGCTGGCTAAGATGTTCGGGATGGATGAGGCTTTGTTTTTTCCTACCGGAAGTATGGCCAATCAGGCCGCAATAAAACTACATACCCAACCGGCAGAGCAGTTAATTTGCGATAAATGGGCACATGTTTTTAACTATGAAGGCGGCGGAGCATCCTTTAATAGTGGTGTTTCCTGTAAACTTGTTGATGGAGACCGCGGCATGATAACGGCGGCACAGATTGAGGAAAATATCAATCCGCCCGATTTTTATCATAGTCCGCTAACAAGCCTCGTTTGTTTGGAAAACACTACCAATAAAGGTGGCGGTGCCTGTTACAACATGGATGAGATCAAAGAGATTCGTAAGCTTTGCAACAAGCACGGCTTAGGACTTCATCTGGATGGCGCCCGACTTTTTAATGCACTTGTAGCAAAAAATGAAGATCCTAAAGATTATGGGAAATTGTTTGATACCATTTCGGTTTGTTTGTCAAAGGGGCTGGGAACTCCGATGGGGTCGGTGCTTATTGGTAACAAGGAATTAATGAAAGGTGCTATGCGTGTTAGGAAAGTGCTTGGTGGCGGAATGCGGCAGGTTGGTTTTATGGCTGCTGCCGGGGTGTATGCTCTGGATCATCATATAGACCGATTGGCAATAGACCATAAAAGAGCTTCAGCTATTGGTAAAACCCTGGATAGTCAGAATTATGTGAGGCTTGTGGAAGAGGTAGAAACTAATATCGTGATCTTTTATCTTCGTGATGCCTCAAAGGAGGAAAATTTTATGAAAGAACTTCAGAAGAAAAACATCCGTATAAGTAATATGGGACAGGGAAAACTTAGAATTGTCACTCATCTTGACTATTCAGAAGAAATGCACAAGAAGTTTCTGGGAGTTCTCGAGCAGATTGAACTATAAAACAACGCCCCCGCTAAGTAGCGGGGGCGTTGTTTTATAAAACTTAAACGACACCTATTT
The DNA here is from genome assembly GCA_024635795.1 of Salegentibacter sp. Lineage (GTDB taxonomy): Bacteria > Bacteroidota > Bacteroidia > Flavobacteriales > Flavobacteriaceae > Salegentibacter. Next base: position 49,664 of record JAGXIH010000005.1, on the reverse strand, counting down.
AAACATATCAAGGCCCGGAATATCCGGCATACCGTCTTTCGCAACGGCAGCGACTTCGACTTCGTGCATTTTAGAAGCGCGTTCAATGGCCTTATTTAAAGTAAGCACAAGATAATCTTCCAGTTGCTCCTTATCTTCCAGTAACTCATCGGCAATGCTGATATTTTTAATTTCCCTTGCCGCAGTAATGGTAACTTGTAATAAACCATCGCTGGATTTCTCCTCAAAACTTACCGTTTTAAGTCTCTCTTTGGTTGCTTCAACTTTCTCCTGGGTTTCCTTGATCTTATTCATCATACCCATCATATCTCCAAACATAAATTCTGATTTTTAATTTTTTTATCCGCAAATTTACTAAATTACCAACTTAACAGCTTAATATGAAAACATTATTATTTATTTTATTTGGAAGCCTTACCTTTGCCACCGCCCAAAACACTAGTGAATTGAAACAGGAAATTTTACCTCCTAAAGCTAAGAAAATAGCTGAGAAATTGGAATTTCATGGAGATGTAAGGATAGACGATTATTACTGGATGAATAACAGGGAAAACCCTGATGTAATTGACTATCTGAAACGTGAAAATGAATATAACGAGAAGATGACAGCACACACCAAAGAGTTTCAGGAGAAACTTTTTGAGGAGATGAAATCCCGAATTAAGGAAGATGATAAGTCGGTGCCATATAAGTTAAACGGCTATTGGTATTTAACTCGTTTTGAAAAGGGTTATGATTACCCGATTTATTCCCGGAAGAAAGATAGCCTTGATGCTCCTGAAGAGGTGATGTTCAATGTAAATGAGAAGGCCGCAGGTCATGATTATTACAGCCTTGGAGGACTCAATGTGAGCGAGGACAATAAACTCGTCGCATTTGGGGTAGATACCGTTAGCCGAAGGAAATATACCATTCAGGTTAAAAATCTGGAAACCGGCGAGATCCTATCAGATAAAATAGACAATACCACCGGAGGCTCTACCTGGGCCAGTGACAATAAAACACTTTTTTATACCAAAAAGGACGACCAGACGCTTAGGTCTTTCAGGATCTATAAACACGTTTTAGGCACCGATGCTTCTGAAGATGAACTGGTTTATGAAGAAGAGGACGAAACCTTCAATACTTATGTCTATAAGTCAAAATCCTGGGATTATATAATTATTGGTTCCGCCAGTACCTTAACTACGGAATATCGGGTTCTAAAAGCCGACAATCCTAATGGGGAATTTAAAGTTATCCAGGATCGTGAACGGGGGATGGAATATAGCATCTCTCATTTTGGAGATCATTTTTATATCCTCACCAATAAAGATGATGCGACCAATTTTAAACTGATGAAAACCCCGGTAGATGCTACCTCAAGTGAAAACTGGACCGATGTAATTCCACACCGGGAAGATTTTCTTCTGGAAGACATCGATATTTTTAAGGAATATCTTGTGGTGAGTGAACGCAATAACGGGCTTAATAAAATAAGAATAAGCAGATGGGATGGCGACAAGGAATATTATATTCCTTTTGATAATGAAACCTACACGGCATATACTTCAATAAATCCATCGTTTGATACAGAGATATTAAGGTATACTTATAATTCGCTTACAACTCCAACTTCGGTGATAGATTTCAATATGAAAACCGGTGAAAAGACCGTCCTTAAAGAACAGGAGGTTTTAGGCGGAAATTTCGATAAAGACAATTATACTTCTGAAAGGATCTGGGCTACCGCTGCCGATGGCACAAAAGTGCCGGTTTCTTTGGTTTATCGGAAAGGAATGGAGAAAAACGGTAAAAATCCTGTGCTTCAGTACGCCTATGGTTCTTATGGTTCTACAATAGACCCTTACTTTTCTTCTGTTCGGTTAAGTTTGCTTGACCGAGGCTTTATTTATGCTATTGCACACATAAGAGGAGGGGAGTACCTTGGCCGCAACTGGTATGAGGATGGAAAACTCTTCAAGAAAAAGAACACCTTTACCGATTTTATTGATGTTTCTAAACATCTAATCGAAGAAAAATATACTTCCGAAGAGCATCTTTACGCCATGGGAGGTTCTGCCGGTGGATTATTGATGGGGGCAGTTGTGAATATGGCTCCTGAGCTTTATAACGGAGTGATCGCTGCAGTACCATTTGTAGATGTTGTGACAACGATGCTGGATGACAGTATCCCACTAACTACCGGGGAATATGATGAATGGGGGAATCCTAATAACCTGGAATATTACGAGTATATGAAGTCTTACTCCCCGTATGATAATGTAACGGCACAGGACTATCCAAATATGCTGGTTACCACCGGACTTCACGATTCCCAGGTACAATATTGGGAACCGGCAAAATGGGTGGCTAAATTGCGGGACATGAAAACAGATAATAATAAGTTGTTGTTCCACACCAATATGGAAGCAGGGCACGGGGGAGCTTCAGGAAGATTTGAAGCTTTGAAAGAAGTCGCAGAGGAGTATGCTTTTCTTTTGGATTTAGAAGGAATAACTGAATAATTAAAAAATTTGCCTTAACTTTGGCCGGTTTGCAATCTGAACTTTTTCAATTTTGAAAAATCAGTATATTAATTTTGTAAAGAACTTCATTTATGAAAGAAGAATTGCAAGTTTATGATAACGTGTTACAATTAATAGGTAATACGCCCCTCATTCAACTTAAAAAAATCACTAAAGGAATTAAAGGCGATATTTTCGCGAAAGTAGAAGGCTTTAATCCGGGACACTCCACCAAAGATCGCATCGCATTATATATTATCGAAGAAGCTGAAAGAAAAGGCATTTTGAAACCGGGTGATACCATTATTGAAACCACTTCCGGAAATACCGGTTTTAGTATTGCAATGGTGAGTATCATTAAGGGATATGAATGTATTTTGGCAGTTAGCTCAAAATCTTCTAACGATAAGATTGATATGCTGAAGACTATGGGAGCTAAGGTTTATGTTTGCCCGGCTCACGTAGCGGCTGACGATCCCAGGTCTTATTATGAAGTGGCTAAGAGGTTACATCAGGAAATAAAAGGTTCGGTTTATATCAATCAGTACTTTAATGAGCTGAATATTGATGCTCACTTTAGCAGTACCGGCCCTGAGATATGGAAACAAACAGAAGGAAAAATCACTCACCTGATAGCCTGTAGTGGTACAGGAGGTACAATTTCCGGAACCGCGCGTTATCTGAAGGAACAAAACCCTGAGGTTAAAGTAATTGGAATTGATGCTTATGGCTCAGTTCTTAAAAAGTACCACGAAACCAGGGAATTTGATGCTAAGGAGATCTATCCTTATCGCATTGAAGGACTTGGGAAAAACCTTATCCCAACTGCTACAGATTTCGATGCCATCGATAAATTTGTAAAAGTTACCGATGAGGAAAGTGCACATACTGCCCGTGAACTTGCAAAAACAGAAGGTTTGTTTGTTGGCTATACCAGCGGTGCTGCAATGCAGGGACTAAAACAACTTGCCCGGGATGGTGAATTTGATGAGAACAGCAATGTAGTGCTTATCTTCCCTGATCACGGTTCAAGATATATGAGTAAGATCTATAACGATAACTGGATGCAGGAGCAAGGCTTTTTTGATACTCAAAATGAAGCCGCTGCTCAAGAGATAGAATTTATAAAGTAAAATTTTGATTACATACAGCAGAAATATCAAGGCATCCCGGAGCACGGGATGCCTTTGTTTTTTATAAAAAATAAAGGCCAAAAAATAACTTTGTACAGTTGATTCTATTTTAAGTATTTTTGCGGCTAGTTAAAAAATCATCGATGAAAGACTTATTTGATAAAATTTATAAAGATAAAGGACCACTAGGAAAATGGGCAGAGCAAGCTGAGGGCTATTTTGTTTTCCCAAAGCTGGAAGGCCCGATTTCCAATAGGATGAAGTTTAGAGGAAAAGATGTAATCACCTGGAGTATAAACGATTATTTAGGGCTGTCTAATCACCCTGAAGTTCGAAAGGTAGACGCTGAAGCTGCCGCCGAATACGGTTCTGCATATCCTATGGGTGCCAGAATGATGAGTGGGCATACCAGCTTGCACGAGCGCCTGGAGGATGAGCTAGCCTCCTTTGTACATAAACAGTCTGCCTACCTTCTTAATTTTGGTTATCAGGGAATGGTTTCTACCATCGATGCCCTTGTTTCCAAATCCGATGTTATTGTTTACGATGTAGATGCACACGCTTGTATTATAGATGGAGTAAGGCTACACCTTGGGCAGCGATTTACCTACAAGCATAACGATATGGAAAGTATCGAAAAGAATTTGCAACGTGCTACCAAAATAGCTGAGCAAACCGGAGGAGGAATTTTGCTTATTTCAGAAGGTGTTTTTGGAATGCGCGGGGAGCAAGGAAGACTTAGGGAAATAGTTGAGCTGAAGAAAAAATATAACTTCCGCTTATTTGTTGACGATGCTCACGGTTTCGGAACCCTTGGGAAAACCGGTGCAGGAGCCGGTGAAGAACAGGGCGTACAGGATGAAATAGATGTTTACTTCGCTACTTTCGCCAAAGCTATGGCCAGTACAGGTGCATTTATTGCTGCCGATAAAGAAATAATAGATTATTTAAAATATAACCTGCGTTCGCAGATGTTCGCCAAATCTCTCCAAATGCAACTTGTGGTTGGAGCATTGAAACGTTTGGATATGCTACGCACCATGCCCGAACTTAAGGATAAGCTTTGGGAAAATGTAAATGCCCTTCAAAATGGCTTAAAAGAACGCGGATTTGATATTGGAACTACCCAAAGTTGTGTAACCCCGGTATATCTTAAAGGTAGTATTCCTGAGGCTATGGCCCTGGTAAAAGACCTTAGGGAAAACCACGGGGTATTCTGCTCAATTGTTGTGTATCCGGTAATTCCTAAAGGAATGATCCTCTTAAGAATGATCCCTACAGCTAGTCATACCCTTCAGGATGTGGAAGAGACCTTAGTTGCTTTTACTGCGATACGGGAGCGGCTTGAAAATGGTACTTACAAAAGATTATCTGCTTCAGTTGAGGCTGCTATGGCCAGAAAATAAGGAACGTTTAAATATTTCAATATAAAAGGTGGCTGATCTCAGCCACCTTTTATATTCCCGGTAAGTATTCTAATCTATTTTTGCTCTTCGCTTTCGCCTTTCTCGATGAATTCTCCTTCTTCATACCGCAATCTGGTTTCCTCATCTTCCTCGATATATTCCTCATCTTTATGCATATCCATTCTATAAGAAATCCCTGCTGCTACCTGCCAGCGGGAGGGAGTGTCCTTAACATTGATTAGTCCAGATATATCCAACTGGAAATCTTTTCCGAAAAGATAGGCAGCGCCGCCTCTAAAAAGGTCGTCGGCGTAGATGTCGCTTACCAAACCCTGGTATTCACCAAATACTGCAAACTTTGGAGTGATGGCGTGAGTTAGGGTAGCTATGCCGGCATAAGTAGGATATTCTTCAGTGAATTTATCGCCAATTATATTGATCACTAAAACCCAGCGTCCCCAATTATTTTGGGTGATTATAGTAGCTTTTGGGCTAATAACAGACTCTCCCTCGAACATATAAGGGTTATCCCACCAGGAGAAATTTGCGCCCGCATAAACAGAAATAGCGGGAATTAGTGTCTTCCATTTAAAACCCTGGTTTGCCTTCCAGCTGTATAAGTTGGGCTTATCTTCTTCTAAGCTTCGGTATGGATCAAAAAGCAGGAATTTCGCACCAATTGTATTTTGTTTGAAATTAGCTCTTTCAAATTCTTCCTCAACTACTCCCCTGGAGAGTAATGTTTTTTCCTGCTGAAAAGATCCGAAAAAGTTTAACTCCAGGATCTCGGTCAGGAATCCGAATCTTAGGCCATAACTTGCGCCCAGGATGTCGGTATCTGTATAATAAAGAGAATGATTGTCGTTGCCCATAAATACGCCGGCTTCCAGTTGAAGAACATTTTTACCAACCGCAAAGGCACCCTGGGATTCGCCTGGTCTATTGGAATTGATAGTCTCGGTATACTGAGCCCTGGTTTGAAATATCACAGAAAAAATAAAAAGTAAAGAGACCGTTGTTTTTAGCATAGCAATTGTCTTTATTAAATCAAATATAGGAGAATTTATTATTAATTTAGGATTGAAAACCTCGCATTTGTTAAGCCTAATTTTTATTTTTGCAAAAAGCCATTAAATGTTTGAAGCTTCTTTTACAGCTGTTCTGAAAACGATTTTAATAATCCTGTTAGTATACTTCGGATTTAAATTATTAGTTCGTTGGTTTGGTCCATTGATCCTTAAATATTTTATGCGGAAAGTGGGCAAACAATTTGAGCAGCAATTCAATCAGCAGCAACCTTATAATTCTCAGAAAAAAGAACCTAAGGTTAACGTAGATAAAAAATCTAAGGCTAAGCCCAGATCCAACAAAAAAGTAGGAGAATACATCGATTACGAAGAAATTGATTAATTTCGAGCCTACTAAATTATTTTTTTGATGGCTCAGTACAAGCGGTATCTTCCTCATATTCTTGTTTTATTTAGTTTCATTGTAATTTCCCTGTTATATTTTAGTCCTGTACTTCAGGGTAAAATGATCTTCCAGAGTGATATCGTTCAATATACGGGGATGGCCAAAGAGCAGAACGATTTCAGAGCTCAAACAGGCGAAGAACCCTACTGGACCAATGCCGCATTTGGCGGAATGCCTACCTATCAACTGGGAGCTAATTATCCTCATAATTATGTGAAAAAGCTGGACTCTGTGCTGCGTTTTCTTCCAAGACCGGCGGATTACCTATTTCTTTATTTTCTGGGTTTTTACATCCTCCTTCTTTGTTTGAAACTCGATTTTAAGCTTGCCTTCTTAGGAGCTCTTGCATTTGGATTTTCAACGTATCTCATTATAATACTTGGCGTGGGGCATAATGCCAAGGCTCACGCTATTGCCTATATGCCCATGGTTTTGGGCGGAATAATCTTAACCTTCAGGCAAAAATTCTGGCTTGGAGGAATTTTACTGGCCATCGCCATGGCTCTTGAAATTGGTGCAAACCATTTCCAGATGACTTATTATCTGTTGCTGCTCGTTATCGTACTCGGTATTGCTTATCTGGTTGATGCTTATAGAAAAGGCCTGGTTCCGCAGTATTTTAAAGCCCTGGGAGTAATGGTTATAGCTGTAATTCTGGCCATAGGAGCCAATGCAACCAATTTATTGGCAACGCAGGAATATACCCAGTTTAGCACGAGAGGGGATACCGGCCTCACTATTGAACCCGATGGATCTGAGAAGAGTGGTAGCGGCCTTGATTATAACTATATAACTGAATACAGTTACGGCATCGTTGAAACTTTTAACTTGTTTATCCCAAGGTTTATGGGAGGCTCCAATGCTGAAAAACTAGATGAAGATTCAAATGTTTACCAGGCAATAATGGAACTTGGGGCCTCACCGGCTCAGGCTGCCGATTTTGTTAATAACGCGCCCACATACTGGGGCGATCAACCCTTTGTAGGAGCCCCGGCATACATTGGCGCTACAGTTTTATTCTTTTTCGTTTTTGCGCTATTTTTAATAAGAGGCCGACTTAAATGGTGGATAGTAGGTGGAAGTATTCTGGCACTGTTGTTATCCTGGGGTAAAAACTTCGGCTTTTTAACCGAATTGTTCATCGATTATGTGCCACTCTATAATAAATTCAGGGCGGTATCATCAATTCAGGTAATTATTGAATTATGTGTGCCTGTTTTAGCTGTAGTAGGACTTTCCCGCTTATTCTCTAAAGAAATTTCAGCGGATAAAAAGGAATATGCACTTAAATGGGCAGGGATCATTACCGGAGGTTTGGCCCTGGTTTTTCTTTTATTTAAATCGGTGCTTTTTGATTTTAGCGGTGGTTCTGATGCTGCATTAAGACAACAACTCGGGATGGATTTTGTGCGGGCACTTAAAGAAGACCGGAAGGCAATTTTTACTGCCGATGCCCTTAGAAGCCTTATCCTGGTTGGATTGTGTGTTTCCCTTATTTGGTTTTATCTTAAAGGAAAACTACGGAAAAATCTGCTTGTTGGGGCCTTTGCAATCTTAATTCTATTCGATCTGGTTGGCGTAGACCGTCGCTATGTAAATAATGATGACTTTGTGAACGCCAGGCAAATGGAACAACCATTTCAGCCTACTCAGGCCGATGAACAAATCCTTCAGGATGAATCGCATTATCGGGTGTTTGATGTGAGCGGCAGTCCATTTAACACCGGAAGAACTTCTTATTTCCATAACAGCATTGGTGGCTACCACGCGGCCAAACCGGGACGTATGCAGGATCTTTTTGATTTCTATATTTCGCAGAACAATATGGATATTTTGAATATGCTGAATGTAAAATATTTCATAGTTCCTTCTGAAGATGGAAGCCCCCAAGTTCAGCAAAATCCCGGGGCTTATGGGAATGCGTGGCTTGTGAATGAACTGGAATATGTTGCTGATGCCAATGAGGAAATTCTTGAACTGGAGGAAACAGATCTTCAAAATACTGCAATTGCAGATGAAAAATTCAGGGAAATAGTTTCCGGTAATACCGAATGGAATGCCATTGGGGAAATAAGTTTGATAAGCGCGTCGCCTAATGAAATGATCTATGATTTCCAATCGGATAGCGAGCAGCTGGCGGTTTTTTCAGAGATGTATTATAATCCGGGTTGGCAGGCTTATATAGATGGTCAAACAGTAGAACACTTCCGGGTAAATTATGTGTTGCGGGCTATGGAAATTCCTGCCGGAGAACACGAAATTACCTTTAGGTTTGAACCGGAAGTCGTAAATACAGGAAGTAGTATTGCCCTTGCGAGTTCTATAGTTCTTGTTTTGGCAATTCTGGGAGGTATATTTTACGGTATTCGCCGTAAGGAATAACAGCTATGAAAAAGGTTCTTATCATAACATATTACTGGCCCCCGGCCGGTGGTCCCGGGGTACAACGTTGGTTGAAATTCGTGAAATACCTCAGGGAGTTTGAGATTGAACCCGTACTATTTATTCCAGAAAACCCTACCTATCCCATAACCGATAAGAATCTGGAAAGTGAGGTTCCCGAAAACCTTCAAATTTTAAGACGAAAAATATTCGAACCTTATAGTCTCGCTGGTTTGTTTTCAAAAAAGGAAACAGAGACTATAAGTTCCGGCATAATTGCAGAAAAAAAAAACCAGGCTTGGTTGCAAAGCCTGATGTTATATATAAGAGGAAATTTCTTCATTCCCGATGCAAGAAAATTCTGGATAAAGCCTTCGGTTAAGTATCTGATAAATTTTCTAAAAAAGGAAGATATCGATATCGTGATCACTACCGGCCCACCACATAGCCTTCATCTTATCGGCTTAAATTTAAAAAAGGAATTGCCAATACAATGGATTGCCGATTTCAGGGATCCCTGGACCCAAATTGGTTATCACTCTAAATTAAAACTCACTAAAAGTGCTCAGAAAAAACATGAATTATTTGAGCGAGAGGTTTTAAATGCTGCTGATAAGATTATAGCGACCAGCCATACTACCAAAGCCGAATTTGAAAGTAAAACCCAAAAGCCGGTTTTCCTTATCACCAACGGATATGATGAAGTGAACTTTTTAAAACCTATCGTCCCCGATGAAAAATTCAGTTTTTCTCATATTGGCTCCCTTCTTTCCGGGAGAAACCCGAAATTCCTCTGGGAATGTTTTCAGGAATTGATCGAAGAAGATGCTGAATTCAAGAATTCCTTCCAGCTTCGTCTGGTAGGCAAGGTGAGCTCTGAAGTCATAAAAAGTATAAAAGAAAATAAACTGGAAGTGCATTTGGAATTGATACCTTATGTGAGCCACCAAGAAGCCTTGAGGTTTCAGCGTAAAAGCCAGGTATTACTGCTGTTGGAAATAGATAGTATAGAAACGCGGGGCATCATTCCAGGGAAAATATTTGAATACCTGAACGCTAAAAGACCTATCCTGGCTATCGGGCCCGAAAACTGGGATGTTCAGAAAATTTTAGAGGTAACAGGAGCAGGGGAGTGCTTTGATTATTCAGATAAAGAAGCAGTGAAAGTTCAGCTTAGAAAACTTTTTTCAGAATTTAAGAAAGGGAATTTAAATTCGGAACCGAAGAATATAGCGCAATATAGCCGCAAGATGCTTACCGGTAAATTGGCTAACTTGCTAAAGTAAAATCACGCTATGGGTGTAATTTTAAATCAGTCTTTTAAAAACCTGGTTACTACGTATGTCGGTTTTGGGATTGGAGCCATCAATACCCTTTTTCTTTTTACTTATTTTCTAGAACAGGAATATTATGGTCTTGTAAGTTTCCTGCTTTCGGCAGCTAATTTGATCTGGCCATTTATGGCTTTTGGCGTACATAGTACCTTAGTGAAATTCTTTAGTTTTTATAAAACCAGAGAGGAGAAAGACCGGTTGCTCAACCTGGTGTTATTCTTACCCTTGGTGGTTTCTGCTTTTTTAGGCTTTGTAGGGGTTATGGGCTACGATCTTTTACTGAATTATTTTTCTGATGGAAATACCCTGGTAAAGCCCTATATCTGGTTAATATTTCTCATTGCGGTGGCTATAGCCTATTTTGAGGTATTCTTTGCCTGGTCTAAGGTGCATTTCCGGAGTGTCTTCGGAAATGTGATGAAGGAGGTTTTTCACCGAACTTGCATCAGCCTGCTGCTCTTCGCGGTCTATTTCCAAATCTTGAGCATACCTTGGTTTATTTATGGGATAGCCTTTGTTTTTGTGATCAGAAGCTTGATAATGGCCGTATATGCCTTCAGCTTGTATAGGCCAAAGATAAATTTCTTGTTTCCTGAAAACCTTTCCAGTGTCTTGAAATATACTTCACTTATTCTTATTGCAGCCTCTGTGGCTATGGTCTTGCTGGACCTGGACAAGGTGATGATTGAATATTACCTGCCTATAGAAAATGTGGCCATCTACGGAATAATGGTTTACATTGCTACGGTGATTTCGGTGCCACAAAAAGCAATGAATCAGATAACTCACCCCATGACGGCAGAAATGCTGAATTTAAAGGATATAGAAGGCTTGGGAAATCTATATAAGAAAAGCTCGATAAATCTTCTTATAGTTAGCGGCTTGATCTTTATTCTGATAATTAGTAATGTGCAACAGCTCTATGAACTGATTCCTGAAGAATATGAACTGAGTATCCTGGTAGTTCTGCTTATTTCTCTGGTTAAGCTTTATGATAATTTTCTCGGAAACAATAACAGTATTTTATTCAACTCAGATTATTACCGCATTGTGCTTGCCATTGGAGTTTTTCTGGCAGTTTTGGCTTTTGTCTTTAATATTATTTTTATACCGCTTTATGGGATTGAAGGCGCAGCGATTGCAAGTTTCCTGGCCTTTGGGATCTATAACACCTCGAAAATTTACCTTGTTTATACCAAATTCCGGTTGGTGCCTTTTGTTTCAAAAACCTGGTTGGTAATGGCCTTTACAGTCGTGTTTAGTTTAAGCTTCTATTATTGGGAGTTTCCTTTTCATCCTTTAATAAACATATCCCTCAAGTCTCTGCTGATCATAGGGCTCTTTTTAATATTTGCATATAGAATGAATTTTTCTCCTGAAATAAGAAATCTAATTGAAAAATTTGTAAGGAGAAAAAGCACATAAAAAGAGAAACCCCCAGGACATTTGTGATGCCCAAAGGGGTTTCCAACTAACCAACCAAAAAAATTTAAATTATGAACTTTTAACCTCTACCATTCACATTTCGTGCCGAAGTGTTATTTCGGGTAGAAGTTTTTCCTCTTACGGCACCTGAGCGTGTGTTTCTCTGAGTCTTAACCGCTGCCGGTTTTCTTGAAGCCGGGGCACTGCTTTGAACTCTTGTATTTGATCTTCCTGAAGATCTTGCCTGCGTGTTTCTGTTAGTCGGGGTAGACTTTGTTACATTACTTCTTCTTTGCTGAGTTGCCTGCTTTTTAACAGTGGCTTTTCTCTGCGTACTTTGCTGAGCTCTGGCATTCCTTGTATTCTTTACCTGCGCAGTTCTAGCCTGTGTTCTGCTACCTGTGGCCTGGGTGTTTGCTCTTGTTCTTGTTGGCGCTTTAGTAGCTCTGGTATCAGAACTTCTACTGGTGTTCCCACGGATCGCTTTTCCAGCAGAATTACTGCTTGACTGTCTTCTGGAGATCACAGCTTTTTCATTATTTGAAGCATTAGCTCTGGTACTGTTTTGAGCACTTCTTCGGGTGTTATTTTCAGAGACAACCTGGCTGGATCTGCGTGTATTTATTTTTTGTAAATCCCTTTTATCAGAAGTTCTTCTTCCGTTATTGTAGGAAACTACTTTCTGGTCAGGACGATAAAAATTCTTATTTACGTAGGTATTATAGTTGTTTGTATAATATGTGTTGTGTTGCACATAGGTTAATCGGTTTGGCTGATAGTAAGCCCTGTACGGTCTATTGAATACGATGCTTACGTGGCTGTATGGCCTGCTGTAATACCTGTGCCATGGTCTGTATACGTATTGTCTGTTATAATGATTAATATATCCTGAAAAATGAGCAAACTGGTTAAACCTGTTGTACCTAACATATAAGTTTCCAACACGGGCCACTCTGCCGTTGCGGTTATAGTCGATCAATACATCTCCAGCCTGGATTATTCTTCCGTAGTAATCATAATAGATTGGAACATTCTCCACCTGGATAACCGCTCCATAATCATCATATTGAATATAGGGATCATAATTATAACCGGAGTTATAACTGATATTTACATTTGGAGTTGAGATGTTGACCACATTCGTTCTTCTGAAATTTGGGTTATAGTAGAAGTCGAATTCTCCATTAGGATAAATGGCAAATTCAACACCGTCTTCGATGAAGATAAATGAATCTGTATAGGCATTCCTGCGAAGATCTGAAGCTTCCGAGGCGGAACCTGAAATTCCGAAGAAAAGCAGACTAAAGATGAGGAGAATATTTTTCATTTGTAAGGTTTTAAGTTCTGAAACCCTTATGATAGGAGTGGGTTACGACTTAAAAGTTACAAACTACGTGCCAAAGTCCGTAAAGCCAGGTTAGGAGCCGCTAGTGAGCTTATTAATATTTGTTGCGAAACAACCAAATATTTTGATTTTCAGTATTTTAAGTTGGTTTGGTGGAACCTATAATTTTTCCTTCAGGTATTTTGCGGTATAGGACTTCTTGTTTTTAGCAACCTCTTCCGGAGTGCCGAAGGCAACAAGATGGCCTCCGTTTTCTCCTCCCTCGGGGCCAAGGTCGATCACATAATCGGCGCATTTAACCAGGTCCATATTGTGTTCAATTACGATCACAGAATGCCCTTTTTTAATCAGGGCGTTGAATGACTTCAGCAACTTTTTAATATCATGAAAATGCAATCCGGTGGTAGGCTCATCAAAAATAAACAGGGCCTTTTCCTTGGTGTTTCCTTTTACCAGAAAAGAAGCCAGTTTAATACGCTGTGCTTCCCCTCCGGAAAGAGTAGAGGAGCTCTGGCCTAATTGCACATAGCCGAGGCCTACATCTTGTAAAGGTTTTAATTTTCTGACTATTTTTTCTTGCTTGTGCTCGTGAAAAAACTCTGTAGCATCATCGATAGTCATTTTTAAAACATCATCTATGTTCTTATCGCCAAATGTTACCTCCAGGACTTCTTTTTTAAAGCGTTTTCCGTTGCAGGCTTCACACTCCAGGTGCACATCAGCCATAAACTGCATCTCTATGGTAACTTCCCCTTCTCCTTTACAAACTTCACAGCGGCCTCCATCCACATTAAATGAAAAATATTTTGGGGTATAGTCCCTTATCTTAGACAATTTCTGATTCGAAAATAAGTTTCTAATGTCGTCGTAAGCTTTTATATAGGTTACAGGGTTGGAGCGGGAACTTCGGCCAATGGGATTCTGGTCAACAAATTCAATGCTGCCCAGGTTATCAAAATTTCCTTCTATGGCCGTAAACTGACCTGCTTTCTCTCCATAACCTCCAATTTTCTTTTGGGCAGCAGGATAAAGGATTTTCTTAACAAGCGTACTTTTTCCACTTCCGGAAACCCCGGTTATCGCAGTGAAAACACCTAGCGGGAAGGTAACATCTATATTTTTAAGATTATTCTCTCTGGCTCCGGTGATTTTTATGTTTCTCTTGGTTTTACGCCTTTCTTCTGGCAATTCTATCTTTTCGGTGCCATTAAGATATTGTGCCGTAAGGGAGGTGGACTTTAAAATATCTTTCATTTTACCTACCGCAACAACTTCACCGCCATTCGTTCCGGCTTCGGGACCAATGTCTATAATTTCATCGGCGGCGTTCATTATGTCTTCATCGTGCTCTACAACGATGACGGTATTACCTAAATCACGAAGATTTTTTAAAACCTCTATTAGATTTTCAGTGTCTTTCGGGTGCAAGCCTATTGAAGGTTCATCCAGTATATACATCGATCCTACGAGACTACTCCCAAGGGATGTTGCCAGGTTTATTCGCTGGGATTCTCCTCCCGATAAGGTATTGGATTTCCGGTTTAGGGTGAGATAATCCAGGCCTACCTGGGAGAGAAAGTCCAGGCGGTTTCTTATTTCGGTTAATAACCTTTTAGCGATTTGAGTATCATATTCATTTAGCTCCAGGTCATTGAAAAACGCTCTTACCTTATGCAAGGGTTTTTCTACAAGATCGGTGATGCTATGGCCGCCTATCTTTACATATTCAGCTTCAGGCCTAAGTCTTTTACCTTTACAGGCGCTGCATTTGGTCTTACCCCGATAGCGGCTTAGCATTACCCTGTTCTGGATTTTATAAGCCTTACTCTCCAGGAATTCGAAGAACTCGTTAATACCTTCAAAATATTCATTCCCCGTCCAGACCAGTTCTTTTTGTTCTTCTGAAAGTTCAAACCAGGGCTTGTGTATAGGAAAATCAAATTTATGAGAGTTATTTACCAACTGATTGCGGTACCAGCTCATACTTTCACCTCGCCATGGATATATAGCATTTTCATATACAGAGAGGCCGGTGTTTGGAATAACCAGGTCTTCATCAATCCCTATTACATCTCCGTAACCTTCGCATTTTGAACAAGCCCCGTAGGGGTTATTAAAACTGAAAAGATGAACATTTGGTTCTGGAAAGCTTATTCCATCCAGTTCAAACTTATTACTGAAGTGGCGTAATTCATTATCGCTTAATTTTTGAATATACAGTTCGCCTTTACCTTCAAAGAAGGCCGCATCAGTAGCATCTGCTAGTCTATTATAAAAATCTTCTTCGTCTTTGGTTATTATTCGGTCTACTACTAGAAAAGTTTCCGAAGTATCTGCATGGGCCAGATCAGCTTCATCAATTCGTTTTACCTCATCTTTAATCTTTACTCTACTGTAACCCTGCTGGGCCAGTACTTTTATCTTTTCCTCCAGGGATCTGCCATTTTCAAGATGAACAGGGGAGAGGAGGAGGAGTTTTTCTCCTTCAGCAAAAGACTTTACATAGTTTACCACATCGGTAACCGTATCTTTTTTGACTTCATTTCCAGAAACAGGGGAATAGGTCCTTCCGATGCGGGCAAAAAGAAGTTTTAGATAATCATAAATTTCGGTGGAAGTACCTACGGTAGACCGTGGGTTGGTAGAATTAACTTTCTGCTCTATGGCTATGGCCGGGGCTATTCCTTTTATATAATCTACTTTTGGTTTATTAAGCCTTCCCAGAAATTGACGGGCATATGAAGATAGGCTCTCCACATACCTGCGTTGACCTTCAGCATACAAAGTATCGAAAGCGAGACTGGATTTCCCTGAACCGGAGAGACCGGTTATAACTATCAGTTTATTCCGGGGAATTACTACATTGATATCTTTTAGATTGTGCAGTTTTGCACCTTTAATAATAATATTCTTTTTGGGATCAACCTTCTCTACGTCAATATTCATGCTATGTTGTATGGTCTTGAAATGCAAATGTACTCAATAAGCAGCAGGAGAAAAAGCCCCTTATTTCTTATAGTAATGTTAAAATATTAAGCTTTTGTTTGCGATTGTCGAATTTATCTTGCTATATTTGAGCCACGGTTTAACTCAAAATTATCTTGCCTATTGCATAAAGTTACTTTTAAAACTAAATAACCTAAATCTCAGGTTGCCCCTACCATCCTGAACAAAAGTAACTAATATGGAAAACCTTAAAGTAAGCGATGCTATTCTCGTGCGGGAATATCTTGGTGGAAATGAAAATGCACTCTCTAAATTAATTTCCAGGCATCAACACCGAATTTACAGTTTTATTTATTCTAAAGTATTTGATAAAGATGTTGCTGAAGACGTTTTTCAGGATACCTTTATTAAAGTGATCAATACTCTCAAAAGAGGGAAGTATAACGAAGAAGGTAAGTTTTTACCCTGGGTTATGCGGATTGCCCATAATTTGGTCATAGATCATTTTAGGAAAAATAAGCGTATGCCAAAGTTCGAAAATAAAGGCGACTTTAATATTTTTTCGGTCTTAAGCGATTCAAACCTAAATGCAGAAACGCAGTTAATCAAAGAACAAATAGAATTCGATGTACAGGAGCTTATTAAAGAACTTCCTGAAGATCAGCTTGAAGTTTTAACTATGCGGATCTATAAAGATATGAGTTTCAAAGAGATATCAGAACGTACCGGCGTTAGCATAAATACTGCCCTGGGAAGAATGCGTTACGCTTTAATCAATCTCAGGAAAATAATCGATAAGCATAACTTAATTTTAACAAATTAATCTATACTATTCCCCTTTTCATTGCGTTATCTATTTAAACCAATGCAAAATTTATAAAATGGGGAACTTTTACACAAAAAACACCTCTAAAGAGGAAAAATTGAATGATTTAAAACCTAAAAAGGAAACCTTAAATTTTCTTTTAAACTACTCAAGAGCTTTGAATATTACTAAATATCAAAGCATGAAGTTCGAGACCTTTCTTAATTAATATAATTGAGAAGTGATGTTTAAAGACCTGTCTTTAGCCTGCAGGTCTTTTTTTTTATCCTATATTCTTCAAATACTGCTTTATCAGACTTTTTCTGCCAATGGTTTTGGTGATAATATCTTTATCTAAATCCCAACCCCGGGCTGGGGAATACTGCCGTCCATACCAGATGATCTGAAGATGAAGTTTGTTCCAAAGATCTTTTGGGAAAAGTCTTTTGGCATCTTTCTCTGTTTGTGTTACGTTTTTACCATTGCTAAGGTTCCAGCGGTACATGAGCCTTTGAATGTGGGTGTCTACCGGAAATGCCGGAATATTAAAGGCCTGAGACATTACTACGCTAGCTGTTTTATGTCCAACGGCAGGCAATTCTTCCAGGGCTTCAAAATCGGGGGGGACCTGCCCTTTATGTTTCTCGATTAGTATTTCTGAAAGACCGTGAATCCCCTTGGATTTCATTGGGGAAAGCCCCACAGGTTTTATGATTTCCCTGATTTCCTCTATGCTGAGCTTGATCATATCATAAGGATTATCGGCTATTTTGAAAAGTTCAGGAGTGATCTGGTTTACTTTTACATCGGTGCTTTGAGCTGAAAGCAAAACGGCGATCAATAAAGTGTAAGGATCTTTGTGATCTAACGGAATTGGAACCTGGGGATATATATCATTTAAGGTATCTATAACAAACTGTACCTTTTCTTGTTTATTCATATTGTGTAATTTTACACAAAAGTAATAATTATGACAACATTAGAAGCGGGCGACAAAGCCCCCGATTTTAAAGCCGAAGATCAGGACGGTAATATTGTGCAACTTTCAGATTTTAAAGGAAAAAAGCTCGTGCTTTTCTTTTATCCTAAAGCAAGTACACCCGGGTGTACTGCTGAAGCCTGTAACCTGAGAGACAACTGGGAGCAGTTTCAGGAAAAGGGTTATGCGGTAGTTGGAGTGAGTGCTGATTCTAAAAAACGACAATCAAATTTTAAAGATAAATATGACTTCCCTTTTCCATTGCTTGCCGATGAGGATAAAAAAGTGATAAACGCCTATGGTGTTTGGGGTCCCAAAAAATTTATGGGAAAAGAATATGATGGGATCCACCGTACTACCTTCATAATTGACGAAGAAGGGAAAATTGAGGATGTGATCAAAAAGGTGAAAACCAAGGAACACACTGCCCAGATTCTCTAAATAGAAATAACTGTATGGAAAGCCAGTATTTTATCTTTTTCAGACAGTTTTTTTAATTTTTGATAAGCTTGGCTGTTTTTAGAGTAGCAAGGCTGTCACAGTTTTCTATTTGGAGCTCGATGGTTTCAGAATTTATTTTTTCTGAAACGAGGTAAATATTACAGGGTTCAGCATTGGTATTACTTCTGCCAAAATCAACATCCCCTGTTTCCAGAATTTGGGAAACCTTGGCGGTATCAAGATTATTAGCCTCAAAAAAGCTTAAAACTTCAGGGGAAAATGCTCTGGATTTTGTGCGGATATTTTTTAAAACCCTGTCGGTTGGGGTATAATCACAGGATGCTCTTTTTCCACCCAGGAAAAAGAGCAAAAGAACGATACCAAAAAACAAGCCCACAGAGAAGTAACCTATTCGGTGAATTAATTTCATTTAAGATGTCTACTTGAAAATCTTATTAAAGATTTGATGATTTATATTTTTAGAACTTCAGCCTAAAAAATGAGCAAATTGATATCTCTGTAAGAAAGATCAAACCAATCTGCTATAGATTTATTGGTCAAAATTCCGTGGTAAAAGTACAAACCATTTCTTAAACCCTTGTCAAATCTCAGCGTGTTTTCCAATCCTCCTTCTTCTGCTATGTGTAGCAGGTAGGGAGTGAAGATGTTGCTGATGGAAAGCGACGAAGTTCTGGCGTAACGGGAAGGAATATTAGGAACGCAATAATGTATTATATCGTGTTTGGTGAAAATGGGTTGATCGTGTGATGTTACTTCACTGGATTCCACACATCCGCCCATATCTATACTAACATCTATAATTACGGCGCCACGTTTCATAGTTTGCACCATATCGTCTGTAATAAGTACGGGAGACCGGTTTTTTCCTCTCACCGCTCCAATCAAAACATCACAACGCTTTATGGCTTTACTTAAATTTTTAGGTTGAATGGTGGAAGTGTAAAAGGTATTGCCAAGGTTAGATTGGATACTTCTGAGTTTGGTTAGCGAACTGTCAAAAACCTTAACGCTGGCCCCCAGGCCTAATGAAGAACGTGTGGCAAATTCACCCACAGTGCCCGCTCCCAATATCACAACTTCGATAGGAGGCACACCGCTAATATTTCCAAACATCAAGCCGTTACCTTTTACATGATTGCTCATTATTTCTGAAGCGATGAGGACTGAGGCCGTGCCGGCAATTTCACTCATTGCTCTTACAATAGGGTAACTGCCATCATCATCCCGGATAAACTCGAAAGCGAGGGCGGTAATTCGTTTTTCTGCCAGTTTCTGAAAGTATTGCTTGCATTGCGTTTTTAGCTGAAGCGCCGAAATTAATATCGTTTGAGGATTGATAAGTTCCAACTCTTCCATGGAAGGTGGTTCTATTTTTAAAATGGTCGGGCAGGAGAACACCTTTTTGGTATCTTTGGTAATCTCGGCGCCAGCATCAGAATAATCTTTATCGCTGAACCGTGCCCATTGTCCCGCACCTGACTCTATTATCACCCGGTGGCCGTGTGCCGTAATTGCTGCTACTGCATCGGGGCTTAAACATATACGCTTCTCCTGGTATGAAGTTTCTTTAGGCAACCCAATAAAGAGCTTTCCCTTGTTCTTGAAAATCTCCAGGGTTTCTTCCTGCGGAATGAGTTGTTCTTTAGTAAAAGGGGAGACCTGTTTTCCCATATTAAGACTTGTGAAACTTTAAGGAATTAAAATACAACTATTTTGGAGAATAGATAAAATTAAAGTTTCTGGTAGTAATCTTCCTGGAGATTTTCTTCATTACGGAATTCATGTAAATCCCGGCGATCCCGTTCTGATATTGGGGAAACCACAGATATATCGGTTTCTTCGAGCTCACTGAGATCGATGCCGTAGATACGGTCAAAGATCTTAATACGGATAAGGTATACAATTGAAAGAATAATTATAAAAAATGGTGCTAAATAAATGAGTTGGTTGGTGTCCATTGGATCCTGAACATTGTAAAAGTCATCATATACAGTACTGACTATTTGATAAGTGTACATTGTGGCAGGCACCAAAATTACGTGATACCACCAGTGCTTGCAGGTAAAGAACCAGATTAAAAGTAAAAATAAAGGGGTGATTTTTCCTAAATAAGTCCATGCCGCTGTTAGAACATTTTCATAATATAAGCTTTCATAGGTAAAAAAAGAAGTTTCCCAAACGGGACCGCTTGGGAAAATTTCATATAGGTAAAATAAATATGGTGAAAAGGCTATGGATAGCGCAATAATACTACCCGTTAGTAGGAACCCTGATTGTTGACCTGTCGACAGCTTGTTTTTGGATTTCATTACCTGAGTTATCATTATCAGTTGTGGAAGTTACAAAAAAACTTGCTCCAAAGATTGCTGCTCCGAATAATAATGCTTTAATTTTCATAGTTATAGATTTAGTAGTTGTTATTTCGTTTTGATTTCTGAAACAAACCTATAACATTATAAAACACTAAAAATTAATACATTAATTGTACTTTTGCCGCCTTTTTCGGAATAAAAAACTGATATTTATGAATAAAAAATATTTTCTAGCAGTAAGTCAAAAATCCTGATTTCATCGGTTTAAGATAAAAAATCGCTATTTCAGCTTTTAATTACCCCTTGATTTGTAATAAAAATCTTACAACATCTTTCGAACTCAAAATTTAAGTCTTTAAGATTTTATTAACAAATATTTAACATTCTTGAATTTTCATCTTTAATTTTCAGCTCGATTTTTTGCCATTCCGGTTCCAGTAACTTCTCTATTTTTTGTGGCCATTCTACCAATTTCCAACCGGGGCTTTCAAAATAATCTTCAATTCCCATATCCAGGGCTTCATTTTCATCTTCAATGCGATAAAAATCGAAATGATAAATAGGACCTTCTGAGCTGCTATATTCATTTACTAAAGAAAAGGTAGGGCTCGCCGCCAAATCTTCACTACCAAGTGCTTTTACTAAAGCCCTGATCAAGGTTGTTTTGCCCGCTCCCATTTCTCCGTAAAATAAAAGAGTCTTGTTTTTAGCGTTCTTCAGAATATAATCAACCGCCTGGTCAATTTCATTTAGATTATAGGTTAGGGGCATAAAACCTGAACTTTTATTAGTTACAAAGATAAGTAAAAACTTATAAAACCATACAAATGGCTGATATACACAGAGTTTAATGAATTATTTTGGGGTCATGACCACAAAAGGTATCACCATCTCCTCTAAAGATACTCCCCCGTGCTGGTAGGTGTTTCGGTAATAGCTTACATAATGATTGAAATTGTTAGGATAAGCAAAGAACAGATCTCCCTTCGCGAAAATAAAGGAACTACTCATATTTAAAGTAGGCAAATGAATGCTCTTTGGGTTTTGGGCCGCCAGTACATCTTTTTCTTCGTAGGTAAGACTTTTGCCGGTTTTATATCTTAAATTAAGACTGGTGTTTTTGTCTCCGATCACTTTGGAAGGGTGTTTTACATTAATGGTTCCATGGTCAGTGGTGAGGATAAGTTTAAAACCTAATTGCTGTGCCTGTTGGATAATCTCTAATAATGGAGAGTTTTTAAACCAGCTGTGGGTAAGGGATCGGTAAGATTTGTCGTTTGAAGCCAGCTCCTTTATCACTTCCATTTCGGTTTTGGAATGTGAAAGCATATCTACAAAATTGTAAACCACTACGGTGAGATCATTATTCTTTTGGGTTTTAAAATTCTCCACCAGTTTCCTTCCAGCTTTTAAGCTGGTGATCTTATGATATTCGTGTTTTATGTTTAAGCCAAGACGCTTAAGCTGTTCCCTTAGGAATTCGGCTTCATGGTTGTTTTTTCCACCTTCGTCGGTATCGTTTTTCCAATACTTCGGAAAAAGTTTCTCCATTTCACTCGGCATGAGACCTGAAAACATCGCGTTCCTGGCATACTGCGTTGCAGTGGGAAGAATACTATAGAAGGGGGATTCTTCTGTCTTTTTATAATAGGTGCTTATTACAGGTTCGAAAGCTTTCCATTGGTCATATCGTAGATTGTCTACCACCACCAAAAGTGTTGGTTGGTCTTTTGAAATTT
Organism: Salegentibacter sp.; assembly: GCA_024635795.1. GTDB lineage: Bacteria > Bacteroidota > Bacteroidia > Flavobacteriales > Flavobacteriaceae > Salegentibacter. The sequence continues at coordinate 27,416 of JAGXIH010000005.1, read as the reverse complement.
CAGGAACTATCTTTTCCTTGAAAATTGTGTGGGACATTACCGGGGCATCGGCATTCTTCTCGAACCAGCCGGGATAATTCTTATCAATGAATTTACAGAACTGCGTATTGGCTTCCTGCTTTTGGGATTCAAGGATCTCGAACATCCCGCTGTCTTCAATAGTTTCTAACTGAAGTTCCCAATAAATAAGACGCTGGTACAATTCAGCCCATTCCTCGTAGGAATTTACCTGGGCCATATCCATTGCGATCTTCCTGAATTCCTGCTGGTAATTTGAAGTAGTCTTTTCGGAAATAAGTCTGGAGTGATCCAGGTTTTTTTTAATACTTAACAGGATCTGGTTTGGGTTGACCGGTTTGATAAGATAATCGGCGATCTTGGAGCCTATAGCTTCCTCCATAATAAATTCCTCTTCACTCTTGGTGATCATTACGATAGGGAGATTTTCTCTTTTCTCCTTGATTTCGGCTAAGGTTTCCAGACCGGTAAGTCCGGGCATATTTTCGTCAAGAAAAACAATATCAAAATTCTCCCGCTCAATTTGCTCTAAAGCTTCTGTACCACTCTTGCTGGTAGTGACCTCATAATTTTTATTCTCCAGAAAAAGGATATGCGGCTTTAGTAAATCGATCTCATCATCTACCCACAATATTTTGATATTATTCATATATGTATATTTGTTTTAAATTAAAGAAAATAAGGCTTGGCATCTCAACACAAACTTAAAATATTAAACGACCCAATTTACGGATTTATTACCATCCCGAGTCAGCAGATCTTTAACCTTATCGAGCATCCATATTTTCAAAGATTACGTCGTATTTCTCAAATGGGACTCTCTTATCTGGTCTATCCCGGGGCTCATCATACAAGATTTCATCACGCTCTTGGCTGTGTACATTTAATGCAAAAAGCGGTGAGAATTCTTCGGTATAAAGGAGTTATGATTTCCGAAGCCGAAGAAGAAGCCTTGCAAATTGCAATTCTTTTGCATGATATTGGCCATGGCCCATTTTCTCATGCTATGGAGCATAGTATCGTGGAGGGCATTGATCACGAAAGTATATCATTGCTTTTTATGGAGGAAATCAACCGGGAATTTAACCAAAGTTTAACGCTGGCTATCCAAATATTTAAGGGCGACTACGAACGGAAGTTTTTGAATCAGCTGGTATCTAGCCAGCTGGATATGGATCGCCTTGATTATCTTAAAAGGGATAGCTTTTATACCGGTGCTGCCGAGGGGAATATCAATAGTGAACGTCTTATTACCATGCTTAATGTTGTGAACGGGGAACTGGTAGTGGAAGAGAAGGGGATCTATTCAGTAGAAAAATTCCTGGTAGCCCGCCGACTCATGTACTGGCAGGTTTATCTTCATAAAACCAGCCTGGTTGCTGAGCAATTGCTGATAAGGGTATTGAAAAGGGCTAAGGAACTTATTGAAGAAGGCACTAAATTACATGCCAGCAAGGCCCTGATGTTTTTCCTGAATAATAAAGTAAACAGGGATAATTTTGATAAAGAAACCCTGGATATTTTTTCCCGTCTTGATGATTATGATATTGTGATGGCGATGAAGGAATGGATAGAATGTGATGATTTTGTTTTAAGTAACCTCTGTGGAATGATTATTAACCGTGATCTGCTTAAAGTGAAGATCAAAAAGAAAAAACCTTCATCTGAAAAATTGGCTCGGCACCGGGAAAAACTTCAGAAGAAATATAATATTTCAGAAAAAGAGGCAAATTACTTTGTATTTAGCGGTGAGATCGCAAACCTGGCCTATAAAACTGAAAAGAACAATATTAATATTCTCCATAAAAACGGGAAGACCAGCGATGTCGCTAAGGTTTCTGATCAGCTAAACCTGGAAGCCCTCTCTAAAACGGTGGTGAAATATTATATCTGCTACCCCAAGCCCAAACATTAAACCATTTTTTTTACTTTTGCCAGAATGAAATTTACCGCATCACAAATAGCAGAGATACTGGAGGGAAAGATCGTAGGCGATCCCGAAGCCGAAGTATCTGAACTTGCCAAGATTGAAGAAGGTGCTAAAGGAGCATTGACATTTTTAAGCAATCCAAAATATAATTCCTATATATATACTACTAAAGCTTCAATTACCATCGTAAATGAAGACTTTAAACCCGAACAGCCAATACAAACAACCCTGATAAAAGTAAAGGATGCCTATAAGGCTTTTTCGAAATTGCTGGAGTATTACAATCAGGTTAAGTTGAATAAATCCGGAATTGAGCAACCCAGTTTTATTTCTGAAGATGTAGAGTATGGGGAAGACATCTACCTTGGAGCATTCTCTTATGTAGGAAGAAAGGTGAAAATTGGTAAGAACGTAAAAATTTATCCCAACGTTTATTTAGGAGACAATGTAAAGATTGGAGATGATGTTATTCTTTTTTCGGGAGTAAAGATTTATTCAGATTGTATTGTTGGAAGCAATTGTGTAATCCATAGTGGGGTGATTGTAGGAGCCGATGGATTTGGGTTTAGTCCTGAAGAAGATGGGAAATACGCCAAAGTTCCCCAGATCGGGAATGTAATTATTGAAGATGATGTGGAGATTGGTGCCGGCACCACTATCGATAGGGCTACCCTGGGATCAACAATAATAAGGAAAGGCGTGAAACTGGATAACCAAATTCAGATTGCGCATAATGTAGAGATTGGGGAGCATACAGCTATTGCTGCACAAACAGGGATTGCAGGTTCTACAAAAATTGGTAAGAATTGTCTAATAGGTGGACAAGTAGGTATTGCTGGTCATTTATATATAGGAGACCGGGTAAGGATCCAGGCCCAGTCTGGAATTGGCCGAAATCTGAAAGATGATGAGACCTTACAGGGAAGCCCGGCAATTGGTTATAACGACTACTATAAATCTTATATACATTTTAAAAATTTGCCGAAAATAGTTGATTCCATTGAGCAACTAAGGAAAAAAATTGAAAATAATGGCTGAAAAAGTTTCTAAGCAAACAACCATAAAGGAAAAGGTTTCCCTTGAAGGCGTAGGTCTGCACACCGGCCAATCGGTAACTATTACTTTTAAACCTGCCAGGGAAAATACAGGATATGTCTTTAAAAGGCTTGACCTTGACGGGGAACCCGAAGTTGAAGCAGATGTTGCTTACGTGGTAAACACAAAACGGGGGACTAATCTCGAAAAGAATGGGGTTTCTATCCAAACTTCAGAACATGTGCTCGCTGCCTGTGTTGGCCTGGAGATAGACAACCTTATCATGGAGCTTGATGCTTCTGAACCTCCAATAATGGAAGGCTCGTCTAAATTTTTCGTTGAAGCTCTTGAGAAAGCCGGAATTGAAGAACTGGACGCCGATCGCGAGGAATATGAAGTTGATGAGGTTATATGTTATCACGACGACGAATCAGGAAGCGAGATTATTGTAATGCCTGCAGAAGAATACCAGGTTACCGCAATGGTAGATTTTGGTACTAAAGTTCTGGGAACCCAGAATGCTTCCCTCAACCATCTTTCTGAATTTAAAGCTGAAATCGCTGACGCCAGAACCTTTAGCTTTCTTCATGAACTGGAAGCTCTTCTTGATCATGGATTGATAAAAGGAGGAGATTTAAACAATGCCATTGTTTATGTAGATAAGGAAATTGATGAGGAAACCATGCAAAAACTCCGTGTAGCCTTTAACCGTAAAGAAATGTCGGTTAAGCCAAACGGGATCCTTGATAATCTTACCCTGCATTATCCCAATGAGGCGGCAAGGCATAAACTCCTGGATGTAGTGGGAGATCTTGCGCTTATAGGGACCAGGATAAAAGGTAAAGTAATCGCAAATAAGCCTGGACATTATGTAAACACTCAGTTTGCTAAAAAAATGGCAAAAATCATCAAGGCAGCAAAAAGGAATAATGTTCCTAAGATCAATCCTGATATTAAGCCTTTGATGGACGTTAATGATATTATGAATATTTTGCCTCACAGAGCTCCTTTTCTTTTGGTAGATAAAATTTATTCCTGCACAGATACCTGTGTAATAGGAATGAAAAATGTCACTATGAATGAACCTTTCTTTGTAGGACATTTTCCTGGGAAACCGGTAATGCCTGGCGTACTTCAGGTAGAGGCTATGGCACAAACCGGAGGTATTCTTGCCTTAAGATCGGTCCCGGATCCTGAAAATTACCTTACCTATTTTATGAAAATAGACAATGTGAGGTTCAAACAGCAGGTCGTGCCCGGAGATACTTTAATTTTTAAACTCGAATTATTAGCGCCAATCCGTAGGGGAATCTGCCAGATGCAGGGTTATGCCTACGTAAACGGAAAATTAGCAACCGAAGCGGTTCTTATGGCGCAAATTGTAAAATCAAAATAAATATTATGAACCAACCTTTAGCATATGTGCATCCCGGAGCTAAGATTGCCAAAAATGTGGTAATCGAACCTTTTACAACCATTCATAATGATGTTGTAATTGGTGAAGGCACCTGGATTGGTTCTAACGTAACTATAATGGAAGGTGCCCGCATTGGAAAGAACTGTAGTATTTTTCCGGGCGCTGTGATTTCTGCAATTCCGCAGGATAAGAAATTTGATGATGAGGATACCCTAACCGTCATTGGCGACAATACCACTATAAGGGAATGTGTTACCATTAACCGTGGTACAACAGATCGTATGAAAACAGTGGTTGGTAATAATTGCTGGATTATGGCATATTGCCATATTGCTCACGATTGTATTGTAGGTGATAACTGTATTTTTTCTAATAATAGCACGCTTGCAGGGCATATTAACGTTGGAGACTACGTAATCCTGGCCGGGATGGCGGCAATCCAGCAGTTCTGCAGCATTGGTAACCACGCATTTGTTACCGGTGGATCCATGGTTAGAAAAGATGTTCCACCATTCGTAAAAGCAGGAAGGGAACCCCTATCTTATGTTGGAATTAATTCCATAGGGCTGAGACGAAGAGGTTTCAGCACTGAAAAAATCAGGGAGATCCAGGATATTTACCGGATCCTGTATCAGAAAAATTATAATAATTCCCAGGCCGTAGCGATTATTGAAGCTGAAATGGAGGCTACTGCCGAGCGGGATGAGATACTTCAATTCATTAAAAACTCACAACGAGGTATCATGAAAGGATACGTCGGATCAAACTAATAAATTAGAAATATGGCAAGTACCAGCGACATCAGAAACGGATTGTGTATTAAATATAATCACGATATTTTTAAAATTGTTGAATTCCTTCACGTAAAGCCTGGTAAAGGTCCGGCTTTTGTTCGTACCAAACTAAAAAGTGTAACTACCGGAAAGGTGATCGAAAACACTTTTTCAGCAGGGCATAAAATAGACGATGTAAGGGTAGAAACTCATAAATTTCAGTTCCTTTATAATGATGGGGAATTTTATCATTTTATGAATGTGGAAGACTATACTCAAATTCGGCTTCTTGAATCGGCACTAGACCAGCCTAAACTTATGAAAGAAGGAGAAGTAGTTACGGTGATTATCAATACTGAAGATAATATGCCGCTTTCAGTAGAAATGCCGGCCAGTGTGGTTCTGGAAGTAACTCATACTGAGCCTGGAGTAAAAGGTAATACAGCTACAAATGCTACAAAGCCGGCAACTGTTGAAACCGGTGCCGAGGTGAATGTTCCTCTCTTTATAAACGAAGGCGATAAGATTAAGATAGAAACCGAAAAAGGAACCTACAAGGAAAGAATTAAAGAGTAAACTTAATTCATAGATAAAAACCAGGACTATTTGCCTGGTTTTTTTCCTTTTAAACAATCTAAGATGAAATTCCCTCAACAACACAGTTTACAACAAATTGCCACGATCCTTGATTGTGAATTTGTGGGTGCTGAAGATTTTCCGGTAACCGGAATGAACGAGATCCACGTGGTTACTCCAGGGGATATCGTCTTTGTAGACCATCCAAAATACTACGATAAGGCGCTAAACTCTCCTGCAACTGTAGTATTGATCAATAAAAAAGTGGAAGCTCCCGAAGGAAAGGCTTTGCTAATTTCAGATGACCCTTTTCGGGATTTCAATAAGCTTACCCGGTATTTTAAACCTTTTGAAAAAGCTTCTAAATCAATTTCCGATTCGGCAGAGATTGGAGAAGGGACTATCATTCAGCCTAACACATTTGTAGGGAATAATGTGATAATAGGAAAGAACTGTCTTATTCATGCCAACGTTAGCATCTATGATAATTCAGTTATTGGGGATAATGTTACTATTCACTCGGGAAGCGTTCTGGGAAGCGATGCCTTTTATTATAAGAACCGGCCGGAGGGTTTTGATAAACTCCTTTCCGGAGGCCGTGTGGTGATTGAGAATAATGTAGATATTGGTGCCAATTGCACTATAGATAAGGGCGTGACAGGCGATACCACAATTAAGGAAGGTACTAAGCTCGACAACCTTATTCAGGTAGGCCACGATACAGTTATAGGAAAAAAATGTCTTATCGCTTCCCAGGTTGGGATTGCGGGAGCCGTTGTTATTGAAGATGAAGTAACTATTTGGGGACAGGCTGGTTTCCGCAGTGGAATTACCGTTAAAAAAGGAGGCGTGATGATGGGCAGGGCTGCGATTACCAAATCTACCAAAGAAAATACTGTTTACACTGGAAATCCCGCGATGGAAGCCAGAGCTAAATTAAAAGAGTTGGCACTTATAAGACAATTGCCTAAATTACTCCAGAAATTAAAATAAACGAATATGGCTTTAAGCGGAAAAGAAATTGTTGAAAATTTTTATACTTCCGATTTTTACCAGGATAAAGAGGTCCTGAAAGAATTCCTTCATCCACAGGTTGAACTATCCTGGTATGGTACCACCGGCCTTAAAAAGCTGAATCTCGATGAGATTTCGGCCATAAGCCATGAATTAGCTCAGTCTTTCGAATCACTAAGGGCTGAGGTTGAAAATGTAATTTCAGAAAAAGGAAAAACTGCTATCCAGTTCACTTATCACGTAAGAACTATAGAAAATCCGGAAGAGGAAATGCCCCTGGCTCATTTTATGGCTATCTGGGAATTGAAAGACGATAAACTCTACCGCGGGGTTCAGATAAGTCAGCTTGGGGAAGAGGTTAATGAACAACCCTGGTTATAAAGTTTCCTAATTAGTATGGGTTTACCTGAATCCATTGGTAAACCTGACAATTAACTTCCAAAAAACTTTAGGTTTTATTATTAAAAACCTACTTTTGTTATCGCAAAAAATATAAAATTTATGAGCGTTTTAGTCAATAAAAATTCAAAGATAATCGTGCAGGGATTTACCGGAAGTGAAGGTACTTTCCACGCCGAACAAATGATAGAGTACGGAACCAATGTGGTAGGAGGAGTAACTCCTGGAAAAGGCGGGCAAAAACACCTTGACCGACCAGTTTTCAATACCGTATCTGATGCCGTGAAGGAAACCGGAGCAGATGTTTCTCTTATTTTCGTGCCACCAGCTTTCGCAGCCGACGCGATTATGGAAGCTGCAGACGCCGGAATAAAAGTTATTATTACTATTACCGAAGGAATTCCCGTTGCCGACATGGTGAAGGCTTCAAACTATATTAAGGATAAAGATGCCAGACTGGTTGGTCCTAACTGTCCGGGTGTGATCACTCCGGGTGAAGCTAAGGTTGGAATTATGCCAGGTTTCGTTTTCAAAAAAGGAAGCGTTGGAATTGTATCTAAATCTGGAACTCTTACTTATGAAGCAGCAGACCAGGTTGTAAAACAAGGTCTTGGAATTACTACCGCTATTGGAATTGGAGGAGATCCTATTATTGGAACCACCACTAAGGAGGCCGTGGAATTATTGATGAATGATGATGAAACCGAAATTATTGTAATGATCGGAGAGATCGGTGGTCAGCTTGAAGCTGATGCCGCTCAGTGGGTCAAGGAAAACGGTAACAAAAAACCTGTAATTGGTTTTATCGCCGGCGAAACTGCACCAGCAGGCCGTACTATGGGTCACGCCGGAGCTATTGTTGGAGGTAGTGAAGATACCGCCCAAGCCAAGAAAAAAATCCTTAGAGAGAATGGAATTCACGTTGTAGATTCTCCTGCTGAAATTGGTAAAAAAGTAGCAGAAGTTCTTAAAGGATAAGACTTCGTATTTTAGCATAAATAAATCCTTCTGTTTCTCCTGAATTAGGATGAACTCAGAAGGATTTTTTAATGGAAAATATTTAAGCTTTTTGCTTTTATTATATTTGGGAAAATAAAACAACCAATCTTTTTATATATGAAATGAGCATAACGCGGATACGTTGCAATTACCGATGAACCCGCCTGCCGGCAGGCAGGGATATGCGAATTACATATGTCCAATGAAAAACAATAAAAACTTACATATGAAACTCTTAGAAGGAAAAAACGCCATTATTACCGGAGGTAGCCGTGGAATTGGAAAAGGGATCGCACAGGTTTTCGCTGAACACGGCGCGAACGTAGCTTTCACTTATAACTCCTCTGCTGAATCGGCTAATGAGCTTGCCAAAGAACTTAGCGGAATGGGTGTAAAGGCCAAAGCCTATAAATCTAATGCCGCCAGCTTTTCTGAAGCTGAGCAACTTATTAAAGATGTAGTCGAAGACTTTGGAAGGATAGATATTGTGGTAAACAATGCCGGAATTACTAAGGATAATCTGCTTATGCGGATGAGCGAAGAAGATTTTGATAAGGTGATAGAAGTAAATCTGAAATCAATATTCAATATGACAAAGGCGGTGCAAAGAACTATGCTGAAACAACGCAAAGGAAGCATTATCAATATGAGTTCTGTGGTTGGGGTGAAAGGGAATGCCGGCCAGTCCAATTATGCTGCTTCTAAGGCTGGAATTATTGGATTTTCCAAATCTATGGCTCTGGAGCTTGGTTCAAGAAATATCCGTACCAATGTGATCGCTCCCGGCTTTATCGAAACTGAAATGACCGGTAAACTCGATGAGAAAACCGTTGAAGGCTGGAGACAATCTATCCCGCTGAAACGTGGTGGTACTCCTGAAGATATCGCTAACGCCTGTGTTTTCCTCGGAAGTGATATGAGCGATTATATCACCGGGCAGGTTCTACATATCGATGGTGGTATGCACACCTAAAAGTATAGTAAGATTGATTTAGGAGATTTAAAAGCCTAAATGGAAAGAAGAAAATACTTCGTGGTTCTAATTTCTAACTTCGTGGCTTTTTATTTATCTTTCCATAATGGATCTTAACAACATCATTTTAATAACCCTGGCTGCAATATTTGCGCTGGGGTTTTCTTTTTTTCAGTATTTATTCCGCAGAAGAAAGAACCAACGCGATAAATATGTTTTTTTTGGTTTGCGGGCATTAACTGTTTTCATTCTTCTGGTGTTGCTAATTAATCCAAAGATTACCACCACTACTTACCAGGTAGAAAAACCAAACTTAGTCCTAGCAGCCGATAATTCGGCATCGATTGCTTATCTAAACCAAGCCGATACGCTTCGGAATTTAATAAACAGCCTGGAAAATAATAAACGTCTTCAGGAACGCTTTGATATTTCCAAACTCAGTTTTGGCAGGGATATTCAACTAACCGATAGCCTGAGTTTTAGCGAAACTCAAACCGATATAAATAAAGTTTTAAGCAAAGTCAGGAATCTTTTCCGCAGTAAGAATACGGCTGTGGTCCTTTTAAGCGATGGAAACCAGACCCTGGGACGCGATTATCGATATTTTAAAAGCAGCCCCGGCCAATATGTGATGCCGGTGGTTTTAGGAGATACCACCAGCTATGCCGATCTTGAAATCAACAGGCTCAATGTGAACCGCTATGCTTTTCTGAATAATCGTTTTCCTGTGGAGGTAATTATTAATTATAAGGGACAGGAGCCTGTTTCAACACGTTTCGAGCTGCGTTCAGGAGAATCTGTATTATATACTCAGGATTTAAACTTAGACCCCGAAACCACTTCAGCAGTAATTAATACGACCATTTCTGCCAGCCGGCTTGGTGTGCTTACTTATGAAGCGGTAGTTGTTCCGGAGGCTTCAGAAAAGAATGAAGAAAATAACCGGCGTAAATTCGCAGTGGAAGTTATAGATGAACGCACCCGGGTTTTGTTGCTTAGCGAAATTTCCCATCCCGATCTGGGCACCATTAAAAATTCGGTGGAGAGCAACCGGCAACGCGAGTTGGAAATTAAATATGTGGGAAAGGATAATTATGTTTTACAGGATTATCAATTGGTTATGTTTTATCAGCCCAATGCTAGTTTCCGGGAAGTTTTAGAAGAATTAAAAACTGAAAATATCAGCAGTTTTATTATTACCGGTACTAAAACAGATTGGCGCTTTCTTAATTCCCGGCAGGAATTATTTAGCAAAGATTTTACCACTCAACCTCAGGAGATCGGGGCCTTGTATAACTCCAATTTCTCCCGCTTCCAATTTGAAAATATTGGTTTTAATGATTTTCCACCCCTTCTGGATATGTTTGGAAAAATTGAGCCAAATGGATTGGATCCCCTTTTATTTCAAAAAATAGAAAATGTAGAAACCACTCAACCTTTACTGGCAATAGCCGAAAGTCGGGAAAACAAAATTGGAGTACTATTTGGGGAAGGGATCTGGCGCTGGAGGGCAAAGGCCTGGCGAGATAGCGGTTCCTTTGAAGCCTTCGACGATTTCTTTGGTAAAATCATACAGAATCTTGCTTCTCAAAAACAACGGGAACGCCTCACTATAGATTACGAATCTTTTTACTACGGAAAAGACCTGATACCGCTCACCGCCAAATACTTCGATGAAAATTATACCTTCGATCCCGGGGCATCTTTGAATATCAGGATAGAGAATACTGAAACCGGGGATGTTACGCAGAGCGGTTTGGTTCTTAGGAATAATTCTTATATGCTGGACCTGGAGAATCTTCCGGAAGGAGAATATGAATTTATACTAAAGGAAGAAAATACAGGTATAAGTAAAACCGGAAAATTTAATGTTGTGGCTTCCGCCGTTGAGAAACAGTTTGCATCTGCCAACCTGGAAAAACTTCAGTTTTTTGCTACCAACAATAATGAACAGGTTTATTTCGCTAATAATTCCGAAGCCATAATTTCCCGACTCCTGAATGACGAAAACTTCATTCCTGTACAGAAAAGCGATCAAAAAAACGTACCTTTGGTGAACTGGTATTTTCTTTTGTTTTTGCTGGTTGCTTTGCTCGCAGCAGAATGGTTTTTCAGAAAATACCGTGGTCTAATTTAAAATTCAAAATTATAGATGGAAAAATTCCCTAAAATTGGTTTACCGATCATTATCGGTATTGTGTTATTAATAATATTCATTTCAAAATCTACCGTGACTATTGGGTCAGGGGAAGCCGGTGTGCTTTACAAAACTTTTGCCGGCGGGGTTGTAACTGATGAACCTCCTCTAAATGAAGGATTTCACCTGGTAGCTCCCTGGAATAAGGTAATTGTTTACGAAGTACGTCAGCAATCTTTAGAAGAATCTATGACGGTTTTAAGCTCTAACGGACTAGAGATTAGAGTTGATGCTTCAACCTGGTTCCAACCAACCTACAGCGACCTGGGTAAACTTCATAGTGAAAAGGGAGAGGCCTATATTCAACGTTTGCTTCAACCGGCGATTAGGTCGGCAGCCAGAGCCGTAGTTGGGAGATATATTCCGGAGCAATTATATGCCAGCAAAAGAGAAGCAATTCAAAAAGAAATTCTGGAAGAAACAAGGATCCTCTTAAAGGATCAGTATGTACAGGTAAATGAGGTTTTGGTTCGCGATGTGGCATTGCCCGCAAATATTAAGGATGCGATAGAACGCAAACTGCGCCAGGAACAGGAATCTCTTGAGTATGAGTTTCGTTTAACTAAAGCTACACAAGAAGCCGAGCGCCAACGTATTGATGCAGAAGGTAAAGCCAGAGCGAATGAGATACTTAATGCTTCTCTTACTCCAAATATCCTGAAGGAAAAAGGAATACAGGCTACCGTGGAACTTGCTAAATCCAACAACGCCAAAACGGTGATTATTGGTGGAGGTGAAACTGGGATGCCCATTATATTAGGAAATAATTAATCAAACAAATCATAAAATTTGAGATTGCTCTTTTGTGAATTAAATTTTATGTTTTAAGTTTGTCACCACAATGAGAATAATTCAATTACATCATCATCATTTTTACCCTTACGCTCAGGCGAGGTAACTTTGATATGTAGTAATTTCACATATTTTAAAAACCCGTTTGAGTACTTCAAACGGGTTTTTTATTTTTTAAAACTTCCTGTTTGAAGACCTTAAAAGATTATATTAAAAACTAAATCAATAGAAAATGAATCAGGAAAAATTAAGGATCGCCATTCAGAAATCAGGAAGGCTAAATGAAGATTCTCTCAAAATATTAAAAGAAGCAGGAATTTCCATAGATAACGGAAAAGAGCAGCTAAAAGCCACCGCCCGTAATTTTCCGCTGGAGGTTATGTATCTCAGAAATGGAGATATCCCCCAATATTTACGTGACGGAGTAGTAGATATAGCTATTCTTGGAGAAAATGTACTTGTTGAAAAAGGCAAGGATATTATTCGTGGTGAAAAGCTGGGCTTTTCAAAATGTCGTGTATCCCTTGCCGTTCCTAAATCAATGAAATATAAAGGAATTCAGGATTTGGACGGAAAACGGATCGCAACTTCTTATCCCAACACTGTAAATGAATTTCTGACGGAAAAAGGGATTTCTGCAGAATTACACATCATTAATGGTTCGGTAGAGATTGCTCCAAACATAGGTTTGGCTAATGCTATTTGCGATATAGTTTCCAGCGGGAGCACCTTATTTAAAAACGGCCTGAAAGAGGTAGAAGTAATGCTGAAAAGTGAAGCTGTTTTGGCTATCTCACCTAAAATTTCTACAGAAAGAAAGGAGATTCTGGAAAAACTGCAATTCAGACTAAAATCGGTTTTGAATGCCCGAACTTCTAAATATATCCTGCTGAATGCTCCTAACGAGAAACTGGATAAGATTATAGAACTGCTCCCGGGAATGCGTAGCCCTACAGTTTTACCATTGGCCGAAGAAGGTTGGAGCTCCATTCACACGGTGATCAACGAAGAGCGCTTTTGGGAGGTGATTGATGAGCTAAAGGTAAATGGTGCCGAGGGAATCCTTGTAGCCCCTATTGAAAAAATGGTATTATAAAGTTTTAAAAAATGAAAAGATTCAATAACCCCGTCCGTGAAAAATGGTCGGAAATTCTGAAACGTCCCACCCGAAGTCTGGAAGATGTTGAAGAAATCGTAAAACAGGTTTTTTCCGAGGTAAAGACAAAAGGCGATCTTGCCGTAGCCAAATACACCGAATTATTTGATAATTTCAAACTGAATGATCCCCGGGTTTCCAGGGAGGAAACTGAAGCCGCTATAGAAGAAGTCCCCGCCGATCTTAAGGAAGCTATTAAACTTGCAAAATCAAATATTTCCAAGTTTCATAAAGCACAGAAAACGGAAAGAGTTTCTGTGGAAACTTCCCCGGGAGTGGAATGCTGGCAGGAAAAAAGGGCTATTCAAAAAGTCGGGCTTTATATTCCTGCTGGCAGCGCTCCATTGTTTTCAACCATATTAATGCTTGCTGTTCCGGCCTCAATCGCCGGCTGCAAGGAGATCATATTATGTACTCCTCCCTCAAAGGACGGGAAAATAGATCCTACTATTCTTTATACAGCCGAATTATGTGGGGTTACCCAAATTTTCAGGGTGGGTGGAATTCAGGCTATCGCTGCGATGACTTTTGGGACCGATAGTATACCTAAGGTTTACAAGATCTTTGGTCCGGGAAATCAGTTTGTAACCGTAGCCAAACAATACGCTACCCGATATAATGTAGCCATAGATATGCCAGCCGGACCATCAGAATTACTGGTTGTAGCCGATGACTCAGCCGATGCAAGCTTTGTCGCTTCAGACTTGTTAAGCCAGGCCGAGCACGGCGCCGATAGCCAGGTAGTGCTGGTTTCAACCTCTGAGGCGCTACTTGATGCTGTGGAAGTCGAAATTCAATATCAGCTGGAAGACCTGCCCCGAAAAGCCATTGCTCAACAGGCCATTGAACACTGCAGATTTATTTCTATGAAGCTGGATGAAACAGCTCTGGACCTAATAAATTATTACGGCCCCGAACATTTTATCATTTGCACAGAGAACGAAGAATTTTATAGTGCAGGAATTGAAAATGCAGGATCGGTCTTTATAGGTAATTACACCCCTGAGAGCGCTGGAGACTACGCTTCAGGCACTAATCATACCCTTCCTACCAACGGTTATGCAAAGCAATACAGCGGGGTTAACCTGGACAGTTTTATGAAGGCGATGAGCTTTCAGAAGATATCTGCTGAAGGCATTAAGGAAATTGGTCCTGCCATAGAATTAATGGCCGAAGCTGAAGGCCTGCAGGCCCATAAGAATGCAGTGAGTTTAAGATTGAAGAATTTAAAGGATAAATAATGGCACACTTCAATCTAAACAGGTTAGTGAGACCTAATGTAGCCGGGCTTAAACCCTATTCTTCGGCCAGAGACGAATATAAATCGGTCGGAGAGGAGATGATCTTTCTCGATGCGAATGAGAATCCTTTTCCCAGCGATGTAAACCGTTATCCTGATCCACAACAGCGTGATTTGAAGATTGAATTGGGCAAAATTAAGAGTATAGCTTCTGAAAATATTCTTCTGGGAAATGGCAGCGATGAAGTTCTTGATCTTTTGTTTCGGGCCTTTTGTGAACCGGGAGTTGATAATATCATCACTTTACCTCCAACTTACGGGATGTATTCCGTTCTGGCAGGTATAAACAATATTGAAACCCGGGATGTTTTACTTGATGAAAGTTTTCAGCCGAAAGTTTCAAAGATCCTTGAAAGCATTGATAAATACACTAAGATGATCTTTTTATGTTCCCCGAACAATCCTACCGGGAATTCCTTTGCTGATGAAAAAGTAGAGGAAATCCTACAAAAATTCAACGGATTGGTTGTGATCGATGAAGCCTATATCGATTTTTCCAAAAAGGGAAGCTGGTTGATGAAATTAAATAAATATCCGAATCTTGTGATCACCCAAACCCTTTCCAAAGCATATGGACTTGCGGGAATTCGACTAGGTATTTTATATGCTTCTATAGAGATTATCACAATCCTAAACAGGATTAAGCCACCTTACAACGTAAATCAATTAACCCAGAAACGAGCACTTGATGAGATAAAAGATCAGGAAAAAGTAAATTCGCAAGTAGCAGATATTTTGAAAGAAAGAGTGGTTTTATTTAAAGCCCTGAAAGAAATAGAAATTATCGAAAGAATATATGAATCAGACGCGAATTTTATCCTGGTAAAGGTCGATGATGCCAATATGCGATACCGGCAACTTATAGAAAAAGGGATTGTAGTTAGAAACCGAAGTTCCCAGCCGCTTTGTGAGAATACGCTTAGGTTAACGGTGGGGACTGAATTAGAAAACAATAGATTGATTCAAGTTCTGAAAGAATTAAATTAAAAGGCCCTGAAACAAGTTCAGGGCATAAGAAAAGTTATGATTTCCGCCTTCGCGGAAATGACAAAGAAAAGTTATGAAAAAAGTACTATTTATAGATCGTGACGGCACTTTGGTTTTGGAGCCGGAGGATTATCAGGTAGATAACCTGGAAAAACTGGAATTTTATCCGGAAGCATTTTATTATTTATCCCGTATTGCCCGGGAGCTCGATTATGAACTGGTAATGGTGACCAATCAGGATGGTTTGGGAACTGATAAATATCCTGAGGAAAGCTTCTGGCCCATCCAGAATTTTATTCTGAAGAGCTTTAAAAATGAGGGCGTGGAGTTTAAAGAGGTGTTGATGGACCGTACTTTTCCTGAAGAAAATTCGCCTAATCGAAAGCCTAATACCGGTTTACTGAAAGGGAAATATCTGGGAAATTCGGATTATGATCTTGAGAATTCTTTTATGATAGGCGACCGGCTCACCGATATGGAATTTGCTCTGAATTACGGCGGAAAGGGAATCTTCATCGACACCCATGAAGATCTGGGCAGTGAGGAAGTTCAGGAGAAAATGGAGAAAGTAGAAAAGGTTATTTCCTTGAAAACTTCAAGCTGGAAAGAAATATATGAATTTCTGAAGCTGGAATCCAGAACCGCAGAGATCTCAAGAAAAACCAATGAGACCGATATTTTTATCAGAATAAACCTGGATGGAACAGGAAAATCCAATATTTCCACCGGTTTGTCCTTTTTCGATCATATGCTAGACCAGATCGCCCGCCATGGACAGATTGATATGCAGGTGAAAGTGGAAGGTGACCTGGAAGTAGACGAACATCACACCATTGAAGATACCGCTATCGCTTTGGGTGAAGTTTTCAGCAAAGCGCTCGGAAATAAGTTGGGAATTGAGCGCTACGGATTTTGTCTACCGATGGATGACTGCCTGGCACAGGTGGCCATAGATTTTGGTGGAAGAAACTGGTTGGTTTGGGAAGCCGACTTTAAACGGGAGAGGATAGGAAAAATGCCAACTGAAATGTTCTATCATTTCTTTAAATCCTTCACTGATGGAGCTAAGGCTAATTTAAATATTAAGGCTGAAGGGACCAACGAACATCACAAGATCGAGGCGATCTTTAAGGCTTTTGCAAAAGCCATTAAAATGGCTGTGAAACGGGATGCAGAGAAGATGATTCTGCCTTCAACGAAAGGAATGCTTTAATAGAGGATAGATATGATTATTGAGTAATTGACTCAATAATCAATACTAACTACTCAATACTAAAAAATGAAAATAGTAATTGTTGACTACGGAGCCGGGAATATTCAGAGCATAAAATTTGCGATCAAACGTTTGGGTTTTGAAGCAATATTAAGCAATGATGCTGAAGAGATCAAAGCTGCAGATAAGGTTATCTTTCCCGGAGTTGGGGAGGCAGGCAGCGCGATGAAAATGCTAAAAAGCACCGGCCTGGATAAAGTTATTCCTGAATTAAAGCAACCGGTACTGGGAATTTGCCTGGGAATGCAGTTAATGTGTAGGCATTCGGAGGAAGGGGATACAGAAGGCTTAGGTGTTTTTCACGCCGATGTGGTGAAATTCAAGAACGAACTTAAAGTACCTCAGATTGGCTGGAACCGGATCTATGATTTGAAATCTGATCTTTTTGAAGGTATTGATGAGCAGGAATTCGTGTACCTGGTACATAGCTATTATGTCCCCGAATGTTCAGAAACCATCGCCTCCACCGAGTATGGAGTGGAATATACAACCGCTATTCAAAAAGATAATTTTTTCGGGGTACAATTTCATCCCGAGAAAAGCAGCGATGCCGGGGAGAAAATTCTACGAAACTTTCTAACTTCTAACCTCTAAATTCTAACTTTTAAATGAGAATCATACCTGCCATAGATATAATAGAAGGAAAATGCGTAAGGCTTTCCAAAGGTGATTATAACACCAAAAAGATCTATAATGAAAATCCGCTGGAGGTGGCTAAAAACTTTGAAGCTCACGGAATTCAGCATCTGCATTTGGTGGACCTTGATGGGGCAAAATCAAAACATATAGTAAATCATAGAATCCTGGAGCAAATCACTTCAAAAACCGGCTTAAAAGTAGATTTTGGCGGTGGACTGAAATCTGATGAAGACCTGCGCATCGCCTTTGAAAGTGGTGCCAATCAGATCACTGGTGGAAGTATTGCCGTGAAAGACCCGGAAACCTTTAAAAGCTGGATCGAGAAATTTGGTTCAGAAAAAATTATCCTGGGTGCCGATGCCAATAACGAGAAGATCGCGGTAAGCGGCTGGCAGGAGGAATCGGAACTGGAGTTGATACCTTTTATTAAGAAATATCAGAAAGAAGGCGTGCAATATGTGATCTGTACCGATATTTCCAAGGATGGAATGCTGGAGGGACCTGCTTTTGAACTTTATAAAAGGATTCTGGAAAAGACCATTGGCACAGGCGAAGGCGAGAATAAGCTGAAAACCATTAAATTAATCGCTTCCGGAGGGATCTCAGAATTTGATGAGCTTCCCAGGCTGGCAGAACTCGGTTGCGAAGGAACAATAATTGGAAAAGCGATTTACGAAGGTCGCATCCAACTAAAGCAACTTGAAAATTTTATTCTGCAGAAAGATAACTTTTAACTTTTAATCCCGATAGCTATCGGAACTTACTTCTAAATTCAAATTATGCTCACAAAACGAATCATACCCTGCCTGGATATTAAAGACGGGAGAACCGTTAAAGGTATAAATTTTATAGATCTCCGGGATGCGGGAGACCCTGTGGAGCTGGCTGAGATCTACGCTAAATCCGGGGCCGATGAACTCGTTTTCCTTGATATAACTGCTACTGAGCAGAAAAGAAAAACTCTGGCCGATCTGGTAAGGAGAGTAGCTGAGAAAGTGAATATTCCCTTTACCGTTGGCGGTGGGATATCTTCAGTAGAAGATGTGGATATTTTACTGAAAAACGGTGCTGATAAGGTTTCTGTTAATTCTTCGGCGGTTAAAAGACCGGAACTCATCAATGAGCTGGCCGCTAAATTTGGAAGTCAGTGTATCACCGTGGCTATAGATGCGAGGCAGGTAAATGGTGAATGGCTGGTGCATCTGGTAGGTGGAAAAGTACCAACTGATATCAATTTATTTCAGTGGGCAAAAGAAGTGGAAGAAAGAGGCGCCGGGGAAATTTTGTTTACCTCCATGAACAACGACGGGACCAAGGCCGGCTTTGCCAATGAAGCCCTTGCAGTATTGTCTTCAGAATTGAAGATCCCCATTATCGCTTCTGGAGGAGCCGGGAATATGCAACATTTCACCGATGTCTTTTTAAAAGGAAAGGCCGATGCCGCTCTGGCTGCCAGTGTTTTTCATTTTAAGGAAATAGAAATTAAAGATTTAAAGGAAGAATTACGACGTAACGGAATAGAAGTTAGACTCTAAAAAAGTAAAAAATGAATATAGATTTCAATAAAAATCTGGACGGACTTGTTCCGGCGATCATCCAAGATGCGAACACTAAAAATGTCCTAATGCTGGGTTATATGAACGAGGAGGCCTTTTTAAAGACCAATGAATCTAAAAAAGTGACTTTTTTCAGCAGGAGCAAAAATCGTTTGTGGACCAAAGGAGAGGAGAGTGGAAACTTCCTGCATCTGGTTGATATAAAAAATGATTGTGATAATGATACTTTGCTTATTTCGGTGATCCCGCATGGCCCCACCTGCCATAAGGGAACAGATACCTGCTGGGCAGAAGAAAATGAACCGAATTTTGGGTTTTTATCAAATCTGGAAGGAATTATCGAAAAGCGGAAACGAATGAGCGAAGTGGAGCCGGAGTTACGTGAAGATAAAAAGAGTTATGTGGTTTCTCTTTTTGACGAAGGCATCAATAAGATTGCCCAGAAAGTAGGGGAAGAGGCCGTCGAAACCGTGATTGAAGCTAAGGACGATAATGAGGAACTCTTTTTAAATGAAAGCGCCGATCTATTATTTCATTATCTTATCCTGTTACAGGCCAAGGGTTTTACTCTCAAGGACATTTCAAAAGTACTGGAAGAACGGCATCGCTAATCGTTCCAGGTTCCGAATTTTCCTGATTGGTAGTCCATATAGGCCTGATTGATCTCTTCCAGTGTGTTCATCACAAAAGGACCCCGGGCAACTACTGGTTCATCAAATGGCTTAGCATGACCGAAAAGTAGAGTGGAATCCTCTATGGCTTCAATTTGTAATTCTGCAGAATCATTTCCAAAATCTACCAAATGCAGTTCCATTGCCTGTTTTCCGTTTACCAGAAGCTCTCCCTTGATCACATAAAAGAAAATATTGTTTGGTTCAGGCACCTGAAGTTGAAGTTTAGCTCCTTTTTCAAGGAAAATTGTGGCCAGGTTAATCCCAGTTTCGGGTTGAAATGCACCTTTGGTATCGAGAAACTCGCCTGAGACTACCTGGGCGTATCCGCCATCAAATTCCCTTATGGGAATTTCATTTTTCTGAAGCCCTTTATACCAGGGCTCGGTCATTTTGAGCCTGGCAGGCAAATTCACCCATAATTGCAGGATCTCCAATTTACCGCCTTGCTCTTTAAATTTTTCAGAAGAAACTTCCGCGTGTATGAGTCCGCTGCCGGCGGTCATCCACTGTACTCCTCCTGCCCCGATAATACTTTCATTTCCTCCTGAATCTTTATGCGAGATATCTCCATCTAAAATAAAGGTAACCGTCTCCATTCCCCTATGTGGATGCGGCCCAAATGGGAGGCCGTTATTGTTGGGTTTATAAGTTTGGGGACCGTGATGATTAAGAAAGATGAAAGGATCTATCATATCTATACTGCCTGTAGGCATTGGCGAATAGGTCACGAGATCTCCTATAGGGCGGTATTCAGCTTTGACGACCTTTCTAATGCTTCTCATAATGTTTACTTATTGCGCACGTATATGAGTTTGAAACGACTGTTTTGTCCTGAACGCGATTCTACTTCAAATTTTGGAACCGAGCTAATAAGTGGGGTGAGTTTTTCGTAACCATAATTACGGGCATCGAAATTTGGTTGTTTTTTCTGAAGCAAACTTCCCACATCACCAAGGAAGGCCCATCCATCTTCATCGGCTACATCAGAAATGGTAGATGAAATAAGCTTAATCACTTTCGGGGTGATTTTATCTACGTTTTTCTTCTGTCTCTTTCTTCCACCTTTACCGTTTTCATCCGGCTCTTTTTCCTCACTGTCCTTAAGAATTTCCAGGTAGATAAACCGGTCGCAGGCAACGATAAAGGGGTCTGGGGTTTTCTTTTCTCCAATTCCGTAAACCTTCATTCCTGCTTCACGAAGGCGGGTGGCAAGTTTGGTAAAATCGCTGTCACTGGACACCAGGCAGAAACCATCTACTTTACTCGAATATAGAATATCCATTGCATCGATGATCATCGCTGAATCGGTAGCATTTTTTCCCTGGGTATAAGCATATTGCTGAATAGGGTTTATTGCATTTTCCAGAAGAACCCCTTTCCACTTTGCCAGGTGTGGCTTAGTCCAGTCGCCGTAAATTCGTTTTATGGTAGGATTGCCGTATTTGGCGATCTCTTCCATCATTTCTTTGATATATGCAGAAGGGATATTGTCCCCATCTATTAGTACTGCAAGATTGTGATCCATATTTAATTTTGAAATTATTTATAAAGGTACAAAAAAAGGCCGCCCCGGGACCTTAGAGGTTCAGGGCGGCAGGGAAAAAATATTTTAACTTTTAGCTATAACGAAAAATCGCATTCATTTTAGAACTGTTTTCCGGCATTTGTTCTTCATCAACCAGAAATACATTTCCGCCCTGATTAAGCACATTCCGGGCTGCCCAGTTCATAAGGGAGAAATTCCCGTTGCGCTGACTTTCCTGGATATCCACTTTCATTTTATCTTCATTATAGGTACCCCAAATTTCCGCATTTCGGTCAAGAAACAAGGTATCTACTTTCCCCTGGTGAATGGCGGGAAGAATGTCGTGAATGCTAACTGCCGTTTTCCCATTCTGGTCCTGAAACTGGTTTAGCTTGTCACGCTTTTGTTTTTCAAAGAGGGGCTCTATAATTTCCCAGGCGCGTTGGTGTAAGCCCAGCATATCGGTATCCTTTGGGTTTCCGGTAACCGCCTCGGGGTATAAATTATCATAAGTGTTGGCTTCTTTATAAATTGGAAAAAAATTATCCTGACAGGCAACAAGTAATGGCAGTTTTTCTTCCTGCAAAAGGGAATGTAATCCCTGATCTACTGCTCTGAAAAATCTCAGGATCTCATTTTTCCTTTCCCGGTCGGCCCCTGCATGACCATGCATGGCTTGTTGACCCGCCGCGGTACCACTGCTTCTTTGCTGCAGGGTTTTTTCTTCATAATCATAACCAACAGTGTCTTCCAAACGGGCAGGCGTAAGATCATCTATTTTTACCGGTGTGATACTATACTTTGAAGCTTCAAAAAGCTCTACATTCTCCACCTGTAGCGATAGCAGATAAAATCTGCCGTCTCCGGAGAACATGGGCACTAAGGGTTTTAAATAGAATTCACTGTTTATATAATAATGGGTGTCAAATTTTAAAGGAAGAGTGAATTTTCTGAAAAATCCCTCTGCGACATAGATTGCCAAACCATCAGACTGGTGGCGCCAGAATCCCTTGTCGTTTAATAATTTCTGAATGGGCTCGTCGAGCTTTTCAATTTTATCTTTGGAAACTTCTTTTTCTTCTAGTTTATTTTTAATTTCTTTCCACAGGGATTTCAAGTGGGTCTTGCTTTTTTCCTCCAGCACATCCTTACCTGCACGCTCGGTAGGAATAAAGATAGAAACACTTACTTCATCATTAAATTCTGCTAATTCCTGAAATTCTTTTTCACTTATTAAGGACATAATTTCATTTTTTTGATTAAATCCTGAGGAAAAACCCGCGGTTTTTCCTCGCGATTTTGTGGTTAAAACTTAATGATAAGATAAGCCGATTTGCGGGGAAATCAAAGGTTTTATACCCTGGTCAGTGCTAAATTTTTCTTAAGAATTACCCGCCTGGCGCCCTGATATTAATTATTGGGGCTTGGGAAGCTTAGTTTAAGTAGTGATTTAATGAGCGCCTTCAGGTTCTACGTGAATAAGGACATCAAAAATTTCCGGAAGCTGGGAAAGAAGTTCATTTTTTACCTCATGGGCAATATCG
Organism: Salegentibacter sp.; assembly: GCA_024635795.1. Classification (GTDB taxonomy): domain Bacteria; phylum Bacteroidota; class Bacteroidia; order Flavobacteriales; family Flavobacteriaceae; genus Salegentibacter. The sequence goes on along the minus strand of JAGXIH010000005.1, from coordinate 4,639 downwards.
TGGCCTTCTTTTACTGTAATTTCGGCATTTACTATTATGTGAAGATCTACGTGAAAGTGCATCCCTGTTTTGCGGACAAGACATTTTTCGGTTTCCAGGACACCCGGTACTTTTTCGCTGGTTTCCCTTATATCCTCTATCATTTCATCGAACATATGTTCATCCATGACTTCTCCCAGGGCAGGCCGCAGGATTAAATAGGCATTATAAAGGATAAACCCTGAAGCCAGGAGGGCCGCCCAGTCATCGGCTGTTTCGTAGCCTGGGCCCATAAAGATCGCAATCGAAATTCCAATAAAGGCCATAAGTGAGGTGATCGCGTCACTGCGATGATGCCAGGCATCTGCTTTTAGAGAAGTGCTTTTGGTTTCGTCTCCTTTTTTTGAAAAGAACCGGTAAAAAACTTCTTTGATTATCACGATTATCGCGAGAACAATGAGGGTGTAACTCTTCGGGGTCTTATGAGGGGTTCTAATATGCTCTATGCTCTCATAAGCGATCACCGTAGCTGATACCACAAGGAAACCTACCACAGCGAAAGTGATTAAAGGTTCAGCTTTTCCGTGGCCGTAGGGATGATTCTCATCGGGTGGTTTACTGGAATACTTCAGGCCAAGCAAAACCAGGAAGGAAGAAAAAACATCGGTTGTGGACTCTATTCCATCTGCAATTAAGGCATAGGAATTTCCGAAGATTCCCGTGATGAATTTGGCTATGGCCAGCACTGCATTACCTGCAATACTCAAATAAGAGGCTTTGATGGCTTTTTGGGTGTTTTCGTTCATCGGGAAATTTAGGAAGTCAAAATTAAAGGTTTTTAAGTAGACTAAGGGCTCAGATTTTTATTTTATTCGGCATCCGAAACCCGGGCTTCTTTAGGGTTTCGTTTCAGTATTAATTCTCTCTTTCCCACCAAACTACAAAAAAAGCTTCGAATTCGCTTTCAGAGCGTTTCATCCAAATAAGTGGAGATTTTTTCTTGTCAAAAGCAGATTGGATCTGTTCTTTTATTTCTGAAAAAGATACCCAGTCCCTTCCGAATTTCGGTGCCACGGGCCAGTCTTGTTTTGAAGGCGCATAGTATTTAAAATCCTGGAAGTTAGTAGAATCAAATTCGTTGAAAGATAAATAGTAACCGGCAATGCATTCCTGATTTAGCTTGGTGGAATTATGCTCTTGATATGTCCTGGGAAGGAACAGCTTTGCTTTAAAATAGGTCTGCTGAATAAGGTCTTCCGGAGCAAGGTTAAGACTTTTTAAAAAATCTCTTGTTTCCGGTTTGTGAAGTAAGGGGAACTGCTTCTGCCTGAGTTTTTCCATTTTCTGCAAAAACGAATCCTTTCTGTTTGGGCCTATCCAGCGAGCTTCTTCCGAAGAAAAAGAAGGATCATACACATAGAATTTATAAACCAGTTCCAGATGAATATTTTGATTGGTATGAAGATCTTTCAGCAAAAAATCCAGTTCTCCCAGGGTGATCTTTTCCCTACTTATCTGGATGTTGTTGGCAAGGAGCTTATAGCGATCGCTATTTTGGATGAGCAGTTCAAAAAAACTTTCCATTCGTTTGCCAAGAACGAAATTGGAGCTTAGCGATGGTATAGCTTTTTCAGGATCAGGTTGTTCCCTGGTAAGAGCTTTACCGGGTTCAAACTGTTTTAATCCCAGTAATTCACCACGCCACAGCGGTGGGGTATGAAGATATCCCAGAAGTTGTTTTTTAATCCTGTTTTTCATTACTGATCTCCCTTTTTGCTATCTGTACTCAGTAGATATCCAAATGGTTCCAAGGCCTTAACGTTATTAAAGACAACATTAAGGATACCCAATACCGGAATGGCCAGGATCATTCCCATTACGCCCCAGACCATATTGCCCAGAATAATAGCAAGAATTACGAAGAAAGGATGAATATCTACTTTATCGCCCACAATGTAGGGTTCCAGGATATAACTTTCAATAAATTGGACGATGGTAAATGTTAGAATAATTCCTATGAGAATTCCCGTTTCTCCCTGGGTGAGATATCCAAAAAATACAGCCAGCCCCATCCCGATTATATTTCCTATAAAGGGAATTAGGGTAAGAAAAGCGGCAAGAATTGCAATAAGAATAAAATTATTTACTCCCGAAATTCCCAGCCCTATGCTGTAGAAAACCGATAGGAGCGAAATTAAAATCAATTTCCCTCTTAGGTAATACTGAGCGATGTGTGCAGTTTCATTAATAATACTTTTTACCTCTTCTCTTCTCGAATCTGAAAATAGCTTCAGAATGAACTTCTTGAACCTGCTGCGGTAGTTCAGAAGAAAAAAGATATAGATAAAAGTGAGTAGATAATTACTGAAGGAACTTATAACTGCATTAAAGAAATTAAAAGCCCTTTTACCTGAATCCATACTGCTGAGCATACTTCCCAAATCGTTCTCTTCCCGATAATTTTCCAGATCTTCTTTACTTACCGGAGTATATTCATAAATATAAGTGATGAGTTGTTCAACCTTAGGCTTCATCGTTTCAGTGATTTTATCCCAGTCGTCTACAAAATTTTTGATCTGAAAGGAGATAAGCGCAAAAATCCCAAGGGAAACAATAAAAAGCAGAATGGTGCTTAACAGGGAAGAGACACTTCTGTTTAAAGGTCCTTTTTCCAATAAATTTCCCAGTGGAATAAGCAATAAAGCGAGAATTATGGCTATAACAAGGGGCCCAAGAAAAGCCTTTGCCTCAGTAAGACCATTAAAGAAAAAATAAGTGCCAATTATAATCGCTACCAGTGGGAATAGTAGCTTTTCGTGTGATTTAATCATAAAGTTCCTGGTTAGTTGCTAACAAATTAGAAAAACTTTTTGGTATTTGGAACCTTCGCGGCAAGTCTTATAAAAGGCTTAACAAAAATATTTTTTCGAGAGAAGGACTAAAAATGAAACCCCAGACTTTAATATTTCAAAATAAAGCGTACGTTCTTACTCGTTTTTTCTATGCTGATGATATGATATGGCTGCATTACCATAGCGGTTGCATTACCTTTTTCAGGTTTTTCTACAATGGCGCTAATTTGACTTTTTGACTCCAGGAGCCGGGTGATTTCTATGCTATGCCCGCCGTTAGGCCGGAATTTATCCAGCACCACCAGTAGAATTTCTTCTGAAAAATCAAATTCGGTTCGATTGAAGTATTTGGACTGATCATTCACCGATTCCATCTGAGAGAGCAATTCTTCCCAGCTTTCCTGGTCATGAATAACCAGTTGTTGTTCGTTTAATTCTTCACTGGTTGAAAGATAATGCTGTGCTATGGTTTCAAAGTAAATTTCTTCTCCATCAGCAATATCGTCCTCACTACAGGAAGAAAAAATTAATAACGATAATACTATTAAAAAGCCTTTGGTAATAATTCTTTCTGCAGGTTTCATATATAATAGATGACTAAAACAACGAATGGTTGCGTGAATATCACTTAAAATTTACCTGGGCTTGGTATTTTGCTTATTTGGTGGTTTTTCCACCCATAGCGGTAAAGACACTGTCAACAGGTTCCCAAAGCTCAATTTTATTTCCTTCGTGGTCCATGATGTGCACGAATTTCCCGTAATCAAAAGTCTCGATATTATCGAGAATGGTCACGCCATTTGATTCCAGTTTCTTCACCAGGCCTTCGATATTCTGCACCCGGTAATTGATCATAAATTCCTTTTTTGAGGGTTCAAAATATTCGCTTCCTGTTTTAAACGGACTCCATTGAAGGTAATTGATTTCCTCAGGCCGGTTGGCATTTCTAAACTCAAAGCTCGAGCCCCATTGATTCACCTCCAGTCCCAGGTTTTTAGCATACCATTCCCTGCTGCCTTCAGGGTCATCGCTAAAGAAAAATATGCCACCCAGGCCGGTGACTTTTGGAGTAGTGTCTTGTTGATTATTATTTCCGGGTTTTTGGTCTTCTACTGCCATAGGTTTTGTTTTTTCCGGGCCTGAATTACAGGCGAAAATTACGCTGAAAAAAAGGAAGATAAGTAAAAGTTTTTTCATTGTAGGGTAGAGGTTATTACCTGAACAATCAGAAATTGGTTTTATATATAAAAACAGCTGTAATTATAAACAGGATACCAATTGCATTGATAAGCCAGTAATTTTTGAAAAGCCGCTGAAGTATAAAATCTATGCCCAGGCCAACCAGGGCTATTACAAAACTTAAGAACAAAGCAATTACAGAATAATCCCAGGCTTCCCCGCTTAAGCCTGAAGTTAAAAAACCGTATAGCTCATAGAGAAAAAAACCAACAGCGGTTATGTTTAAGATGGTGGGTTTGTAGTTCATTGTGGTATTTACCCGGAAGTTAGCACAATTCTATTTTCGCTGTAGCTATTTTTACTTATTTCTCGTTCTTAAAGTTTCCAGCAAGCTTGGAAGTTCTTTTTTGAAACTTAAAAGATATAGGGTCAGAATTATTGCAGCTATATTTATTTTTAAAAAGAATTGGTCAAAAGTAATGCTGAAGTTTATAATACCTCGACAAAACTGGACCATTGTTTAAGTTGAAATTTTATTAACTTTAAACAATGACCTCAATGAGAAAAAAACGTAGAAAATTTAGTTCCGAATTCAAATCTAAAGTAGCTATTGAAGCTTTAAAGGAGCG
>JAGXIH010000004.1 GCA_024635795.1 Salegentibacter sp. | reverse complement strand
TACCCGTAATAGCTATATTCTCTACCCCTTTGGCATAAATGGGAGAAATATTACGCACGGTATTAAGGCCTTCAAAGCTGGTTTCGATTAAATGATAGTCATCAAAGTCACTGCTGAAAAGCAGTAGGGCACCATCTTCCATGTGTAAATTAATATTGCTTTTTAAGATTACAGGCCCTGTAAGCCAGATTCCTCGCGGAATCACAACTTTCCCTCCTCCTTTGGAACTGACATCTGCTATAGTTTTTTCTATAGCCGCAGTATTCTTTTCCAGTCCACCTGCTTTTGCTCCAAAATCGGTGATGCTTTTGGAATAATCTGGAAATGATGTTTCCTTTACCCTTGGCATATCAAATTCAACGCACGCATAAATTTCTTCCAGCTCCCTATCCTGTGCACTCACACTTCCAAAGCCCACCAATACAAGGAGAATCCCAATAATCACTTTTGTTTTTAAATGTTTCATTTTCTGTATTTTTTAATTTTTTGTAAATCGGAACCAGTCAAAATCGGCATAACCGGAATCATTGGTTTTCTCTTCCTGAAGCGCAAAAATTCCCACCTTTGCTCCTATCCATTTTCCAGGTAAAGCTTTAAAGTTTCCGTTAACCGAAGTAAATGTTTTACCGTCTTCACTGTAGCTGAAGGTACAGGTTTCATCGCTGTCTACTTTTACTCTCAAAACAATGGAATTACTGTTCAGTTTCTTAATAACCTGTTCTTTCTCTTCCTTCCCATTCTCAGCATCTTGGTTTACCGAGTATTTAAGATAAATGCCATCATTTTTACTTTCCAGTGCGAGGTAAGCATATACCATCCCCATAACAATAAGACCCGCCTTTTCATTCTCCAGCTTTTCATTGGGATGAAAGGTGAGTTTTGTAGTGGTGGTGAATTCTTCAGCAGGAAATTTTTGAAGCAAAAGATTAGGCGCATCCCATAGATTTTTACTGTTGTTCGGGATCTGCTGAGCATACAATCTTAACTGACCTTTTGCAGGATTGGCAAATGCCCAGGTAGCTTTTGGATTTGCCTGCCACTGCCATTGAAGGCCAATGTCATTTCCTTCAAATTCATCGGTATCCCGGGGTGTTACAATTGGATATTCTTTTCCAACATTAGGTTTTTTATGCGACATTACGGGTTGGCCGGTCCAGTCCCCGTCTTTATCTTCCCCCATCATTGGCCAGTCATTTTTCCATTTCATTGGCTGAAGGTGAACGATCCGTCCGTAAGCTTCCTTATCCTGAAAATGTATGAACCAATTCTCGCCGTTTTCCAGCTCGACCCAGGCACCCTGGTGAGGACCATTGATATCGGTATCTCCCTGCTCCAAAGAAATATGTTCTTCGTAAGGCCCGTAAGGATCCTTTGATCTTAAAATCAATTGCCACCCTGTGGATACTCCCCCTGCCGGAGCAAAAAGATAGTAATAACCATTTCTTTTATAGAATTTAGTTCCTTCTACAGTTGGGTGATCTTCGTGGCCGTCAAAAACGATCTTTCCGGAACCTGTTGTTTTTGTACCCTCGGCATTCATTGGTTTTACAACTAGTATGCTTTTAATTCCTGCACGGCTTCCAGCATAGGCGTGGGATAAATAAACCTTCCCGTCATCATCCCATAGAGGCGCAGGGTCAATAAGGCCTTTCCCTTCTTCCACCAGGACAGGCTCTTCCCAATCCCCTTCAGGATCTTTGGTTTTAACCATATAGATCCCAAAATCCGGATCTCCCCAATAGATGTAATACTCTCCTTTGTGATATCGAAAGGCAGGTGCCCAGACTCCGTTCCCGTGTTGAGGGGAGCTGAAATGTTCTACAGGAACCTGTCTTTTTAAAGCGTGGTTAACCAATTTCCAGTTTACCAGATCCTTTGAATGAAGAATGGGTAAACCCGGAGCTACATTAAAAGAAGAAGAGGTCATATAGAAATCCTCTCCCACCCTTACAACATCGGGATCTGAATAATCTGCGTGAAGAACAGGATTTTTATAAGTATCGTCTCCCTGATCTGATACCCAGACCTTGGAAACATAAGGATTATTCTGTGCGTTCAATTTAGCACTTCCACAACAAAGCAAAAGTGTGATTATAACTAAGAGGTTAATCCTGTTCTTCAAAATATCAATTTATTTATTCAAGGCTTCCGTTTTCTTCCAGGGTTTGTAATTTTAAGTCAAGGTCTGAGAAAAAACCTTCCCTTGTAGTAATTCCGTTTGGCTCCTGTTCCCAGGCGGCGAGGAAGTAATAGGTTACAGGTGCCTCCTGTGCATTGAAAATTACCAGGTGATCGTGCGGACCTTCCATAATTTCCTTTACCTCATTGGTTTTATAGAAAATAGCCATTCCCAGCTTATCTTCATCGCCTGCAAGTGTCTGGTTTCCATAAGTCGCAATATAGCCCCAGTTCCCGTTCTCACTTTGCTTTTGAATTAATTCAATATTCTCAAATTTTACAATACCCGTAGTCAAACCTTCCAGTAGGGTGGAAGGTTTGAGTTTTACCTTAGTAAAACGATCTTCGGGATAAATTGAAAGGGTAGAGACTAAATCTATGGTTTCTGTTCCTGTGGTCCAGCCGGTATATTTGATTTCAACTTGTGATCTCTCTTCAGAATTGGAAACCCTGGCAGTTGTATTTTTTACATTTCTGAAATGTGCTACGCTATCATTCATAAACCGACCGTAACTTCCAATACCAAGCGACTTTCCGGCTTTTAAGATATCCAGTCCCCACGGAGCTTCTTCGTGATATGAATCAAAGCTATCCTGGCCTACCTGTGCCAGGACCATGGTATCGGTTTTTTTTCCGAAGATATCTATGGCGTTTCTCCAGTCGAGATACAACCTGTAACCCACCTGGGAATTCTCCCAACCCGGACCTTCATATCTTATATAGTAAGAATGATCTGTATGACCTTCAGGCAATGTAAGTTCTTCAACGTTTTCAAAAGTTCCCCCTACATATTCCCTTCCTTGCCATTCTCCGCCTTTCTTAATAGAAATTTCAGCATAAGTTTGTTGATTTGATATAGAATTTTCAGAAGATCCCATTTCCTGAGACTGCTCTTCTTTATTTTCTTTACAGGAAACGGCGACTATAGCTGCAGCTGTCAGGACCAAAATACCAGATTTGAATTTCATATGTTTACTATTTAGGTTATCGATTGGTTTTGAAATGGTATAAAAATTATTTATTCAGTTTTTCATATTGTAAAGAAGCAAGAATAAATGGCCCAACCCCTTTAGGATCATTATCCCTTATAATTTCATTGATGTAATACTCGTAAGAACCATCCCGGTAAGGGTCTCCTCCCAATCCGGCAACTCCGTTAACATCTGTTAAGCTTATTCCTCCATCATCATCTTTCCTTATGAATTTCTTTAAAATCCCTTCATAAGCTTTGACCCCGGCCTCTTTGTATTTTTGGCCCAGGTAGCCTTTTTCCACTCCTTTAAGCAGGAAATAAGCATACATGCTGGATGCAGATGACTCCAAATAATTACCTTCCCTGTCTCCCTGGTCAAGCACCTGGTACCAAACCCCGGTCTCCTCGTCCTGATATCTCACGATTCCGTCTGCTATTTTTTGAGCTATCTCTATTAACCGGTCTCGTTCAGGATGATCTTCCGGCATATAATCCAACACATCTACCACTGCCATACTAAACCAGCCAATGCTCCTACCCCAGTAATTTGAGGAAAGCCCGGTCTCGGGATCGGCCCATCGCTGCTCTTTACTTTCATCCCAGGCATGATGGTATAATCCTGTTTCTTCTGTATAAGCATACTTATCCATTAAGCGAAACTGGTTCGCAACATCATCAAAAAGCGCAGGCTCATCAAATTCTGCGGCATATCTTGCCAGAAATGTAGAACCCATGTACAACCCATCGAGCCACATTTGGTAAGGATATATTTTCTTATGCCAGAAACCACCTTCCGAAGTTCGGGGATGTTCTCTCATTTGATCCCTCAACTCTTCTACAGCCAGTTTGTATCTCTCCTCGCCGGTTTCTTCGTATAGGCCAATCAAATACCTTCCCCCGGCAACCCGGTCAATGTTATAATCTGATTTTTTATAGGTTTTGATCTCCCCTTCCTCATTTATCATAAATTCAGAAAAGTTCTTAATGTAGTCCAGGTATTTTTCCTCTCCGGTGGCTTCATAGACTTTTTCCATAGAGGTCATAATAAGACCGTGCGTGTATTCCCATTTAGGTTTTTCGTTGAAATCCAGCGTCCAGCCTTCGGGATTCCGGTTGATCTCTGAATCTGCCATCCAGGTGGAATAGCGGGTTTCGGAATCCTGGGCTTCAGCTATTTCTGCCGATTTGTTGTTTTCCTTGCAGCTTTGGACTCCCATTATACCCAGCAGGCACATAAAAAAAAGGGAACGTTTGAAGATGAATTTGCTCATAAAAATTATGTTTTTAATGTTTTCTTTTTCAAAAAATTTCTACTTGAAAAGAAAAATGAACACTGTTATAGAATTTAGAAAAATGATTCGTATTCACAATGTAATCGATTACAATTTAAAACTTTTCAGGAACATAGAAAAGATTTTGTGTTTTTATTTGATATCTTCAGAAGATGTAAAACCTGAACAGAGGAAGGTTTGTGAAAAGAAAGTATCCTAAATCTTTTCTTTCTCTTCCTTAGGGTTCCAATTATCCTCACCCTTTAATATATTTTCTACCGCGTATTTTTGAGCTTCCTTAGCAGAAAGCTGCTTCGACCATTTCACCCTTTCCTTTGGAGCAGCTCCGGGTCCGGATGAATTATGTTCTGCATAAATAACGGTTTTTTCTGCGTGGGGTTTACTCCAGTTATGCCAGCCTTCTTTTTTAATATGATTTCCCATTTTAGTATTGATAAATACCGTTTGGGCGTGATCTCTCCAGGGACGTCCCAGGTAAACATCCCCGGCCGGTGCATGCCCGGTTAGCTCACAGTTGATAAAAACAAAACCGAATGGCGATTCCTTTTCTGTTGAAGCAGCGGTAATATAGTGCCCTCCGTCTTTGGAAAAGATCTCGCAATTTTCAAAAACGGCTGTAGACCAGCCGAAAATAAAATCTGTAGTACCTTCTATATAGCAGTTTTTATAGTATTGCCGGCTATCCCGGCCGTGGGCGTAAAGGGTATCCTGGTTCCCAAGGAACCTGCAGTTCTCAAAGATGATCCTGTCTCCATTTACTCTTACAGCTACCGCCTGACCTACAGGTCCGGCACTGTTCTCAAAGGTGATATTCTTTGCTGTAAAATCATTCCCGAAAATAAAGAACGAACTGGAACCGGTGGTTCCTATTTCTTCTCCGTATTTGTTCAGTTTTTGGGCATAATCATCATAAGAAAATACAGTAGACATCTTATCTTCTCCAATAAAGGTCACATTGTTTTTAGATGCCGGGAGAATCAGTTTTTCTTTGTAGGTTCCGTTCTTTATGAAAATCCTGGTTTCTTTATTTCTAAAATCGGGCACAGCATTGATCGCTTCCTGCACAGTTTTATAATCTCCAGAGCCATCAAGAGCCACTATCAGGTGAAAATCATCCTTATTTACAATAGCTATCCTCAGGTGGTTCTCGACTATACTGTTTAAATATACCTCTATGTTGGAATAATCTTTGTCAAGTGTAAATTGGGCTGCATCCTCTTTTTCTGGATCCAGTCCCCGCTCTTTCTCCCAGGCATCGGGCATTCCGTCCTGGTCTGCATCGGGAAGCGGTGACAGTGATTTTAATTCCGGCCAGCCCCCTACTTCATTCTGCGAATCGATAATCCCGTTTTTAAACTGTGACTTTCCTTCTCTCACACTTTTTATTATCCTGTTATCTACTGCATCCCGGTTTAAATTTGCCCCTGCCTGTTGCAGCACAAGTTTAAATGCTGTTAAAGCATCCTGGGTTTGCACATTTCCTTCAATATCTACAGGCTCCGTACGTTTTGCAGCTTCAGGATTATCAGACTGTATTCCGCCGGCCCAGTTATTGGCAGTTACCTTTTCTGAACCTTCCACGATATTACCATCCACATAAAATTTACCATAGGGTTCATAAGGCTCCAGGATCCTTTCTTTTTTTGAAGAAGAAGTGGCAGGGCCTGGTTTGTAATAATTGTTTACCATATTATATGTACCGCTCTCTCCTCCATACACACTGTTGTCACCCCAGTTATAGATGACATTGTTCCTGAAATCAACAAACTCATTATCTGAATTTTCTGTAGTCTCAGATCCACTGAAGCGGGGATTACGGCTATTGTTACCGGCCAGCAAATTATGATGAAAAGAGGCATTTACCCCTCCCCATATTCCGCCATAACCGTGATCTCCTTTTCGGTGTACCGAACTGTTAAGTGCTTCAGAAATGATGTTCCACTGGAAACTGAAGTTTTTAGTCTGGTAAAAGGAAGTATTCTCATCTGTAGCCCAACTGATGGAGCAATGGTCGATAATTACATTTTCAATTCCTCTTCCTTTTAAAGCATCATCGGTTACCTCATAAATGTCCCCAAGACGGAATCTCAGGTAACGGATAATCACATTATCAGCCTTGACCGCAACCGGATATCCCTTTATTGTAATTCCGTCACCAGGGGCAGTTTGGCCAGCGATGGTAAGATCTCCCCTATTGATATCAAGCGATCTTTTTAATTCAATATTTCCCGAAACCGCAAAGGTGATAATACGCGGACCTTTTTTAAGGATCCCCTTTCTCAAACTCCCTTCCCCGTCATCATTAAGATTGGTAACAGTATACACTATTCCTCCCCTGCCACCTGTAGCGTAGCGGCCAAAACCTTCAGCTGAAGGAAAGGCAAGTTGTTGCGCGTGCAGCAAAGAGCTGATTCCGCAGAAGAGGAAGAATATATATAAGGTTTTGAATTTTAAATATTGAAGTCGTTTCATTATATATTGAAATGTAGGTTAATAATAATATTTGTTCATTACCTGCAGTACACAGCTTGTGAAAACCGGGTAATTTCCTCCTGAACCGGCGATTAAATAAATTTAATTGAGTTTAGAAGTTTTAGGTGAAAACCGTACTTCTTTGATAGCTCCTTTGAACCAGGACCTTTGATCCATTCGTGTACCAATAGAAGTTTTTCCTTCAGGCCCCACCGGCAAATAATCAATTTCACCTGAAACTTCCGGAATCCCATTGACGAATCCTTTTACAGTTCCGTTTTTATATTCCAGGCTCATTGTTGCCCATTCATCTACTGGATGAGTAAAAGAGGAATCAATTAGTGTAAGTGATTCCTTTTCTGTTTTAATGTACCAGTCACCATACCACTCATCACGGTCATTCAGCCTTAGTTCCAGAAGGATCCTTCTATTCTCATTCTCCGGATCCTGAATATGCAAAAAACGCTGTTCCCGGTTTTCCGGACCTCCGCGGTAGGGTTTAAGGTCAACTTCAATGGTGAATTCCTGCATTCCTGCAATAGGATTTTGATCGATTAGCAAGCCATCATCTACCCCATCAAATTCCACTGCAATCCCATTTTCCCCTTGGATCACACGAGGATCTCCACTAACAATCACAACCTTTTCCCCAATTTTATTCGCAGAATCGATCTTCCATACAATTACCTCGCTCTTATTATATTCGCAGGAGCAGAAAAGAGCTGAAGCGGTAAAAAGTAAAACAACTAAATTTATAATAAACCTGCGCTTCATTTATTCAATCAAATTTCAGGAAAATGGTTTGAAACTCCTTTAGAAATCTTTTGTAGTCCCTGGCAGCTGCCATTCCCGGGAAAATTCTTAATCATAGGATTTTCCATTTATGGTCGTATTCTTAAAATTAATTGGTTCTGAAAATTCCACCTTCAAAGGAGTTTTAGCGTTTTTTATGTGCACATTGGTGAGGTTCACATTTTGCACCGGGGAAGCTTCCCTTCCTTTAATAAGTATACCGTATTCTCCACCATCTTCCACATTGATATCCTCAAGATAAATATTCCTTATCACCGGCATATGTTCGCCTTCCTGGTTATCATAGATGGCATAATGAGTATTAATCTTTAAGAAAGCTTCTTTCACCTGGCCCACTTCCACATTTTTTACAAAAATATTTTCGATGGTACCGCCCCTCCTGGTGTTGGTCTTAATCCTAATGGCACGATCCAGGTTGGGACTGCTCATTTTACAGTTGCGCACGTAAACATTGCTCACTCCGCCAGAAATTTCACTTCCCATTACCACTCCGCCGTGGCCATCTTTCATAATACAATCTTCAATTACTATATTTTCACTGTTGATCCCTACACGCCGGCCATCATTGTCGCGTCCAGATTTTATAGCTATACAGTCATCCCCGGTATCGAAAATACAGTTTTTGATATGCACATTTTTGCTATACTCCGGGTTGCAGCCATCATTATTCGGTCCGTGGCTCTCTACTGTAACCCCATCAACTGTAACATTTGTTGACTTTATGGGGTGCATTACCCAAAAAGGCGCATTTACAAATTTTACATCTTTAATCAATACGTTCTCACAATCAAAAGGCTGAAAAAATGTAGGCCTGAACTGATGTCCAGTCCCAAAAACCCTTTCTTCAACGGCAACTCCGTCCTCAACCATTTGGCTAAGTCTTGGCAGGTTTCGATCATCATGCTGTTTAACGGCGCCTTCTTTATATCCATAGGTATCCTTACCACTCCAGGGCCACCAGTTGTTATTCCCGGCCTGTCCGTTAAAAGTTCCTTTACCGGTAACGGCAATATTTTTTTGCTGATACGCGTAAATAAGCGGGGAATAGTTCATCAACTCCATTCCTTCATAGGAGGTATGCACCACGGGCAGGTAATCGTCATGATTGGTAGAAAAAAGGATCTCTGTTCCCTCTTCAAGATGAAAGTTCACATTGCTTTTTAAATGGATAGGGCCGGTGAGATATTGCCCTTTTGGCACCAGTACCTTACCGCCTCCATCTTCGCTACAGGCTGCTATTGCATCTGCAAAAGCCTTGCTGTTATTTGTCGTCCCATCGGCTACTGCACCATAATCCTCTACATTAAAGGTTTTATCGCGAAATTCAGGTACAACTATATTTCGTATGATCTCATCTGCATTATCCCAGGGAGACACGGAGTTTTCAGCAACATCTGAATCGTTTTGATTTTCCTTTGCGGTGTTTTTACAGGAAAAAATTGTTACCACAAACAAGGCAAGTATAAATGAGATACTGTAATGTTTTAAAAATTTCATAGATCGCATTTTATTTACTCATTAAATATTTTTAAAAACCAGAAATTTCAGTTCTATCTGTTTCCCTTGGCATTTAATCTTTCTACTTTTCAAAAAACAGGTTTTCAGAAAAAATCAGTCATTACTATCGTCCTTCTAATTCTGATTCGCTTTGATCAAAAAGGGTAATTTCCCAATTCGCATTCAAATCTGAAGCACAGCAAAACCAGTTTTTTTTTAAAAGCAAAGGCACTATTAACCGAATTATGAAATTCAATCAATAGTGCCAAATTATAAATAATTCAGCTTAAAATTCAAACGCCCCTAAATCTGGTGCAGAACCATTAAAAGGCAAGCCTACATCCACTCCTTTGTCGATTAAATCGCTATCAGAAGTTAAATGGAAAAAACTAACATCGGGAAGACTTCCATCGGCTTTTCTCGGGCCTGTCAACTCTGAATAATCTATGCTTACAAAATCTTCATGCGTAGTTTCAATACCTTCCATCCAGCTATTGTTTGTGACATCGAGAGTGGTGGCGTTGATACTTCCCACATCTCCCAGTACATTACTGTTTTTAATGGTCAACTTTTCGAGGGGATTCGTACTTCCAAAAGCATAATTTCTACCATTATCATAAGCAGAGCAGTTGTATAAGGTAACTTCACCCCTGTTGCTGTTATGGTCAAAACCATCAGATGCGTTACCAACTGCAATACTATTCATATAAATAGCATTATGTTTTAAATCCTTATTATCACTTCCTCCGGTTTTAAATCCGTTACCATCACCCCCGCTTGGAGTACCATCTTTTAAATATCCATTTTCTATGGCCCAGCAATTTTCGTAAGTAGTAGTAACATTATCGGCATTTCTTAAATAGCCATCCCAGCCATCATCCAGGTTTTGCCACGCCCTGCAACCAACAAATTTGTTGCCGGTGCCCACGTCTAACTTACTTGCAAACCCGTCGGCATTCTCAAGTGTAGAGTCAGCGTTAAAATAAGAGTCGCAATTCAGGATTGTGTTATTGGCCGCACCATTATCTAATTGAAGTCCGGTATCTGAACATTCTGAAAAAGTAGAGAATTCGATAAGGTTGTTGCTACCTGTTATATTTAATCCGTTATCCCCCGCTTTATAAACATCAATGCCTTTAATATGCCAGTAATTAGCGTCTAATTCGATTCCTCTATTGGAAGAATTTTCAGTCATTGAAGAAAAATCAAATTTCGGTCTGGAATCATCTTCCGGGTGTGCCAATAATGAAATCATATTACCTGCGCTTCCGCTGGTATTAATTTTTATGGTTGAATCAAAAGTATATTCCCCGCTACGGATATAAATATTCTCACCCGGAATAGCCGCTGCAATAGCATCTAAAATTTCCTGGGAAGTACTTACTACCTTACCTTGTATGGAGGAAGAATCATCACCGGTTCTAAATGAGTAGGTGTTGGTTATTGCTGTATTCTTACCATCACTGGTTTCAACGTGCCAGAAATAAATACTATTAGGATCTACGTCAATTTCCAAAGAGGTTTCAGTAAGACCTTTCCACTCTTCAGGTGGTTCCTGATCGCCGTCTACTGTATCTGCATACAATGTATAAGTTAAAGGATCTCCGTCTGTATCGGTAGAGGCAGCTTCCCATTCCAGCGTAATTTTACCATCTACTGGGGAAACCATTACCCCAGAGGCAGGTGACATTAGCTCGGCAGGAAAAGGCACATTGTTCGACCCCGCTACTCCGGCTACGTAAAACCTGTACGAATCGGAAGAAGTTGTTTCTTCTCCGTCGTTTTTTGAGATAACCCTCCAGGTGTAAGGATTCCCTCTTTCAAGCCTTACTGCTATAAAGGTATTAGTAAGGTTTGGTCTCTGCGTAACTTCCTGAGTAGCCAGATTGGTGATTACGAGATCATACCTGGCGGCATCGCTCGCTTCATTCCATTCAAAAGCTACTTCGGCCATATTTGCTACAACATTACCCACCTCGCATTCCGTCATGTCCTGCGGAAGAACCAAATTGGCTGCTCCGGGAACTGAATCAATAATCATCTCAGCGTCATCATTTTTAGAGCAGGAGACCGTTATAGCTCCCAGGACAAAAATTAGGAGGAGTTTGAAACATGGTATGGTTATAGGATTTTTCATATTTTAATTAGTTTTAAAGATTTACTTACCGTAGCAGAATTTAGTAGAAGAATATATACTCCATTCCTAAAATTGGTAAGGTCAAGTTGAATGATTCTGTCTGAGGGAACTTCCATTTTTTGTGATATATATTCTCTCCCGCTCATATCAATCAGGGATACATCTATATTAGTATCTGTCCCATTAATATAAACTTTAAGATCGCCTTTAGTTGGATTTGGGAACAGTACAACGTCCCCAGCCATTAATACCTCGTCGGAAAAAACACCCTGACATTCAGAATCCGTAGAAACTTTAAATTTATTTCTACCCACTTCCAAATCTAAAACCACTCTTGATTGTGATGTGGTGGTTATTTTACCATTGTGCTCTATCTTATAAAGGTTAGAACCATCTAATGAAAAGGTCACTGTATTATTTGCATAATCTACAGAAGAATAGGCTACCAGAGGAGTTGGCCCTTCTATGGTTACCTTAAAACACTGCTCATATCCAGCTTGTCCATCTACGGTAATACATATATCATAAATCCCCGCTGAAAGATTTTCAATGCTTTCAGAAAAAGCATTAGAGGAT
>JAGXIH010000003.1 GCA_024635795.1 Salegentibacter sp. | reverse complement strand
CACGATCACTTAGGAAAAAAGAGTCCTAAAGATTTTATCAATTATTGGTCAACTCTTAAACCTGAGAAGAGACCAGTAATTACTATTTTTGATAATGAAAATTAATATCTAAAACCGGTCAACACTAATCAGGGAAGTTCATTCGGTTGACGATTCTGGATTCTCAGTTCCCGGCTTGGGCGCTGAGTGCGATCGCCATTGTCGGTTCTGAGTTTTCGTCTGCCGGCATTCCGAGAGCTTCCCGGAAATTTAATAATTAACGACTCACTAATCTCAGCTGGCGCACTGAAACCAAAGCATTGGTGGGTTCTCTTTTTTCTGATCCTTAGTGTGGAAATTTAACTCCGTCACAATGTCACTTAATAGTTGCTAATCTGTAACCTGTAGAAGCCAGGTGATAAGTTTTTGTATTGGTTTTCATGCTAGCTTAGCATTCAACTTTTATTATAAAGTTTAATTGAAACTTTTGCTTTTATTTGCAAAAAATTAAAAATGTCGATAAGGATTAAAGCCTTTGGTTCATCTGAAGTAGAAACTCTTGCTCAACTTAGCATAGAAACATTTATAGAGTCTCACGGCCACAGCGCCGATGAAGAAGACATCCAGGCCTATATAGATTTAAACTTCAGCTTAAAAAAACTTACAGAAGCTTTGCAAGACTCCAGGACCTTCTTCAATAAAATTTATGTGAATGACCAAATTGCCGGTTACTCAAAACTTATCATAAACGAACCTCATCCCCTAAGCCAGGTTACTCCTGTAGCGAAATTTGAAAGGCTTTATCTACTCAAGGATTTTTATGGAATGGGATTGGGAGAAAAACTTCTTGAGCACAACATTGAAATAGCACAAACCCATAATCAAAAAGGACTTTGGCTTTTTGTATGGACTGAAAATAAAAAGGGGCTTCAGTTTTATCAGAAAAGTAATTTTAAATCTATTGGTCAACATAATTTTAAAATAAGTGAACAGCATTCTAATCCCAATTATGTCATGTTAAAAACCTTGTGAGCATATAAACCTTTAAAAATACATTCTATTAATAAGATGTTTTAATTTGTTGCGCTTCCCTGATACTGAACTCTACCCCCAAACTTTAAACATTTTTAATCCTTTCTGTTTTTCTTGCGCTCTTCTTTATCTTTTGCTTTTTTGACCTGCTTCCGAAGTTTGATAATGGTATAGATCACCACAGCGAGCAGGACTGCACCACTTATCAGGGCATAGCCCAGGGCGGTATTTGAAAGAGTTAAAGGCATAACTCCTCACAATTTACCAAAAAAAAAAGCTTTTATTAAGCTTCTTTCACAATACTTTCAGGATTTAAATTTTTTCAATGTCGGCACCCGATGTATCTTTAGTTGTATAACCAAACCCGGCAAAAACATTATGTAGTACCTGATTTTGCGGGTTGAAAAAAATAAAAAGATCATGAAAAATTTAACCGGAAAAGCCAAGAAATGGGGTAAAAGGGCTTTAGCCTTTAAAGTAGGAAAATACGCAGTTAGAAAAGGCGGCCTTCTGGGCGTTGGCTTAGGCGCGGCGGCCGGAGTGGTTTACCTCGCCTATAAATTCAGGAATGCCTGTAAAAAGAAACAGCAGCCGGTAAACGAAATTACCGCTGACACTGAGGAGAAAATCGTAGTTTGATTTGCTTTAAAACAAGAAAGATTCAGACGATAAAATCGGGGATTTTTCTTTAGGTTTGTCTGTAAAATAAGATTTGATGGATGATCTAAAGACCCGGATCCTGGCCTTGCAGAAGGTATCTTCCGGCCTGGAACCTACCCCCGGCCAACGCGATACCTACTTCAAGGAAGTAAATGATTATTCCAACAGCTTTCTGAATGGGCTTCCTACTTCTGGGACTTATTCTCCTGAAAAGGTCCGGCAGGAGGCTTTCGCCCTGGGAAAGGAGCCCAAATCCCTGGAAAAGATTCTGAAGATCTTTGCAGAAGAGGTGGCCGGGAAGGGAATCAAACCTGCCTCGGGAGGTTATATGGGTTATATTCCCGGGGGAGGGATCTACGCTTCGGCCCTGGGTGATTATCTGGCCGATATCACCAATGAATATGCGGGAATGTCTTTCGCTTCCCCCGGAGCGGTGGCCATGGAACACGAACTCCTCAACTGGATGAAGTCACTCTTTGGTTTTCCCGAATCGGCTGTGGGGAACCTCACCTCGGGGGGCTCTATCGCTAACCTGATTGCCCTCACCGCCGCCAGGGATAAACACAAAATAAAAGGAGCTACAATCGAAAAAAGCGTGGTTTATCTGAGTCCTCAGTTGCATCACTGTAATCTGAAAGCTTTAAGAATTATCGGACTGGAAGATGTGATCATCCGTGAACTAAAGCTGGATGAAGGCTCAAGAATCGTTGCTGCAGATCTAAAACAAAAACTGGGAGAGGATAAAGCTGCAGGCTTAAAACCTTTTCTGCTAATCGCTTCCGCCGGTACTACCGACACAGGAGCCATGGACCCTTTAAACGAACTGGGAGAAATCGCCGGGGCAAATAATCTTTGGTATCACGTGGATGCCGCTTACGGCGGATTCTTCATCCTCAGCGAAGAGCGAAAACATCTTTTTAAAGGAATAGAAAAGGCTGATTCCCTTGCTGTAGATCCGCATAAGGGACTTTTTCTACCTTTCGGACTCGGAGCAGTATTGGTAAAGGACAGGGATGCGGTTTTTTATTCTCATCACCGCAGTGCCAATTATATGCAGGATGCCGTTGAAAATGATTCCGAGATAAATCCCGCTGATGTTTCTCCCGAACTCACCAAACACTTTCGGGCCTTGCGTTTATGGCTGCCCCTGCAGCTACACGGGATAAAACCTTTTGTGGCCTGCCTGGAAGAAAAGTTACTGCTCACCGCCTATTTCCGGGAGCGACTTAAAGAAAAAGGTTTCGCCCTGGGTCCCGAACCCGACCTCTCGGTGAGTTATTTCTGGTGGCCGCTTTCAGAAAACGAAACCGAATTCAACAAGAAACTACTAAAGGAGGTTCACAATGACGGGACGGTATTCTTTAGCTCCACCAATATCAATGGCCGCTTCGTGATCAGAATGGCCCTTTTGGCCTTTCGTACCAAGATCGAACATGTAGATAAGGCTGTGGAGCTTCTTGATAACGCCAGACTCAAGTTGGGAAGTTCGTAGTTTATTGTCGGGTTTTGAATTGGTTTGTAGTTTGTTGTCGGTTTTGAGTTCTGGATTCAAAACTAATCCCCAGTCCGCCATCCTTTAGGGAGGGGGAAAAGCGGAAGAATTTCCAACACTGAACCACAAACAACAAAACCCTCATACACTGAAGCTTCGGAGCACACTGCTCACAACTGAGAACCCAAAACTCACAACTGCCTAATCGTTAACCACCGGGGACCGGTCTTCATCATATTTCCAGTCGCGGTATTTTTGCAGGTCAAAACGTACATATTTCAGTAGGGCAGCGAAGACTGCGGCATCGTCGAGGTATCCTACAAAGGGTAGGAAATCGGGGATGAGGTCTATAGGGGAGAGCACATAAAGAAGCGCGCCTCCCACCGAAGAGATTACCAGCCAGGGTACATCTTTGTATCTCCCTTTATACCAGTCCTGCAGGAGTGAGAACAGATCGACGAAATCCCGGTAATATTCGTTGAGGTTTGCGATGTTTAAAAACTTTGAGAATAAGGAATTCTTTTCTTTAAAAAGCTGCTTCAGGTTATCCCGGGAAAAGGTCTTTTGCCTTTTCTTTAGTTCTTTATCTGCTTTCTGCTGAGAAAATTCTGACATTTAAGATGAGTGTTTTATTTGGGCTAAAATTAAGAATTTATGTTGAGTCTGGTAAATGTCGCTGGGCTTATAACAGAAGATTATGAAATCTGGTCTTGAATCGAGGGAATACCTAAATTACAGGAAAGCCCCTGTATGAAATATCGACTTATTCGCTTTACTTGCAGGGGTAATCATTTCATGAAGCCTGCCTGTCTCAAAACACTTTAGCGAGCGGCGGGCTTTTCTTTTAAAGAGGCTCTCTCGGTTCTGTTTGGTGAGTCTTATTCTTCCAGGACTAATTTTTGGCTTAAAAATCTTCCAATTAAACCTCCATCTGCCATATCTTTCTTTAATTTAGGATTTCATTAACTTAGCCCGAAATTTCTTTTGCCTTGCGATTAGTATTTTCTCTGCTTTTTATCCTGTTTTCCACTTTGGTTTCGGCCCAGGAACTACCTCCTGTAATTAATTTTAATTCCAATCTCTATGCGGGGGGAAACCAGAACTGGATGGTCTCCCAGGCTGCGAATGATAATATTTATGTAGCAAACAGCGCAGGCTTGCTGGAATATAACGGGGCCGAATGGAAACTTTATCCTGTCCCCAACGAAAGTGTAGTGCGATCGGTTAAAGTAGTGGGGGATCTCATTTTTACCGGGGCTTACAAGGAAGTTGGCTACTGGCAGCGCAATGAGAAGGGGATTCTCGAATACACCAGTATGGTTCCTTTGTTTCCGGGTGAGCTTAGAGACGGGCAGCAGTTCTGGCATATTGAGAGTGTTGGGGAAATAGTGATTTTACATAGTTTTGAAGGAGTTTACCTCTATAATATCCAAAGCGAAAAACTTTCTGAATTTCCTGTTCCGGAGGGGGTGGTGACTAACCTCTTTGAATCGGAAGGGGAGATCTATTACCAGCTTGCTCAGGGAGGCCTTTTCAGCATAAAAAACGGAAAACCGGAAAGCCTTATCGATTCTGAACATCTTGAAGATGTAGAGCTGATGAAGGTCTTTATACAGGATAATGAGCTGGTACTTGTAAGTCGAAACGCCCGGTTCTTTAAGTGGAATGGAGAAAATTTAAATCAATTTCATCAGGATTTAAGCGATCGCTTAAGGGGGAGGAGTATTTTTTCGGCCCTACCCCTGGAAAATAATGCGATGATTCTGGGTACGGTAGAAGACGGCCTCTTCCACGTGAATTCTGCCGGAGATATACTGCATCATTTCAATCAGGAGAAGGGTTTTTTGAATAATACGGTGCTAAGTCTTTATAGAGACAGGAATAATAATATTTGGGCAGCCCTGGATAATGGACTTAGTGCGATCAACCTCGATTCTCCCTTTAAAATTTTTCAGGACCTGTATGGAAAGCTGGGAACCGTATATACCTCTTATCAAAATTCAGAGTATTTATATTTAGGCACCAATCAGGGGCTTTATTATCGAAAAAACGGGGACGAGGAGTTTACTTTTATAGAAGGTAGTAACGGTCAGGTTTGGAATCTCAATGATCCTGACGGAAATCTTTTATTTGGTCATAATACAGGAACTTTTCTGGTAGAAGGTGCCCAGATAACGCAAATAGCCGAACGCTTTGGGACCTGGCTTGTTTTAAAACTTAAGAGCCATCCCGGATATTATATACAGGGACATTATAACGGCCTTAGTTTGTTAAAACGCAATGAAAATTCTTTTGAAGAAATGCCAATGCTGGAAGGTTTTCCCCATTCTTCCAAATTCATTGTTTCTGAGAAAAACGGAAATATTTGGGTAGGAAATGAGCATAAAGGTGTTTATAAACTGAGGTTGAACGAGGCCCTGGATGGTTTTTCCGAAATTCGCAATTATCCCTTTGAGGGGGTTTCGGGTATTTCCTCCAGTCTCTTTAGTTTCAGAAAAAATATTTATTTTGTAACCAGAGAGCAGGTTTATAAATACCTGCCGGAAGAAGACAGGTTCACAGCCGAAAATGATTTAGCTGAAAAGCTGAAAAATAGAGATCGGGTTTCGGGAAAGATTGTAAAGGAAAGCGATGACCGCTTGTGGGCATTTTCTCCAAATGCGCTATTAAATATTACTCCCGATCCTTTGAGCTCGGGTTATAAGCTCAACCCGATCTATTTGTCTGAAGAAGTACAGAGTATTACACCGGGATACGAAAATATTACTGCTCTCAATGATGGCACGCGTCTTCTTGGAATCGCTAACGGCTTTATGAAGTTAGAAACTCCCGAATTCGAGGTAGGAGATTATCAAGTGCGTATAAACAGCGTTTATAATGCGGCCCTGGATGAGGAACCAAAACTCCTTAGTCTGAAGGAGGAAGAGCCCTTTCATTATAAGACCAATAATATCATTTTCAATTTCAGTATTCCTGAATATAAAAAATTTCTCACCCCTGAATACTCCTACAGGCTGGTTGGTTTTAGTTCGCTATGGAGTCAGTGGAGTGAAATTCCCTCAGCCGAATACAAGAACCTGCCGTATGGGAATTATGAATTTGAAGTCCGGGCAAGAATTGGGGATGAAATCGGGACTTCAGCAACCTATGAATTCAGCATTTCCCGGCCATGGTATTTGAGTTATACAGCACTAATCGTCTATCTTCTTCTTTTTGCCGCAATACTCTATATGGTACATAAGATCTATAAACGCCGGCATGAGAAGTTTGTAGAGGAAAGTGAGAAAGCCCTTAGGATGAAAAACCTGGAGGCTGAAAAAGAGATTATAAAACTTCAGAACAGGGAGTTGGAGCAAAATATGGCCAGCAAGAATAAGGAGCTGGCAGTTTCTACCATGAGTTTGATTAAGAAAAATGAATTCCTCAATATCGTGAAAGGCCGCCTTAAGGATTCTGAACAATCCGCAGAGGTTCGTACGGTAATCAAAACCATCGATAAGGAGATAAGTGAAGAGGATAACTGGAAATTCTTCAAAAAAGCCTTTAGTAATGCAGATAAGGATTTCTTTAAAAAGATGAAGGCAAAGCATCCTGACCTTACCAGCAACGATCTTAAACTATGTGCTTACCTGCGCCTTAACCTCAGCTCTAAAGAAATTGCCCCGCTCCTAAATATTTCGGTGAAAAGTGTAGAGATTAAACGATATCGTTTGCGGAAAAAGATGGATTTAGCCCGGGAAGTGAATTTAGCCGACTATATTCTTCAAGTCTAAAGCTATACAAAGCCTTGAAAAAACTCTACCTAAACTCTACAAAGGTCATAAACGTCTGTTAGCTTTCGATTTAAGTATAAAGCCCGGTACTTCACCTACAGCCCTGTATTCGCCAATTTACCTGCCTGTTTTTTACATTTTTTGCAATAATCTACTTTTTTTTCGGGTATGTATACTTTTTGTAAAGGTGGCTTTTTGCTGCTCTTAACAATTCTTTAATAGCTTGCAGTAACAAATTCTAATAATTATTCCAATGAAGAAATTTTTATGTTCAATACTGCTTCTTTTCGGCGGATTTTTCTCGATGCATGCACAAACCTTTACCGTAGAAGGGAATGTGACTGACGAGAATAATATGCCGCTCTTAGGAGTTAACGTACTTGTAAAAGGAGAATCCCGCGGGACCACTACCGATTTTGATGGAAACTTTTCCATTAGCGGGCTCAGCGAAGAAAACGTACTTGTTTTATCTTATGTAGGTTTTGAAACCCGGGAAGTACCCATTACCGGAGAATCATTCCTTAATATTGTTTTGACTTCCGATGCTGCGGCTCTGGAAGAAGTGGTGGTGATTGGGTACGGAACCCAGCAACGGAAAGATATTACCGGTGCGGTTTCTGTAGTTTCAAATGAAACCATAGAAGAAATGAAGCCGGTAAGACTGGAGCAGGCCTTACAGGGTACTGCCGCCGGGGTAAATGTAACTCCGTCTTCAGGTGCGCCGGGAGCAGGAATCAACATTAACATTCGTGGTGTTGCCTCAAATAGTGTTAACGGACCATTGGTACTTATAGATGGTTACCAGGGAGATCTTGGCACCCTTAACCCTAACGACGTGGAATCTATCTCTATCCTTAAGGATGCTCAGGCTGCTATTTATGGTATTGCAGGAGCTAATGGGGTAGTGCTGATCACCACCAAATCAGGGAAAAAAAATATGGCTCCTACCATTCAGTATGATACATATATAGGGATGCAGGAAACTTCCCGTCAGATTCCTTTGCTTAACGGTAGAGAATATGCTTTGCTTTTGAACGAAAGCTATGCAAATAACGGGCAGGCATTGCCTTTTCCCGATCTTAGCGAAATAGGTGAAGGAACCGATTTTCAGGATGAGATTTTTGAAACTTCTCCAATTATCAATCATAATGTAACCCTAACCGGAGGTTCAGAGAAAGTCACCTATTCTATAGGAGCTTCTCACCTGAATCAGGAAGGGATCATTGGACGCGATAAATCTGATTACCAACGTAATAGTGCAAGATTCAATATAGGAATCGATATTTCAGATGAGTTCAAATTACAAGCCAATTCTATATACACCAGCATAGATCGCCGTTCGATCAACGAAAACGGACTTGGCTCGGTATTATTTAACGCCCTGAACATAGATCCTACATACGCGATAGATCAGGAAGACCTTAACGGGAGACTGGGTAATGAAATTATCAATCCGATTGCCCAGATAGAGAATACCTTTAACGACTATACCCTTAGTAAATTAAATGGCTCTTTCAGCCTGGAATATACTCCAATTGAAGAGCTAACATTCACTTCCCGAATAGGTTATAATGTTAGTAACAGTAAAGGAAAGGACTTTGCACCTATCATAGACTACGGTCCGGGGAAAGTTTTTAATACTCCAAGGAGTACAGTTAACCAAAACAGGATCAACGATAACTCTTATACTTATGACCTTTTTGGTACTTACGAAAACACCTTCGATGACACTCATCATGTGACCGGTACAGCCGGTATGACAGTGATTCGAGACTGGGGTGACGGACTTTTTGCAACCGGTTATGATGTTCCTAACAATTCCTGGGAGTTTGCTGATATCAGCTTAACTACCGGAACCAATGACGGGATCAATAACGGTGCTTATAAATATGATATTCGTAAGCTTTCTTTCTTCGGAAGACTTCAATATGACTTTCAAGGAAAATATTTAGTATCAGGGATGCTTCGTAGAGATTCCTCTACAAGATTTAGCCCTGACAACCGTGTAGGGACCTTCCCATCATTCACTGCGGGATGGATCCTTTCGGAAGAAGATTTCTTAGCCTCTTCAGAAGTGATCTCTTTCCTTAAACTAAGAGGAAGTTTTGGTATTCTTGGTAATGATGAAGCCGGAAACGCTCAGTTCTACCGCTCTTTGTTAAACGGGGAAGCAACTTACGTTTTTGGGGGTAACCTTGTAAATGGTACTGCGCCCGGAGTAATTGCTAACCCTGCTTCAGGCTGGGAGGAATCTGAAAAAACAAACATAGGACTTGACCTCCGCCTTTTTGACGGAAAAGTTGATATTTCTGCCGACGTCTTCAGGGAAGACCGTAAAGATCTTCTTGTAGCTGCTATTCCGGTTTCAGGAATCCTTGGAGGTGGTGCTCCCGGTGCAGGAGCTCCTACCATTAATGCCGGAACCACCAGAAATGAAGGGGTTGAATTCGCCATTAAATATCGTGACTATATAAGCGACGACTTTAATTATAATATAAGCTATAACGCTACTTTCCTTAATAATGAAGTTACCGCTATAAATGGTGCCGAATTCATTCCCGGAGGACAGTTTGGCGTTGGACAACCACAGCCTTCACGTTTCGAACCGGGTTTCCCAATGGGATATTTCTACGGATATAAGACCAACGGTATCTTCCAGAACCAGGCCGAGGTTGATGCGCATCCTGCACAAGACGCTCTTGCTGCACCAGCTGCACCCGGAGATCTTAGGTATGTGGACGTAAACGGCGATGGAGTGATCACTCCAGATGATCGCACCAATATTGGAGATCCTATTCCGACCGCTACTATGGGCTTGAATATAAATCTTAACTATAAAAACTTTGATTTCACAGCTTACGGTTATGCTTCCCTTGGAAATGATATGGTAAGAAACTATGAGAGAAGTCAGCCAAATGTAAACCGTCACGCCTATGTGATGGAAAGATGGAGAGGAGAGGGTACCAGCACTGAAGTGCCAAGGCTTACCACCGGTGCTACTTCAAACAGGGTACTTTCAGAATTTTATGTAGAGGATGCCTCTTACCTTAGAATTCAGAACGTTCAGCTTGGATATACTTTACCTGAAACAATGCTTTCTGCTGTAGGAATTCAGTCTTTGAGATTTTACGCAGCGGTAAACAACCTGTACACCTTTACGGACTATAAGGGATTTGATCCTGCTGCCTCTACAGGCGAAGCTATTGGAGGAGGAATCGATTACGGTTTCTACCCTGTGCCACGTATTTATATGGCCGGATTAAATTTAAAATTCTAAAATACTGAGAGATGAAAATATTTAGTTTAAAAATTAAATCCATAGTTCTGCTGCTGGCTGTGATCACCTTCACCGGCTGTAGCGAAGACTATCTGGAAAAAACCGAGGAATACAATATAGACTCGGAGAATTACTTCAATTCTGAAGAAGATTATTATAATGCCCTTATCGGGGTTTACGATGTGCTTCAGTCTACTTACGTGAATGTACTGTTGGGGGAGATCGCTTCAGATAACACCTTAAGTGGTGGAGAAAGCGCTACCGATGTTATCGGCTTTCAGCAGGTGGACGAAATGAGCCACACGCCAATCAACGACAATCTTGACGATGTTTGGGATTGGAATTTTGCGGGAGTGCAACGTGCCAACTACATCCTGGAATTCGAGGAAAAAACCGAGTTTGAAGGTAAGGACATGATCATTGCTGAAACCAGGTTCTTAAGAGCCTATTTCACCTTTGAACTGATGAAATGGTTTGGGCCTATTCCAATTAAAGGCGATGAACGCTTTGTGATTGGAGATGAAACCTCAATTCCAAGAGCATCCAGAGAAGAGGTTTATAACCAGATCGAAACAGATCTTCAGTACGCCATAGACAACCTGGAGTACACCGCTCCTCAAGTTGGTCGTGTTACCAAAGGTGCCGCGATGGCCCTTAAAGGGAAAGTACACCTGTACCAGGATGAATTCCCTGAAGCCGCTAATGTGCTGACCACATTGATCAATGAAGGGCCTTATGCACTTTCAGATTTCGAAACGCTTTTCGAACAGGAAGGTGAAAATAATGAAGAATCAGTTTTTGAAGTTCAGTACACCGGGGAAGAAGGAGCTGGATTTGACTGTCTTCAGTGTAGTGAAGGTAACGTAGCCGTAGGATTCCAGGGAATCAGGAATTACAGCGGACCTCTTTTTGAATCAGGTTTTAGCTTTAATGTGCCTACTCAGGAAGCTTACGGTATGTTTGCTGCAGACGATATCAGGAGAGACCTATCAATCCTTGATATCGAAGCCTGGGCCGCTGAGACCGGGGCTACTTATGCTGAAGGTTATAAACATACAGGCTATTTCAACAGAAAATATCTTCCGCGGAAGAATGATAATATGGGAGATGCAAACCTTACCCAGCCTAATAACTACCGTGCGATTCGCTATGCTGATGTGTTGCTGATGGCTGCAGAAGCCCTTAACCGCGGCGGGATAGATGATGAGCTTGCAAGAACCTATTTAAATGAGGTTCGCGAAAGAGCAGGCTTAAGGGAAGTGGAAAATTCAGGGGATGCCCTTACTGAAATCATCTACCAGGAAAGAAGAAAAGAATTAGTAGGGGAAGGACACCGTTTCTTTGACCTGGTAAGAACCGGAAGGGCAGCAGCCAACATAGACGGCTTTACTGCAGGGAAAAACGAAGTATTCCCTATTCCGCTAGAAGAAATAGAATTTTCTCAGGGTAACTGGGAGCAAAACCCCGGATACTAAAAAATAAAGATTATGAAAAAATACTATAAATTAATTTTTGCTTTACTGCTCACGCTACCATTTATAAGCTGTGAGAGTGATGACGATTCCCTGGTGGACCTAAACCAGATCCAGGAACCAGCCAATTTGGGAGCTATTTTCCAGATAACCCAGGATAATTCAGGCCTTGTAAGCATTACCCCAACGGGGGAAAGCGCTAATATGTTCAGCGTAGATTTTGGAGATGGAAGTGATGTAGCTTCTGAGATCAGGCCGGGAGAAAGTGTAGATCATGTTTATGCCGAAGGTGATTATGAGGTAGTGGTTACAGGAACTAATTTGAATGGAGTTTCGGCGCAGGGGGCACAGCCTCTTACTGTTTCTTTCCGTCAACCTGAAAATCTGGAGGTGGTTATTACCAAGGATCCTGATGGGTATTCTGTTACCGTTTCAGCTTCAGCAGACTATGCGACCAGGTTCGATGTGTACTTTGGCGAAACTGTAGACGAGGAACCCACTGCGCTTATGCCCGGTGAAACTGTCACTCACACTTATGCAGAAACTGGTACTTATGATATGCGAGTCGTAGCCCTAAGTGGTGGTGCAGCAACTGTTGATTATAAAGAAACTGTAGAAATGAGTGGACCAGTTCCTGCTCCTACTCCCAATAAATTACCTGAAAGTGTTATCTCACTATTCAGTAATGCTTATACTGATGTCCCAGTAGATATGTGGATCACGGATTGGTCAGAAGCCGAACTTGAAGAAACGGATATTGATGGAAATGATATCAAGGTATATTCTAGTTTGAATTTTGTTGGAGTTATAACTGAAAGTACTCAGATTGATGCAACCAACATGACTCATTTCCGTACTGATATTTTCTCTCTTGATGCAGAAACCTTCAGAGTTAAACTTGTAGACTTTGGACCTAACGGTGTCTATGACGGAGGTGGTGATGATGTTGAGCATGAAGTAGAAATAGAGGCTCCTGCACAAGGTGAATGGGTGACTTTAGATATACCTTTAGAAGACTTCACAGGATTAACCACCAGAGCACATATCTCGCAAATAGTATATTCAGCAGCACCTGCTGGTGAAACAACTGTACTTGTTGATAATGTATTCTTTTATGATGACAGTGTACAAATACCAACTTCGCCGGTTATTGCTGCTCCAACCCCAATTCACGTTGAGGAGAATGTAACGTCAATATTTAGTGATAAGTATTCAGATCCGGCAGGAGTTGACTACTATCCAGATTGGGGTCAATCTACAACATATGAAATGGTTTCTATAAATGGAAATGCGGCGATTAAATATGGCAATGCAAATTATCAGGGAATTGATATTGGTGAGGATATAGATGTAACTGCATTTGAATCTGTTCACATTGATGTTTGGTCTGGAGATTATTCCTCAATTCCATTCTTCCTTATTTCTTCTGGTTCAGGAGAAAAAAGTGTAAACTTGAATGTAACTCCAAATCAATGGAACAGTATTGAAATTCCCTTGTCTGAATTTACCAGTCAGGGTCTTGATATAAGCGATATTTTTCAGTTCAAATTTGATGTAGGAACTGCTCCCGGTGGTACATTTTATATTGACAACCTTTACTTTTCTTCTGAGAGTAATGCAACTACCGTTACATTACCGGTAAGTTTTGAAAATTCTTCTTTAACTTATTCTCTTACTCCTTTTGAAGGCGCAGAAACTGCAATAGAAACCAATCCCGTCCCTGGAGGTATAAACCCTAGTAGTACGGTGGTTAAATTCACTAAATCTGTTGATTCTCAACCTTGGGCAGGAGCGACGCTCGAACTTGAGGCGCCTATAGACTTTTCATCTACTACGAAAATTAGTGTGAAAGTATATTCTCCAAAAGCAGGGATTCCTGTATTGATGAAACTTGAAAACAGTACTGATAACACTATTAATAGTGAAGTATCTGTAATGACCACTAAGGAAAACCAATGGGAAGAGCTTGTCTTCGATTTCTCGACAGTGGGAATAGATACTGCGCAGGAGTATGGAAAAGTGATCATGTTCTTTGAATACCCTGGAGAACTACGGGGTGATGGATCAATTTACTATTACGATGATATTCAACTTACGAATTAAAAATAATTAGAAATGAAAAATATACTTAAGATAAGTCTCTCGGTTTTCATGCTGGTCTTTTTTATGGCCTGTACCGATGACGATTACGATATAGGTGAGATCACTGCTCCTACCAATCTCCAGGTAGAGACAGCTATCCTTGGGCAATCAGATGATATGCCTGATGGAGACGGTAGCGGTGAGGTAACCTTTACTGCAACAGCTCAGGGTGCCATGACCTATAAATTCATTTTTGAAAATGGAACTGAGGTAACCACAGCCAGTGGGGTTTATACCCATCCATTTTCTGAAACCGGTACCCAAACATATAATGTTAACATAATTGCCTATGGTCCCGGCGGAACTGCTAGTACTACAAGCGTAGAGGTTGAGGTGCTGGTAACTTATGAACCACCGGCCGATCTACTTGAAAAATTAATTGGAGACGGTGCTAAAGAATGGCGTATTAAAGCTGAAGTTGCCGGTCACTTTGGTCTGGGTCCTGTAGGAGGAAATTTACCTACGGAATGGTATGGTGCCCCTGCAAATGCAAAAGCCGGAGTTGGAATGTATGACGACAGATATATCTTCGAGGAAGATGGAACTTTTGTTCATATTACCGATGCTACTAATGATGACCCAGATCCAGATCCTTCAGGAACTGTATTTGGAAGAGCCGGCTTAATTGATGAGATAGCCTCATGTTCTGATTGTGAAACCGAGTCCGGGGGTGCAGATGTTCTTAACGTACCTTACAATGATTATACTGAAAACTGGTTCATTACAGCTCCGGGAGGCGCAGAAACCATCAATCTTACCGGGAATGGCTTTATAGGCTATTACATTGGTGGAGATCACCGATATGAAATATTCGATCGTTCAGGCACTGATGAGCTAATCCTGAGATCTACAGATGGTAATGGTGAATTCGACTGGTGGTTTATTCTTACTTCCGGCGAAGGAGCCGAAGAAGAACCCGAAGAGGAATTTGAATCAGAGTACGATGAGTTACTTTGGGAAGCCGATTTCGATACCGATGGAGATCTTGATACCAGTGTTTGGAACTTCGAAATCGGAAACGGTGAAAATGGATGGGGTAACGAGGAGGATCAATACTACACCGAAGACAACGCGGTGATTAGTGGCGGGAACCTTGTAATTACCGCCAAGGCTGAAGACACTGAAGGTTTTGATTATTCTTCTTCAAGAATAACAACCAAAGATAATTTTGAATTCACCTACGGAAGGATCGAAGTCAAAGCCAAGTTGCCGGAAGGCGCAGGGACCTGGCCCGCCATCTGGATGCTGGGCTCCGACTTTGATGAAGTTGGATGGCCGCAAACCGGAGAAATCGATATTATGGAACACGCCGGAAACGAGCAGGACCTTATTCACGGTACCCTTCATTACGAAGGAAGATCGGGTGGGGATGCCGATGGCAACACCATTATGGTCGATGGCGTGAGTGATGATTTCCATATCTATACTGTAGAATGGTCTGACGATCATATAATTTTTCTTGTAGATGGCGAGGTATTTCATACCTATGAAAACAATCCTGATTCCGCCTTCAATAAAGACTTTTTCCTTATCCTGAATGTAGCGATGGGAGGAACTTTTGGAGGTGAAATCGATCCTGATTTCGTGGAATCCTCTATGGAGGTAGATTACATCAGGGTATTTCAATAAACTTTGAGAATTAGCCAGATTTTCTGGTTGCCAAAGAACCTGGACATCCCCGAATAATCGGGGGTGGGACCGGGCTCAGGATGAACTGAACTGAAAATTTCCGCAGAGGAAATTTCTCAGAAGAGGTAACCTATAAATAAATTTAAGATGAAAAATATTCCCCTGGTAGTCCTTTTCCTTTTCGGAAGCCTTATGGTTAAGGGACAAAACTCAGAAATACCCAGCTCGGTCAAAAATGTGGAATCTAAAGTAGATTCCGTCCTATCCTTAATGACACTTGAGGAAAAAGTAGGGCAGCTGGTACAATACAACGGCAGTTGGGACCTTACCGGCCCGGCTTCTGAAATGAATAACAAAGAAAAAGAAGAAAATATCAAGAATGGCCGTGTAGGCTCTATGCTGAATGTACTATCTGCTGAAGCTACTGCGGAAGCACAAAGGCTGGTAATGGAGAACTCCCGCCTGAAGATACCTATGATGTTTGGCTATGATGTAATTCACGGCTATAAAACTATGTTCCCGGTTCCTCTGGGAGAAACCGCAAGTTGGGATCTGGAAGCTATGGAAAAATCGGCGCGTATTGCCGCCCTTGAATCTGTGGCTGATGGTATAAACTGGACCTTCTCTCCAATGATAGACGTTTCGCGTGATGCCCGTTGGGGTAGAATTATGGAAGGCTCCGGAGAAGATACTTATCTCACTGCGCAGGTAGCCGTTGCAAAAGTTAAAGGCTACCAGGGTAATGACCTTGCCGATGAAAAAACCATCGCTGCCACCGCAAAACACTTTGCAGGTTACGGCTTCGCGGAAGCAGGTCGTGATTACAATACCGTTCACATAGGGGAAAATGAACTTCATAATACCATTCTTCCTCCTTTTGAAGCTGCGGCAAAAGCCGGAGTAGCGACGGTAATGAACGCTTTTAATGACCTTGATGGAACCCCGGCAACGGGACATAAAGTTCTGCAAAGAGATATCCTTAAAGGAAAATGGGACTGGGATGGATTTGTGGTTTCAGACTGGGGTTCTATTCCTGAAATGATAGAACACGGCTTTGCAAAAGATAAAAAACAGGCTGCACAAATCGCGCTTAATGCCGGTAGTGATATGGATATGGAAGGCGGGGCTTATGAGTCAAGCCTTGAAGAGCTGGTAGAAGAAGGCAAAGTTAGCATGAAGCATATAGATGATGCGGTAAGAAGAGTATTGAGGGTTAAATTCAAAATGGGACTTTTTGACGATCCTTATCGCTATTCAAATACTGATCTTCAAAAGGAAGTACCTTATGAAGAACACAGAGCCACTGCCCGCGATATCGCAAAAAAATCTATTGTGCTTCTGAAAAATGAAAAGGAACTGCTTCCGCTGAAATCTTCTGTAAAGAATATAGCTGTTATCGGGCCACTTGCCGATGATAAGGATTCCCCAATAGGAAACTGGAGAGCACAGGGAGAAGCTAATTCAGCTGTATCGATGCTGGAAGGGATCAAAAATGCTGCCGGTAAAAATGTGAAGATCAGCTATGCCAAGGGTGCAGATCTTGGGATTGGGGAAAGAAGTTTCCTAATGCCGTTGGAGATCAATGAAACCGACCGATCTGGTTTTAAAAAGGCTATTAAAACTGCCGAAGAAGCCGAACTTGTGGTGATGGCGCTTGGTGAAGATGCATTCCAGTCGGGTGAAGGCAGGAGTCAGGTAAATATTGGCCTGGCCGGACTTCAGCAGGAATTGCTGGAGGAGATCTATAAAGTGAATCAAAACATTGTATTAGTACTCATTAACGGAAGACCATTGGAGATCACCTGGGCTTCTGAAAATATTCCGGCTATAGCCGTAGCCTGGCAACTGGGTTCTGAAAGCGGAAACGCCATCGCCGATGTACTGTTTGGAAAGTATAATCCGTCAGGTAAGCTGCCGGTTTCCTTCCCAAGAGCGGTAGGTCAGGAGCCTTTATATTACAACCAGAAAAATACAGGACGTCCCTCCAGCGAGGAGCATGTGACTTACTCTGCCTATACCGATGAGAAGAAAGATGCGCTTTATCCCTTTGGTTTCGGACTTAGTTATACCGATTTTGAATACGGAGATCTTAGCCTCTCTTCAGAAGAAATGGAAGCAGGCGGCAGTATTCAGGCTAGTGTAGAGCTAACTAACAACGGGGATGTGGAAGGAAAGGAGATTGTGCAACTTTATATCCGCGATCTTGTGGCCAGTACCACCCGTCCTGTAAAAGAACTTAAAGGTTTTGAGGCGGTGACACTTGCTCCCGGAGAAAGCAAACGCGTTGATTTCACTATAGATGAAGAAATGCTGAAGTTCTATAATACGAATAAAAAATGGGAAGCAGAAGCCGGAGATTTTGAGGTATTTATTGGCGGAAATTCCCGTGACCTCCAGAAGACAGGTTTCAGTTTAAAAGAAAGCAAGGTGATCTTTGAAGATCATTTTGAAGGCGATGAACTGAATATGGATTACTGGAGTTATGAAGAGGGCGATGGTTGCCCCGATCTTTGTGGTTGGGGGAATAACGAACGCCAGGGCTATTACCGGGAGTTTGTAAGTGTTGAAGACGGGAAGCTTATCATTAAAGCCGTTAAAGAAGGCGACAAGTATTTCTCGGGAAAGATAAATACTAAAGATAAGGTTGAATTTAAATACGGCAGCGTTGAGGTTCGTGCTAAGCTGCCCGATGGACACGGTCTCTGGCCGGCGATCTGGATGTTGGGTAACAATATTCAGGAGGTGGGATGGCCTGCTTCGGGAGAGATAGATATTATGGAGTACGTAGGCCGCCAGCCGGATACGCTTCATAATGCGCTACACACCCCCGCAAGCCACGGAGAAACCGAGAATATTAAAAGCACGCCCGTTCCCGGTATTACCGAAGATTTCCAGGTTTTCAGGATGGACTGGAGTGAGGATGCTATCGAGTTCTTTATCAACGATGAAAAGACCTATACCTTCTCTCCACAAGTTAAGAATGAAGAAACTTACCCTTACCATCATCCGTTCTATTTGCTGATAAACCTTGCAATTGGCGGGAATTTTGGAGGACCGGATGTTGATGACTCTATCTTCCCAAAGGAATTTATAATCGATTATGTGAAGGTTACTAAATAAAAACAGGTCAATAACTGAATTTTTTGACTTTTACCCTGCAGACTCTGGTTTGCAGGGTTTTTTGTTTTGGAAAAAGTTTTGCTGGGCGTCTGCTGAGGGGCTCGATCTGATAATTCAATTTAACCTGGCTATTATTTTTCCCCATAAACCGGAACGATGTAATCCCCGTTTAAAAACTCTTCAGGGTTTATCGTACTCTGTAGAATAACACCTTTTTTATTGGATTCCAGGATTATCTGGGCGCATTGCAGCAAGCCAGCTGCGGTGGTGGTCTGGATGGCTCTTATTGTATGTTTTCCTACTTTCAGGGGCAAGATGCGTTTGGAGATCTCCCGTCTTTGCAGGATCCCTAAGCTATTTTTTCCTTCTACTGCAGCATAAAGGATTATCTGGTCATCTTCTATGTTTGGAATCACCGCCTGCATTATATCCTGCAATTCTTTCACGGCTTTCGGTCCCTTTCCGGTTTTCTCAAGTTGTGTCTCAACCCAGCTATAATGTCCGGGATGCCTCAAGGTTTTATAGTCAAGACTACTTACTTTACCCGCCAGGGCATCCGGCAAATCAGCAGCCCCGCCCGAGGTCAGGTCTTCTTCATAGGCTATTCCATCGATGATGATCCGTTTCCGTTCCGATAAAGGAGGCAGGCTGGCCTTTTTATAATCGCGCAGTACCAGGGCCTTGTTCAAATATTCGGTCGCTACCCCAACCGGGCTCCAGGTGAAGCCATAATAATGGGGCGAAACAGCATTTTTAGTGAGTGCTCCCACTTTAAATTCCAGCTTGTCTACCTTATCTACGACAAAATCATTACAGAAATCCCTGAAAAGGCCCAGCGCCAGGATATTGATATAGCCCGGAGCGAGTCCGCTTTGCAGAATGAATCCCGTGTTGGCATTTTTGGCCAGCTCCATGATCTGTTCGGTCTCTGCAACATATTCGGTTAGGTTGACGTAATGTAACTTATGGTCTTTTGCCAGCGTAGCTATTCTTGGGGCCAGGCTGCCCGGCAAGCAATCCAGGATGATATCGGCCTGTTCAAATATGCTTTTCATTTCCTCGGTAACTTTATCCCCCGGTAGATGAAAGGCTTCGATCGCACAATTTTTTGTGGTGCCCTCTTTAACCCATTTGACTAGTTTCTCTGCCTTTGGAAGCGTACGATTTCCTATATAAATGGAAGGAGTGACCCCGCTCCATTCAGCCAGAAGCAAGGCGGCGGCCTCAGCTATTCCACCGGCTCCGGCAATTATAATCTTGTGATGCTTTTTCATCTGCTTACAGTTTTTATCCCGACTTGGGGAATTTAACACAGGCTTATAATTATGTCCCTCCCGATTTAATCGGGATGTTGCCATTTTTGGGTCCAGCAGCATGCTGGTTTCATAGTCTTAATTTACGGAATTTTAGAATTCAATCCTGTCCTCTGTTGCCATATTATCTATTAGCGTCGCATTTTCGACCTAAAAAATATTATATTCATCTAATGAATCTGAAACCTGAAACCCTCGAAGATCTGATCTCTTTCAGGAAGTTGCTACATGCACACCCTGAAGTTTCAGGTGAAGAAAGCTCAACCGCGGCAAGGCTAGCCGCCTACCTGCAGAAACTAAATCCAACCCGAATCCAAAGCGGGCTGGATTGCCACGGACTTATAGCGGTTTTCGACAGTGGGAAAGCCGGAGAAACCATTGTATTCAGGGCAGAACTGGATGCTTTGCCGATTACCGAGACCAACGATTTTGAACATAGATCCCGGGTGGAGGGTGTTTCTCATAAATGTGGTCATGATGGTCATACCACAATTCTGCTGGGACTTGCACACTGTCTTGTGGAACATCCGCCTGAAAAAGGGAAAGTAGTCTTATTGTTTCAACCCGCAGAAGAAACAGGAAAGGGCGCTGCTGCCATTCTAAAAGAAAGTTTTTTTCAGGATCTGAAGCCTGATCTTATTTTCGGACTTCATAATTTGCCGGGTTTTCCTTTGCAGGAACTTCTGATAAAAGACGGGGCCTTTACTGCCTCGGTGAGTAGTCTGGTGATTAAACTTAAAGGGAAAACCGCGCACGCCGCCGAACCCGAAAACGGAATCAACCCGGCGCAGGCTGTGGCCGAAATCCTGTTGCAAATGCAGCTTTGGTCTGATAATCGTCCCGAAGAAGAAGATTTTAAACTCATAACTCCTGTTCACGTAGAACTTGGCAGTATTGCCTACGGAGTTTCTGCCGGGGCCGCGGAACTGCGTTTTACCATGCGCACCTGGACTCAGACCCAGATGCAGGGATTAAAAGATCAGATCAGGGAATTCCTGATGCGTATTAAAGAAACTCACCGGTTGGGTGTTGATTTCTATTATACCGAAGAATTTAAGGCTACGAATAACCTACCTGAAGCGGCAAATTCTATCAGGTTGGCAGGTAAACAGCTGGGCTTAAACCTTAAGGAGAGGGATCAGCCATTTAAATGGGGGGAAGATTTCGGGCTTTTTACTCAGCATTTCAAAGGGGCTTTCTTTGGTCTGGGTGCCGGGGAGAACTGCCCGGCCCTTCACAATCCCGATTATGATTTCCCCGATGCGCTTATCCCTACCGGAATTTCAATATTCCATGAAATTTACCGGCGGCATTTAAGAGTCTAAATAAACCTTCCTGGCTCAAAGCTTTCCGAAGAAGTTGATAAAAAATCTGTGAAAATTCAGTAAATTTAAGGGAGAATACCTGTCGTACTTCTCTGGAAACTAATTAACAGGTTAGGATTATGGAAATGAAATGGTCTTTAAACCTTGGGCGTATTGCCGGGATAAAAGTCTCGGTGCACTGGACATTTATGATCCTTCTGATATGGATCTTTATTCTGCATTACCGGCTGGAACAGGATATGATGCAAGGCATCCTGGGTGTTGTCTTTATCCTGGCGCTCTTTCTTTGTGTCACGCTTCACGAATTTGGCCACGCCTTAACGGCCAAAAGATTCGATATCGACACAAAAAGCATAACCCTTTTGCCCATTGGCGGACTCGCCCGCCTGGAGAAATTCCCTGAAAAACCTATGCAGGAGCTTTTAGTAGCCATTGCAGGACCCCTGGTAAACCTTGTAATAGGCATTTTTATCTTTCTGGCCTTGTTGGCCTTTAACAGTTTTCCTTCCTTTTCTGAACCACTGGACCTTATGAACTTTAGCGGGGTGGGATTCTGGTATAACCTGCTTTTTGCCAATATGATCCTGGCGATCTTCAATCTCATTCCGGCCTTTCCTATGGACGGGGGCAGGATCCTACGGGCTTTATTGCTCTTTAAGTTTGAACGAGGTACGGCTACAAAGATCGCTGCAGGGATAGGGCAGTTTTTGGCTATCGGGTTTGTCTTTCTGGGCCTATACGCCAATATTTTCCTGGTGTTTATAGGAATTTTCATCTATTTGGGCGCCGGGGCTGAAGCCGAAATGGAAATGACCAAAACCTCGCTTACGGGCTACAAGGTGAAAGATATACTGATGAAACATTTTGCCAGGCTTAGTCCGCAGGATAATCTTGGGAAAGCCGTGAAACTTCTGTTAGACGGCCAGGCCCACGATTTTGTGATCGTGGAAGACGGTAAAGTGCTGGGCATACTAAGCCGGAATGACCTGATAAAGGGATTATCGGAAAATGGCAATTCTTCTCCGGTTACTGATGTCATGGAAACCGATTTTCTTAGTCTTGATCCAGAAATGCCGCTGCAGGAGGTTTATCAGCAAATCCTGGTACAGAGCATCTCGGTGGCACCCGTAGTGCGAAAGGGAGAGCTGCTGGGAATAATAGACAAGGAAAATATCTATGAGTTTATCATGGTTAATGAGGCGATGGGAAAACAACTGAATATGAATGAGCTCAAAAGAAAATATGAAATCCCAGAAAAGTTATCCTGAGTTCTCAGTTTTCGGTTTTCTGTTGTGGGGTTCGGTTCCCGGATGTTTATGGTTTGAGGTTTTTCTTTCGGATCAGTTCTGAGTTTCCATTTTTTTTTAAATTCAGTTAAATCTTGAATCTTGAATGCAACCGGAATGAGATGCCGGATCAAGCCCGGTATGACGGGAGCCTTAAAAATTTTAAGCAACCTTAAGCATCGAGCCTTTTATTCTAACTTTCTTTAGCAACCTCTTTCACTCTTTCTACAGAATCTGCCTTTGAAAGGGATAGCCTTATGGTGCTGTCTTCTTCGGCTTTAAGATCATGAGGTATACTTGCCTCCAAAGATACCAGATCACCTTTTTCAAGTTGATGGGTATTGCCATTAACCCCAAAGGAGATCCTGCCTTCGAAGATTTCTACCATGATTGGATAGGAGGTTTTATGTTCTTTCATTACCTGGCCTTTCTTCATCAGGATCCGAATTTCTTTGCTGCTGTCGGTGTCCAGTAGGATTTCTACGGCCGGTTTTGAATCATTGTATTTAAGGTTTCTGGTAAGGGATGCGCTTTTCATAGTTGATATTCTAAATTGGTTAATTCTAAGCTGAAGATACAAAAAATGTTCAGCAATGAAGAATCAGCAACTTTGATACAAATTTCCAAAATATGATTCTGCTCATATTTTAATGCCTGTTGAATCTTCACCTTTATCGGCTTAAAATTATCTGTGCTATGAATACACTATCTCCGCACCAGTTCCATATCCCGGTTATGGGCATTGCTTTTACTATTGATTCTCCTGTTAAGGTTGCCGCTTTTGGCATAAGCTCGGCGCTTTCCATCATTGAGGATAACCTTATCGAGACTATGCGAAAATATTATTACCAAGATACCGGGGAAACCTATGTCCCGATCTCTAACAAGGAAGAGAATTATCGCTCCCGCCGTATCACCGACTACCTGGACCTGGTAAACCGGAATGTACAGAATCGCCTGGAAAAAATCAGGAATTCTGCTTTTGAAACGGGTTCAGATCTGGTTAAATATTTCGAGATGTTGCCGGAAAACTCTGGTTTAAAAGAAAAATACCATGAATTCATCAAAACAGGCGATGCAGAGTTGAAAAGGACTTTGGAAAATCTCTTGCGCAAAGAGGTTAAAGCCGGGGCTATCGAGGTGAATATAATGACCAAAGTAGATAAGAACAATTTTGATAAATCTGGAGAACCTATTCCTAACGGATCGGATGCGCTTGAGGCTTTAAAGGCCTATGCACAAAGCAGTCTAGACAATTCGGCGGTGATCTTTTCGGCTGGGATGAATCCCAGACTTTATAATTACCTGGAAGATTTCAGGGAATTTGACGCTACTGCCTGGGGAAGTTTCAGCAAACGGATCGTGATCAAGGTGAGCGATTACCGCTCGGCACTGATCCAGGGAAAATACCTGGCTAAAAAAGGCATCTGGGTAAGTGAATTCAGAATAGAATCGGGCCTGAATTGTGGCGGGCATGCCTTCGCCACCCAGGGTTTACTGCTGGGACCTATTCTGGAAGAATTCAGCAATAAAAGAGAGGAACTGGCTGAAGAGCTTTTCAGGATTTATGATCCTGCTATAAAGGCGAAAGGTCAGGCCGGCTTTGAAAAACCTCACCCCATAAAAATTACCGTTCAGGGCGGAATAGGAACGGCTGAAGAAGCTAATTTTCTTCGCAATAAGTATGGCGTAGACAGTACAGGTTGGGGTACGCCTTTTCTGCTTTGCCCTGAAGCGACAACAGTCGATGAACATACCCTTGAGCTTTTAAGTAAAGCAGGGGAGAAAGATGTGGTTTTGAGCAAGAATTCCCCGTTGGGAGTTCGTTTCAATTATCTTAAGGATACCAGTGCCGAAAAGGAAAAGCTGGACCGAATTAAAAATGGTAAACCCGGAAGTCCATGTACCGAAAAATATCTGGTTTCCAATACCGAATTTACCAAAGAGCCCATTTGTACGGCTTCAACCAAATACCAGAAACTAAAGGTAAAGCAGCTGGAGGAAGCGGGATTGCCGGAGCAGGAATTTAAAAAGCAATTGGATGAGGTATTGGCAAAGGAATGTCTTTGTATTGGTTTGAGCAATGCAGCGCCGGTGAGCTATAAGGAGCCTTTCCTGAAAAAACTGGAA
This sequence comes from Salegentibacter sp., assembly GCA_024635795.1. Classification (GTDB taxonomy): domain Bacteria; phylum Bacteroidota; class Bacteroidia; order Flavobacteriales; family Flavobacteriaceae; genus Salegentibacter. Next base: position 109,788 of record JAGXIH010000003.1, on the reverse strand, counting down.
GCGGTGACCATTTGTCCGGGACCAAATATCGCTAATTACTCTAAGATCGCCTCCCTCCAGGAAATGACCGATCATATCTACGGAAGAAAAGATCTGCTTAGCAATAAGGCCAGACCTCATATGTTTATAAAAGAGCTGGAATTATATCTTGATTATTTTCAGGAGGAGCTGGATGAAACAAAAGACCCTGATAGGAAAATACTTCGGAACCAGAATAACTTCGCTAAAAGTCTAATGGAAGGGATCTCGTATTACCGGACATTACTTGAGGAGAATTCTTTTCCGAATGGTTTTGAAGCCTCACTGGATACTGCTGAAAACAGATTAAACCAAATGAAGTTAGTTCTTTCCTAGTTTTTTCAGTTGCCAGTTTTGATTTGTGTGTTCCTTTTCCAAAGTTGTTTGGAGTTTGGGTTTATTGTTTGGTGTCCTTCCCTGAGGAGTTGGGAGTTCCCGGTTGAAAATTATTTAGAGTTTTTAAGTCTAAGATTAAGCTTGAAATTTAAATTCTTAATTTTTAATGCTTTTCCAAACTTTGCTGCCTGCTTTGATGATCAGCAAAACAACAAATCCAACAACCATGCCGGTTAGAAACTCTACGAGAATACCGGGTAGGCTCTCGAAAAGACCGTGGAAGAAATCGATATTATGTACAAAAATGCCTCCTGACACCAAAAGCAAAGCTATGGTTCCAATTACCGTAAGGCTTTTGATGACCTTAGGTAGTGCATTGACCAGGAAGTGACCAATTTTATCGGAAAAGCTGTTTTCTCTATCGTTTAATTCGATAAGCTTAAGTCCGTAGTCATCCATTCTAACGATCAGGGCTACAATTCCGTAAACTCCTACGGTGGCTATCAGGGCGATAATGGTAACTACAAGAATTTTGGTGACCAGATCCTGGTTTTCAACGCTGCTCAAAGCTATGATCACAATTTCTACGGAAAGTATGAAATCAGTAAGGATAGCCGATTTTATTTTCCCTTTTTCCCTGCTAAGTACTTCTTCTTCGGTAAGTTTTTCGAGTTTAGGATTTTCGGCTTTTGGGGAATGAGGGAAAAAATATTCAAATATCTTTTCAGCGCCTTCGTAAGCGAGGTAAAGTCCGCCGATTACTAAAATAACCGTAATGGCAACCGGAAAGAAAGCGCTCATTAAAAATGCCAGGGGCAGGATGATCAGCTTATTCAGGAAGGAGCCTTTTGTTATTGCCCAGAGGACAGGCAATTCCCGGGAAGAAACGAAGCCGGAAGCTTTTTCGGCATTTACGGCCAAATCGTCGCCTAAGAGTCCCGCGGTTTTTTTTCCTGCGACTTTGCTCATCATCGCCACATCATCCATTAAAGTTGCAATATCATCCAGAAGTGCAAATAATCCTGAAGCCATAAATATTCTTTGATTAGAAAATGCAAGATAGATTTTTAGTCATCGGATTTATTGTTGTTAACAATTTTTAATATTTCCGGGCTTCGTTGTAATTTTTTTTTATGTCCATTTGCACACTTGGAGTTATGATCCGGAAATTTAGTGGTAGGTTTTCTGATTATCTCCCAAAGAAAACCTATCCTTTTATTTCCAGACTGCTGTAGCCCTGTCCGTTTCGCTGTAATTGTATCTGTGTCGCGATACGTTCCTTCAGGGAATCTACGTGGCTTATAATCCCGATAATTTTTGAGGATTCGGCCTGCAGTTTCTCCAGGGTGTCCAGAGTCTGGTCGAGAGTTTCAGGATCCAGTGTACCAAAGCCTTCATCTATAAAAAGGGAATTGATCTCTACATTCCGGGAGGCCAGATCGCTTAAGGCCAAAGCCATCGAAAGGCTCAGGATAAAGGTCTCCCCACCGGAAAGGGTTTTTACCGAACGTCGCTGCCCGCCCATATGTTCGTCTATGGCCACGAGGCCGTCGTCTTCTTCCTCTTCAGGTTTGTCTATGCGGTAGCGATCGCTCAGGTCTTTGAGCCTGTGATTGGCCAGGTGAAGTAGCTGGCTTAAACTCAGGTCCTGGGCAAAATCGTTAAAAATTTTGCCCTTAGCATCACCTATAAGTTCATTTAAGAGGCGCCATCGCCTTATTTTTTTCTCTTTTTCTGCGATACGAACTTTGATTTCCTGTAAAAGGTCCAGGTTGCTGTCGTGGTTTTTAATGCTACTGAAAAGCTCCCTGCAAGCCGCCGAAACTTCAGTAAGCTTTTGTTGTTTTTCCTTTAGCTGTTCCTGTAATTGCTCCTCCGAAACAGGTAGGTCGGTTTTTTTGAACTCATCAAGTTGAGAGTTTAGTAATTTTAGAGAAGAGATGGCCTCGTTGATGCTTTTGTATATTTCTTCCCTTTTTATCCGCAAGGCGCGACATTCAGCTTCAGGCATGAGAGCTTTCCTGGCTGTGGGAATATCGGGGAAACCTTTTTCCTGAAGCGCAGGCAGCAATTGAACCTCGAGGTCACTTAAGTTCCTGTTGTGACTTTCAAGTTTATCTTTTAAGTTTTTCAGACTGCTATTTAAGTTTTTTTCTTCCTGTGATAGTCGGGTCCACCGGGTTTTTAGATCTCCGGTGTCTTCAGAAATATCCCGGCCCTTATAGAGATTTTCTCTTTCCTGACTAATTTCTTTACCTTTTTCCAGAACTTTCATGAGCTTGTCGAGTAAAGGGATCCCAGCTTCAATGGCTTGCAGGGAATTTTGTTCCTTTTCCCAGGCTTCAAAGCTATTTAATTTCCCCTGCCATTTATCACAAAGCTTTTCCCAGCTATATTCCTCTCCTGGTTTGAGGTGTCCATATTTTTCTTCAAAACCTTCTCTTTGGTTATGAAGCTGAGTCTGGATGTTCTTTATTTCCTTTTGCAAAGCTTCCTGCCTTGTTGTATGGTGTCTTAGATCGGCTTCGGTGGCGCTTAGTTTTTTACTCCAGGTAGAAAGCTCTTCTTCGGTTTCTTTTATTTCTTTTTCAAGAGTATCATCTTTTTCAGGAAGGGCAGTGGCAAAAGGATGTTCCAGAGCTCCGCATAGCGGACAAGGTTTTCCATCTTCCAGAATATGTCGCTGTTCTTCAAATTTCGCCTGCAGAAGATGATTCTGTTTTTTCAGGTTCAGCTTTTCGCGGCGTTCTGTTAGCAGTTCACATTTATTCTTTGCAGTTTCGATTTCCCCCGGTAAGCTTTTTATTTTCGGTTTTAGACTTTCCTCTTCTGTCTGAAATTTCTTCACTTCGGCCGCAATATTCTTTAACTCTTCTTCTTTTCGCCAGGCTTCCCTGGCCAGCTCCAGTCTGGAACTTAACTGCTGTTTTTCTCCATGAACGTCTTTTAGGTCAAGGCCTTCTAATTCCTCCTGAAGTTTCTTTCCTTTTTCTTCTGAAATCTGAGCCAGTCGCTTTAATTCCTCCCGGGTTTTCTGCGGATTATCTTCTGTCAGGTTTATAGGAAGCTGCCTGGTTTCACTTTGAAACTGATCCCTAAGCGCTTTGAACTCATGACCTTTTGTCCGCCTTTCTTCATCTAAGGAACTTATCTTTCTGAAAAATGCGTCAAGGCTTTCCACTATGGTTTCTGAAGTTACTTGCATACCAAGCAGGTTTCCTGCATCCTGTAAACAAGCCTTTTGGTTAGCGGTATTTTGCTCTTTGCTTTGCTGAATTTTTTTGAGTTCTTCCTCAAGATCATTGAGTCCTTTCTTTAGAAGGGTCCAATTTCGCAGCTCTTCGGCATGGTCTTCTATCTTTTCATGTTGTTTAAGCGGGTATCCGTGTTCCTTATCAAAAGTTTTCAGTTCTTCTCCGGCCCTGTTCTTTTGAGTTTCCCGGGTATTGATCTCTTTCTTCTGAAGCTGAATCTTTTCCTTTAATTCAAGATGCTTTTTCAGTTTTTCGATTTCAATTTTCAGCTGGTTTTCAAGATTATCTTTTTGCTTTAGCTCTTCTGTGTTTTTTTTATAAACCTCGTCGCTGAGCAACTGTTCTTTGATCGCGTCAATTCTGTTTTGCTGGAATTGAATTTCCCGATTTTCATCTTTATATTTCTGAAAGGCTTTAATGCCCAGTTGTCTGTAAATTCCGGTGCCGGTTATTTTTTCCAGCAATTCTCCGCGTTCCTCCTTTTTGGCCCTTAAGAACTGCGCAAATTCCCCCTGGGCCAGCAAGACTGCTTTGATAAATTGATTGTAATTGAGACCTATGAGTTCTTCGTTCTTGCCGGGTACCTCCGACTTTTTAAGGTCGATGAGAGTTCCGGTTTCGGCATTGCTCAGCTCCATTTCGTAATCACGAAGATTTCCGGTTCTGGCGGTTGAGATACTCCATTGGGATCTGTATTTTCCTGACTTCCCCTGATAGGTCACCGCTGCCATCGCTTCCTGCTGGTTCCGGGTGAGGATGGCTCCGGTTTTATTGATCTCTGAAGTGGAAATCTTTCCCATACGGGGGATGTTATTGAACAGGGCAAGTGAGATCACATCCAGAATAGTGCTTTTCCCGCTCCCGGTAGGTCCTGTAATGGCAAATAGGGAACTGCCAGTAAAAGGCACATCGGTGAAATCTATTTCGTGTTCTCCTTTTAACGAATTTATATTTTTGAATTCTATCCTGAGTATTTTCATAGCTTAAGCGGTCTCGTTTTGATAAGTTTCAGCCAGGAGTTCTTCAAAGGCGCTCAGGATCTCTTCTTTGGTTTTCTCATCATAATCCTGCCTGTTAATCAGTTCAAGAAATACCTCTTTGGGTTTTAGATCCTCGAGTTTTTGTTCCTGAAAAAGTTCTGAGGCTCCTGAGATCCGGTTTTTGAAATTTACCCTGTGCTTCACTATTCTGAAACCCTCCAGTTCAAAATTACTGACCAGCGTATCGAGCTTAAGGATCTTACCGGCATCATAGTTTTCTTCGGTAAGTTCAACTTCAATAAGCGACTCCAGTTCCTTTTGTTCTCCCGGATCTCTTAGTTTCAGTTCCAGGTCTTCAAGATTACCACTTATTTTTAGTAGACTGCGGAAAGCGGGTACCGGAATATTCTCCGGTTCCCAGCCGTTTTTGGTATTTAACAGTAACACCCGTTTGTTATCTTTTCTTTCGCTGAAGGAAAGCGGAAGCGGAGAGCCACTGTAATAAGTGGGTACCGCAGAATTTAATTTTTGTGGTTTGTGGATATGTCCTAATGCGATATAACTGAAATATTCCCCAAACTGAAGCGCATTGAAGGCTGCCAGGTTTCCGATCTGTATTTCCCGCTCGCTTTCTGAAGTTTCAGCCCCCGCAGCAAAAAGGTGACCCATGGCTATTGCCGGTATCCCAGGATAATTTTTAAGGCATAAGTCGGCAGCATTTTCAAAACACTGCTGAATTCCTGCACGAATGGCTTCCAGTCTGTCCTCATAAGTCTGGCCTTCGGCGGCGCTACGCAGATCTGCGTCCCGGAGGTATGGCAGGGCCGCGATTACCAGCTCAGTTTCTCCTTCCTTATTTTTTATGGGGATGAGTAGGTCTTCCATATTTTCCGGAAGACCACCAACAACATGCATCTCCAATTCCCGAAGGATCTCCTGGGGGGCGTCCAGCATCGCCGGGGAATCGTGGTTCCCTCCGGTAATCACCAACTTGCAGTCGAGTTTCCGAAGTCGCATTAGGGCGCGGTAATATTGCTTTCTCGCATCTGAAGATGGATTGGCAAGATCGAATACATCTCCGGAGATCAGCAAAACATCCACTTGTTCTTTTTCAATAAACTCGCCCAGCCAGGCAATAAAGAGCTCAAAATCCTCCGAGAGCTCGTGTTTATGTAGTTTTTTGCCTATATGCCAATCGGCGGTGTGGAGTATTTTCATGTTTGGGGTGTTTAGGCTATCGGTTTACAAAATTAGGAATGCAAACGACAAAAGTTGACTTTTTGAAGGGTTAATTCCTGGGTCTCGTCTATGCTCGAAGTGATATTAGACTCCAAAATCGGAGACGAGGGGAATGTCATCCCGAGCGTAGCCGAGGGGTTATTCCACCGGAAAATCAAAATAAGTTTCAGGATAGGGCTCGTTTCTTAGCGTGTAGTGCCACCATTCTTCAGGGTAGGGGTGAAAGCCGTGTTTTATCATCAGGCTTTTAAGCATTTCGCGGTTTGCTCTCTGCTCTTTGGTTACTTGCCCGGAGTCATGATGGGAGATTATTCCGAAGAAATCATAAGAACTACCCATGTCCAGTTCCTTTTTTGTCTCGGCATCGATGATAGTGAGATCTAAAGTACTGCCCCGGGAATGCCCAGATTCTGAGGCAATATAACCCCGCTGGAAAAGCTCTGATTTAGGGACATCGGGATAGAATTCCTGTTTGGCCAGGGTATCGCCTGTATCCCGGGCCCAAACCACAAAATGATCTACCGCCATTTGCGGGCGGTAGGCGTCAAAGACCTTAAGGCAGTAACCCTGTTGCATCAGATCGTACTGAACTTTTACCAAGGCTTCTGCAGCGGACCTGCTAAGTATGGCTACCGGCCGGTTGTATCCGTTAACAGGTTTGCCAAGAAAATTATGTTCTCCCGCGTAACGGATGTCAAGCTGAATTCCGGGTAGCATTTGATGGAGGTATACAAAGTCTTCAGGTAATGCCCTGTCCTGGGCCTGTCCCGAAAGGCAGAAAAGAATGGCGAGTGAAATAAATAAGGGTTTCATACGGGTAATTTCCCGGCAATTTAAGTAAAATAAGCTTTCCTGAGTTTTCTCATAGTTTCTGAGTCTCTTACGGTGTATTTTTAAAGGAATAAACATCAAAGAAGAATAATTATGGAACTAAAAGGAAAAGTAGCTCTTATTACCGGAGCAGCATCTGGAATAGGAAAGAGCACTGCGCTTCTTTTTACAAAAAACGGAGCTTCGGTTTTGCTAACCGACATCGATGATGAAAAAGGCAAAGCACTGGCAGAGGAAATTAAAGCTACGGGGGCCAAGGCAGCTTTTGTGAAAGCAGATGCTTCGAAACCTGAGGATTCAGAAAAAAGTGTGGAAGAAGCCTTGTCCCATTTTGGTAAACTGGATATTGCGGTTAACAATGCGGGAATCGGCGGAGAGCAAATGCCGGTAGGTGAGTATGGCATTGAGTCATGGGATAAAGTGATCGGCATCAATCTTTCGGGGGTTTTCTACGGAATGCGATACCAGATTCCTGCTATGCTGAAGAATGGGAAGGGCTCAATTATAAATGTAACATCTATTTTAGGGAGCGTTGGTTTTGCCAATTCGGCGGCTTATGTGGCGGCAAAACACGGAGTAGTTGGGCTAACGAAAACAGCCGCGCTGGAATATTCTGCAAAGGGGGTACGGGTAAACTCGGTAGGACCGGCCTTTATCAAGACGCCTTTACTGGATGACCTGGATAAAGATTTGCTTGAGCAGTTGGTTAAGGTTCACCCCATAGGACGCTTAGGAGAACCCGAGGAAGTTGCCGAGCTATTTATGTGGCTGGCCGGAGACCGGTCTTCTTTCGCTACCGGAGCCTATTATCCTATAGACGGAGGATACCTCGCTCAATAATTTTATAAAAAACCGGAATTTTTTGTTGTGCTATCGGAATAAATCCAATAAATTTGGATTTACACTGGGAATTATTCCAAAAACATTCTGATATGGGAACACCGCCATCTATTGAGATCAAGCACTTTAAGGAAGTAAGAGAAGAAAACAATTTTACTCAATCTCAATTTGCAGAACTGCTGGGGATTAAAAATTCCACCGCTGATATTGAACGGGGGCGCACAAAATTATCGGGCAAGGTGGTGGCCGGGCTTTTGAGTCGGTTTGGGATTAATCCTCTCTGGTTGTTTGGAGAAAGCGGACAGAAGTATTTACAACTAAGCAAAGGAGATGTGAGCCCAAAGGTGGTTACAGTAGATAGTGCTGACAATGAGAATATTCTGATGGTTAACCAGAAGGCTGCAGCAGGGTATCCTCATAATGTTCAGGATGTGGAATGGTATTATCAACTCCCGGCTTTCGATATTCCCCTCCCGGAATTCCGTAATGCTACTTATCGTGGATTTCAGATAGAGGGGGATAGTATGCTTCCTAATTATTATCCTGGAGAATGGGTATTGGGAAAAGCCGTGTCCGATCTGGATCAGGCTTCTAACAATAAGGTTTATGTGGTGGTACTGTATGATTCTGTGCTTGTGAAAAAACTTCAGAAATTACCAGATCCTTCCAAGGTGTTGCTTATTTCCTCCAACGAAGAATATTTGCCGGTGGAGGTTGATGTGAACGATATCCAGGAGATCTGGCAGGTGAACAGCAAATTAACCTTTAACCTGGATAACCCGTCGCAGAGCGGACTCTTCCGGGAGCTTCAGGAATCTATGGAAGAATTAAAAAGAGATCTCAAGGCCTTTAAAAAGGAGGCATAAAAAAACCCTCTGGGTAAGAGGGTTTTTATTGGTGGTTAATAGATATTGTTGTGCTACTAATTTGTAGCATCGTCTATGGCATCACCAACGTCATCTGCTGCATCCTCAATATCATCTGCAGCTTTTTCAACACCGGAACGGTCATCCCTGCAGGATGTGAAAACCGCGGCGGTGCTAAAGGTTAATGCCAGTAATAAAACTAACTTTTTCATAACTTAATAATTGAAATTTATTATTAAAGATCATCATTACCTTCAAGCTCATCTTCTACTTCCTGAGCACCTTCATCAATAGCTTCTCCGGCATCGTTTGCGGCTTCTTCTATATCATCTCCTACATCATCAAGGTCATCATTCATATCATCCATATCATCGCTATGCATTTCCATTTCGTTTTCTTCTTCTTTAACTTCCCTACAGGAAGTTAAAGCAGTTGATAACGTAAATATCATTGCCAGTAATAAAATTGATCGTTTCATAATTTGGTTGTTTTTTAGTTTATACTCAACAAAATTAGAGATGTGACTTATTGTTAAGCCTATTTTACTGCTAAAATTTTCTTAAAATTTCAGGAATTACGGATTAATTAAGATAAAACTATGTGTTTTATCTAATTATCGTCTCCAATCTTGTCAATTTCTTTATCGATCTCTTCGTTAACTTCCTTGTCAACTCTTTCACCGGTTCTTTCAAGGATTCCTTTTTTCTCTTCGGTTTCAGTTGGGGTTTGCTTCTCAACTTCCACTTCTCTCACGATCACTTCTTTCTCATTCTCGTCAGAAGTTTCGCGACAGGAAATTAGGCTTAAAGTACTTACAAGGAATAAACTTCCTAAAACAAATACACGTTTCATAAAATTGTAGTTTTTAGTTCAATCTTCGAAATTAAGCTGAAAATCTTTCCCCGCGGTTTTATTTGTGATTTTTTAGCAGAAAATCTTAAAAAATAAAGAAATTATTAAGGCTTCTTTGAAAGATAATCACTAATTACCCGGGTTGCGCCGGTATTGGAATTGATAAAATGTCCGGCTATCATCCCCGTCTGTGTTCTGAAATCCTTGTTTTTAACCAATTTCTGAAAGATTGCCGTTAGTTCTTCTGCTGAAGCTACCGAATATAATCCGGCCAACTGCTCAAGTTTTTTTGCTTCAGGAAATTTCTCGAAGTTTTTACCTATTACTATTGGAATGCCAAAGGTTGCGGGTTCGAGGATATTGTGAAGGCCGGTATTGCCTGCGGCCCCACCCACGTAAGCAATATCAGCATAACTATAAATCCTGCTTAATAGGCCGATATTGTCTATTATAAGTAATTGAAAATCCTTTGGTTCCCTGGAAGAAGTCTCAGAATATAAAACTGAAGACATTTTTAATTTTTTTCTGAAATCATTGATTTTCTCTGTTTTTATCTCGTGAGGGGCGATAATGAATTTCACCTTAGCAGGGGCAGAATTGATATATTCCAGCAGTAGTTCTTCGTCTTCGGGCCAGGTGCTTCCGGCCACGATACAAAGATCATCCTGAAGAAAATTCTCCAGGACTTCGAGTTTATTATCATAAGTGAGTTGCCGCGAGACCCGGTCGAACCTGGTATCTCCACTCAGGCTAACATTGCTGAAACCATTTTTCTCCAAGAGTTCTTTCGACTCCCGGTTCTGAACAAAAATATGTTCAAAACTTTGAAGGGCTTTTTTCATCCAGCTGCCATAGCTTTTAAAATAAACCTGATCCTTCCTGAAGGCTCCGGAAATAAGAAAGCTGCGAATTCCTCTTTGTTTTATTTCCTGGAGAAAATTTGGCCATATATCATATTTCACAAAGAAAACCAACTCCGGTCTTACCAGGTCAAGGAATTTGCGGGCATTGCTGTAAGTATCCAGTGGAAGATAGGTGATCACATCTGCGAGTGGGTGTTTTTTCTTATTCTCATAACCTGAGGGAGAAAAGAAGGTCACCAGAATCCTATGGCTCGGATATTTTTCCTTTAGCAGCTCAATAACCGGAACAGCCTGTTCAAACTCCCCCAGGGAAGCGGCGTGGATCCAGATATATTTTTCTCCAGCCTGAATTTCATTTTTTAAGCGTGGGAAAACCTCCTTTCTGCCTTTAACAAAAAGCTTCATTTTGTGGCTAAAGATCCCGGCTACCGGCAGGAGAAATTCGGTTAAATGGATGAATAAATTATAGATGATTTGCAAAACCCTGGTTTTCTTCTGCTAAAATAGGCCTTTCCTGAAAATAGATTGGCGGAGGTAACGATATTTCGTATTTTCGTGCTTTATAAAAATTACTATGAAAAACTTACAAATGGTTGACCTTAAGGGTCAATATGCCGCAATAAAAAATGAAGTAGATGCCTCATTTAAGGAGGTTATAGAATCAGCCGCATTTATAAACGGACCGCAGGTTCAGAAATTTCAAAAGGAACTTGAAGCATATCTTGGAGCAAAACACGTAATCCCCTGCGCCAATGGCACAGATGCCCTCCAGATTGCGATGATGGGACTGGATTTAAAACCCGGAGATGAAGTGATAACCGCCGATTTTACCTTTGCCGCTACTGTAGAAGTGATTGCCTTGTTGCAATTAACCCCGGTGTTGGTAGATGTAAAACCCGACACTTTCAATATAGATCCTGAGGCCATCAAAAAAGCCATCACGCCAAAGACCAAAGCAATAGTTCCCGTTCATCTTTTTGGCCAGTCTGCCGATATGGATGAGATCTTGAAAATCGCCAAAGAACATAATTTATATGTAATTGAAGATAATGCCCAGGCCATAGGTGGTAATTTCCATTCAGAAGATGGAAAGAGCTATAAGACCGGAGTAATGGGTGATGTGGGAGCAACTTCCTTTTTTCCGTCTAAGAACCTCGGCTGCTACGGCGATGGTGGCGCGATCTTTACTAACGATGATAAGCTGGCACATATCATTCGTGGGATCGTAAACCATGGAATGTATGAGCGTTATCACCACGATGTGGTTGGTGTTAACTCCAGGTTAGATAGTTTGCAGGCAGCGGTTTTAAGGGCTAAACTGCCACGTCTTGATAAATACAACGATGCCAGGAGAGCAGCCGCCGAAAAATATAATGCGGCCTTTGCGGGGCAGGAAGGGATAGTTACTCCGGTGATCACCGGAAAACCAGATACCCACGTTTTTCATCAGTATACCCTGAAGATCACTAATGGAAAAAGAGATGCCCTGGCAAAACACCTGCAGGAAAAAGGAATTCCATTTGGTATCTATTATCCAATCCCGCTGCATAGCCAGAAGGCCTATGCCGATGAAAGATATAATGAAGCCGATTTCCCTGTTACTAATCAACTGGTGAAGGAAGTTCTCTCCCTGCCGATGCATACCGAACTGGATGACGAGCAGATTGATTATATTGCTAACACAATCAAAGACTTTTTAAATCAATAGAAACCTTATGAAAAAACTTTTGATCTTTTGCTTCGGAATTTTTCTTTCCATTACACTACAGGCTCAGGATATATACATTCAGGCCGGAAAATTTATAGACACTAAGAACGGGAAGGTTTTAACCGATAAAACCATCATTGTTTCCGGAGAGAAAATCAAGAGCATTGAAAACGGATTTGTGTCTCCGGAAAAGGAGGCTGACACCCTTATCGAGATGAAGGATAAAACCTTGCTACCCGGATTAATTGATATGCACGTTCACCTGGAAAGCGAAACCAACCCCGGGAAATATCTGGAGCGGTATGTTAATAACGAGGCCGACAATGCATTTAATGCTGTTGGTTTTGCAAAGACCACGCTCATGGCCGGTTTTACTACCGTTCGTGAACTTGGCGGAAGCGGGGTGAATATCGCGCTCCGGGATGCTATAAATAAGGGTAAGATAGATGGCCCCAGAATCTTTACCGTAGGAAAATCTATTGCTTCTACCGGAGGGCACGCCGATCCAACGAGTGGAATGAACCGAAAATTAATGGGCGATCCGGGTCCAAAGGAAGGCGTGGTGAATAATATGGATGATGCGCGAAAAGCTGTAAGACAACGCTATAAAAACGGCGCCGATCTGATAAAGATCACAGCGACCGGCGGCGTATTGAGTGTGGCTAAGAGCAGTTCTAATCCGCAGTTTTCTGAAGAAGAGATCAGGGCAATTGTTGAAACGGCTAAAGACTACGATTTTGATGTTGCCGCTCACGCTCATGGCGATGAAGGAATGCAAAGGGCCATTCGGGCAGGAGTAAAAACAATTGAGCACGGAACCAAGATGAGCGATGAGACCATGGAACTCATGAAAAAGCATGATGCTTACCTTGTACCAACTATTACCGCAGGAAAGGAAGTGACCGAAAAGGCTGAGGTAGAAGGTTATTACCCTGAAGTGGTTGTACCAAAAGCAAGAGAGATAGGACCCCAGATTCAGGATATGTTTGCCCGCGCTTACAAAAAGGGAGTGCCAATCGCCTTTGGTACAGATGCCGGAGTTTTTAAACACGGGGAAAATGCCCGCGAATTTGTGTATATGACCGAGGCCGGAATGCCCGCTATGGAAGCAATTCAATCGGCGACCATCACCAATGCCCGTTTACTAAAGATGGAAGATAAAATAGGGCAACTACAGGAAGGTTTTTTAGCCGATATCATCGCGGTTGATGAAGATCCCACAGAGAATATTCAAAGCCTTCAAAATGTAAAATTCGTGATGAAGGAAGGGAAGATCTACAGGAAATAAAGGAAATTCTTATCGATATAAAAAACTCCCGGCAGTGATTACCGGGAGTTTTTTATTGTCCTTTTTGGAGGAACTATATTTGAAATGAGATTGCCTCTACTGTATTTCTGCAGAAGAAACATTCATACTACGATCAATTTTCTTTACAAGACCCTGTAGCACTTTTCCGGGGCCAACTTCAATAAATTCGGTAGCACCGTCTTTTATCATATTCTGAACGCTTTGCGTCCATTTTACCGGAGACGTAAGCTGAAAAACAAGATTTTTCTTTATCTCTTCAGGATCGGTTACTGCAAAAGTGCTTACGTTTTGGTATACCGGGCAGATAGGTTTTCTGAAAGTCATGTTCTCTATAGCGGCTGCCAGTTCTTTTCTTGCCGGTTCCATCAATGGAGAATGAAATGCCCCGCCTACAGGAAGGATCATCGCTCTTCTGGCGCCACGTTCTTTTAAATTCTCACAGGCCAGTTCCACGGCTTTCACATCTCCTGAAATAACCAATTGTCCGGGACAGTTGTAATTAGCTGCTACTACGGTGCCTTCGGTTTCAGCACAAACAGCTTCTACCACTTCATCTTCCAGGCCGAGAACGGCAGCCATAGTGGAAGGCTGTAGTTCACAAGCTTCCTGCATCGCCATAGCTCTTTTATAGACCAACTGAAGTCCTTCTTCAAAACTCAATACTTTATTAGCCACCAGTGCCGAAAATTCTCCCAGGGAATGCCCCGCTACCATATCTGGTTGAAATTTATCCCCAAGCAATTTACTTAGTATCACCGAATGAATAAATATGGCCGGTTGGGTAACTTTAGTTTGTTTCAGGTCTTCGGCGCTGCCTTCAAACATTATATCGGTAATCGAATAACCTAAAATGGCGTTAGCGGCTTTGAACATATCCTGTGCTTCAACCGATTTTTCAAAAAGGTCCAGTCCCATTCCCGGAAATTGTGCTCCCTGTCCGGGAAAAATATATGCTTTCATTGTATTGAAGTTTAGATATCGGCGTCTCAAAAAGAATTTAAACCGATAAAATTTTCGGCTAAAATAGAAAGAATAAAAAAGACCTCATAACCTGAGGCCTTTTTGAAAGCTTTTTAAGTTATAACTGAAGTTTTCCTTTCTCGCCTGTTCTAATTGTGTCTTTTTCAGGCGTGCGATTCCCGGCAAAGAGGTCGACATAATTATTTCGTTTTTCATCCCAGTAATACGATTGTTTTGGGATGACTTTTATAGCCGTGAGATTGGGATCGTCCAGGCCGGTGAACCAGGCATCATCACTTGTATGGTAGAGTTCCTTTAGTTTTTCAGGGTCGAGATTGATTGAAGCCATACCGTAGATGCTGATAAATTCCTTGTTACCGGGGGAACTGTAAAGCAATTGCACTTCAGCTTCCCGAGCGATATTACAATTTTGACTGCTGTCCAGCCTGCTTAAAAACCAGATGTTTCCTTCGCCATCAATTTTTTTGGTGGTCATAGGTACGGCATTAAGCGGGCGGTCACTTAAACAGGTGATCAGCATTCCGGTTTTTATGCTTTCCACCAGATTGGTCATTTTTTCCAGGGCTTGTTTGTGATTAAGGTTTAGGGTGCTCATACTGCAAAAGATCTTTAGTTAAAAAGTTGAAGGTAAAAACCTAGAACTCCCTATCTCGCCAATAAAGTGCTAAAAATTAAGTAGTTAATGTTAATAAATGTGAAGTTAACTGTACTTTTTAATGATGTTGCTAACAGAAGACAGATAGCCTTTGCCAAAGAGATTAAGGTGAACAAGCAGGTAATATAGCTGCCAGAGCGGAACCCGTTCTTCCAGGCTGGGAGCCAGGGGAAATTGATCTTGATAAGTTGTGAAAACCTCTTCCTCAAAACCTCCAAAGAGCTTCATCATTGCCAGATCCATTTCCCTGGGGGCATAAGCCGTGGCGGGATCAATAAAGCAAGGCATACCTTTCTCGTTTACCAGGTAATTGCCATTCCAGAGATCGCCGTGTATGAGCGCAGGTGGTTCCTTTGGAATTATTTCTGAAATATTAATAAAGAAGTCTTCGCTAAGCTGAAGAGAATAGCCCCGGTCTTTCGCAATTTTTAGTTGAGGTTCTAGCCGCTGACTTATATAGAAATCGGCTGCTGATTTCGAAGACTTGTTGTACTGTGGAAGACTTCCAATATAATTATCTTCAGGAAACCCGAATTCATCCGAAGTTATTTTGTGAAGTGAAGCAAGTTGTATCCCGAATTTTTCTGAAAAATCAGGCGCCTTCGGGACCGATGCTTTATATTCCAGCAGGAGATAAGCTGTGTCTTTGATTTTTCCCACGCCCAGAACTTCAGGAATATCGATAACCCCGGGCCTTGCAAGCTGTTCTAACCCAGCTTTTTCGGCCTCGAACATTCCCGGATATTTTTGAGCATCATTAAGTTTTACCACTGACTTTTCACCCTCTTTGGAAGTGAGCAGAAAAACATCATTAATGTCTCCCCCGGTAAGCCGGGAATAGGTTTTTATTCCGAAGTTATTTTGCTCTGCTATTTGGTCTAACAGCTTAGAGGCGCTCATAAGTTAAGTAAGTAAAGGCGTATTTGTGCTTTTCGTCGGTAGTATGAAATTCCTTTTTTACCAGTTTCCATTCACTTTCATCGATCTCGGGAAAGAAGGTGTCAGCCTCAAAATCTGAGTGCACCCTGGTGAGTTCAATTTTATCAGAGAAGGGAAGTGCCTGTTTATAGATCTCCCCTCCACCAATAATAAATGGCTGAGGATCATTTTTAGCTATCTCTAAGGCTCTTTCAAGGGAATGAACTACAACGGCACCTTTAGCTTTATAATCTTTGTTACGGGTAATTATAATATGAGTGCGGTTGGGTAAAGGTTGCGGGAAAGATTCAAAGGTCTTTCTTCCCATGATAATATGATGACCCGTGGTTAGTTTTTTAAAGCGCTTAAAATCATCGGGAAGATGCCAAACCAGGTCATTTTCCTTTCCAAGGGCATTATTTTCGGCTGCTGCCGCGATCATCGTGACCATACTTCAGGTATTGTAAGGTTGGTCAAAATCATCCGGGTCGGCTGATTTTTCAGGACCGGGTTTTATTTCCTTTTGTTTTTCAACCGGTTTTGTTTTTTGATGCTCCGGCAAGGGATAATCCTTTTCCACCTGTTTCTGCATTTCGGCGATCTTTTCCTGTTGTTTGCTAACCAGGCGTTCCATCTGCCGGTTCTTCCAGGCCTTGCCCATAAAACTGTTGATAACAAAAACATTGATGAGATGAATAAACAAAAAGAAGCCCCAAACCAAAATGACCGTAACAAACCAGTCGTAGCCCAGCAATTTAAAGTCTTCCTTGTAGCCAAAGACCACATTAAGTAAAATTAAAAAAGTAGCGCCGATAAGAAATATTACAAAATGCTGGAAAAGGTGTCTCTTTTGGAGTGTTCTATGGCGGGCATTGTCATAGAGTTCACGCTGCTCGGCATCGAGTTTCGAATGGTTTTTCTTATTAGAAAACATAATAGTATTTTAGTGTCTAATCAAATTTACAGGTTTTAGCAATAATTAACCACTGCTTATGGATAAATTTAGAAAAGGTTTCCCGGTTTTAGAGCAATATACTTACCTTAATACGGCGGCCTCAGGCTTACTTCCTGAAAAAGTTTGGGAATTCAGGCAGGATCACGATCTTGATTTTCTAATAAAAGCGGGGGTTTTAAAAGAGAAAATGGGCGAAATCCTAACCGGAGTGAGAGAAAGCGTGGGCAGTTTTTTTAATTGCCCTGCGAATCAGGTGGCTTTGGTACCTAATTTTTCCTTCGGATTTAATACCCTACTGGAAGGACTGGATAAACCTCAAAAAGCCTTATTGCTGAAGCAAGATTATCCCTCGATAAACTGGGCGGTAGAATCGCGAAATTTTGAAATGAGCTATGCTGAAATTGATGAGAACCTGGAGTACAATATTACTGAAGCTTTCAAAAAGGAGCAACCCGACTTTTTCGCCTTTAGCATAGTGCAGTATTTGAACGGGATCAAGCTGAGTATTGATTTTCTAAAAGAACTGAAGGAAAATTACCCCGGCACCATTTTTATCGCTGATGGCACCCAGTATTGCGGTACAGAGGAATTTGATTTTGAGGCCTCCGGACTGGATGTTGTGATCTGCAGCTCCTATAAATGGCTTAATGCAGGATACGGTAATGGTTTTATGCTTTTTAATGAGAGCATCCAGGGGAAAGTCTCGCCAAAAGCACTTGGTTTCGGTTCGCTGCAGGGAAAATATAAGGAAAGGGAAGGAAATTTTATTGGGAAATTTGAGCCTGGGCATTTAGATACCTTAAATTTCGGAAGCCTGAAGGTTGCCCTGGAATTATTGAAAACGACCGGACTTAAGGAGATTGAAAATCAATTACTGAAACTTCAGAATAAAGGGAAAGCCGCTTTTGAAGAACTTGGTTTGCTGGAAGAAGCCGTGGCTAAACGCGAGCTACATTCCTCAATTTTCAATATAAAAGGGGATGAAAAGTTATATAATGCTTTGCGCAGCCAGAATATTATCACTTCCAGAAGAGGGGATGGGATAAGGATTAGTTTTCACTATTTCAATACCGAGAGGGAGGTGGATTTTCTTATAAAACAACTTAAGAAATTTACCGGTTGAGAACTTATAGCTTTCTGAAAATATAGTTTCGGAAACAATCCTCTGAATCTGCAAAGCGGGTTTCGATCTTTAAACCGGCTTCTGAGGCCAGCCACTCAACAATTTTATCATCGTATTTCTGGGAGATTTCGGTATGAATGCTTTCCCAGGCATCAAAATGGACCTTTAAGTTAAAGGCTTCTATAAAAACTTCCTGATCCAATTTGCTCACCAGAAAGCTTTTTGCTGTACCCGTTTCGGGGTCGTAAGTTTCCCAGTGTTTAAAGTTGTCTGGGTTAAATTTTCCACCTAATTCATAGTTAATCCTAACCAGGAGATTTTTGTTGAAGGCCTCTGTAATTCCGTGCGGATCGTTATAGGCATCGAGAATCTTCTGCGGATTTTTCTTCTGATCGAATCCCATAAACAACATGTCTTCCGGCGCCATCGCCTGCTGAATATTCCGCAAAAATTCAATCGCATTTTCGTGCAACAAGTTACCGATGTTGGAACCTAATACCAGAATCACCTTTTTTCGTCTACTAAAATCAGCCAGATTTTCCAGGGTTTTGAAGTAAGTGCCCTGCTGTGATTTTATATCTATTCCTGGCACTTCTTTCTTCACTGAAGCCTCCAGGACCTTCAAAGCGTGCTCGCTGATATCAATAGGGAGATAAGTGAACTCATAATTCTGCTCACTTAAATGTTTCAGAAGTACTTTGGTCTTTTTTCCATCGCCCGCACCTAGTTCGATAAGGTCGAAGCCGCCTGCAGCATTAAAAGAGTCGGCTATTGGGGCGGTATATTCCTGAAGAATGCCCAATTCGCAATTGGTGAGATAATACTCCGGCATATCCATGATTTGCTGAAAAAGCTTATCGCCATTTTCGTCGTAGATATATTTTGAAAGCAGATATTTTGGATGGCTGGTAAGTCCTTTATAAACATCTTCTTCAAATGCGGACTTAAAGCCTGTAGTGGGTATGGATTTCATATTTTCTTTAGTGATTATTTTGCTAATCTTAAGCCGGTAAATTGCCATCTAAGCTGTGGATGGAAAAAGTTGCGATAGGTGGGACGGGTGTGGTTTTTTGAAGTGGCTACCGAGCCGCCTCTTAACACCTTTTGGTTAACCATAAATTTTCCGTTGTATTCGCCAAGAGCGCCCGGAGCTTTGGTGTAACCGGGATATGGAGAATAAGCGCTTTCGGTCCATTCCCAGCGGCTTCCCCATTTAAAATATTCGTTAGCCGCTTCCCATTCAAATTCGGTGGGAAGGCGCAAGCCACGCCACTGGGCGTAGGCAAAGGCTTCATAATAAGAAATGTGGGTTAGAGGCGCTTCGGGGATAACCGGGTGTAGACCATTCAGACCGTAACTATGCCATTCGCCTTCTATTTTATGCCAGTAGAAAGGGGAATTGATTTTGTTGTTGTTTATCCAGTCCCAACCTTCGGCGTGCCACAACAATACATCATTGTAACCGCCTGACTCCATAAATTCCAGATATTCGGCATTGGTAATGAGTTTACTGGAAATCACAAAATCATCCAGAAATACTTTGTGTTGCCCCAACTCGTTGTCATAACAAAAATCATCGGAGTTATGGCCAATTTCGTAAAGTCCTTCAGATAATTTTATCCACTCTGCTTTAAAGTCCTGGATAGGGTTTTCCTTGAACTGATCGTTGTACTTTGGAAAAAGCGGATTGTTACCAAGAATATATTTTATATCGGTATAAAGCAGTTCCTGGTGTTGTTTTTCGTGATGGCAGCCAATTTCTATGAGTTCCCGAATTTCTTCTGAAAGCTCTTCAGATTTCATAAATTCCTGAAGGGCTTTTGAGACATAGGTGCGGTAATCGTAAACCCAGGCTACCGTTGGCCTGGATAAGTTCCCGCGGTTGGTGCGTATTACCTTGTCACCTACGCTTTCGTAATAAGAGTTGAAGACATAGGCCGAATTTTCATCAAATAGTTTATAACCCGGTTTATGCGGGTTGAGCACGAACTCTTCGAAGAACCAGGTGGTATGTCCCAGGTGCCACTTCGGTGGGGAAACATCTACGATGGGTTGCACCACATAATCTTCGGTTTGCAGAAAAGAACATATAATTTCTGACCTGGCCCTGGTTTCATTAAAAAAAGATATTAATTCCTGTTGTGATTGCATAATATTGAGAGAATTCTAAAGGCTTCTTCTCAAATTTAATGAATTTTATAAAGGATGGGAATTATCGCGAGTTAATGGCAAGTTAAAGTACTGCTGTTTCAGGATGAAACCCGGCACTTTAAGGTGAATGAAGGCACAATTTTACCTGATGCTTTATTCTCCTGTGAATTTGCTGTAGGGAAAAAGCATCAGGAATAAAATTGCAAAGTATTTCATGTGCTTTTATAAGTTTAAAGGAATAGTATAACCTACCGCTGAAGGTTTCCCGTCAAGAGTGCCGGGTTGCATCTTTGGCATTTTTTTAATCATTTCAGTAACGGCGGCATTGACCTTTGGGTGGTCTCCTTCCACCGATTTTATCACCACAATTCCTTCTTCGTTCACTTCCATTTTGATGGTTACTTTTCCGCGAAGATATTCCCCTGCATCATTTTTAGGGTATTTATAATTTTCTTTAACATGAGTCATGAGATTCATGTTAAAGCAGGATTTTTTATCGGACTCGTCTTCACAACCAGGCCAAACAGGGGCGGTTTGTTTAGAGGTTACCGTATTACCTTCTACCGAAGTTTCCTGAGCGAAACCAAAACTAGTCACAAAAAACAAAGCGATTACAAATAGATTTTTCATTACAATTTTTTAAATTTTTAATTCGTTTTTAAACTGCTACAGGGGCTTTAATTCCCGGGTGCGGATTATAATTTTCTAAGATAAAATCTTCATAATCAAATCCAAAAATATCAGTTACTTTCTTGTTGAGCTTCATTTGTGGCAATGGGCGTGGGTCTCTGCTCAATTGGAGTTTAACCTGATCCATATGGTTATTGTAGATATGAACATCGCCAAAGGTATGGATAAAATCTCCCGGTTTATATCCGCATACCTGTGCCATCATTAAGGTAAACAACGCATATGAGGCGATGTTAAAGGGCACTCCCAGAAAGACATCCGCGCTGCGCTGGTAAAGTTGAAGGGATAATTTTCCATCGGCCACATAAAACTGGAAAAAGGCGTGGCAGGGTGGGAGGGCTGCCTTGCCGTTGGCTACATTTTCTGAAAAAGACTTTGAGGTGTCGGGCAAAACTGAAGGGTTCCAGGCCGAAACCAGCATCCTTCGACTATTCGGGTTTTTTTTCAATGTTTCAACGATTTCTTTGATCTGATCTATGTCTTCGCTGTTCCAGTTTCTCCATTGATGACCGTACACCGGACCAAGATCGCCATTCTCATCGGCCCATTCATTCCAGATGCGCACCCCATTTTCCTGAAGATATTTCACATTAGTATCTCCTTTCAGGAACCAAAGGAGTTCGTAGATAATGGATTTCAGGTGAAGCTTTTTCGTGGTAACCATCGGGAAACCTTCGCTTAGGTCAAAACGCATTTGATGTCCAAAGACGCTTCGGGTGCCGGTACCTGTACGGTCACCTTTGTCGGTTCCGTTTTCCAGGATATGATTTAAGAGATCGTGATATTGTTTCATGTTGCTGTTTCAGAAGTAAAAGAATACTTCAGCTAAAATAGCAAACCACATTTATTTTCAGCTTTACTTCGGCACTATTTTATCCCCAGGTTGTTAACCTAAGATCATTCCGGCAATTGTAGCTGAAAGTAAAGAAGCCAGAGTTCCGCCAATAAGGGCCTTCATCCCGAATTCTGAAAGGGTTTTTCGCTGTCCCGGTGCAAGGGAACCAATTCCACCGATTTGAATTCCGATAGAAGCAAAATTCGCAAAACCACATAACATATAAGTGGCCATAATCACCGATTTCTCGTAAGTAAGACTAAGCGCGTTCGCAGGATTTTTAAGTTCTGCAAGCTGCACGTAACCTACAAATTCACTTGCGGCAAGTTTTATTCCCAGGAGCTGCCCCATCAGCATCATATCTTCTTTTGCCACCCCGATTAACCACATAAGGGGGGCGAAGATTATTCCCAGGATAGCTTCCAGGGAAAAACCTCTGTAGGGAGTGTTTTCAGCTAAAATGGCGTTTAGCCCGGTTAGATTTCCTGTATAGTTAAGCACGTAATTTATCATAGCGATAAAGGCGATGAAAACCAGCAGCATAGCACCTACATTAGCGGCGAGTTTTAGTCCTTCCGTAGTACCATTTGCGATGGCATCCAGGATATTGGAGCCTATTTTATCTGAAGAAACCTCTACATTTTCATTTATGGGTTCCAGCTGCGGATAAAGAATCTTGGAAACCACGATGGCTCCCGGTGCGGCCATTACCGATGCGGCGAGCAGGTGTTTGGCGAACTGAAGCCTTAAGACCGGATCATCGCCTCCAAGGAATCCTATGTAGGCAGCAAGCACCCCCCCGGCCACAGTGGCCATTCCCCCAACCATGACCAGCAGGATCTCAGAGCGGGTCATACGTTCCAGATAGGCCTTGATCATCAAAGGAGCTTCGGTTTGCCCCAGGAAAATATTTCCTGCAACGCTTAAACTCTCGGCGCCGGAAATGCCCATAAGTTTAGTAAGTACCCAGGCCAGGCCTTTTACTACGATTTGTATTACTCCGAGGTAAAAAAGCACTGAAGTCAATGCTGAAAAGAAAATGATCGTAGGCAATACCTGGAATAGAAAAATGAACCCGAAGCTATCTACATCCATCATTCCACCAAGCAGAAATTCACTACCGGCGGCGGTAAAATCAAGGATGAGCACAAATATATTTCCTACAAATTCAAAAATGCTTTGAATAAAGGGAATCTGTAAAACCCCAAAAGCAAGAAGTAGCTGGGCAGCAAGCCCCATCCCTACGGTTTTCCAGTTAATGGCTTTTCTCCTGGTGCTAAATATGAAAGCTATAAGCAATAAGACCAGCATTCCAACAGCGCCACGAATTACACTGTCCAGGCTTATCCCCTGGTTGGGGATCATTTCTTTGGCAGCCTCGGGAGGTATTATCTCTGCAGTACTTTTAAGGGTTTCAGCAAAGACAAAATCGCGTTGGCTGTCTGAGAGCACCATAGAGGTGTCTGTAAGTGAGGAAATACGATAATTTATGATGCTATCCTTTGGCTTATTGGCGAAAATGATCAGCAAATTATTCTGGTAGATGTAATCTCCTTCTACAAGGTTTTCTTCTGAAGTTTCATCAATTATTTCAAACCGGCCTTCATCTAAATTAAAAAGGGAATTTGGAGAAAACAGCGCTTGTTGGGTGCTATCCACATCAGAATGCAGTTGCCAGGTTTTTGAAATGCTTTGGGAAAAGGCTGAATTTATTCCGAAGATCATTAAAAACAGGCAGAGCCAGGTCTTGTTCATAAAAAAAGGGGGAATTATTTTCGTTTGGAGATTTCGTCTCTTATTCGCGCTGCTTTTTCATAATCTTCGTTATTAACGGCCTGCGAGAGAAGGGTTTTTAATTCGTCCAGGGAAAGTTTTTTATAGTCGGTAGAATCTGATTTCATGCTGATATCATCGGGAAGGACCTCCTCAGAGATTATCTCCTCCTGTTGCTTCTCCGGGGTAGCTGAAGTTTCATCTCCTTTAAGAAAAATACCGGCTTTGTCCAGAATATTCTTATAGGTGAAAATAGGTGCGTCAAACCTCAAAGCCAGCGCGATGGCATCACTGGTACGGGCATCAATAATTTCCTCTATTTTATCACGTTCACAAATAAGGCTGGAATAGAAAACCCCATCTACCAGCTTATGAATGATAACCTGTTTAACGGTGATATCAAACCTATCGGCAAAATTCTTGAATAAATCGTGGGTTAGGGGCCGGGGAGGTTTTATTTCCTTCTCCAGGGCGATGGCAATAGATTGCGCCTCGAAAGCGCCAATGACGATTGGGAGTTTTCGCTCCCCATCCACTTCGCTCAGGATTAAGGCATATGCCCCGTTTTGGGTTTGACTATAAGAAATTCCTTTTATATTAAGGCGGACTAAACTCATATTCCAAAAATTAAAAAAGGCTGTCTAAATAAGGACTTTGCACCAGATTTAGACAGCCCTTTTAAGGGGCACAAGTTATGAAAATTATGCGTTTTTCGCTTTAAATTCCTTCAATTTTTCGTTCAGCCTGGGCACTACTTCAAAAGCATCGCCTACTACACCGTAATCTGCGGCCTTAAAGAATGGGGCCTCAGGATCGTTATTTATAACCACCTTGGTTTTCGCAGCATTCACACCTGCAAGGTGCTGGATAGCTCCGGAGATTCCTATGGCGATATACAGGTTGGAAGCCACCGGCTTACCGGTTTGGCCTACGTGTTCACTGTGAGGTCTCCATCCCATATCACTAACCGGCTTAGAACAGGCTGTGGCTGCTCCAAGAATTTCGGCCATTTCTTCTATCATTCCCCAGTTTTCCGGGCCTTTTAATCCGCGTCCTCCGGATACGATGATCTCGGCATCGGCGATGGTAACCTTATCGGTTGCTTTATCTACCGATTCTACATTTACGCTGAAATCTTCCTCTGAAAGACTCGGGCTGAATTCCTCTACAGTGGCCTCGGCCTTGTTTTCTTTTAAACCAAAAGCATTTTGAGATACTCCAACAATCTTAACCTCGGTATTGATTTGGAGCAGGTTGAAAGCTTTGTTAGTGAAAACACTTCTTTTTACGGTAAAAGGATCGGTGCTTTCAGGAAGCGCAACCACGTTTGGAGCGTAACCTGCATTAAGCTGAACAGCCAATAAAGGAGCAAGATATTTGCTGTTTGCGCTTTGGCTAAGCACAACCACTTTGCTGCCTTCTTTTTCGGCAGCTTGTTTAAGCGCGTATGCATAAGCTTCAGCGTTGAACTTGCTTAGTTTCTCACTTTTGATGTTCAATACTTTATCTACACCATATTGGCCCAGCTCAGAAGTATCTTCGGCATTAAAGGTTACAGCGGTTACGCTGCCACCTTCTTTAGCGGCCACTTCCCGGGCATAGGAGGCTACTTCTAAAGCAGCTTTCTTGAATTTTCCTTCTTCGGATTCTGTATATACTAATACTGACATATATTAAATTTTTTTAGTCATTTCCTCGCAGGAGGAAATCTTATTTTTTAATCTCCACAAACAAAATAATGTAATGTGAAGTCTTATTTTATTTCTTTTAGATCGCCTTGGCTTCGTTGTGAAGCAGATCGATAAGCTCATCCAGGTTATCAGGATCTACAAGTTTAACTTCTCCTTTTGGATCAGGTTTCTCAAACTTCTTCGTTTCTGTTTGTGCTGAAGCGTCTTCGGCTTCTACCACGTTAAGCGGTTTTTTACGCGCCTGCATAATGCCACGCATATTTGGTATTTTAAGATCTTTTTCCTGTACAAGTCCTTTTTGACCACCAATAACCAGTGGAAGCTTTGCGGTTAGGGTTTCCTTTCCGCCGTCTATTTCACGGATCGCTGTAGCTGTATCGCCTTCAACTTCAAGGCCAATACAGGTGTTTACAAAATTTGCATCCATAAATGCTGCCATCATTCCCGGTACCATTCCTCCATTATAATCTATAGATTCACGGCCAGCAATAATAAGGTCGTAATTTCCTTCTTTAGCAACTTTGGCCAGTTGTTTAGCCACAAAAAAGCCGTCGGTAGGAGTGGCATCCACTCTAATAGCTGAATCGGCTCCAATGGCAAGGGCTTTTCTCAAGGTTGGTTCGGTTTCTGCTCCGCCAACATTCACGACATCTACCGTAGCGCCTTGCTTTTCTTTAAACCACATGGCTCTGGTTAAACCGAACTCATCGTTAGGGTTTATAACAAATTGAACTCCGGCGGTATCGAACTTCGAATCCCCGTCGGTGAAATTAATTTTTGAGGTAGTATCAGGTACGTGGCTAATACATACTAATATTTTCATATAAAAAGATGTTTTAATTAAATCGTTTTCGTTTACGAAGTTACATAATTTAAATCAAAAAAAGCTATGCACGCATAGCAAATTTAAGGAAGTGTTTTTCCTAGAAATTTAAAGAATTGTTAATAGATTGGAATGATCGCTGGTTTTATTTCCCGAAATAAATGTTTTTGTTGGGGATTCCTTGTAGAAAGATTAGGGTGAATTTAGTGAAATTTCCGCTTTTAAAAATTTGTGGACTTAATATGGTATAAACATTAGCTAATTACTATTTTTGTTTCCTCAAGTTTTACAATTAATACGATACTATATAATGAAGACAATTCAATTTAGGGAAGCAGTTGCCGAAGCGATGAGCGAAGAAATGCGCAGAGATGAGAGCGTATACCTGATGGGGGAGGAAGTTGCTGAATATAACGGTGCTTATAAGGCTTCCAAAGGGATGCTGGATGAGTTTGGCCCGGAACGCGTAATAGATACTCCAATCGCTGAGCTTGGTTTTTCCGGGATAGCGGTAGGATCTGCGATGAACGGCAACAGGCCTATTGTTGAATATATGACCTTTAACTTCTCTTTGGTAGGAATCGACCAGATCATAAATAATGCCGCGAAAATGCGTCAGATGAGTGGTGGGCAGTTTAATATTCCTATTGTTTTTCGTGGGCCTACTGGTTCAGCTGGGCAGTTAGGTGCTACACACTCCCAGGCTTTTGAAAGTTGGTTTGCCAATACTCCCGGTTTAAAAGTGATCGTTCCTTCAAATCCATATGACGCCAAAGGACTTTTAAAAGCAGCAATTAGAGATGACGATCCTGTTATCTTTATGGAAAGCGAGCAGATGTATGGTGATAAAGGCGAAGTTCCTGAAGAAGAATATACCATAGAAATTGGGAAAGCCGATATTAAACGTGAAGGAAAGGATGTAACTATCGTTTCTTTCGGGAAGATCATAAAAGAAGCTTACAAGGCTGCCGAAAAACTCGAAAAAGAAGATGATATCTCCTGTGAGATCATCGATCTTAGAACGGTTCGACCAATGGATCACGATACTATTATCGAATCGGTTAAGAAAACCAACCGTTTGGTGATCCTGGAAGAGTCCTGGCCGTTTGGTAGTGTTGCTACCGAGATCACTTACCAGGTTCAGGAAAAAGCATTTGATTTCCTTGATGCACCTATCGTTAAAATTAACACTGCCGATACCCCGGCCCCTTATTCCCCTGTTCTTTTAAAAGAATGGTTGCCTAACAGCGACGATGTGGTTAAGGCCGTTAAAAAGGTAATGTATATAGACTAAATAAAGAGGAATCCTCTGGATTTAAGCTTCATCTTAAAAAGGTGAAGCTTTTTTTATAGATGGAATTAAATTATTTGTTGTGATATAATTCCTTCGGAAATATTCTGAAATTTTCAAACCTGGATTTTACGTTTAAGCAGAATTGTAAAATATTCCACCTTCGAGGAAAGAACCCTACCCAGATACATTGGTTTTCGGTTTTAATTGGGATCAATTAAGCTGGAAATTCCTTATATTTGCCGCCCTTAAATAAGAAAATAATAGAAAAATGTCTGAGACTTTTGATGTAATGATAGAGATCCCGAAAGGGAGTCGAAATAAATATGAGTACGATTTTAAACTGAAGCGCGTTCGATACGACAGGATGATATTTTCTTCTATGATGTATCCTGCCGATTATGGATTTATACCTAATACCCTGGCCCTTGATGATGATCCCCTGGATGTTTTGGTGCTGGTTGCAGAACCCACATTTCCCGGAATAGTGATGGAAGTTAAACCAATTGGGGTTTTTCATATGGCCGATGAAAAGGGACCTGACGAAAAGATAATCTGCGTACCGGTTTCAGACCCTATTTGGAACAGAATGAACGATCTAAAAGAGTTAAATGGTCACCTTATTATGGAGATCGAGCATTTCTTCAAGGTTTACAAGGATCTTGAAAAAAAGAAAGTTGACGTTGATGGATGGGGAGATGCAAGTGAGGCGCGTGAAATTATTAAACAATGCGTTAAGAGATTCGAAGAATACGATGGGGACAAAAACCGTTTCGGGATCTAGCAAAAACTGACCGTCATCATTGAATATTAAAAAGCAATAACCTTAAAAAGTTATTGCTTTTTTAATTATCCTCAATTTACTACTTTAGCCGTATTAACTAAAACTTAACAAATTAATATGGAATCAATGATGATTTATATGCCTGCAATACTGGCAATAATTGGGCTCATTTACATGGGCATTAAAAGATCCTGGGTTTTAAAACAGGATGCCGGAGACGGCAAGATGAAAGAAATTTCATCGCATATCTATGAGGGAGCCCTCGCCTTTTTAAATGCAGAATATAAATTACTCAGCATATTTGTAGTAGGTGCCAGTATTGCTCTGGCAGCGGTTGCATATGTGGTGCCAACCACTCATTATTTAATAATTGTGGCCTTTATCTTTGGGGCCTTTTTTTCTGCCCTTGCCGGAAATATGGGAATGAAGATTGCCACCAAAACCAATGTTCGTACGACCCAGGCGGCTAGAACCAGTTTACCCAAGGCCCTTAAAGTGTCATTTGGTGGAGGTACTGTGATGGGACTTGGCGTTGCAGGACTTGCAGTGCTGGGATTAACTACCTTCTTCATTATTTTCTTCCATTATTTTATGGGAGGGCAATGGACCGATACCTCTCAAATGACCATTGTACTTGAAACCTTGGCCGGATTCTCTTTAGGAGCTGAATCTATCGCCCTCTTTGCTCGTGTTGGCGGAGGGATCTATACCAAGGCAGCCGATGTAGGTGCCGACCTGGTAGGGAAAGTTGAAGCCGGGATTCCGGAAGACGATCCACGTAACCCGGCAACCATTGCCGATAACGTAGGAGATAACGTTGGGGATGTTGCAGGAATGGGTGCCGACCTCTTCGGAAGTTATGTAGCTACAGTACTTGCAGCTATGGTACTCGGAAACTATATTATTGAAGATATGGGCGGAAATATTGTTGATTCCGGATTTGGCGGGATTGGTCCTATCTTACTACCAATGGCTATCGCCGGGGTTGGAATTATAATGTCTATTGTTGGTACTATGCTGGTTAAGATCACCAGTAACAGTGCGAAGGAGGCTGAAGTGCAAAAAGCGCTTAATATAGGTAACTGGGTGTCTATTGGTTTGGTGGCAGTAGCTACCTATTTCTTAGTTACCTGGATGTTACCAACAGATACCCTAACTATGGGCTTCTTTGTTGGAGGTGCTGAAGGTTTTGAATATAAAAGTATAGATGCCATCAGGGTATTTTATGCTTCACTGGTAGGTATTGTTGTTGGGGGAGTGATTTCCGCAGTAACCGAATATTATACCGGTCTTGGTAAGAAACCTGTGCTTTCTATTGTGCAGAACTCGAGCACAGGAGCAGGAACAAACATAATCGCCGGACTTGCTACCGGGATGATCTCTACTTTCTTTTCAGTCTTGTTATTCGCTTTCGCTATTTGGGCATCTTACGCTTTTGCAGGATTTTACGGAGTTGCTCTGGCAGCATCAGCGATGATGGCTACCACGGCAATGCAGCTTGCTATTGATGCCTTTGGACCTATTGCCGATAATGCCGGTGGGATTGCAGAAATGAGCGAACTTCCACCTGAAGTACGGGAGCGCACCGATATTCTTGATTCTGTAGGAAACACGACCGCAGCAACCGGAAAAGGTTTTGCGATTGCCTCTGCAGCACTTACTTCGCTGGCACTTTTTGCCGCTTATGTAACATTTACGGGAATAGACGGAATCAATATTTTTAAGGCTCCTGTACTTGCCATGTTGTTTATTGGTGGAATGGTACCCGTGGTATTCTCCGCTCTTGCAATGAAATCTGTTGGGAAAGCAGCGATGAAAATGGTAGAGGAAGTACGCCGCCAATTCAAAGAAATTCCCGGAATTATGGAAGGGACGGGTAAACCTCAATATGATAAATGTGTTGCTATTTCGACCCAGGCGGCTTTAAAAGAAATGTTATTGCCCGGAGTGCTAACCATTGGTTTCCCGATTGCAATTGTAGTTTTACCAATGTTATTTGGCTATGATTATCTCCTCATTGCTGAAATGCTGGGAGGATATATGGCTGGAGTTACCGTAAGTGGTGTTCTTTGGGCGATTTTTCAGAACAATGCCGGTGGCGCCTGGGATAACGCTAAAAAATCTTTTGAAGCCGGGGTGATGATCAACGGTGAGATGACCTATAAAGGCTCTGAGGCGCATAAAGCAGCAGTTACTGGTGATACGGTAGGAGACCCGTTTAAAGACACTTCAGGACCTTCTATGAATATCCTTATTAAACTTACCTGCTTGATAGGATTGGTGATGGCACCAATTTTAGGAGGCCACACCGAAGAGGAAGTTCCTAATAATCCGGAAGAAACTCCGCAGGTAGGAGAGGTTTCACAAACAGAGGATGTTTTTGAAGTTAATATAAAATAAGTGCAGGAAAACTTTTAAGTTTTAAAATTTTACATAAAAAAAGCCCGTTTGAAGTCTATCTTTAAACGGGCTTTTTCGGCTAATTCAAACTTGTTATTTGGCTTTTTTTATTATTTCTGACTTCTAGTAAGTTTATCCAGATCGTCATCGGCTTTGTATTCTTCATCCAGGTTTTTTTGTAGTTTATCTGCGATCGTTTTATGCCCCAGCTCTTTCGCAAAACGAACAAAAGTGCCATAATCGGAAATTATTTAAATAAAAATTAAATTAGAATAGCTATTAAAGTTAACGGCTAAGTTGTTCGTTTTTAGTTAAATATGTGGTAAAGCTTTGTTGAAGTTCTATTAAAATTGTTTTTGAATTCGCCATTATGATTTTTAACACAGCTACAACTAAGGCTTGCAGATAATTCCCTTAATTTTAAATTCTAAATACTTAATTATGAGGTCAATTTGGAATGGTTCAATAAGTTTCGGGCTGGTGTCTATCCCTGTAAAACTTTATTCAGGTTCAGAAGACCGGCGTATAGAACTTGATATGCTCGACAAGCATGATAATGCGAGAATAAGGTATAAACGGGTTAACGAAGAAACCGGAAAGGAAGTTGAATGGAAGGATATTGTAAAGGGTTTTAAAAAAGACGATGCCTACGTTGTCCTTGAGAAAGAGGATTTTGATAATGCTAATTTAAAAAAGAGCAAAACCATAGATATTGAAGAATTTATTGGGGAAGATGAAGTGGCAGAAGTCCTCTACAAAAAACCTTATTTCCTTGAACCGCAAAAAGAAGGTGGTAAATCCTATAACTTACTTAGAGATGCGCTAAAAAAAACCGAAAAACTGGGCGTTGCAACTTTCGTGATGAGACAGAAGGAACACCTGGCTTTAGTTGGAGTCTATAAAAAGGCCTTGGTTTTACACGTGATAAGATTTTCTGATGAGATCCGGGATACGGAAGATCTTAAATTACCGAAAACCAAAGTGACAAAAATAGAGCTGGATATGGCCATATCCCTTATTGAGCAGCATACCACCAAATTTAAACTCGATAAATTCAAGGATGTTTATAACTACCAGTTGATGAAGATCATTGAATCTAAAAGCACAGGTAAAAAGATTAAAACTGAAGATTTTGAAAGCAAACCCACTCCTGCCAAAGATCTAATGGCCCAGTTAAAGGCAAGCCTTGAAAAGAAAAAGAAAAAAGCCTCCTAGAAAATGAGTCTTGAAGATTATAATAAAAAACGAAATTTTAAAGATACCCCGGAGCCCGGCGCCGATTACAGTAATGAGAACCGCGGTAGGTTCGTGATCCAGAGACACCAGGCCTCCAGGTTGCATTATGACCTCCGGTTGGAAATGGAAGGTGTCCTAAAAAGCTGGGCGGTACCCAAAGGTCCTTCTATGAACCCGAAAGATAAGCGTCTTGCTATTCAAACCGAAGACCATCCCGTAAAATACCTGGATTTTGAAGGAACTATCCCTAAGGGAAACTATGGAGCGGGAGTCATGAAAATCTGGGATAAAGGAACTTTCCGGGCCGCTGAGGGTAAAGCCGATAATTTACTGGAACAGTTGGAGGAGGGTAATTTGAAAATCGAATTTAAAGGACAAAAAATAAGAGGGGAATTTGCGTTGGTGCACACCAGCAGGGGAGAGAAACAAAATCAATGGCTTCTTATCAAAAAGAAGGACAAATTTTCTACCGACCTGGAATATGATGCCGAAATCTTTGCAGAAAAAAATACTTCTGAAACTAAAATAAAATCAGGGAAAATTAAAAAAATCGATCCGAATGATTTCCTGAAACCTATGCTGGCCACGGCAACTAAAAAGATATTCAATAATCCGGATTGGATTTATGAGATAAAATGGGATGGTTACCGTGTAGTTGCCAATATTCGGGATGGAGAGGTGAACCTTTATTCCCGTAACGGAATTTCCTTCAACAAAATGTTTCCCAGTCTTAGAAAGGAACTGGAACAAATTACTCATGATACTATTCTGGATGGGGAAGTGGTGATCCTTGATGAGGATGGCGTTCCCGATTTTCAGGCCTTGCAGAACTACGATAGTAAGGCCAAAGGGGAGTTGAGGTATTATGTTTTTGATATGCTATATCTCAACGATCACTCTATGCTGGATTTGCCACTGCTGGAGCGAAAGAGTCTGCTTCCCGAGGTACTTGAAGACCTGGAAGCTGTGGTCTACTGTGATCATATCCAGGGGATGGGAAATGCGTTTTATAAAAAAGCAATCGACGCAGGGCTGGAAGGAGTAATTGCCAAAAAAGCCGATTCTACTTATTCGCCGGGCTATCGCAGTGAAAGCTGGTTAAAGATAAAAGCGGTGCAAACCCGGGAAGCTATTATTTGCGGCTATACCGATTCAGAGGGATCTGTTTTTGGTTCTCTCATTCTGGGGACTTTTAAGAACGGGGAATTGAGTTATATAGGAAATTGCGGTACGGGTTTCAGCAATGAGGAACAGAAAGACCTGCTGAAAAAGTTTAAAAAATACGAAACAAAGGGAAGTCCTTTTCCGAAGAAAATAAACCTAAAGGGCAGAAAACCTACCTGGATGCAACCCGAGCTTATTTGTGAGGTGAAATATTCGGAAATGACCAAAAATGGATTTTTGCGACATCCCGTGTTTAAAGGACTAAGGGAGGATAAAGAGCCTGAGGAGATCACTCATGAAAAGCAAACCGAAGCTCCTAAGGGGAAGGGGAAATCCGGTAAAACCGGAGCTTCGCTGGATGTGGGTGGAATTTCGGTAGATTTTACTAATCTTGACAAAGTCTATTGGCCTGATTCAGGCTTTAGAAAATATGACCTGATAGATTATTATATCAAAGTAGCCAATTATATGCTGCCGTATTTAAAGGACCGACCTCAGAATCTACATCGGCATCCCAATGGCATCACTAAGCAGGGTTTTTATCAGAAAGACACCGAGGGCCAGATGCCCGATTGGATTGAGCGCATCAATATTTATTCGGAATCTGCTGAAAAGGAGATAGAATATATGCTGTGTCAAAACGAAGCTACTTTGCTTTATATGGCGAATTTGGGATGTATAGAGATAAACCCCTGGAATTCCCGGAAAGATGACCTCGATCATCCGGATTACACGGTTATCGATTTGGATCCATCAGATAAAAATACTTTTGAAGAGGTCATTGAAGTTGCACAGGCTGCAAAGGAGGTGTTGGATCTCGCTAAAATCGATGGGTATTGTAAGACTTCGGGTTCCAGCGGTTTGCATATTTATATTCCCTTGGGTGCAAAATATACTTATGATGAAGCCCGGGATTTCACGAAATTACTATGTTATTTCATTCAGGAGAAATTACCTGAACTCACCAGTATGGAGCGGGCGGTTAAAAGCCGAAAAGGGAAGATCTACCTGGATTATCTTCAGAATAGTAGAGGACAAACCCTGGCAGCGGCTTATTGTGTGAGACCTAAACCCGGAGCACCGGTTTCGGCACCACTGGAATGGGAAGAAGTAAAATCTGGCTTGAAAATAAAAGATTTCACTATTGAAACGGTGCCCGATCGGCTCAAAGAAAAGAAAGACATTTTTAAAAAAGTTTTGGGGAAAGGGGTCTCTATAGAAAAGGTAATCCAGCGCCTGGAGAATTCCTAAAATTAAATTAAAGCTTGTTTTAGGCTACTTTAGAATTTATATCTTGGATTAAACCCATAGAATTAATGAAAAAATGAATAAGGAAACTTGCCGGCAGATATAAAATGTTAGACCAGATCCTTATTACGCTATACCGCAGTTATGGTACCCACTCTCACCTTTATATCCTTGGAAGGGTACTGGATAACGAAGCATTACAAATCGCCAAAGATCCTTCTATTTTTAAAACCATAAGAAACACCTGGAAACAGTTTGATACTTTTGAGGTTCCCGATGCGGAAGTGGAGTTGGTGTTACCCGGCAAAATTACTGCCACCACGAAATCCGGGCCTGAGGGTTACTTTTTGTTTGACGACGTTCTGGACCAGAATCTTGCTGAACATGCAAATGAAGAAGGCTGGGTAGATTATCAATTATTTTACCGTGGTCCGCTGGGGAAAAAAACCAAAGTCCTGAAGGAGCCCTTCACCGGCAGATTCCTTATTCCCGATCCTGAAGCCGAATTCGGGGTGATTAGCGATATAGACGATACCATTCTCCATACAGGCGTTACTTCCTTTTTGAAATGGCGTTTATTGAAAAATAGTTTGTTGACCAATGCTTACCAGAGAATCCCGTTAAAAGGCGCCCCGGGATTTTACAAAAAATTACACCTGGGAACTTCAGGAAAGAATAAGAATCCGATGTTTTATTTGAGTAACAGTCCGTGGAATCTTTATGAATACCTCAAACTATTCCTGGACCATAACCAGTTTCCCAAAGGGCCAATCCTACTTCGAAATTTCAGGACTCCCTTTGATCGCAGCCTGAAACCTGAAAAACCTCATAAGCAAAAAGAGATTGCGAATATTTTAAAAACCTACCCCAGCCTTAATTTTATTCTTATCGGCGATAGCGGAGAGCATGATGCCTCTATTTATACTGACATTGCAGCTCAATATCCTAATAGAATTCTGGCGATCTATCTGAGAAGCGTGAAGCACAGGAAACAAATGAAGCGGGTACAGAGTATTATAGATAATTTTGAAACCACTCCGGTTTTAATGGTGGAATTTTCTGAGCAGGCAGTGGAGCACGCCCGTGAAAATGGTTTTATAAAGTAAAAAACCCCGCTTCTTTGCGGGATTCGCTTTTTAGTCGTCTATACTTGCTCCAACGGCAGTGCGCTGTGATTTCCCGGTTTTTCTTGGCATGGTTCCTAAGATATGATCCCAGAGTGGGGAAGAAACTCCAAAAGCCCTGTCAGGTTCGCGGTAATGGTGAATACTGTGATGATGCCATAAGGTCTTTAAAAAGTTATTAGGAACCTTAAAGGCGTGTACGGAATAGTGCACAGCGAGATAGCCGGCGTAACCGATTAAAAATCCTGCCAGGAACCCGAAAACATAATCGCCAAGAACCGCCCGGTAAATAATAAAAAGCACGGTAGCAATTATCAAACTAAGTAACGGGGGCATTGCAAGACGGGATTTATCCTTAGGATAGTCGTGGTGAACGCCGTGCATGGTATAGGAAATTTTCTGTTTACGGGGGGTGGTTGCAGGAATATGATATAAATACCGGTGCATTAAATATTCCACCAGAGTAAAGAAAAATAAGCCGACTACGAACAATAGAACCATCATGGGAGCTTCAAAGCCCTTTTCTACAATTCCGTAGTAAACCAAAACTGCAGCGATCACTCCAAAGATTATTAGGGGGAGTGAAATATGAGTATGGGTTAATTTCTCCAGGATAGGATTATCAAATAATTTAGGAGAACCCTTATGTTTTGGTCTTTTTAATTTAGTAGATTCCATAATTTCAGTTTATTAAAATAAACCGTGCAATTCTCCGTCAATCCGGTTTATAATATTTCCAAGATCCTCCGGGTTATCTACAAAGTTAATCTTATCAACATCGATAATAAGGAGATTCCCTTTGTTGTAATTGTGTACCCAAGCCTCGTAACGTTCATTAAGTCTGCTTAAGTAATCAATTGAAATTGAATTTTCATAATCACGCCCGCGTTTGTGTATCTGGTTAACGAGGTTAGGGATGCTGCTACGCAGATAAATCAAGAGATCAGGCCCTTGTACTACACTTTCCATCAAATCGAATAAAGATCTGTAATTCTCGAAGTCACGGTTAGTCATAAGACCCATAGCGTGCAGGTTGGGAGCAAAAATATGGGCATCTTCATAGATGGTTCGATCCTGAATGATTTTTTCGCCACTTTCCCTGATTTGAAGAATTTGCCTGAATCTGCTGTTTAAGAAGTAGATCTGAAGGTTAAAAGACCAACGCTCCATTTTATTGTAGAAATCCTCCAGATATGGATTTTCCAGAACGTCCTCAAAATGAGCTTCCCATTTATAATGTTTTGCTAAAAGTTTTGTGAGGGTGGTTTTTCCGGCCCCAATATTTCCTGCAATAGCTACATGCATACGTCAAATTTTTACTCGCTGGTTAGATTTGGTAATTGATGGTGTAAAGATAAAAGATTTGAACAATACCCAATTTTTCCGTTCGTCAATTTACTTATAAAATTTAAAAACTGGGGCAGTAGACTTCTGTATTTCCCTGTAATTGATTAAATTAAAAAGAAATTTTTCCTTAAATTTTTAAAGATGAGATCACTGTTATTTTTTACGGTTTTTAGTTTTCTATTCCTGGGTCAGGTAATAGCTCAAGAAGAGCAATGGGCTACGGTGCTGCGTGCCGAAAGTAGGTATGATTTTGAAGAAACTTATACCCGTCTTAAAGACCGACTTGCAGAAAATTCAGAAATAAAAATATTTGCTGAAATTGATCATTCAAAAAACGCCGGGGAAGCGGGGCTGCAGTTAGAGCCTGCAAGGCTTATTATCTTCGGAAATGCCAAAGCAGGAACCCCGTTAATGCAGAATCGACAGGTGACTGGTCTTGATCTCCCTCTGAAAATTCTCCTGGGGGAAGATGAAAAAGGAAAGGTGTTTCTGGCTTACAGCGATGTGGATCATCTCAAAACCCGACATGCGCTGAAGTCAGGCAAGATCTTAAATAATATAAAAAAGAACCTGAAAGATATTGCTAAAGATGTTACCGGCCGAAGTCCTAAAAAGACGGGTAAATATAAAATTCGGTACATGGAAGGGATTGAAAGCTTTAGGAGTGAGCATAATTTCAACGAAACCCTTACCCGGCTTAAAAATGAGATCACTGCTACGGATGGGGTGACCCTTTTTGCAAAAATCGATCACACCAAAAACGCCGAAAAGCTGGGAATGGGATTAAGACCCGCCACGCTTCTGGTTTTTGGAAATCCCGAAGTGGGGACAAAGCTAATGCAGGAAGCAAGGCTTTCTGCCCTGGAATTACCGGTTAAAATGCTGGTTTGGCGGGATGAGGCCGGGGTGGTAAAAATTTCATATAATTCTTCTGAATTCCTATCCAAGCGTTTCGGAATAGATAAAAATCTAGCCCTGGGCAAGTTGGAGAAGGTTCAGGCGAAACTTGCTCAAAAGGCAGCAGGGCATACTTCAGAATAACTTCAGAAGAGATCTTTCCATTTATAGATTTCAGAGTCGGTAAAGCAGGTTTCACATTTAGAGAATATCCAGAGACAGTCTATAAAATCGGTGATCATATGGAATAGAAGGCCAATAAATATCAATCTTATGGTCTTATTTTTCACAAAAATAGTTCCTGCTAAATATCCCAAAATCGGGATTTCTGAATGTAGGGGGTGATAGCCAATTCCGCAGCGCATAGGGTCAAAAAGGGGTGTCGCAAATACGTGGTCGAGATCCACGGCCATGGTAGAAAGGAGAATCAGCCAGTTTCTTTTCCAGTTTTTTTTATCGTAAAACCAGGCAATAGCACCAATGGCAATAAGATGAAGAAAGTAATGCGTGAAAGTTTGCAATTGGAATTGTTATGTTTTAAAGCTGTAAAGTATATTATATTGTTTGCGTTGGGATTGATTTTTCAAAAACCATACCTCTAAATCATATAAGAATTTTCGAGATGAATTTTAGCACAATTAAATTATAAAGGAAAACTGGAATTTATACTACAGGAGGTTGCTTTAACCTTAGAAATTATTATCGGGATCTTCCTCATCTTCCTCATCTTCCTCCTCGGCTGACGACTCCACCTTTCCCCTCAGCAAATCCTTCATTTTATTCTTCAGAACTATAAACCGCCAGATACCCACGGTGACAAAAAGCACGGAGAATATAAGCGCGAGGTAGCCAATGTAATGCATCTCCTCATATTCCTTTAACTGAATTAACGCAAGGCCCCCCAGCAGAAAATAAAGCGCGGCCTGGGTATAGGAGAGCAACGTACGCTCATTGGCGAGCTTCGTCCGCTCCAGTGCAAGGTGTTCCCGGATGATACTCTCATCTATCTTCCTTCCCGTAAAAAGTCTTCCGAATTTAACTCTTCTCATAAAATCTCATTTTTAATAAAAAAAAACCGGATAAATTAAAATTAAAAGTTACCAAAACAGGCGATACTATGCCAATTTAGAAACTTAATTTAACTATCCGGTCTTTCTTAATGACTTTAATTGCTAAGTCTATGGCAGATACAGCCCGGGGCGGTAAAGCTCTGGGTGCCTTCGTGCCAGGGAAAAGCTGCGTTATATTTATTGTTTTCCCAATAGAAATTACCGCGTTTCTTTGGCTCGTTGCCAATCTCATTCATCGTTTCAGCATCATATAATCTTCCGTTCACCATGGTGTAAATAACGGTTTCAGAGTTGCGAATATCTTCCAGAGGATTTTTCTCCAGTACTATTAAATCGGCCAGCTTACCTTCTTCGAGGGAACCAATTTCGCTTCCCATTCCAATATATTCAGCTCCGTTAATGGTAGCTGCCTGCAGGGCTTCCATATTGGTCATTCCACCCATTTGAAGCAACCAAAGTTCCCAGTGGGCACCAAGACCCTGTAATTGTCCGTGGGCACCCAGGTTTACTTTTACTCCAATATCTGTTAGGGCTTTTGCAGTTTTTGATACAAGCACAGGCCCGTTCTCATATTCTTCCTCGGGAAGTTTAGTGCGGTGTCGTGAGCGGGAATCTACAACATATCGCGGGGTGAAATTAAGCAAGCGCTCATTTTCCCATACATTATCCTTTTGGTAGAAATAATACTCCCCGTTAATGCCGCCGTAATTCACGATTAGAGTAGGAGTGTAGCCGGCGCTGCTGTTACCCCAAAGGGTTTCTATGTCTTTGTAAACCGGTGCTACTGGAATATTATGTTCTATCCCTGTATGCCCGTCTACGATCATATTCATATTGTGGAGGAAGGTACTTCCGCCTTCCGGCACCACATTCATCTCCAGTTCCTTTGCAGCCTGCATAATTTGCTGGCGCTGTTCCCGGCGCGGCTGATTGTAACTTTTTACTGAAGTCGCTCCAAAAGCCTTGGTTCTTCTCAAGGCAGAACGTGCATCCTCCAGGTTGTTGATCACCGCCTTAAAATCACCATCGGCACCGTAAAGAATAACTCCGGTGGAGTAAATTCTCGGACCTACCATTTCCCCGGCCTTCACCATTTCAGCCATACTAAAAATGGTTTCACTAAGTGCTGATGGATCGTGAACCGTAGTCACCCCAAATGCAAGATTTGCATATAAGGGCCAGTGCTTTTGCGGGGTGAGCCCGTAGCGAAAAGCGCCAATATGGGCGTGAGCATCTACGATTCCAGGCATAATAGTCTTCCCTTCCAGGTCATAAACTTTGGCTCGGTTCGGAATATTTACTTCGGAAGCTTCGCCAACCGAAACAATTTTATTGCCGTCAATTAATATACTTCCATTCTCAATGACCTTGTCACCGTTCATAGTGATGATGCGCGCATTTGTAAATGCGATCTGCCCTGAAGGAACATCGGTTTCGAGCTTCAGCCCTATTTTTATGCCTTTTTCAGTAATTGGGGGAATAGAATCGGGCGAATTCTGCAAAAAGGTGAACCTTTCTGAAACTTTATTGGTGAAATATTCGTCTCCCAATGTCCAGTGCAGATTCTTACTGTCATTGGACCAATGCAGGTTAAGTCCGGCATCTTTGGCGATCTGACTCACAGGTACTGTTTTGGTGTTGTTATCCAGTTCCACCGGGCGACCGTTCATCGGTAACGGGGCAACATAAGCCTTATGCAAATGTGAGAAAACCACCCATTTGTTGTCGGGGCTGGGAACCAATCGGTTCGCATATTTAGACTTGATGTGCGTGCGCTCATCATGGCCCGTAAGGTCGATACTCTTTAGATTTTTCTCGATACTGCCCATTAGGCTACCTCCGGTTTGGAAAAAGATACGTTTGCCATCGGCGCTGTATTGCGGGAAATCTCCGGAATCGTGGATCTTTTTTAAATTTTCTCCGGAAGCGCTTATCGTGTAAATTCCCGGTTCCTTGCTGAAGGTTTGTCCCTGGTCTGAGTTGCCTTTTTCCTTCACGAATACGATGGTTTTCCCATCATTTGAAAAGGAAGGATTTCTGAAGATCCCTTTTTCTGAAGTTAGTTTTTGAGGATTCCTACCGTTAAGGCCAACTTTCATCAAAGCGCCCATTCCTTCGTCTGTCCAGGTTACATAGGCGATCTCATTTCCGTCGGGTGAAAATGCCGGTTCAAATTCAAATTCTTCGCTATTCGTGATTCGCTGAGGTTTGCCGTTGGGTAGGTCTTTTTTCCAGAGCTGACCTACGGCGCTGAACATTAAAGTCTTTCCATTAGGTGAAGTTACCGCGTGACGTATTACTTTAGCATCAAATTTTTCAGAAAAAACCTGGTGCTCACTGCGGTGGCTTTCAGCAATTTCAATCGTGTTTTCTACCTCAAAAGGAATAATCTCGCTTTCGAATGTTTCAATATTTACTTTATTGATCTTGCCTTCGGCCCAGAATACTAATTCCTTATTGTTAGGCATCCAGGAAAAGCCGGGGTAAACACCAAAAATGGCCCAGGCTTCCTGTTGGTCTTTACTAAGTTTATCATAAACCGGCCATTCCTCGCCGGTTTCCAGGTCGTGGATATATAAAACCGATTTTGTTCTGATGCGCTTTACAAAAGCCAGTTTCTTCCCATCGGGTGAAACCTGAGGTCTTGCTGCACCTCCGGGACCACCGGTAATAGTAGTGTTCTCGCCGGTTTCAAAATCGTAACGTTTGATCACGTAAATCTGTTTATTCGGATCTTTGTTATACTGAAAAGCACCTCCTGGATACATATCTTCACTGTAATAAAGATATTTTCCATCGGGAGAAATGCTGGGTTCGTTTACATCCTGCTGGTCGTTCTTTCGTTCGGTTAATTGCAGGCCTGCTTCTCCGCCAATATGATATTGCCACATTTCACCGGCACCCAGCGAACGTCCCGAGGTAAAATGTTTTCTTGCAATGATGGAATTTCCATCGGCAGTCCATTCCCCGTTATTTAAAAGTCTGAAATCCTCTTTCGTGAGCTGATTGGCGTTTTCGCCATTGCTATCCATTATCCAGATATTATCGCCACCGGCGGCATCGCTGGTGAAAGATATTTTGGAACCATCGGGGCTAAACCGGGGTTGTACTTCATAGGCCATCCCTTTACGAAGGACCTTGGCTTTTCCGCCGGAAACAGGCATTGAATAAATATCGCCCAAAAGGTCAAAAACTATGGTTTTTCCATCGGGGCTAA
This sequence comes from Salegentibacter sp., assembly GCA_024635795.1. GTDB lineage: Bacteria > Bacteroidota > Bacteroidia > Flavobacteriales > Flavobacteriaceae > Salegentibacter. Next base: position 68,319 of record JAGXIH010000003.1, on the reverse strand, counting down.
CGTCAAGGTTCATCCAGGTGCCTTCATCGGTTTGAAGTTGCACCTCTTTGATATTCCAATCATCGGAATAAGGATCGTTAACATCCCATTTATCTTTTTCCTTGTCTTCCTGTGAGATCAGGTTGGGGGCGGCCAGAAGTATAATTATGACCGGAATCAAATTTTTAAGCATATTATATATTTTAGGGAGACTAAATATACGGCTTCTTTTTTTTGATAAAAGCGAAATAGAAAATCAGCTTTTTAGAAAGGCAAGTTGTTTAAATCCACATTTCCCCCTGAAATGATTATCCCTGTTTTCTTTCCTCTGAATTTTTCTTTCTCGCGAAGTACAGCTGCAAATGCTACCGCGCTCGAAGGCTCCACGATAATCTTCATCCGTTCCCAGATTAGGCGCATTGCTGAAATGATTTGCTCTTCCTCCACTCTAATAATTTCTGAAACATACTTTTGAATCAGTGGGAAATTTTTGTCTCCAAGCTGGGTTTTAAGTCCATCAGCAATAGTGTTTGTTGTCTCGTTGGTTTCAATCTTTCCGCTCTTAAGGGATCGGTAGGCATCATCTACTTCAAATGGTTCAGCCCCAATGCATTTACAGTTTTTTCCGAAGTAATTTACCGCAAGAGCGGTTCCGGCCAGGAGTCCGCCGCCACCAACGGGAGTGATCACTACATCCAGATCGGGTTTTTCTTCCAGCAATTCGATGGCCGCCGTTCCCTGCCCGTAGATCACATCCAGTTGATTGGAAGGATGCAAAAAGGTAGCGCCTGTCTCTTTCACGATCTTTTCGGCGGCTTCTTTGCGGTCTTTTAAGGTAGGAGGACAAATTGTGATTTCCCCACCGTAATTTTGAACCGCGGCTTTCTTTACTTCAGGAGCTGAAGAAGGCATAACGATATAAGCGGGGATCCCAAGGCTATTAGCTGCCAGAGAAACTGCCTGAGCAAAATTTCCGGAAGAATGGGTGACCACTCCTTTTTCCCGCGCTTCCTGGCTCAGGTTCAAAATAGCTGCCATAGCACCCCGCATTTTAAAAGCGCCACCCCGCTGAAAGTTTTCGCATTTAAAGAAGACTTCTGTCCCGGCCATTTCGTTCAGCAAATGTGAACTTAATACAGGGGTGCGGTGAATATGAGGCTTTATACTTTCGTGAAGCTTTTGAAATTCTCTTTTGCTGATCATCTTTTGAAATAGGGGCAATACCCCGATTAGGGATTAAAATTTTTAATCCCTAAAGTTAAGGTTTCTAACCAAAATCAAAAACTTTCTAAATACGGGTTTCTACTTCTCTTCCTTCTCTTCCTTCTCTTCCTCAATTGGAATGGCTAAAAAGGGTACATCTGCTTTTTTGAGCAATTCCAAGGAAACATTTTCCGAAAGAATATTAAAGAGAAATCCGTGTTTGTGGGTGCCAACGATCAAAAGGTCGGCATTAAGTTTTTTTACTTTTTCAATAATAGTTTGAACCGTAGAACCCTGAATGAGCAGGGCCTCAGATTCGATGTTTTGATCTAAAAAGAGTTTGCTCATGGCCTGTAGCTGTCGATGTTCTTCCCGGAATTCTTCAGCTTTCAGATCCCGAATATACTGTGGACCAACTTCGTACCCGGTAAAATCGGGGCTTGGCTCAGCCACGTGAACAACCCAAATCTTCGATCCAAATTTTTGAGCAATGCTTTCCGCATAACCCATAAGTTCTCCAATAGTGTCATTGAAATCTACGGCAACCAGAATGTTTTTAAATGCTTCCATAATATTAATGTTTAATAACCTTTTTCACGTTCTACTACATTTTTTAGTGGTTCCTCTTTCATCATTCTTTCATAATTTTCTACGATTTGGGGTATAACGTAATTTGGATGGGTTACGCTTGCTATGTGGGGAGTTATGAAAATTTTTGGGTGTTCCCAAAACGGATGATCGTCGGGCAGAGGTTCCTGCCTGAATACGTCCATAGCCGCTCCTGATAAGTGTTCCTGATCTAACATTTCTATCAGATCGAGTTCCACCAGATGTTCACCCCGGGCTACATTTATCACATAGGCTCCTTCAGGAAGTTTTTCAAATAGCCCCTTGTTAAGAATATTTTTGGTTTCCGGAGTAAGGGGGAGTAAGTTTACCAATATTTCAGACTTTTCAAGGAAGTCCTCCAATTCATCTTCTCCTGAAAAACTTTCAATATTTTCTATATCCTTCAGGGTTTTTGAGAAGCCGTGTACTTTGAACCCATTTTTTACCAAAGTTTTAGCCGTTGTTTGACCAAGATGACCAAGACCTAAAATCCCCACATTAACGTCTTTGTTTCTCGTGTATCTTACGGGATTCCAGTTTTTATCCACCTGTTGTTTCTGATAAATTAAAAGATTGCGCTGATAATTGAGGATAAGGCTTAAAACGAAATTACCCATATCTTCTTCCAGCATATTATCTACAACCTTGGTTATCTGAATATTTTCCGGCAACTCCGGGTCGGAGGTGATATGGTCTACCCCAGCACCCATAGAGGCAATAACCTTTAGGTTCGGATAATTTTTGAAAAGCCCACGCGGATGTTTCCATGCAAGCACAAAATCAACATCCTCTTTATCGTGTTCTTCTGGATATACATAAATATTTAATCCCGGGTGTTGGTTTTGTAAAGCTTCTACCCAAGGTTTCGGGTCTTTTCCCGGACTAACAATTAAAAATGACATTCGTTTTCTTTTAAAATGGTTTATATTTTAACTAACAAAGGCACTGTAACCAGTAATGGCACGGCCTACAATTAATGAATTTATTTCTTTGGTGCCTTCATAGCTGTAGATTGCCTCGGCATCGGCCACAAAACGGGCCACATCATATTCGAGTAAAATTCCGTTTCCTCCCATTACTTCCCTGGCCCGACTCACCACATCCCGGGTGCGCATACTACAGAAGACTTTGGCTAAAGAGGCATGTTCATCTAAAAGCATCCCTGCATCCTGCATTTCCGAAAGTCGAAAAACCAGGGTTTGCATAGCGGTAAGATTGGAGAGCATTTCTACCAGGTGATCTTGAATAAGCTGATAGGAAGCGATTGGTCTTCCAAATTGTTCCCTTTTCCGGGTGTACTTCAGGGCGCTTTCATAGGCACCACGGGCACAACCCACAGCCTGCCATGCAACTCCGGCACGCGTCATCCGCAGCACTTTGGCTGTATCCTTAAAGCTGTTGGCATTTTCCAGCTTGTCGCTTTTAGGAATTTTGCAATTTTCCAGGGTGATAAGTGCATTCTGCACGATTCGCAGCGCCATCTTATCCTCCATCTTTTCGGCCTTAAAACCGGGATTTTCTTTTCTAACCAGGAAGCCTTTCACCTGGTTGGAATCATCATCGCGGGCCCAGATCACGATCACATCGGCAAAGGTGGCGTTACCAATCCATTTCTTCTGTCCATTTAATATCCAGTTTTCACCATCGAATTTACAGGTGGTTTCCAGACCTCCTGCCACTCCCGAACCTACATTTGGTTCGGTAAGACCAAAAGCACCAATTTTTTCTAGTTTTTGCATCTTCGGAAGCCATTCCTGCTTTTGTTCCTCATTTCCGCAGAGGTAAATGGAACCCATCGCCAGACCACTGTGAACTCCGAAAAATGTAGATATTGAGACATCCACCCGGGCGATTTCCTGAGCGATGATACCTTCCATCAAAAACGGAAGATTGGGACAGCCGTAACCCTCATAAGGAACACCGGTTATATTGAGCTTTTTGAATTTTTCAATGATCTCGAAAGGAAATTCAGCCCGGTTCCAGTGATCATTCACCAAAGGTCGAACCTCATCTTCCATAAAATTTCGAACCTCCATCTGCAATTTGCGCTGTTCCTCGGTTAATTTGAGGTCCAGGTTATAGAAATCCCCATCGATAGGAGGCAGGTCACTCTGGCCTTTTTTTCGCTTCGTTTTTAACATTTTCATCAGGCCTTTGAGTTGGCGTTCATCCAGCGCACCCAAAGTTTTCATAGCTTCTGAAAGATCTATTTGCTGGTTTATTTTTGCCAGCTGATCCATGTCAACCGATCTCAGTAGCCTGAAGGTATCACGAACTTTTTTAAAAACGGACATTTAGTGTAGGATTGGTTGGAACTTAAAATTAGGAATAATTAGTCCTGCCCGCTGTTAAAGCTTTCCGAAGAAAACGTAAAAAAAAGTAAACCGCGAAAATTGCGGTCTACTTAATACTTATTGAGGATTAAAAATTAAAGTCCGAAAGCTTCTTTTACTTTATCTACATAATCCAGTTTCTCCCAGGTGAACAGCTCCACTTCTTTCGTGATCCTGCCATTATACGGGCTTTCAAATACCTTGGTTAATATTCTCGGTTCTTTTCCCATATGCCCGTAAGCAGCTGTTTCGCGGTAGATTGGGTTGCGCAGCTTCAGACGTTCCTCAATGGCTGCAGGGCGCATATCGAAGATTTCTCTTACTTTTTTTGCTATCTCTCCATTTTTGAGATCAACTTTGGAAGTCCCGTAGGTATCAACAAAGATGGATGTTGGTTCAACCACACCAATGGCATAAGAAACCTGTACCAGAATTTCATCGGCCACTCCTGCAGCGACTAAATTTTTGGCAATATGTCTTGCAGCATAGGCAGCCGATCTGTCAACCTTACTTGGGTCTTTTCCAGAAAAAGCACCGCCCCCATGAGCGCCTTTCCCTCCGTAAGTATCTACGATGATCTTTCTCCCGGTTAATCCGGCATCACCGTGTGGCCCACCGATAACGAACTTTCCGGTAGGGTTGATGTGATAGGTGATATCATTATTAAATAATTTTTGAACATATTCAGGGAGCTGTTCTTTTACCCTTGGGATAAGGATCTCGAGAATGTCCTTTTTAATTTGGGCTAGCATCTTATCATCATTTTCATCGAACTCGTCGTGCTGGGTAGATACTACAATGGCCACTATTTTCTGCGGAATATTTTCGTCGTTGTATTCTATGGTTACCTGGCTTTTAGAATCGGGGCGGAGGTAAGTTATTTCTTTTTCCTCCCGTCTTATTTTTGCCAGCTCGATAAGAATCTTATGAGAAATATCTAAGGCGAGAGGCATATAGTTTTGGGTTTCGCTAGTTGCATAACCGAACATCATTCCCTGATCGCCGGCGCCTTGCTCTTCTTTATTTCCGCGATCCACTCCCTGATTGATCTCCTGGGACTGTTCGTGAATAAGCGAGATTACGCCACAGGAATCCCCGCTGAATTTATAGGCACCTTTAGTATACCCTATATCATTGATCACATCCCGTGCTATGGTTTGCACATCCAGGTAAGTATCACTGCGAACTTCACCGGCAAGAACAACCTGTCCGGTTGTTACCAGGGTTTCGCAGGCAACTTTTGAGTTTTCGTCAAAAGCAAGAAAATTATCGAGTAGGGTATCGCTTATCTGGTCGGCGATCTTATCGGGGTGTCCTTCAGAAACGCTTTCAGAAGTAAATAAATAAGCCATATTTCTTTTAAGTATTATAGAATTATGGGCGGAATTTGACGTGGTGCTAACAGGAGTAGTATTACTGCTTTAGCATTTTTCAATACACCTAAGTGCATATAGGGTTGCAATCAGTCAAATCCTTCCCTTTAAATTATACGGTGACAAATGTATAAAAATAAGTGGGATTCAATATTTCTTTTTCAAAGTTTAATTCTGAAATCTATCCCGCCGGGAGTTTACTGCTCAATTCTGAAATAATTTAAGGAAAGCTATGTTTATTTTCTGAAAAACAGAGTTTATTTCGCTTAAAATAAATATTTCGTAAAAATTAGTATTCTGCTTGGATATTAAAAGAATGTGCCCTTATCTTTGTAGCCAACAAAACAACGAAATGTACAAGTTTATTTGCAATATGATGCGTATGATGATGTGGAAAGCCTCCGCAGCGCGCACTATTGCATAAAACTGAAAAGATATTTGCAAAAGCCGCTGCCACCGTAGCGGCTTTTTTTATATAATAATTTGTCTTTTCCGTGAAGACGGAAATCAAAAAAACAAAAAGTCATTTCCGTGAAGACGGAAATCTAAAAGGAGAAGAATAAAGAAGAATAAAAAAGAGTAAAGATTCCCGCCTTCGCGGGAACATAAAAAAGAAAGAATGAGTAACAACCTGTCAATAGCAAAAAAAATGATAATGCCCATTATGATGATGTGTATGCACATGAAATGCTATTGCCAGAAGCGAATGTAACTTAGTTTATTTAGAGTTCAATTCAAGTCCCCCTGGTAATAGCGAAACCAGGGGGATTTTTTTATGCCTGGCATAAATTCCCGCGAAGGCGGGAATCCTTATCAAAGGACGGGCATCTTAAACAGAAATCAAACTTTAAAAAACTAATATCATGAGTACTCAAAAATTTTCAACCAACGCCCTTCACGCAGGACACGATGTAACAACCAGCGCCGGAACCAGAGCAGTGCCGCTTTATCAATCTACTTCCTACGTATTTAAGAACTCCCAACACGCCGCTGATCTTTTTTCCCTGGCCGAGCCGGGATTCATTTACACCCGAATTAATAATCCCACCAATGATATTCTTGAACAGCGACTTGCCGCGCTGGAAGGTGGAATCGCAGCAGTGGTAACCGCTTCAGGAACGGCGGCAATAAATACCACATTGTTAACTCTGCTGAAAGCCGGGGATCATATCGTGGCCTCCAACAGTTTGTATGGTGGGACCTATAACCTGCTGAATGTGACTCTGCCCCGTTTTGGAATTACCACCACCTTTGTGGACCCCGGCAATCCGGAAAATTTCAGCAAAGTGGCCAAAGAAAATACCCGGGTGTTCTTTGTGGAGTCCCTGGGTAATCCAAAGCTGGACGTACTTGATCTTAAAGCGATCTCTGCGGAAGCTAAAAAATTTAAAGTTCCTTTTATCGTCGATAATACCGTGGCAACCCCATCACTTCTGAAACCCATAGAGCACGGCGCCGATATCGTGATCGAATCCCTAACAAAATACATCAACGGAAATGGAACCGCCCTGGGCGGCGCGATAATCGATGCCGGAAGATTTGACTGGGCAAACGGGAAGTTTCCCGAATTTACCGAGCCTTCTCCGGGTTATCACGGCCTGGTTTACCACGAGGCGCTTAAGGAAGCTGCCTTTATCGCTAAAGTACGTATTGAAGGATTGAGAGATCACGGCGCGGCTTTGAGTCCGTTTAATGCTTTCCAGATCATTCAAGGCTTGGAAACCCTGGAGATACGCATCAAGCAGCATAGTGAAAACGCACTGGAACTGGCAAAATGGCTTCAGGAGCAACCGGAAGTAAAGTGGGTGAATTATCCCGGACTGGAAAGCAGTGAATATTACAAGCTGGCCAAGCAATATCTTCCGAAGGGACAAAGCGGGGTAGTGACCTTTGGGGTTGATGGTGGCTACGAATCGGCCAAAATAGTAGCTGATGAGACCAAGCTCTTTTCTTTGGTGGCCAATATTGGTGATACGAAATCCCTGATTATTCATCCTGCCAGCACTACACATCAACAGCTCAGTGAAGAACAACAAGCGACAACAGGAGTTACTAAAGATCTTATACGGCTTTCAGTTGGGCTGGAAGATGTGGAAGACCTGAAAAACGACCTAAAAGAAGCATTTTCTAAAATAGGGAAAAAAGCATTGGTATAATTATTTGTTGGTTGGAAGGCGAAGGGAAAAGCATCCAGGTTAAGACTTCTCCCTCACCGCCTTTCGAAAAAAAAAGAAAATATGCTTCAGGAGATCTATATAAAAAACTTTAAAAATTCTGCCGGCGGGATTCAGGATATTCATCTTAGTTTTCAGCAATTCGGGCAGCCTGTTGATTTGGCCGCGGTAGTGCTGATAAACCATGCCCTAACCGGAAATTCCCAGATCACCGGTGAAAATGGCTGGTGGAGCGGGATTGTAGGCCCGGGAAGAACTATAGATACCAACCAATATGCGGTACTGGCTTTCAATATTCCGGGAAACGGTTTCAGCGGAAAAAAAGAGGATCTGATAGAAAACTATAAAGATTTTAGTTTAAAAGATATCGCCCGCATACAGGCGCTCGCCCTGGAAGAGCTGGAAATCACAAAGCTTTTTGCCATAGTTGGTGGCTCTATTGGCGGCGCTCTGGCCTGGGAACTGGCAGCTTTACAGCCCGAGCTTGCCGAAAACATTATTCCTATCGCGACCGATTATAAAGCGACCGACTGGGTGCTGGCAAACTGCAAGGTGCAGGAGCAAATTTTAAATAATTCCAGCAGTCCGGTAAAGGATGCCCGGATGCACGCGATGACCTTTTACCGAACCCCGCAATCGCTCGCCAGAAAATTTAACCGCTCGCGGGAAGAAGTTCAATCTTGCTACAAGGTGGAAGGCTGGTTACAATACCACGGCGACAAACTAGAGGAGCGCTTTCAGCTGGCTTCGTACAAATTGATGAATCACCTGCTTACCACCATAGATATTAGCAATGGAAGCGGGAATTACCTCGAAGCCGCAAAAAAAATTAAGGGCCATATCCACATTATTACGGTGAATTCAGACTGGTTTTTCCTGGCCGATGAAAACTGGGAAACCTATGTAGATCTGTCTCTGGCCAAACCTAACGTGAGTATAAACGAAATCAAATCCATACACGGGCATGACGCTTTTCTTATCGAAGCCTCTCAACTCGTTCGATTTTTAGAACCTGTTTTTAAAACCAACAAAATTAAAAATGAAACCAGCACGCTGCTGGACCTAAAAAATGACAAAAATCAGGAATATGATTATAAGTCTGAGCAAAATTTCCAATTTGAGTAAAAATTATATATAAAGGAAATAAAAAGCTCCGGAGGAGAATAATATTTATAGGAAATAGAAATATAGGAAAATGGGAGCTCCAGAGGAGCGATATCTTTAACCTGCAAGAATTCAGAGTATATGAAAAAAGTGAACATCATTTTATTTGGGGTAGGTAATGTAGGTAGTACTCTTATTGATCAACTTCTTAAAACTAAAACCAACTGGCAAAAAGAATCTGAAATAGCTGTAAACATCGCCGTTATTGCGAATTCGAAAAAAGCGCTTTTTAAGCCGGAAGGGATAGATGAAAACTGGAAGGAGGATTTTGAAAAAAATGCACAGGCTTATAATTTGGAAGATATTTTGGAATTCAGCCGAAAACATCAACTTGAAAACCCTGTTGTGGTAGATGCCACGGCCAGTAAAGACCTTGTGCAGGCATATCCCAAACTTGTGCAAACCGGCTTTCATCTGGTTGCTGCCAATAAGGTGGCTAACACGCTTTCCGATGAATTTTATTATGGACTAAGAAGGGAGTTGGGAAAACACAAAAAGCATTTTTACTACGAAACCAATGTTGGTGCCGGGCTGCCTATAGTGCAAACGGTAAAGGGACTGCATCAGGCCGGTGAGAAGGTAACAAAGATAAGAGGAGTTTTCTCAGGTTCCCTTAGCTTTATTTTCAACAGCTTTTCTGATTCTGAATCAGGGTTTTCAGGAGTGCTGAAAAAAGCCGGGGAGTTGGGCTATACGGAACCTGATGCACGCGAGGATCTCTCGGGAAATGATGTGGGGCGAAAACTATTGATTTTGGCGAGAGAACTTCAGCTGAAAAAGGAGTTTAAAGAAGTGAAAATTCAGTCGCTGATTCCTGAGAAACTCAACGGTAAGACTTCCGAAGAAGATTTTCAGAATAGAATTTCAGAACTGGATGAGATCTTCGAAAAACGAAAGAAAAATCAAAAGAAGAATCACGTGTTACGTTATGTGGGCGAGCTTAAAGTAGGGAGGGGCAGCCTGGAGGCCAAACTTATTTCGGTACCTAAGGAGAGTGCACTAGGACAGATAAAAGAAGCCGATAATATTTTCGAGATTTACACTGAATCTTACGGTGATCAACCTTTGGTGATCCAGGGGGCAGGCGCCGGTGCAGCAGTGACCGCAAGGGGTGTGGTATGTGATGTTCTGAAATTAGTAAATAGGATTAATTAAAATACAGGCTCCTGTTTAGAAACAAAGCAGTGGCCGTGTAAAAATTTTATTTAAGTATCTTCGTGCTATGCTTTCAAAAAAGACCAAGTATGGGATCAAGGCGCTGGCCTTTATCGCTTCACGCGAGGATAAAAAACCTGTGCAAACTTCAGAAATCGCTAAAAGTGAGAATATCTCTTTGAAGTTTCTGGAAAGCATTTTGCTAAGTCTACGGAAATCTGGCTTTCTGGGCTCGAAAAAAGGTAAGGGTGGCGGTTATTATCTCATTCAGGAACCTGAGAAGATCAAAATGACCTCTGTAGTTCGGGTGCTCGAGGGCCCCATAGCTATGGTTCCCTGTGTTAGCCTGAATTATTACGAAAAATGCAACGACTGTCCCGATGAAGCAACCTGCTCGGTTCACGCCCTGATGATACAGGTTAGGGATAGCACCCTGAATGTTTTAGGCGGGAATACACTTTCCGATTTGGCCAGGGTGAAGAAAAAAGTTCAACCTGATTAAATTAATTATGAATTAATTGGCATAACCGCAGCTTTAAGTTTATTTTTGTTTTAATAACCTACCAACCCTATAGGTTAATAATTAAATAGAAGTTCTATTGCCTATGTTACTAAATCCGCGACGGGCTCAAAAAAACTTTAATGACGACCGTGCCGGCGAGAAGCCGATCCGTAGTATTCTAAAAGCTATAAGTTGGAGAACCATTGGCACTTTAGATACTATTGCCATAAGTTGGGTGTTAACCGGAAAAGTAGAAACGGCTCTTGCTATTGGTTCGGTGGAGCTGGTTACTAAAATGGTTCTGTATTTTGGGCATGAGAGACTTTGGAATGCCATAAACTTTGGAAAAGAATAATATGATAAAGCTTAGTGAAAACGAATTGAAAGAACTCAATGAGCAGTTCAGAGAAGCAAGTCCGGCAGAAATCATTCGGTGGGCTGTCTCCAATGCCGAAAGGCCTGTGGTTACTACAAATTTTCGGCCTTTTGAAGCGGCTATTCTACACGCAGTTTCTAAGATAGAGCCCGAAATTAAAGTGATATGGTGCGATACCGGTTATAATACTCCTCAAACCTACAAGCACGCCACTCAGGTAATTGATCAGTTGGAATTGAATGTAAAGCTCTATACTCCAAAACAAACCGCAGCCTACCGGGACGCCCTTTTTGGCGGAATTCCGGAAGTGAATTCTTCGCAACATGAAGAATTTACCAGGCAGGTAAAGCTGGAACCTTTTCAGCGGGCCATGGAGCAACAAAAACCTGATCTTTGGTTTACTAATTTGAGAAAGGGCCAAACGGCTTTTCGCGATAGTATTGGAGTATTAAGTTACAGCAAAGATGGAAAATTAAAGGTGAGTCCATTTTACTATTGGAGCGATGAGCAACTGGATGCGTACCTGGAGGAAAATACTTTACCCAATGAATTCAAATACTTCGATCCTACCAAAGTCTTGTCTAACCGCGAATGTGGTTTACACGCCTAAAATTAGAATGAAATGACACGAATTTTAAAGCAAAACAGCCTGGAGAGCGAGGCGATATATATTTTCAGGGAAGTAGTTGCACAGTTTGAGAATCCGGTTTTGTTGTTTTCAGGCGGAAAAGATTCTATCACTTTGGTGCGTCTGGCTCAGAAAGCCTTTTATCCGGCCAGGATCCCTTTTCCCTTAATGCATATAGATACCGGTCATAATTTTCCTGAAACCATTGAGTTTCGAGATAGGCTTGTAGAAGAACTGGGTTTGCAACTCATCGTTAGAAACGTGCAGGACGATATAGACAACGGCAAATCTATTGAAGAAAAAGGAAAATACTCTAGTCGGAATGCTTTGCAAACCAATACACTGTTGGATGCTATCGAAGAATTCAAATTCGACGCCTGCATAGGTGGCGCCAGGAGAGATGAAGAAAAAGCACGGGCTAAGGAAAGGATATTTTCTGTGAGAAATGATTTTGGGGAATGGGATGAGAAAAATCAGCGGCCCGAGGTTTTCGATATGCTGAACGGAAGAATTGATATCGGGCAAAACATGAGGGTGTTTCCTATTTCCAACTGGACAGAGCTTGATGTATGGAGTTATATCGAAGCTGAGGGGATTGAAATTCCCTCAATTTATTATGCGCATCAGCGCGAGATCTTTGAACGCGATGGCCTGCTTTGGTCGGCCTCCGAATATGTTTACCGGGAAGAAGATGAAAAAACCGAAATCAGAACTGTGCGATTCAGGACGGTTGGAGATATGTCTTGTACCGCCGCGGTAGAATCGAAAGCTGATTCCATAGAAAGGGTCGTGCAGGAAATAAGGGAATCCAGCATTTCTGAACGAGGAGCAAGAATAGACGATAAGCGTTCAGAAGCGGCGATGGAAACCCGCAAACAGCAGGGATATTTTTAAGTCGGCTGTCCCCTCAAAGGGATAATAGAAAATATGGTATAAAAAATTACAAATGGAAGTTTTAAAAATAGCAACTGCAGGAAGTGTAGATGATGGAAAAAGCACCTTGATTGGAAGATTGCTTTACGACACCAGGTCACTCACCATAGATAAAATTGAAGCCATAGAGAAAGCCAGCAAGCGAAATGGACTGGAATATCTGGATTTTTCTCTGGCTACCGACGGATTGGTGGCAGAGCGCGAGCAGGGAATCACCATAGATGTAGCGCATATTTATTTTTCAACCCGGAATAAAAGCTACATTATTGCCGACACTCCTGGTCACGTCGAATATACCCGGAATATGGTCACCGGCGCATCCACCTCCCAGGCCTCCATCATTTTGATAGATGCCCGCAAAGGAGTGATCGAGCAAACCTACCGGCATTTCTTTATTAATAATTTACTTCGGGTAAAGGAGGTGATCGTGGCGGTGAACAAAATGGACCTGGTAAATTATTCAGAAAAAGTTTACAATGAGATCGTGGCTGATTTTAAGGAACTTCAGCAAAGAAGCGATTTCAAGGGGCAAAAGATCAACTTTATTCCGGTTTCTGCGCTTTGGGGCGAAAATATAGCTGAAAGCTCTTCGGCAATGAGCTGGTATGATGGCGAGACCGTGCTGGAACACCTGGAGAAACTTAAAGCTGAAGATTTTACAGAAGAAACGCAGGCAAGATTTTCGGTACAAACCGTAATACGGCCAAAGACTGAAGCTTTTCACGATTTTCGCGGCTATGCCGGAAAGATCACCGGAAGCAGCCTGAAAGTTGGAGATGAAGTTACAGTTTTGCCTTCGCTTACCACTTCTACCATCAAAGACATCTATTTTTTCGATGAAAAATTCGAGGAGGCTCAGGCAGGAAGTTCCGTAACTATCACTCTAACAGATGATATTAATGTAGCCAGGGGAGATATGCTGGTAAAAACAGGGGAGCTGCCACAACAAACCAAGGAATTAAAAGCCACTGTTTGTTGGATGGACGGCAAGCCGCTGGTGCCCGGCGCAAAATATGTGCTGCAACATAACACCAATGATGTGTTGGCAAAGGTTACCCAAATAGAAGGGCGCATTTCTACCAATTTTGAAGGTTTAACTCAGGCGAATTCCCTGCAATTAAATGAAATAGGCCAGGTGGCCTTAAAGCTAAGCAAGGCATTATTTGCCGATAATTTTGAGAATCAACAGGAAAACGGAAGATTCATCCTAATTGATACACAAACCAATACCACAGCAGGCGTTGGTTTTGTGAAATAGAAGGATAAAGGTGTGTTTGTCTCTACACCTTTGAGGAATAATATAGGTTTCACTAAGCCTTCAGGAATTAAATTTCCTGGAGGCTTTTTAAATTAATAGCTCCTGATTTCGGGAGCTTTTTCTACATTTGCTGGAAAATTATTTGCTATGAAAATTCATCTGAAACGCATAAACAAAGAGTACCGATTTGAAACAACCAACGAACGCGGAGATGTGGTTTACCTTGATAATAAATCGGTAGAAAATCCGCAGGGTGCCAGCCCGATGGATCTTTTATTGCGTGGCCTTGCAGGCTGCAGCAGTATTGATGTGGTGATGATCCTTAAAAAACAAAAGATAGAGCTCGACGATCTTGAAGTTGAAGTAGAAGGTTTCAGGGAAGATGGTGCTATTCCAAATGTTTTTAAAGGTATCCATTTGCACTTTATTCTTCAGGGAGAAGCACCTGCCGGCAAAGCCATCAGGGCGGTAAAACTCTCAATGGATAAATACTGCTCAGTTTCAAAAATGCTGGAAAAAGCAGCAGAAATCACCTATTCTATTACCCTAAACGGAGAAAAATTAAAATAAGTAGCACAAATATTCAGAAAATAGCTCAGGCAGTTTTTTAAAATATTGGCATACATTTGCGGCTAATGAAGAAATTTACTGCCCTTGTCTTTCTTTTTGTAGGTCTGAGCCTCGCTGCTCAGGATTCCGGGAGAAATTATTATTCGTTTGATGCCAGTTATTTCTACGGAACTATCGCCGAGCACAATACTGATATCGCTCATTTGATCACAGGTCATCCTCAGGCTTTAATTCTCGGGTTCAATAAAAAGAGCTTCGGATTCAAAGACTGGGAAAAGCGATATAATTATCCCGATGTAGGGGTGTCCTTTACCTACCAGGATATGAAGGAATCTGCTTTGGGTGAGAATTACGGGCTCTATGTTCATATGAATTTTTATCTGTTGAAGCGCAGTTTGATGTTCAGAATAGGGCAAGGCCTGGCTTACGCAGGGAATCCTTATCATCCCGATGTTAACTTCAGGAACAATGCCTACGGTTCGAGGCTGCTGAGCACCACTTATCTGATGGCTAATCTCAAAAAGGAAAATATCATTAAAGGTTTTGGGCTTCAGGCAGGGCTTTCAGTAATTCATTATTCCAATGCCGATTTTAAATCTCCCAATACAAGTACAAATACTATTGGATTAAACCTGGGGTTAAATTATGTTCTGGATCACGAAAATCTACCGGCTTATATTCCAAAAATACCGGGAGAAAAATATACTGAGCCTATTCATCTGAATCTTGTGCTCCGCAGTGGCGTGAATACGATGGGCGTGATTGGATCCAAACAATACCCGTTCCTCACTTTTTCAGCATTTGCCGATAAGGTGATCAATCATAAGAGTACGCTACAGGCAGGTGCCGAATTATTTCTCTCAAAAGCAATGGCAGAGCGAATCAGGTATCAGTCTATCGCATTTCCTTCCGGGGATACCAGTGGAGATGAGGACTCCAAACGGGTTGGAGTGTTTATAGGTCACCAATTAGTTTTCGATAAATTATCGGTGATCACTCAGTTGGGGTATTATGTCTATTTTCCCTACGAACATTATGTAGGGCAGCTTTATAACAGGATCGGTCTTCAGCGAAAACTCACTGAAAATTTATGGGCGTCGGTTACTGTGCGCTCACATTGGGCCAATGCCGAAGCTGTGGAACTTTCAATAGGATACAGGTTATGAAAAGATACCTTTTAGTAATAATGATGACTTTCGCATTTTTCAGTTGTGATTCTGAAGATGCCCCAGGTTGTATCCAGACTGCCGGGGAAATCGTTTCTGAAGAGATTGAAGTTGCAGCATTTGAAGAGATCAATGTCTTTGACGATGTTAGGCTTTTTATTCAGCAGGGACCCGAACATAAGGTTGTTGTAGAAACCGGGAAAAATCTTTTGAGTGGTGTTTCAGTAGAGGTGCTGGACAACCGACTCTATATCAGAAATGAAAAGCCCTGTAATTTCCTTAGGGATTACGGAATTATAAAAGTAACGGTCACCACGCCAACTTTGAGTTGGTTGCAAAATAGCAGTCATCAACCCATTGAAAGTATAGGGACATTAAATTTTCCTGAGCTATGGCTTCGATCGCTAAACCAGGAAAGAGACCCGGAGGTTTATACCAATGGTGATTTTATTCTGAATCTGGAGGTGAATTCGCTGCGTATCACGAATGATAATGTTTCTAATTATTTTCTCTCCGGAAAGGTTGGCAGGTTAGATCTTTTTTTTGCAGCGGGAGACGGCAGGCTGGAGGCAGGAGATCTGGAAGCCGCTCATATAGACCTGATGCACCGGGGTACAAATAAACTTATTGTAAATCCGAAGGAATCCATAAAAGGCGATATTTTTGGTTTCGGCGATGTGATTGCTAAAAACCGGCCGCCTGAGGTACGCGTGAAAGAGCATTACACTGGCCGACTTATATTTGAGTAAGTCCGGCCCCTCGGGCCCCCGATGGGGGAGTATAATAATTGAAAATTTATTTAGGTTTTTTGCTCCTGGAATTGCCGGGTATTTCAGCAAATAAACTTTGAAATATTCTTCTTTTAGGGGCTAGGGGACCGTCAATTCAGCAAATAAGCTTTCCAGGTTTTTTGTTTTTTGGTTGAGCTGAAGGGTTTTTAGTCCGTTATCGTGGGCGAAATCAAAGACTGCAGGGCGCATGTCCTTTTTTGTATCGAAGGTAAGTTCCCAGGCAAATCCGCCAATATTCCGGGAAGATACCAAATGCGGGATTTTTTGGATGGCCACCGGTTCAACCAGGTAATCAAATTCTACATGAATCACCTGTTCTTTCTCTGCCCGCAGATCATTTAGTTTTTTATCGGCTACAATCTTTCCCTTATTTATAATAATCACCCTGTCGCAAACGGCCTCTACTTCCTGCATGATATGGGTGGAAAGGAAAACGGTTTTGTCCTTGCCAATATTCCGGATGAGGCTACGTATTTCAACCAGCTGGTTGGGGTCGAGTCCGGTAGTGGGCTCGTCAAGGATCAGAACTTCGGGGTCGTGGAGCAGGGCTGCAGCCAGACCAACGCGTTGGCGATAACCTTTAGAGAGCTGTTCTATTTTTTTATTAGCTTCGGGTTTAAGGCCGGTGAGTATTATCACTTCTTCAATCCGGGATTTATCGGTCTTATAGACCTTTGCATTGAACTCCAAATATTCCCGAACGTACATTTCAGTATAAAGCGGATTATTTTCCGGTAAATAACCGATGTTCTGCTGAATCTGGTGCAGGTTTTCTTCAAGGGGAATACCATTCACTGACGCCTCGCCTTCAGAAGCGGGAAGATAACCAGTGAGGATTTTCATCAGGGTGGATTTACCGGCGCCGTTTGGGCCTAAAAAACCCACGATTTCCCCTCGTGTGACCGAAAACGAAACCTCGTCCAGGGCTTTTTGTTCCCCATAAAATTTTGAAATTCCTTCTACCGAAATAGACATAGCTGTTCTTTTTTCAAAAATAAGTAATTATAAACGAAATCCATCTTCATAAAAGTATGGGCTGGGATTACATAATTCGGAATTTCAAAGGGCTGGATTAGCCAGATCTTTATAATTTGAAGACAAACCAGATAAATTTAGAGCAAGCCCGTAAAAAGCATAAAAATTTTATTGAAAATGTTTTTCATTCTGAATTTATATTCTACTTTAGCCCCATAACGAAGAAACAATGATCAACTTAATTCGCTGGAACACATTCTTTTATTTTTATTTCTATTTCAGAGATAGGAACGGGAATGTTATGTAATTAAGTAAAGAAATTATATAGAAAAGTCCCGATACAAATCGGGACTTTTTTTTTATGCAAAATTTGAATGGAAAGAAAAATAGCAATACAAGGCATCCAGGGTTCATTTCATCATTTGGTGGCGCAACAATATTATAAGGAAGATGTGCCGGTACTGGAATGTATGTCTTTCACCGAGCTAACAAAAAGTCTGGTGAATGGCAATGCTTCCGAAGGGGTGATGGCTATAGAGAATAGCATCGCGGGTTCTATACTACCAAATTACGCGCTTATTGACGAGAATAAATTACAGGTGGTGGGGGAGCATTATATTCCTATAGATATGAATTTAATGGTACTTCCGGGCCAAAAGCTGGAGGATATCAAGAAGGTGTATTCACATCCCATGGCCTTATTGCAGTGTAAAGAATTCTTCAAGCAATATCCTCATATAAAACTTATTGAAGATGCTGATACCGCAGAGGTGGCAAGAAGAATTGCAGAAAAGGAATCTCATAAAATTGCGGCTGTAGCCAGCAAAGCGGCGGCAAAACTCTTTGGGTTGGAAATCCTGGCAGAAAGTATTCATACCAAAAAAAGCAATGCCACCAGGTTTTTAATTATCAGCACAAAAAAGAAAGAACCCAACGGTGATATAATAAATAAAGCTTCTCTGAAATTTGAATTGGAAAGCAAGCGGGGGAGCCTGGTATCTGTATTGAATATTCTAAGGGATTTCAACCTTGATATGAGCAAGATACAGAGTATGCCTATTATCGAAAGTCCGTGGAAGTATTCATTTTTTATCGATGTTACTTTTGACAATTATGAGGAATTTTTAAAAGCGGTAGGCATTCTGGAAGTGATGACCGAACAACTAACAATATTAGGAACTTATAAAAACAGCTTGATATGATAGCGCAGGCCAACAGGTTAAAACACGTAAAAGAGTACTACTTCTCTACCAAGTTAAAAGAGGTGCGTGCTATGCAGGAATTGGGAAAGGATATTATAAATCTGGGAATTGGTAGTCCTGATCTACCCCCGCCGCCACAGGTTATCAAAGCTCTAAACGGGGCCTTGGTGAATTCGGCGGCGCACCAGTATCAGCCATATAAAGGCACGGCCGATTTTAGAAAGGCTATCGCAGAATTCTATAGAAATCAATATAAGGTAGCGCTCGATCAGGAAACCGAGATCCTGCCACTCATGGGGAGCAAAGAGGGCATCACTCATATTTCCATGGCCTTTTTGAATGATGGGGATGAGGTGCTTATCCCCGATCCGGGTTACCCTACTTATACTTCGGTGACCAATCTGGTGGGAGCAAAAGCGGTTTATTATCCACTTAATGAGGAAGGAAACTGGCTGCCGGATCTGGAAAGCCTGGCGAACAGAGACCTTAGCAAGGTAAAGCTTATGTGGGTTAATTATCCTCATATGCCTACCGGGGCTTCTGCTACAGATCAGGTTTTCAAGGACCTCGTGGAATTCGGTAAAAGGCATAATATTCTTATTGTCAATGATAATCCCTATAGTTTTATTCTGAATAATGAGCCTAAAAGCATTCTGCAAACCGAAGGTGCAAAAGAAGTGGTATTGGAACTTAATTCCCTAAGCAAATCTTTTAATATGGCCGGATGGCGAATTGGGATGCTCTGCGGAAGCGAACAAAACCTTAATACGGTACTAAAGGTGAAAACCAATATGGATAGTGGGATGTTTTATCCGCTACAGGTAGGTGCAGCCGCTGCTTTGCGACTCAACGGAAACTGGTTTAGTGAACAGAATGAAATTTATCAAAATCGGAAAGAAAAGGTGCTGGAACTTGCTGAAGCTTTGCAATGCGAACCAGCAAAAGACCAAACCGGGATGTTTGTTTGGGCCCGGGTTCCCAGCGGAACGACTTCTGAAACTTTTGTTGAATTTTTGCTTCAGAAACATAACATTTTTATCGCGCCTGGATTCATATTTGGAGCCATGGGAGAGGGCTATGTAAGGTTTTCGCTATGTGCTTCCGAAGAAAATATAAAAAGAGCTATTAAACGGGTAAAGTAATGAAAGTACAGATTATAGGAGTAGGGCTCATAGGAGGGTCATTTGCGCTGGATATTAAATCGGCTTTTTCAGAAGCTGAAATTTATGGTTGTGATGCCAATACTGAGCATTTAGCCAAAGCCAAAGCTCTCGGGATGATAGATCACCAGGCCGAACTGGAAAATATACAGCAGGTAGATGTGGTCATCCTTGCCGTGCCGGTAGATGTTGCACCCGGAGTATTGGAACAGGTTCTGGACCTGGTAAATGAAAACACCCTGGTTTTTGATGCCGGTTCTACCAAGGAAGGGATTTGTAAAACCGTGGCAAATCACCC
Source organism: Salegentibacter sp. (assembly GCA_024635795.1). Classification (GTDB taxonomy): domain Bacteria; phylum Bacteroidota; class Bacteroidia; order Flavobacteriales; family Flavobacteriaceae; genus Salegentibacter. Next base: position 48,470 of record JAGXIH010000003.1, on the reverse strand, counting down.
CGGAAGAAGAAATTACCTGGCAGCCCATCCAATCGCGGGAACCGAATTTTCGGGCCCGGAGGCGGCCATTCCTAATTTGTACAGGAATAAAACCATTATCATTTGCGAAGTAGAAAAAACAGCCTTTAAGCTGCAGGAACGGGCGCTGGAAATCTTTCAAAGGCTGGGGATGCGCATAAGATATATGGATCCGAAATCCCACGATAAACATATTGCCTATGTATCACATCTTTCGCACATCAGTTCCTTTATGCTTGGCAAAACCGTATTGGAAAAGGAAAAGAACGAACGGGATATTTTTGACCTGGCCGGAAGTGGTTTCGCTTCTACGGTGAGACTGGCTAAGAGTTCTCCGGAAATGTGGACGCCTATTTTTCAGCAAAACAAAGAAAATGTGCTGGAGACCTTAAATGAATATATCGCTAATCTTAATCGTTTTAAAAATCTTATAGAAGATGACGATTTTCAGGGGGTGTACCGGGAAATGCAACGCACAAATCATATAAAATCAATTTTAAACGGAATAGACTAATACTCAAAGATTAATTTTACAATTATGGAAAACAAGAAGGAAATGAGGAAATGGCTGGACGATTTCGGCTTAGATCATCCCCTGGTAATCGCCGGGCCCTGCAGTGCCGAAACTGAAGAACAGGTTTTGAAGATCGCGCATCAATTAAAAGATACCGATGCCACTGTGCTTCGGGCGGGAATTTGGAAACCCAGAACAAGACCTGGAAATTTTGAAGGTGTTGGCGCACTTGGTTTAAAATGGTTGAAAAAGGCCAAAGAAGAAACCGGAATGTTGACCACTACCGAGGTTGCGAATGCAAACCATGTAGACCTTGCCCTGGAGTATGATGTCGATATTCTCTGGATTGGAGCCCGTACCACCGTTTCTCCTTTTATTGTACAGGAGATCGCCGATGCCTTAAAGGGTACCGATAAAACTGTTTTAGTGAAAAATCCGGTTAACCCTGATCTTTCTCTTTGGCTGGGAGCTGTAGAAAGATTGTACACAGCAGACATTAAAAATCTTGGGGTGATTCATCGCGGATTTTCAGCTTACGAAAAGACAAAATACAGAAACAACCCGGAGTGGCAAATCGCAATCGAGCTTCAGAATAAATTTCCAGACCTGCCATTAATCCTTGATCCGTCGCATATTGCGGGAAGAAGAGATATTATCTTTGATCTTTGCCAGACCGCCCTGGATTTGAACTATGATGGTCTTATGGTAGAAACCCATCATACACCAGATGATGCCTGGAGTGACGCTGCACAACAAATCACTCCTGCAACTCTTGTTCAAATAATGAAAGATTTGAAGATAAGGAAAGAGATTTCAGAAAGTGAAGAGTTTCAGAATAAACTCAGCAACCTCAGAGCCCAGATCGATGTAGCCGATAACCAATTGATCGAGTTGCTTTCAAGAAGAATGAAAGTTTCCGATGAAATTGGAAAAGTGAAAAAGGCCCAGAACGTATCGGTACTTCAAACTAAAAGATGGAATGAAATCCTTGGAAATATGGTGCTTGAAGGGGAGCAGCACGGCTTAAGCGAAGAATTTATCCTTAGGTTGTTCAAGGCGGTTCACCAGGAATCTATCAATCACCAGGAGAAGATCATGAAAGGGTAACCGCTTTGGTTTTCAATGATTTTTTGGTTAAAAAGCAAGCAGTAATTGCTATTTTAGCAAACCGCAAAGGGCTCTAACCCCTATGAGGTTAAAAAAGCATTACGTGAATGAAAGGAACTGTTTATAAATCTACCGGTAGTTGGTATTATGTCAAAGGCGAAAATGGCAAGTATTACGACTGCCGCATCAAGGGGAAATTCCGAATAAAAGGAATTAAGAGTACAAACCCTGTGGCCGTTGGTGACAAGGTGGAATTTGATATTGAAGACAAGGAAGGTGCGGAGCAGGGAGTGATCAAGAAAATTGATAAACGCGAAAACTACATTATTCGTAAATCGGTTAATCTTTCCAAGCAAATCCATATTATCGCTTCGAATATTGATCAGGTGTTTTTGCTTATCACCCTGAACAATCCGCCAACCTTTACCACTTTTATAGATCGGTTTTTGATAACTGCGGAAGCTTACGGCATTAAGGCTGTATTGCTTTTCAATAAAGTTGATACTTATAATGAAGATGAATTGGTGGAGATAAAATACCTGGCAGCATTATACCGGGAAGTAGGGTATGAATGCATTGGAATTTCAGCAAAAACCGGAAAGAATGTAGAAAAAGTAAAAGAGATGATGCTGGGGAAAACCAGTATGTTCTCAGGTCATAGTGGTACAGGTAAGTCTACTTTAATAAATGCCCTGGAGCCCGGACTTAATTTAAAGACTTCAGAAATTTCCGGGCAGCATAAGCAGGGGCAGCATACTACAACTTTCGCTGAAATGTTTGACCTTAGTTTTGATGCCAGAATAATAGATACCCCGGGAATTAAAGGTTTTGGGGTGGTAGATATTGAGCGGGAAGAACTGGGCAATTATTTCCCTGAGTTTTTCAGAGTAAAGCAAAACTGTAAGTTTCATAACTGTATGCATCTCGAAGAACCACAATGCGCTGTCAAGGAGGCATTGGAAGAGGGGAAGATAGCCTGGAGCCGGTATAAAAGTTATTTGCAGATCCTGGAAGGGGAAGAAGATAATTACCGAACCGATATTTATAAAAAAGAATGAGAGTAGTTCTTCAACGTGTTTCCAAAGCCTCGGTAAGCACAAACCGCGAAATTAATGCGGTGATCAAAAATGGCCTGGTGATCCTACTAGGAATTGAGAATGCCGATACCGAAGAGGACATTAAGTGGCTTTGCAACAAGATAGTTAAGATGCGCATTTTTAATGATGGGGAAGGGGTTATGAATGATTCTCTTCTTGATGTAGATGGAGACGCCATTGTAGTGAGCCAGTTTACCTTGCATGCGAGCATTAAAAAAGGAAACAGGCCTAGTTATATTCAGGCTGCAAAACCTGAAGTGGCAATTCCGCTTTACGAGAAATTCATAAAAACACTCGAAGAAAGTTTGGGGAAACCGGTGGGAACAGGTGAATTTGGTGCCGATATGAAAGTGGAATTGATCAATGACGGCCCGGTAACAATCTTAATGGATTCTAAGAACCGGACTTAGAATGTTCAAGATTCAAGAAACAAGAAACAAGAATAAAGAATAGAGAGCCAAGACCCAGGAATCAATGGAAGCGGGCAATGGGGTAGTGGTTTCGGTTTACACGAATATGGGCAGGAAGGAAATAAAAAAAGATAATATGCATATAGAAAACTCTCAAAAAGCGGTAGACGATTGGATAAAAGAACATGGAGTTCGTTATTTTAACGAGCTCACCAATATGGCACAACTCACCGAAGAAGTAGGGGAGGTTGCCCGAATAATTGCCCGTCGCTATGGGGAACAAAGTGAGAAGGAAAGCGATAAGAATAAAGACCTGGGAGAAGAACTGGCAGACGTGATGTTCGTAGTGCTGTGTCTAGCCAACCAAACCGGGGTTAATTTGCAAGAGGCTTTCGATAAAAAGCTGGACATTAAAACTGAGCGAGATAAAGATCGCCACAAGAATAATAAAAAACTTCGCTAATGGGTTTTAAGAGTATAGTATCGCAAAAAAGCTTCTGGAAATCGGTAATATTGTTAGGGGTTTCCTTTCTTATAATTTATAATTTTGTAAGTATGTTGTTTGAATATGGTGGAATTGAAATAGCCACTTTTTTCAGGGAACGTACCGAAGACGAGAAATTATTTCGTTTCATCCTGGGACAATTTGTGGCAGCCCTGGCTTATGGTTTCATCATTGCTTTTGGACAGTTTAAGATGAAGGAAAAGGAAAATTCCCGGAATAAATAAAAAACAGAAGGGGATGAAGATCAAACTTTTTAACGACAAAAGGCAGCTATCGGGAGACCTGAAAATCACCGGTTCAAAAAGCGAATCGAACCGCTTACTTATTCTGCAGGCTTTATATCCTTCTCTTAAGGTGGAGAACCTATCCAATAGTGATGATACCCAATATCTGAAAAAGGCTTTAGCTAGCGATGGGGGGCTTATTGATATTCATCACGCGGGTACGGCTATGCGTTTTCTCACAGCATATTTTGCCACTAGAGAGGGCAGAGAAGTAGTATTAACCGGAAGCCCACGTATGCAGGAACGGCCTGTGAAACTATTGGTAGATGCCTTAAGAAATCTGGGCGCCGATATAAGTTATGAAAAGAAAGAAGGCTTTCCGCCATTGAGAATTAAAGGGAAAACGCTTACCGAAAACGAAGTGAAGGTACAGGCTAATATCAGCAGCCAGTATATTTCGGCTTTGATGCTTATTGCGCCTTCATTACCTAACGGACTACAAATAGATCTGGTGGGCCAGGTGACTTCCGCACCATACATCAATATGACCCTCGAAATAATGAGGAATGCCGGTATGAAGGGAGAATTTACCGGAAGAAAGATAATAATAGAACCTTCTGAAAAACTTGAGAGCAAAACCATCGCGGTGGAATCAGACTGGAGTTCGGCTTCTTACTTTTATAGTCTCGCGGCTATTAGTGAAACTGCGGATTTAAGACTGAGTATTTACCGGGAAAAGAGTCTGCAGGGTGACTGCTGTATTTCTGAAATTTACCGGCAGTTTGGGGTGGAAACCCATTACGAAAATGATGCGATAGTGCTTAAAAAAACCTCGCAAAAGAAACCAAGGAGTCTTTCAGAAAATTTAATAGATTCCCCCGATATCGCTCAGACAATTGCGGTGACCTGCCTTGCCCTAGGAGTGCCATGTACCTTAAAAGGTTTGCATACCCTTAAAATAAAGGAAACCGATCGGCTTGCCGCGTTAAAAGCTGAAATCGAAAAATTTGGAGGTAGAGTAAAGATTTCAGATGATAGCCTGGAGTTGATTCCGCAGAAAGATTTCAAGAAGAATGTTTCCGTAGCCACCTATAACGATCACCGAATGGCGATGGCCTTCGCGCCTCTTGGTCTCAAAGTGCCTTTTGAAATAGAAGATGCCATGGTGGTTTCCAAGTCTTATCCCGATTTCTGGAAGGATCTTAAAAAGTTGGGCTTTAACATAGACGGGGCCTAAACACCGGCAAAGACAAATAAACTCTTATTTACTTGACAACGCCTGTTTTGAGATTGTATATTTGCAGCTTTTAAAAGCACACTTATGGGAATGAAACTTTCACACTTCAATTTTGAACTTCCACCGGAACTATTGGCTGAGTACCCTGCTGAGAACAGGGACGAGGCAAGACTAATGGTTCTTAACAGGAAAGAACAAACAATTGAGCATAAACAATTCAAAGATATCCTGGATTATTTTGATCCTGAAGATGTCATGGTACTCAATAACACCAAGGTTTTTCCGGCCCGTCTATTCGGAAATAAGGAAAAAACCGGTGCAAGAATTGAAGTTTTTTTACTCAGGGAACTAAACCCTGAAACCAAACTTTGGGATGTGTTGGTAGACCCTGCAAGAAAAATAAGAATCGGGAATAAACTATACTTCGGGGAAGATGAGAGTCTTGTAGCCGAAGTAATTGATAACACAACTTCCCGTGGGAGGACCCTAAGATTTTTATACGATGGTTCTTACGAAGATTTCAGAAAGAAACTTCAGGAACTTGGGGAAACTCCACTTCCAAAATATATAAAGAGGGATGTGCAGCCAGAAGATCAGGAGCGTTATCAGACGATTTATGCTAAAGAAGAAGGTGCAGTTGCTGCTCCTACTGCCGGATTACACTTTTCCAAACATCTGTTGAAACGACTGGAAATTAAAGGAGTGAACTTTGCTGAAGTTACCCTTCACGTAGGTTTGGGAACTTTTAGCCCTGTTGAGGTAGAAGACCTGAGCAAACATAAAATGGATAGTGAAGAAGCTTTTATAACAAAAAAAGCCATGGATACTATCAATAAGGCCAAGCTGGAAAATCGGAGAGTTTGCGCAGTAGGAACTACTGTTATGCGTGTTCTGGAGAGTGCGGTTTCTTCAAACCAAACTTTAAATGAATTCGGAGGTTGGACCAATAAATTTATCTTTCCTCCCTACGATTTCAGTATAGCCAATTGTATGGTGACTAATTTTCATACGCCAAAATCAACCTTGCTTATGATGGTTTCAGCATTTGCCGGGCACGAGTTTATGAAGAAAGCCTATGAAGAAGCCGTGAAGGAGAAGTACCGTTTCTATACTTACGGAGATGCTATGTTGATAATCTAAGATTGCACAAATAGAGTTAAAGCCACAAATTTAAAGTTTGTGGCTTTTTTTGTTTTGGAAGGCTAAACACTTAAGCCTCAAATAGTAATAAAATCCTTTAATTCTTCATACTTTTGCAGCGTGAAAAATAAGAAGAAAGACATACGGGCGCTTACCAAGAAGCAATTGCAGGACTTTTTTGTTGCTGAAGGCGATAAATCCTTCCGCGGAAGTCAGGTGTATGAATGGCTTTGGAATAAAGGAGCGCACAGCTTTGAGGCGATGACCAACATTTCCAAGGAGACCCGTGAAATGCTGAATGAAAATTTTGTGATCAACCATATTCGGGTGGATCGGATGCAACGCAGCAGCGATGGAACCATCAAAAATGCGGTAAAATTGCACGATCAATTAACCGTTGAATCGGTATTGATCCCTACGGCTACCCGAACCACGGCTTGTGTTTCGTCACAGGTGGGGTGTAGCCTGGATTGCCAGTTTTGCGCCACTGCGAAATTAAAAAGAATGCGTAATCTGAATCCCGACGAGATCTACGACCAGGTTGTCGCTATCGATAACGAAAGCAGGCTCTACTTTGACCGGCCCCTGAGTAATATTGTTTTTATGGGAATGGGGGAGCCGCTAATGAATTATAATAATGTGATGAAGGCGGTGGAGAAAATAACTTCTCCGGAAGGTTTGGGCATGTCACCGAAGCGCATCACCATTTCAACTTCAGGAGTGCCGAAGATGATCAAGAAGCTGGCCGATGATGAAACGAAGATCAAACTTGCGGTTTCTCTGCATTCGGCTGTAGATGAAGTTCGCACGAAGATAATGCCGTTTAATGAGACTTTTCCTCTAGAAGATCTAAGAGAAGCCCTGGAGTATTGGTATTCAAAAACCAAAAGCCGCATTACCTACGAATATATTGTGTGGAAGGATATTAACGATACCAGAAAAGATGCTGAAGCATTGGTGAAATTCTGTAATTATGTTCCCTGCAAAGTCAATCTTATTGAATACAATCCTATAGATGACGGTAATTTTCAACAGGCTTCTTCCCAGGCTACCAATATGTACCAGCAAATCCTGGAAAGGAATCACATTACAGTTACGGTACGTCGCTCCCGCGGAAAAGACATCGATGCAGCCTGTGGTCAACTGGCAAATAAATCGGCTTAATTTGGAAGTGAAGTCACCACTTGAAATTCTCTTTAAATAATTATCTTTGGTGGCTTAATGAAAGTAATTTCCCAAATAAAACTCCCCGTTGAGAAAGAAATGGAACTTTTTGAGAAAAAGTTCTTCGAGTCCATGTCTTCTCAGGTAGCTCTGCTTAATCGTATTACCCATTATATCGTTAACCGAAAAGGTAAACAGATGCGGCCAATGTTCGTGTTTCTTGTTGCCAAAATGGTTTCAGATGGGAGTGTGAACGAGCGTACTTATCGGGGTGCTTCAGTCATTGAGTTGATCCATACCGCAACCCTGGTACACGATGATGTTGTTGATGATTCTAACCGCCGTCGCGGTTTTTTTAGCATTAATGCTTTATGGAAGAATAAGATCGCTGTTCTGGTTGGGGATTACCTGCTTTCTAAAGGTCTGCTCTTATCTATTGATAATAATGATTTTGATTTGCTGAAGATCATTTCCGTTGCGGTTAGGGAGATGAGCGAAGGGGAATTACTGCAGATTGAAAAAGCGCGTCGTCTGGATATCACCGAAGCGGTTTATTATGATATCATCCGCCAGAAAACTGCTACCCTTATCGCAGCGTGTTGCAGTTTAGGAGCGGCTTCGGTAAAACCCGAATCCAACGAGATCGCCAAAATGAGACGCTTTGGAGAACTTATTGGGATGGCTTTTCAGATAAAAGATGATCTTTTTGACTATGGGGATGATAAAATCGGAAAACCTACCGGGATAGACATCAAGGAACAAAAAATGACGCTTCCGCTAATCTATGCCCTGAATAATTCTACGAAAAAAGAAAAATCCTGGCTGATAAATTCGGTTAAGAACCATAACAAGGATAAAAAGCGGGTAAAGGAAGTTATAGAATTTGTGAAAATGAAAGGCGGGCTTGATTATGCTGAAAATAAAATGATGGAATTCCAACGGGAGGCTCTTCGCATCCTGGAAGATTACCCCGATTCTACTTATAAAGATTCACTGGAGTTAATGGTGAATTATGTAATTGAAAGAAAGAAGTAAGCCCTCACACCCGCTCCTAAAGTGAGAGGAGCTATACTCCTATAAATTGGGCAATGTTATGGATGAAATTATTCCGTAATCCTTGGAATTGAGTGAAAATTAAAAAACCGCATAATTTTGAGATTATACGGTTTTTTTATCTTAGGAATCAGGCAAGTCTAAAAATCGTTATTTGTCTTCTTCGCCGTTGATATCATCGGTTTGGTGAATTTCTTCATCGATCTCCTTTTTAACCTTATCAGCACCTTCTTCTATTTTTTCTCCGGCCTTTTTGGTGTTGTCCTCAATATCTTCGCCTATAGCTTCAATAGCGTCCTGAGTTTTTTCCTGAGTTTTTTCGCGGCAGGAATTAAAGGAAAGCGCCAGAATAGCAACTAAGAATAAAAATGATTTTTTCATATGTTTAAGATTTAGATATTAATTAAAAAAAGCCACTTTCAATTAAGAAAGCAGCTTTAGAAAATAATTTAAAGTACGATTTTACATATTATCGTCCTCGTTCATCTCTTCTTCTATTTCTTGTTCTGCTTCTTCAACAGCAGCTTCAGTTTCATCAGCAGCTTCTTCAGCAGCGTTTTCTACATCTTCACCTGCAGACTCCATAGCGTCTTCGGTTTTTTCTTCAGTAGTCTCTCTACAAGAGTAGATCGAAAGGGACATAGTTGCAACAGCAAATAATAAGAATAATTTTTTCATTTTTAGATAATGTTTAATTAGTTGAAGACACAAATTTAAACTAATTTTTAATTTATCAATGGATTCTTTACACTCAAATATTTCCAATAAGGTTTCGAGACGTGCTGTAGGTGCAATTTCTTGTTTGCCCGCGATTTAATTTTTACAGTTTTAAAATAATTTTTCCATAAGCTTTGAAAGTTTTTTTCGTTCAAAATTCCTCAAATTTTATTTATCGGTTTTAGTAGATTTTTTATCCGGATAGGTATCGGGATCTTCCCCGGCTAACCTGGCAAAATTTCTATAGGCTCGTTTCACCCGTTCCTCAGGGGTTTGTCTAAATTCTGCTTCTGTGACCTCATATTTGTCCTGAAGGCTATCCAGCTTAGCATGCATTTCCTCCCGGATATCAACGTAATCAGGATGGTTGTAAATATTGTTCTCCTCAAGCGGGTCCTCCTGTAAATCGTACATCTCCCAGAAGTCTATATCGTCATAGAAATGCATGAGCTTATAGCGTTCCGTTCGCACTCCGTAGTGGCGTTTTACCATATGGAATGCAGGGAAATCATAATAATGATAGTAAATGGCATTCCGAAAATCCTGATCGCTGGTGGTTTGATTTACCAGGGGCCTAAGAGATCTTCCCTGCATCTCTTCGGGAATTTCAGCGCCGGCAAAATCCAGAAAAGTCGGAGCGAAGTCAAGGTTTTGAGTAAGCGCATTGATCTCTGTGCCGGCTTTAATCTCTTTAGGGAACTGCATAAGCATAGGCATAGCAAGTGATTCTTCGTACATAAACCTTTTATCGAAAAATCCTTTTTCTCCTAAATAGAATCCCTGATCTGTGGTGTAAATTATTATTGTGTTTTCATCAAGACCGGTTTCCTCAAGATAATCCAGTATTTTCCCAACTCCCTCGTCTACGGAAGCTACAGTGGCGAGATAGTCCTGTAAATACCGCTGACCTTTCCATTTGGCCAGTTCTTTTCCGCTAAGATTGGCCTCGTGGAAGGCATCATTTTTAGGTCTGTAAGCCTCGTTCCATGTATTTCGCTGCTCGGTGGTCATTCTTTCAAAATCGTTGGTCCAGGGATTATGGGCAAGAGAGTCACTTCCTTTTTCTATGGTCATTTTCAGATCATGACCATTATACATATCTTCATAAATTGTTTGGAGTTGTTGCTGAGCTGCCAACTGATTCTCATGATCTGAAAAATAGGTTTCCGGCAAAGGGAATTCTATGCTATCGTATAAATTAAGATGCCTTGGTGCGGGCATCCAGTTTCGATGGGGAGCCTTATGTTGTAACATTAGCATAAAAGGTTTTCCGGAAGCTGCATTTTGCTTTAACCAGTCTAAACCCATATCGGTAATAATATCGGTCGTATAACCTTCAATTCTTGTAGTGTCTTTTCCTTTAATAAAATCGGGGTTATAATAATTCCCCTGGTCTACCAGGATGTTCCAATGATCAAAACCTTCCGGCAGGCCATGAAGGTGCCATTTTCCAACCAATGCGGTTTGATAGCCAACTTCTTTTAAATATTTAGGTAAAGTGGCCTGTGAGCCATCAAATACTTCCCCGTTCATTCTAAAACCATTCATGTGACTGTGCTTTCCGGTAAGAATTACTGCCCTACTGGGGCCGCAAATTGAATTGGTGCAAAAATTATTATTGAATTTAACGCCGTTCTGCGCAATACGGTCAATATTAGGTGTGGGTGCGAGTTTGCTTATCGGGTGACCATAAGCGCTTATTGCCTGAGCAGCGTGATCATCTGTCATAATGAAAACTATGTTCGGCCTTTCAGGACTTTCTTCCTTTCGTTGTTCTTCCTTCTGCTTGCAAGAAAAGAATAAGAATAGCACGACAAAGGCTCCCAGGAATTTTAAAAATGAATTGTGTTTTAGCATTAGGCGAAGTTTAGTTGAATATTTCATTGCAAACTTCATCAAAAATACAAAAAGCTTGTATTTTTGATGAAGTTAAGACTACAACAAAAACTGCACAAAAAGTTTTAAATTAATGAAAATTAGGTTAATAAATAGTCTGATAATAACGATGTTGATGGTTGTTTCCGGGTTTTCCCAACAGCTCACCCCACCTATACAAAACTATTCTTCGCGCGATTATGAAGCTGCCAGCCAGAACTGGGATATAGATATAGATGAACAGGGAATTATTTATGTAGCCAATAATCAGGGTTTGTTGAGCTACGATGGTCAACGCTGGAAACTTCATGCACTTAAGACAGGCTCTATTATTCGCTCGGTATATACTCATAATGATAGAATTTATACAGGTTCCTATAAAGAGTTTGGGTATTGGTCCCGGGATAGCACTGGGAGTTTAAAGTATAATTCTTTAATGCATCTAATCGATGAAGAGCAGCTACATAGCGATGAGTTTTGGGAGATTCTCTCTTATCAAAATGCCATTTACTTCAGGTCTTTTGGTGCTATTTATAAATATGAAAATGATGAAATTACACTTGTAAAAAACGAGGTAACCAATAAAATGACGGTTTTTAATGACCGGCTTTTAATTGCCGTTGTAAATTCCGGACTTTATTATCTGGACGAGAATGGGGAAATGGAAGCATTGCCCAATCAGGATGTTCTTGAAGGGGAAACCATTAGTGATATTAAAGTAAAGGGAGAAAAACTGCTTATAGGAACAAGAGATGCGCTTTATGAATTCAAAGAAGGGAAGTGCAGCCTGTTTAAGGATGATAAGTTAAATGCTGATTTACGTCGATTCGAACTAAATCACATTCTTGCGTTGAATGAGGATGAGATTGTTCTGGGAACCGTAAAAAATGGGATAATCCATTACAATATAACTGAGGGTAAATATAGTATTTACAACAGGCATAATGGCTTGCAAAATAATACGGTTTTGCGAATGGTGGAAAATAACGGGAATATCTGGCTGAGTCTCGATAACGGGGTGGATATGATAAACCTGCATTCGCCGGTGGAATATTACACAGATGATACCGGGGAATTGGGAGCAGTATATGATCTGACTTTTTTCAAAGAACAGTTATACCTGGGAAGTAACACCGGCGTCTATCGTTTTGTTGAGGATGAGCAGGAACTAATTGACGGTTCAGAGGGACATACCTGGAATCTTGAAATACTCAATAATGAGCTCTTTGCAAATCATAATACTGGAACCTTTAAAATAGAAAGAAATACTTTTAAACCGGTAGAGGAGCGAACCGGAAGCTTCCGCATCCTGAATGTCCCTCAAGCAGAGAACAGCAAATTGATTGCCACATATACAGGATTAACCCACGTAAATGGAAGTGAATTAACTCAAACCGTAACCGGGGTTAACTTTCCAATACGCGAACTTTTGTTTCAAAACCCATCCTCTCTTATAGCTGCTCATCCTTATGAAGGAATTTACAAAATTCAATTGAACGATGATTTAACCAGCGCTCTATCTGTAGATAAACTTAAGGATATTGACGGGAAAGGCCATTACAATGCCGATATCTATCGCATCAATGAGCAGCTTGCGGTCTTTAATGGGGGGAAGTGGTATAGATATAACAGTTTTTCGGATAGCCTGGAGGTCTTCAAGGAATTGGTGGCTTATAATAATCATAAGCTGCTTTATTATGATGGTATGGGTTACTGGTTTACCGATACCAAGCAAAATACTTTGGTCTTCACCGATTTGAAAGAAAATAAAGTTAGAGTCGCTTCCCCTAAGATTCGGGAGAGGCTTGTGAAGAAATACGAAAAAATCATCAAGACCAACGATTCTATTTATTATGTGGCTCTAAATGATGGTTTTGCCAGGATTAATCTCCAGGAATTGATAAGAAGCAGGAAAAACGAAAAGCTTAGTGAACCTATTATTCGCGGCTTCTCTGATGTTGATCAGCGCTATGACCTTTCTCAAATGCCGGCTGTACCATACAATAAAGCGAGAGATATTCGGGTGCAAACCGCTTTGCCTGTTAGTGATGCTGCCGGAATGCATTATGAATTAATTGGGGAAGATACCCTTCGGGGGAAGGTGGAAAATGGCTATTTAAATTTTCAAAATCTAAGGCATGGAAATTATGAATTAAACCTTTTCGCGGTAAGTCAGCAGAAAGGAACTCCCGCAAGAACCTCTTTCCCCTTTCGCGTTAATCCTCCCTGGTATCTCTCCGGGGTGATGAAATTCGTCTATCTTATTTTATTTATGGGGCTTATAAGTCTTATTTACTGGTTTAATCAGCTTAAACTTAGAAAACAGCAGCTATTGCTTGAACAGAAATTTGAGAAGGAACACAAAGAGCGCCTAAACCAACTGGAGAAGGAACGGCTTATGAATGAGATTACCTTAAAAAGGAAGGAACTGGCTAATACTACGATGGTAGCCGCCAAGAAAAACGAGGTGTTGATGGAGATCCAGGGAGAGCTGAATAAAGACAAAAGTAAATTCTCCAATCAATTCAGGTTGAAGCATATTATGAATAAGATTAACAGGGCTATCAAGAACAAAGATGAATGGCAGGTTTTTGAAACTAATTTTAACCAGGTTCATGAAGACTTCTTCAAAGATCTTCTGGAAGCATATCCTAAACTTACCAATAAGGATCTCAAACTTTGCTCCTACCTGAAGATGAATTTAACATCCAAGGAAATAGCTCCTTTAATGGGGATTTCAGTTAGGGGAGTTGAGGTACACCGATATCGACTGCGAAAAAAAATGGGGCTTGATAATAAGGAGAATTTAACAAATTTCCTTATCAAAAATTTCTAATGTCCACTTAAAAGTCCTGTAAATCAACTACAACATTACTACATCAAGTCCTTAAAATTATTTTAATTTTTTACTTCAATATTCAGATAATACATTATTATTCAGTATTTTAGGTTTATAATTTTTATGATGTAGTTGTAGTGTACTATAACGTTTGCGTAAAAATGCGCTAAGAACGTATCTTTCTATGAAATTCAGTTAAAAAACCGACCGTATGAAATTTAAATTATTTTTTCTTTTGGTCTCCTTCTTTGCCCTTTCGGGGTATGCTCAGGATACTAAAACGATTAGCGGGGTTATTGTCGACCCTAATGAAATGCCTCTTCCGGGGGCTGAGGTTAAAGTTATTGACAAAAATATTTTTTCGATAACCGACTTTGATGGTAATTTCACATTGGAAGGTGTGGAAGAGGGCGATGTGTTCAGGGTTACCTTTTTGGGTTTTAAACCTCAGGAAATCACAATCTCCTCACAAGATCAATATAATATCACCCTGGAGGAAGATGCAGGGCAGCTGGAAGAGGTTCTGGTTGTAGGTTATGGTACTCAGAAAAAGCGGGATCTTACCGGCTCCATTGCTAATATTGATGCCGAAGAAATCGAAAAGACACCCACTGCCAACGTGATGCAATCTTTACAGGGTAAAGTATCCGGGGTGCAAATTGTAAGTTCCGGGTCACCGGGAGACTCGCCTACCGTTAGGATTAGGGGGGTTGGAACCTTCGGAGGTGCCACCAACGTATTATATGTGGTAGATGGTGCTTTGTATGATAATATAGACTTTTTGAATACAAAGGATATCAAATCTATTAACATATTAAAAGATGCCTCTTCCTCTGCTATTTATGGGGTAAGAGCTGCCAATGGGGTAGTAATTATCGAAACTAAATCAGGTAGAAAAAACCAGAAGATTCAATTCGAATATGATGGCTATACCGGGATTCAACGTGCACAGAATGTGGTAAAACTGGCCAATACAGAGCAATTTTACACCATGGCGCTTGAATCTGGCTCCCAGGCTGATGTTAACTTTATCCAGAATGCTATTCAGCGATATGGCCGAAGTCGTATAAACCCTAATGTGCCAGCGGTCAATACCGATTGGTATAAAGAGATTCTTCGTGATGGATTGATTCAAAACCATAGTATTTCTGCTTCAGGCGGGGGCGAAAAAGTGGCCTACGCCGTTGGAGCTAACTACACCGGGCAGGAAGGTATCCTTGATATGAAAAACGATTACGAACGATTTAATATTCGATCTAAGATAGATATCGATATTAGCGATCGTTTTAAGGCGGGGGTGAATTCAATATTTAGTAATGCAACAAAACACGCTCCTGAAAACGGAGCCTGGTTCAGGGCCTATTTTGCAGTACCGGTTATGCCTGTAATCGATGAACTCAACACAGAGGCCGGGCCAATACGTTACTCCAATGCTCAGATCCTTGGGTATAGGGGAACTCAAAACCCTTTCCAGGATCTTGCTTATAACCAAAACAGGCTTAAGATCAGAAAGTTGCTTACTACTATGTTTCTGCAATATGAGCTAATAGACAATAAACTGGACTTTAAGACGACCTATAGCCACGATTACTCCTCCTTAGAGGAAAGGAATGTTAACCTTCCTTATACATTGGGGAATAATTTTGAAAGAAGGTCCAGTATAAGACGCGCCAATAATAATTTCTCCAATCAGTTTTGGGATAATGTGCTTACCTACGACGACAGCTTTGGAGATCACGACCTAACCGTAATGCTTGGTACATCCTTTAGAGATGAAGCCAGCAATTTCTTTTCAGCAACTGGATATGATATTGCCGGAGTTGGTCTTGAAACAAGCTGGTATCTTGATTTTGCAGATCCGGACTCCTTCAGCAATAATGTGAATGAAGTAGGTGTCAGGTTCTATGGGATGTCCTATTTCGGGAGGGTAGCTTATGATTATAAAGACAAGTATTTATTATATGCCACCCTTAGAGCAGATGGTTCTTCGAAATTTACCTTAGATCCCTGGGGATACTTCCCTTCTGTAGGTCTAGGTTGGGTTGTTTCTGATGAAGAATTTCTTGCCGATAACGAAGTATTTGACTTCCTGAAATTCAGAGCCAGTTGGGGTAAATTAGGAAATGATAATGTAGGCGCCAGTGCTGGTTCTAATACCATTAATGTGGTAACCACTCCTATTGGAGACCTGCCACGTACAGGACTTACTTCTACCAGTGTGTTCTCTAATAATACCTGGGAGGTGATCGAGGAAAAGAACTTTGGGTTAAACCTTCAAACCTTTGATAGCAGGTTATCTATAGATGCCGATTATTACATTCGAGATACTCAGGATGCGATCTTACCGGTATATATTCCCATTGTAAACCGAAGTGTGGCCAGAAACTCGGGAGTAATTCGAAACGAAGGTCTGGAACTAAGTGCCAACTGGAATCACCGGGTTTCTGATGATTTTGGTTACAGGATTGGAGCCAACTTTACAACCCTTAAGAACGAAGCTATAGAGATAGAAGATGATAAGGGGTATATAGATTCCGGCTCGGCTGAATTCAGACAGCGAACTACGCTGGGAGGTCCTTTGTTCGGTTTTTACGGATATGAAAGAATTGGAGTTTACCAAAATCAGCAGCAAATTGATAATGATCCGATAGCAGGGGCAAATGACCTTGTTCCCGGCGATCTTATTTACAGGGATCAGAACGGGGATGGAGTAATAGATGACGCCGACCGTGTGATTCTTGGTTCATTCCTGCCAGAATATACCTTTGGAGGTAGTTTTGGAGTAAATTATAAGGCTTTTGAATTCTCTGTGGATGTCTATGCGCAAACCGGGAATAAGATACTTAACCGAAAAAGAGGGGAAATTATTTTTACCCAGGACACCAATATGGATGCCGACCTTGCCATTAACAGATGGCACGGAGAAGGAACAAGTAATAGTTATCCATCATCGGCCGGACTCCGTAATGCCTGGAATCAGAAATTAAGTGATTTCTGGATTGAGGATGGAGACTTCTTCAGGATTCAGAATGTTCAGGTAGCTTATAATATAGAAGCCGAGGGCTTACCGCAAACCAGAATATACTTTACTGCAGAAAAGCCGCTTTCGATCTTTGACTATAACGGATTTAATCCTGAAGTACCTAACGGAGTCGACAGGCAAACTTATCCTGTTCCCGCAATTTATACCGTGGGGGTTAATTTAAAATTCTAAAAAGATTATTATGAAAATATATAGTTCAACAAAAATATTGATCCTGTTCCTTATTATGGGAATAGGTCTAAGTTCGTGCCATGATAAGCTGGATGTACGGGAAGGACAATTAAATACCGGCGATCTTGACTATACTGATGCCAGTACTATGATTCAACCCTTAATTGGGGCCTACTATGAGCTGGCTACCCGTGGTTGGGAAGAACCTCTTTTATTGGGAGTGAGAGGGGATGATGTGAATGCCGGTGGTTTAGGCGATCAGCAACCTTTTGCTGATACCGATATGTACTCATATGACAGAGGATACTGGATGTACAACTCCCTGTGGAATGTGCATTACAATGATATCGTCAATATGAACACGGCCATTTTACAGCTTGAAAGATTTAGGGAGTTTGCTAATGAAGCAGATGCAGCCCGGGCCGACCAATATATAGCTGAAATTATGGTGATGAGAGCATGGCTTCATTTTAATTTGGCCAGGGTTTGGGAAGATGTATTTATTATTACTTCCAACCAGCCTGAAGAAGAATTGGCGCAGGGGGTTTCATCAAAAGCTGAAATTATGCAATTCATTTCAGATGAGATGGATATGGCTATCCAGGAATTGCCGGATCTTAGGCCAAATGAAAGAACCGATATTCAGGGAGGGGTAACAAGTTATACTGCATATGCACTGAAAGCTCTGGCCCATCAGGAGCTGGGAAATCATCAGGAAGTAGCAGATGCAGCCGGGGCAATTATAAGTTCAGGGAAATTTTCACTTTACCCCGATTTTTATCAACTATTCAAAATGCCCGGGGAATTGAGCAATGAAAGCTTATTGGAATTGCAGTATTCAGATTATGGAACTCCATCTGGAGATGCCCTGTATCATTTATACGCCCCATTTGGACCTCAAAACTGGACTCCGGCAAGGGAAAATGCCCAGAGTGGTTGGGGCTTCTATGAGCCTAGTCTCAAATACATTGAATTTATGCTGGATCGCGATGAAGAAGTTAGACTGCAAACCAGTGTTTTATTTACCAATCGCGGGATCGCCGAGCTGGAAGCTGATGGTTACACCAACCTTCCGTCTTTTGTAAACAACGAGACTCCTTCAGGTGATGTGATCAACGATTTTGAAAGAGCATTGTTCTCCAGTGGTAAGCATTATCTACCTTCAATTCAGTTAACCGATGGCAGAAATGATTACAGTGCCGGAAAAAATATGATCGTAATCCGTTATGCTGAAATTCTTTTGATGTATGCTGAAGCTTTAACACTGGGAGCTAATGGAACCAGTATTTCAGCCGATGCAGCCGTGAATTTAGTAAGAGATCGAGCCGGTTTGGAGGATTTAAACGGAGTAACTCATGAGCAGGTGTTGGATGAGAAATTCGCTGAATTTGCAATGGAATGGGGAATCAGATATTTTGATATGATTCGCCACGATGAGTATGGGGAACTAAGCTATGATGGAAGAAACTTTTCGGCCGACAAGGAATATTTGCCTTATCCACAGGCGCAGATAGATGCATTACCTCTTGAAGCTAATGCAATGATGAATTCAATTTTAAATCAGCAAAACAAATAGGTATGAAAAATTATATAAAATCTTCCTTTGGGCTTTTGCTACTCGTAATTGGGCTTGCCTCCTGTGAGTATGATGGAATAGATCCACTTACTCAGGTAGATCCGGGACCCGATGCGGGAGCACCAGAAATTAATATTCAATATCCAAATGAAGGATCAAGCATCCAGGTGCCCGAACCGGTAGCTTCAATCAATATTCGCTTTGAAGTTGTAGACGATATTGAAGTAGATAATATCGAAGTACTTGTAAACGGAAATCAGATCGCAACTTTCGATGATTTTCTGGATTACCGCATCGTTAAAGAAGAGGTTGCTTTTGATCAGGTTACTAACGGAGAACACACTTTAACTATCAATGCCACCGATATCGCCGGTAATACAACCAGCAAGACAGTTAACTTTAGTAAAGAGCCTCCTTATACTCCAAGATATGCAGGGGAATTCTTCTATATGCCCTATAACGGAGACTTTATGGAACTCGTAAATATCTATATGGCCGATGAAACCGGAAGTCCTGCCATAACCGGAGATTCTTATCTGGGATCGGGAGCCTATCTCGGCGTTGCAGATTCCTATATTGATGTAGAATTGAATGAAGAGGATCTGGGCGATGAATTCAGTGGTGCTTTTTGGTATAAGGTTAGTGCAGAGGCAGACCGCGCAGGAATTCTGGTAGCCGGTGCCGAGGGATCCGGTGCCAGTGAAAACCGTCAGCAAGGTTTCAGGTTGTTCAGAGAAGGATCGGCCGAGGAACAAAGGCTTAAATTAAATGTGGGAACCGGAACCGGGGAAAGCTGGAATGATGGTGGAGTGATTGATCTTACCGAAGGGGAATGGGTTCATATTGCATTTAGCATTACTCCTTCAGAAACTATATTATATTTTAACGGTATGCCTGTAAATACCGGTGAAATGACTGGTGCGATAGATTGGACCGGAGTAGAACAACTTACCGTTGGTGCCGGAGGAGAAACCTTTAGCTACTGGGATCATAAATCTGATGTAAACAGTGTCCTTGATGAATTAAGGTTGTTTAACAGAGCTTTGACTCAGACTGAAATTCAGGACTTGATCAATGCTTCTTCAGTAACCCTGGATATGCCTTTTGATGGTGATTTTAAGGACCTGGTAGCAAACCGTGAGGTTACCCAGGTTGGTTCACCCGGTTTTGCAGGAGAAAGTGTTTCAGGAACCAATGCCTATGCAGGCGCTGAAGATTCTTATTTGCTAATGCCTTCAGATGGTTTGTTAAGTGAGGAGTTCAGTACAACATTCTGGTATAAGGTAAATGCTGACCCGGATCGTGCAGGAATTATCACCATTAGCCCTGAAGATGAAGATAATCCTGATGCTCAGAATAACCGAACCAGTGGTTTCAGACTATTTAGAGAAGGAAATGCCGATGAACAACGCATTAAAGCTAATGTTGGAAATGGCTCTGCTGATAGCTGGAATGATGGAGGAGTGATAGATGTAGCTGTCGGAGAGTGGGTACACGTAGCTTTCATCATTACCGATTCTGAAAGCAGAATTTATCTCGACGGAGAACTGGTGAATACCGGGGCTGTTTCGGGTGGAGTAGATTGGACCGGAACCGATATAGTTTCCATTATGTCTGGTGCTCCAAGATTTACCGAATGGGGCCATCTTTCAGATCAGAGTTTTATGGATGAACTGCGTTTTTACAACAAAGCGCTTACTCAGGAAGAGATACAGGCTGCAATGGGCCAGTAAAAAAAAGAAATTTCCGGCACCCTTATCCGGTGCCGGAATATTTTTAAAGTATTTCTGCGGAAGGTTTGAAACCGAAGAAATCTATTTTTCAAATTCTAAAACACCTGTTTTAATAGCTTTTTAACCTGTGACAAATTGTTGTGGGCTGTGTCTTAATTTTTAAAGATCAAATTATGTTGCGAACTTATTATGTATTGGGATTGCTATTGATCTTTTCGGCTTGTTCTAACGACTCTGGCCCCGGATATCAGGAACCTTATATTCCGGGAGAAGATAAGGATGAAGACAAGGAGCAAAGCCTTAGCGATGAGGAACTGCTGGAAAAAGTGCAGCAAACTACCTTTAAATATTTCTGGGATTTTGCCGGCAGCAATTCAGGTTTGGTAAAAGAACGCTCTCAAGCCGAGGCCTATGGTGGCCAGGGGGATAATATAGTGACCACCGGTGGCTCAGGATTTGGAATTGCCGCTTTTCCCGTGGCCGTTGAACGTGGATGGATAAGCCGGGATGAAGCCGTAGATAGAATGGAAAAAATTCTCGACTTTCTGGAAGAAGTCCCAACATATCACGGAGCTTTCTCTCACTGGTATCTCGATGATTCAGCTCAAACCCGACCTTTTAGTGACAAGGATAACGGAGGAGACCTGGTAGAAACCGCATTTTTAATGCAGGGGCTTTTAATCGCCCGACAGTATTTTTCAGAGGAAGAGAATATTACAGAGCGAATCACCCAACTATGGGAGGCCGTGGAATGGGATTGGTACACCCAGGGAGAAAATGCGCTTTACTGGCACTGGTCTCCTAATTACGGATTTGATATAAATCTGAAAATTCAGGGGTGGAATGAGTCGCTTATAATTTATGTGCTTGCTTCGGCATCGCCTACGTATTCCATTGAGCCGGAAGTCTACCATCAGGGCTGGGCCTCGAATGGAAACATTGTGAATAACCAACAGTATTATGGTATCGATCTCCCATTGGGACCTGCCTACGGCGGGCCGCTCTTTTTTGCACATTATTCTTTTATAGGACTCGATCCCCGAAATCTAAGCGATCAATATGCAAATTACTGGGACCAAAATACCGCACATAGTCTTATTCATTATAATTATGCGATAGATAATCCTAAAGATTTTGAAGGCTATGGGGAGAATAGCTGGGGATTTACCGCCAGCGATAGTTATGAAGGCTACTCGGCGCATAGCCCGGCGAACGATCTGGGTGTAATTACGCCTACAGCGGCCTTATCGTCTTTCCCGTATACTCCTGAGGAATCTATGAAAGCCCTTCGCTATTTCTATGAGGAGAAAGGAAATGTCCTTTGGGGACCTTACGGTTTCTACGATGCTTTTTCTGAAGAAGAGAACTGGGTAGCCGATGGCTATCTGGCAATAGACCAGGGGCCAATAATTTCAATGATAGAAAATTACAGAACTGGTTTACTCTGGGATCTTTTTATGCAAGATGAAGAAATACAAGCCGGTTTAGATAAACTGGATTTTAATTATTAACTGAAATATTAATTATGAAATTAAGTGGAGTTTTTTGGATTTGTCTCTTTTTTCCGTTCATGCAATATGCCCAGGAAACTGAATACAACCACGTAATTTTTGATAATAGTTTGATGGAAGAGAGTTGGTTTTATGGTGAAACTTCTTATTCTTCGCCTTCCCATATTCTTAACATCCAAGGCAGACTTCCTGTAAATACAGATGTGGCCTTTACACCCGGTAACAGTCTACAATTAAATTACAGTTCAGCACCAGAGGGAAGCTGGAAAGTGAACCTTAAATATCCGGAATGGCGGGGTAAAGATTTTCTCCTAAAAGGGGATTTGCTGAGTTTCTGGTTATATGTTTCTGATGAAAATCAAAAAGATAAACTCCCGGAAATAGCCATTGGTTTAGACGAGGAGGAAATATCTAATTATATTCCTATTGGTGAATATATCAGTGATTATTCAGCAAAGAAATGGATACAGGTAAAACTTCCTTTAGGAGATTTTATAGAATCGGAAGAATATGCCAACAGCAATAACATCAAAGTGATTTCAATTAAGCAATCGCCCAACGATGTGGGTAAAAATGAAATACTAATCGATCAGGTTGAAATCATAAATGAAGAAATATCTGTTGTGGAATTGGAGGCTCCTGAATTAAAAAGTGCAGAAGGTTTTGAAAGACACGTAGATCTTAGTTGGGACCTTGAAGATACTGAAGCCACCCGCTATGTGAAAATATACCGCTCTGATGATAATGAGAATTTCACCGCCGTAGGTGTTCAAAGTCCGGATGAGTTTTCCCGCTATGTAGATTATACAGGTATTCCCGGAAAAACCTATTACTACAAATTAAGTAGCCTTGGATACGATTACTCCGAATCTCCATTAACTGAATCCACAGAAGTTAGCACCAGAGAAATGAGTGACGAGGAGCTCCTGGATATGGTTCAGGAAGCAAGTTTTCGTTACTATTGGGAGGGAGCCGAAATTCATAGTGGTTTAGCGCTTGAAAACATACCGGGAAGAAAAAATATGATCGCTACCGGAGCTTCAGGTTTTGGAATAATGGCGATGATCGTTGGGGTTGAAAGAGGCTTTATTACTAAAGAAGAATTTATAAGCCGAATGGAAAAGATAATTGGTTTTGTTGAAAATGGAGATCGTTTTCACGGCGCTTTACCGCATTTTATGGACGGACCTACTGGGAAAGTAGAGGCTTTTTTTGGAAAATACGATGATGGCGCAGATTTAGTAGAAACCTCTTTTTTTATGCAGGGACTTTTAACTGCAGAGCAATACCTATCAGAAGATGATCTTGAAGAAAATAACCTGAGAGATAGAATTTCTGCCATCTGGAAAGAAGTAGAATGGGATTGGTTTAAACAGCATGAAGATAGCCCTTATTTGTACTGGCACTGGTCGCCGGAACATAAATGGCATATAAATCATAAGCTTATAGGATGGAATGAAACTATGATAACTTATTTCCTCGCTATAGCATCTCCTTCCCATGGTATTTCCCCCAAAATGTATTACAGTGGTTGGGCCAGTCAGGACACTATAGCTCAAAATTATCGTTCAGATTGGGGCCAGACATCCAAAGGTTCTATGTATACTAATAACACAAGCTATTTCGGAATTCCCTTAGAAGTGGGAGTTGGTGTTGGAGGCCCGCTCTTTTTTACTCATTATTCCTTTTTAGGTCTCGATCCAATAAAAATGGAAGATAAATACACCAATTATTTTGACACAAACAGGGATATCGTTTCCATTAATTATCGATATTCCTTAGAGAATCCGGGGAATTTTGAGGGTTATGGAAAGAATAGTTGGGGTCTAACAGCCAGCGACGGCCCCTGGGGTTATAAAGCCCGTGAAGCAAAAGTTGAGATGGATGATGGTACGATCGCACCCACAGGAGCGATAGCTTCATTTCCTTATACCCCGGAAAAATCAATGGATGCATTAAAGCACTTCTATCGCGAATATGGATCATTTCTTTGGGGAGAATATGGCTTTAGAGATGCATTTAACTTATCTGAAGACTGGACTGCTGATATTTTTATGGGCTTAAACCAGGCTCCAATGGTAGTGATGATAGAAAATCATAGAAGCGGACTGATATGGGACTTGTTCATGAAGAACGAGAATGTTCAGGAAGCGCTTCAGGAAATAAAGAAAGTAGAAGAGTAAATTTTGCAATTAAAATAAAACTGAAAACTAAATTATATATCTAATGGCATACTTCAAATCAAGCATCTTTTTTCTCATTTTAATATTTTTTATAGGCTGTAAAAATGAAGATAAAAGTGAAGCAAATAAAGGGAGTGAGGAAGTAAAAGATACCAAAACCCTTTCTAAAGAAGCTCTGCTAGATACGGTTCAGAAGCAAACGCTTAAATACTTTTGGGATTATGCCGAACCAAATTCGGGAATGGCGCGGGAACGCTATCATCCTGATGGGGAATATCCAAAAAACGATGCTCACATAGTAACTACTGGTGGTTCAGGTTTTGGACTTATGGCGATCGTTGCCGGAATGGAGCGAGAGTTTATTCCGAGAGATTCTGCAGTAGCACGTTTAGATAAAATTGCAAATTTCTTAGATAATGCTCCGAGATTTCACGGAGTTTGGCCACATTGGTTAAATGGAGAAACCGGCGATGTCCAGGCTTTTAGTGACAAAGATAATGGGGGAGATCTCGTGGAAACTTCATTTTTAGCACAGGGGTTTATCGTGGTGCGTGAATACCTGAAAAACGGAAACGAAGAAGAAAAAGCGGTGGCTGCAAAATATGATGAGCTTTGGAAAGGCATCGAGTGGGATTGGTACACCAACAATAAAGACGGACTTTACTGGCACTGGTCGCCGGATTATCAGTGGGAAATGGACTTTATGATCGAGGGTTATAATGAGTGTCTGATCACTTATGTAATGGCCGCTTCCTCACCAGATCACGCAATTCACGCAGATGCCTACCACGAAGGTTGGGCTCGTGGTGGAGATATTGTAACCGATAAAGAAGCCTACGGAATGCCATTAATCCTAAAACACAATACAAGCGGCGACAAAGCCGGCCCGCTTTTTTGGGCGCATTATTCCTATTTAGGATTGAATCCAAAAGGACTTGAGGATAAGTATGCTAATTACTGGGATTTGAATGTAAATCACACTAAGATCAATTATGAATACGCTCAGGAAAATCCGAATGATTTTGAGACCTATAATGAAAATTCCTGGGGCTTAACCGCAAGTTATACCCGAAATGAGGATGATGGGATAGGCTATACAGCTCATTCTCCTGATACTGACCGCGGAGTGGTTTCTCCAACTGCAGCGATTAGTTCAATTCCATATACTCCTGAACTTTCCCTGAATGCGACGCGTTACTTCTTCGAAGATCAAAACGAGTTGCTTTGGGGACCAGCCGGATTTTACGACGCATTTAGTCTTGAAGGCGAAGATTGGGCAGCTCAAAGGTATTTGGCCATAGACCAGGGACCACAAGTGGTGATGATAGAAAATTATAGATCCGGACTTATCTGGGACTTGTTTATGGGAGCTCCGGAAGTGCAGAAAGGATTGGAGCATTTAGGATTCAATATTTCTAACTAATTCATATGAATCACTTTCTGACATATTTCAATAAAAGCTGGAATTTTACTTTCATCCTTTTCGTGTTTACTTTCTCGGGTGTTTTATCAGCACAGGATGGATCTTTTGAATTTGTAGTACTTCCGGACACCCAGACATATGTTGAGGAATATCCTGAAATTTATTTACACCAGATGCAGTGGTTAGCAAATAATAAGGATAGATTTTCTTTTGCCCTGCACGTGGGCGATATCACACAGAATAATAATGGGAAAGAATGGAATATAGCCAAAAAAGGTTTCAATATTATTGATGGAAAAGTTCCTTATTCTTTTGCTTTAGGGAATCACGATATGGGAAGTGAAAGCGGCAAATTTGCCGATACCAGAAATACCTCTTTAGCGAATGCATATTTCACGGTTAAAGATTTCCCTAATCTTGCAGCCTCTTTTCCGGAAGGGAAAGTAGATAATTTGTTAAGTGAATTTAAGATAGGCAACCAAAAATGGATGGTACTGTCATTAGAGTTTGGACCGAGGAATAAAACTATTGCCTGGGCTAACGAAATGGTTTTAAAATATCCCGATCACAATTTTATTGTGATTACTCACGCCTACGTTGATGAAGATAGCACCCTTCACGGAGGTGAAGACTGGTGGCTTCCCGAAAACTATGGAATCGGTGAGGATACCGGCGAGGAAGCACCAAATAATGGCGGACAACTGTGGGAGAAATTGATTAAAAAACACGATAATATCTCTATGGTATTTTCCGGGCATATTCTTAAAACAGGAGTGGGAACTTTGGTAAGTGAAGGAGAAAATGGGAATAAGGTTTACCAAATGCTGGCCAACTATCAGAAAGGGGTTGAAGGTTCAGAAAATGGAGGTAATGGTTTTTTGCGGATAATAAAAGTAGATCCTGAAAATCAAAAAATCGATGTAAAAACCTATTCGCCGTGGCTGGATGAATTTAAGGAAGAAAAAGAGCAGGATTTCTCATTTGAGAATGTACAATTGAAATAATTAGCAATAACCTCAGCGGGTACTTAATCTTTGAGGTTTTATATGACTAAAAAATGAAAAAGAGATCTTTATACGTTTTAGCGGTTTTCTTTATAATGTTTCTTATGGTGCCGGTTTCAGTAGCGGCGCAGGAGCAGGAAGCTTTTAAAAAAGAACATTTTATAAAAGATGGTGATACCTTAAATTATCGCATTTTATTTCCGAAGGATTTTTCTGAAGAAAAAGAATATCCGGTGGTTTTATTTCTGCACGGAGCAGGGGAGAGAGGTAGTGACAATCAGTCACAATTAACGCACGGAAGTGAACTATTTCTAAAGCATCAGGAGGAATTTCCGGCTATTGTGATTTTTCCACAGGCGCCAAAAGATGATTACTGGGCTAAGGTTGAGGTGAATCGGGATACTGTCCCTTTTCAATTCGATTTTATGAATAAAAAGCCTGCTACCAGATCCTTACAACTGGTGATGGATTTAATGGAAGAAATGACCTTAAAAAGGTATGTAAATAAAGATCGAATCTACGTGGGCGGACTTTCCATGGGAGGAATGGGAACCTACGAACTCATTTATAAAAAGCCAGAAATGTTCGCGGCGGCTTTTGCTATTTGCGGTGGTGCAAATCCCGAAATAGCTAAAGAATATCCGCAGGGTTTCAATATCTGGCTTTTCCACGGAAAAAGGGATGATGTAGTACCCCCAGAATATTCTGAAGCAATGGCCCGCGCCATTAATCATTATGGCGGAAATGCAAAATTGTCGCTTTATCCCAATGATAATCATAACAGCTGGGATTCAGCTTTTGCTGAACCAAATTTATTGCCCTGGTTATTTTCGCATGAACTAACTGAATAGAGAACGAGAAAAGAATTAGGCAATTATTAATCTGTTTAAGACGGAAAGAGATGAAAAGTTTTAAAAAAATACTTACAACAACGGCCTTATTATGTAGTGTAATAATATATGCACAGGAAGTGGTTCCGGAAACTTATATCAATCCTCTGGATATAGATTATACCTATATGGTTTATAATTCAAGTAAGAATATCTCCTACCGTTCCGGTGCAGATCCTGCGGTAATTGAATTTCGTGGCGAATACTACATGTTTGTCACACGTTCTTTTGGTTATTGGCATTCCACCGATTTGATCAATTGGGAATTTATTAAACCCAAACAATGGTTTTTCGAGGGATCCAATGCGCCAACCGCTTTCAATTATAAAGATTCGCTGGTATATTTTGCAGGCGATCCCGCCGGTTATGGGAGTATTCTTTACACAGATGACCCGAAAAGCGGTAATTGGACACCTACCGCATCTATTACCCATAATATTCAGGATTCAGAATTATTTATCGACGATGATGGGAAAACCTATTTGTATTGGGGCTCGTCTAATGTACATCCTCTTAAGGTGAAAATGCTGGATAAAGACGACCGTTTTATTGAAACCGGAGTTGAAAAAGAACTTATCAACCTGGTTGAAGAAGAGCATGGGTGGGAGCGGTTTGGTGAAAATAATTACCACCCAACCTTAAAGGAAGGATATATGGAAGGTGCCTCGATGACCAAACACGACGGTAAATACTATTTACAGTATGCGGCACCCGGCACACAATTTAATGTGTATGCCGATGCCGCTTATATTGGAGAAACCCCGCTTGGTCCTTTTACTTACATGAAAAATAATCCTATGAGTTTCAAGCCGGGCGGTTTTGCTAATGGGGCAGGCCATGGGGTCACTATGCAACAAACCAACGGACAATACTGGCATTTTGCCACTGTGGCCCTGGCCTCAAATTCTCATTGGGAACGTCGGCTATCCATGTTTCCCACTTATTTTGATGATGAAGGATTAATGTATACTGACACAAGCTATGGTGACTATCCGTTGTTTGGACCCGATCACCCAACAAAAGCGGGACAGCATAGTGGCTGGATGTTGCTTTCTTACAAAGGAAAAGCAAGAGTTTCATCTTCTCAGATGCAGGTGAGAAAAAGTACTTCTACCGATGGTGATTTTGACATTACCGAAATGCCTCTGGAAAAAAATAGTGAAGGTGAAATTATTTCGAAGTTGTTAACCGATGAAAGCCCGAAATCCTTTTGGGTTGCTGAAGCCAATGATGATAAGCAATGGGTTGAGATCGAAATGCTTTCCCCAGGAAATATATATGCTTTTCAATTGAATTTTCACGATCAGGAGTCTGGCATTTATACCCGTACCGAAGGCCTGCGGCACCGATTCACCCTGGAGGTTTCAGAAGATGGTGAAAACTGGGAAACAGTTGTAGACAGAAGTGAAAGTTATGAAGATGCGCCGAATGCCTACATTACCCTGAATCAACCGGTAAAAGGAAAATACGTACGCTACAAAAATGTGGAAGTTCCCGGGAATAACCTGGCATTATCTGAAATAAGAGTATTTGGTAAAGGCTTAGGTAAGAAGCCGGCATCGGTTAAAGGATTTAAAGTATCCCGCGAGGAAGACCGAAGAGATGCTTCCTTTACGTGGAATGCGGTGAAAGGAGCTCAGGGCTATAATATCCGCTGGGGTATCGCCCCGGACAAATTATACCATTCCTGGTTAATTTACGATGAAAATGAACATTTTATGCGCAACCTGGACCGTGATACGCAATATTACTTCAGTGTTGAGGCATTCAATGAAAATGGGATCTCGGAAAGATCTGAAATACTACATGTAGAATAAAAATTTTGTTGATTATATAAACTAAATAAAATGAGAAAGATTTATCTATTACTTGGCCTGATAATTTGTACAGGAACTTCGGTTCTACAGGCGCAAACGCAAATTCCGGAAGTAGAGGAATTATTGGAAAAAATGACGCTGGAAGAAAAAATAGGCCAGCTTAATCTGCTGACTCCCGGTGGAGGCGTTGCTACAGGTTCAGTTGTAAGTGAAGACGTGGAAACCAAGATCAAAGCCGGGAATGTAGGAGGAGTTTTTGGGGTTTCCAGCCCTGCAAAAGTGCGTCAGGCCCAGGAGCTTGCCGTAAAGAACTCGAGATTGGGAATCCCCTTACTCATAGGTTCCGATGTGATCCACGGATATAAAACCACATTCCCCATTCCGCTTGGAATTTCTGCGAGCTGGGATATGGAGCTTATCAAACAAACCGCACAGGTGGCCGCTAAAGAAGCTACTGCCGATGGGATTAACTGGAATTTCTCACCTATGGTGGATATTGCCCGTGACCCGCGTTGGGGACGGGTAGCCGAAGGTGCGGGAGAAGACCCTTATCTGGGCGCTCAGGTTGCCAAAGCTATGGTGGAAGGCTACCAGGGAGAAGACCTTTCTCAGCCTCACACTATGCTGTCTACAGTTAAACATATGGCGCTTTACGGTGCCGCTGAAGGTGGTCGTGACTACAACAGTGTAGATATGAGTAAGATCAGAATGTATAACCAATATTTGCCACCATACAAAGCGGCGGTAGATGCAGGAGTGTCCAGTGTGATGACCTCCTTCAATGACATTCACGGGGTGCCTGCTTCTGGAAATAAATGGTTGCTTACCGATCTGCTTCGGGAAGAGTGGGGCTTTGAAGGCTTCGTGGTTTCCGATTATACTTCGGTTAATGAAATGATCGCCCACGGAATGGGAGACCTTCAGGCGGTTTCAGCTTTGGCAATAAATGCCGGACTGGATATGGATATGGTAGGGGAAGGTTTTCTAACCACCCTAAAGAAATCTGTTGAAGAAGGAATGGTTTCCGAAGAGACCATTACTACTGCAGCAAGAAGAATTCTTGAAGCCAAGCATAAACTGGGTCTTTTAGACGATCCTTACCGATATTCAGATGAAAGCAGACCGGAGAAGGATATACTTACAGACGAAAATCGCGAATTGGCCAGAAAGGTAGCTGCAAGAGCGGCAGTTTTATTAAAAAAGGATGCCGGAGTTCTTCCGTTGAAAGAAAATGCTAATATCGCCCTCATCGGGCCGTTGGCGAATGATCAGAGGAATATGCTGGGAACCTGGGCACCAACCGGAGACTTTAAACTTTCGATTCCGGTTTTGGAAGGAATTAAAAATGTAATGCCGCATGCTAAGGTTACTTATGCTAAAGGGGCTAATATTAGTGATGATGCTCAATTCGCTGAGAATGTGAACGCTTTGGGCCCAAGGATCATTATTTCTGAAGAATCTCCTGAAGACTTGCTTGAAGAAGCTCTGGAAGTTGCCAATGCTGCTGATGTGATCGTGGCCGTGGTAGGAGAAGCCAGTGAAATGAGCGGGGAGTCTTCCAACAGAACCGATATCAGAATTCCTGAAAGTCAGAAGAAACTTATCCGCGAACTGGCCGCAACCGGAAGGCCTGTGGTTTTAGTGCTTATGAGTGGCCGCCCGCTGGATATTTCAGAAGAGATGCAATTACCGGTAGATATCCTTCAGGTTTGGCATCCGGGAGTAGAAGCCGGGAATGCGATTGCCGATCTTTTAGTGGGTAATTACAACCCTTCTGGAAAACTTACGATGAGCTGGCCTCATAGTGTTGGGCAGATTCCTGTTTATTACAGTATGAAAACTACCGGAAGACCCGGACCCTCAGATACAGAATTTCAGAAGTTTAAATCGAATTATCTGGATGCTCCTAATTCGGCGCTTCTGCCCTTTGGATACGGACTCAGCTATACCGAATTTGAATATTCTGAAGCCAGTGTGAATGAGGAAAGCATTTCCGGAGATGAAAGCTTAACTATTTCCGTGGAAGTAACCAATACCGGCGATCACGATGGGGAAGAGGTAGTACAGCTTTATACTCATGATAAGGTAAGAAGCATTACCCCTCCCGGGAAAGAATTGAAGGCCTTTAAGAAAATCTCTCTCAAGAAAGGAGAAAGCAAAACCGTGGAATTTGAAATTAGCCGGGAAGACCTGAAATTCTATAATGCCGATCTGAAATATGTGGTGGAACCCGGAGAATTCGAGTTTTTCGTAGCCGGCACTTCCAATCACGAATTCACCGGAAGTTTTGAGGTAACAGAATAGTTTTATTGAAATGTCCAATTTGAGGTACCGTACTACCTTCAGATTAATCCCGCCGGTTTTGCCGGCGGGATTTTTTTGTTTTAGCGAGAAACACAATGAAAAATTTTATTTCGGATATATGCCGCTCCTCCGGAGCTCCTGGAAAACCAAAATGTCTTTTTTCTAGAAATATGTCACTCCTACGGAGTTTTTTAACCTCATGTTGTTGATATCTGAGAGACTAAATAACATTTTGAAATAAAGATGATTCGAGCATTCTAAAATAAAGCCTCAGGGAGGCGAAATATTCTCATCTATAATTTCTCCAATTTAATTCCGGACAATAATGCTTTTCCTGAATTCTCTTCAAATTCAACTGAAACTCCATTTTCGGTTTTTACCTCATAGGAAATTTCCACGGCCCGAATTCTTCCGTAATCCCGGGCAAGGTTGAGGTCTTTGGAAAGCGTTTTTCCATTGATCTTTACATCAAAACTTCTTAAACCTGTGATTTCTTCTTTTTGCGCCTCACTTAGGTTGTAAATATTTTCTTCAGAAGCATTGTATTCAGGTTCGGCGAAAAGCAGGGTGACGCGGTATTTCCCTTCCTCCACGTCAAATTTATAGGCCTCAATTCCCTCCCGCATCGTTTGATATAGCGGATCGTTTTCAGTGCCCTGAATATCTGAAGCGGTTCCCTGAAATTTACTCTCATTTTTCTGGTAAACGCTACCGCCAACATAACCAAAACTTCCTTCTTTATATTCCTGATCGCTGATCCAGATCTCTCCGGTAGTTTCATCGGTGAAATTCACGTGAGTGCCCACATTGACCAGGATATTGTTTTGAGCAATTTCGGAAACAAGATTTTTTCTGTATTTCACGTTTATTTCGCGGGAATGTGAAACTGTTCCATCAGTCGCAGTTAGCTGATGTTTTCCTTCCGGAAGGAAAAGTTCAAAAACGGCTATTGCATCTTCAACTCCCGAGGTGAAATCAGTATCATTTACATTCAGCTTAACTTCTTCTGCATTAGAAAATACGGTGATTTCTATGCTATCATTTTCATCTTTTGAAAATCGTTTTTCATAATTTTTTCCGGCGATATATATAAAAGCTTCTTCCAGCAACCTGGCCTGGTAATAATGGTAAATATCCTTTTTGCTGCGGTCTATATTCACCAAACCTTTCTGGTTGATATATGGCCGCGAATCCTGCCGGAAAGATGATCCGAAATCAGCGAAATTCCAGGCGGTCATTCCAAATACGTAATCTCGCTCCTGCACCTGATTTAAATAACTTCTATGCAGTTTTAGCTGATAAGCTTCAGAATAATCCCAGGGTTTAGGCTCATCGGTCTGGATTCTTGAATCGGCGCCGGGACCGTATTCCGAAATAAATAACGGGCGATTGGGATAGCGTTTGTGTTGATCATCCAGAAACTCCCCAAAACTTTCCAACCCGGGCGAGTACCAACCAAAATAAAGGTTCCAGCCAATCACATCGGGAATATCGGCAATCCCCGATTCGTTATACAATTCGTTTTCGTGCAAAGCCATCACGCTTAAACGGTCCGGATCCAGCCTTTTGGTTTCTTTTTCCAGTTTTTCAGCCAGCTCCACCGAAGTCTTGATCTTGGCTTCTTTTTCTTCTTCGGTCATTTGATTATTAAAAACCAGCCTGATAAAGATCTCGTTCATAATACCCCACATCACAATAGAAGGATGATTAAAAAATTGAAGAATCTGCTCCCGCTGCATTTTTAGTGAAACCTCGTGATAAGCATCGGTATCAGTAACATCATTAATAACCGGAACCTCGGTCCATACCAATAGACCAAGTTCATCACAAATTTTATAAACTTCGGGATCCTGTGGATAATGGGCGGTGCGAATCACATTAGCGCCCATTTCTTTGATGGTTTTATAATCTGATCTATGTAGTTTGTTGGGTAAAGCATTGCCTAAACCTTCAAAATCCTGATGCCGATTGGCGCCAATAAGTTTTATAGGTTCGCCGTTCAATACAAATCCTTTTTCGGTGCTCACTTCAAACCAGCGCAGTCCGAATCCTAAATCTATTTCGTCTAAAATTTCTTCGGAATTTTCTTCGGAAATCCGGGCTACCGCCTCATATAAATTCGGAGAATCTGGTGACCATAATTCCGGATTACTGATTGCTTTGCTGAAATTAACCGATTTGGTTTCACCCTGCGAAAGTTGAACCTGTTGGGTTAGAGTTTCGATTTTTTGTTTTTCAGGATTGAAAATATCCACCCTCACCTTCAGGTTTTTAGCGGTTTCAGAATGATTAACAATTTGGGTTTCAAAAGTTACCTGGGCCATTTCCGCAGAAACTTCAGGGGTTTTAATGAGCATATTCCCGGTAGCTTCATTTTCGAGTTCAAAATGTATCTCGTCGGTAAGGATGAGTTGCAGATCGCGATAAATTCCCCCGTAGAAATTGAAATCGGCGTCCAGGGGTGGGATATCGGTGTTATGGGCATTATCTACTTCAATCCTAATCTCATTTTCTTCTCCGATTTTTAAAGCTTCAGAAATATCAAAAACGAAACCGGTGTACCCGCCGCGATG
This sequence comes from Salegentibacter sp., assembly GCA_024635795.1. Classification (GTDB taxonomy): domain Bacteria; phylum Bacteroidota; class Bacteroidia; order Flavobacteriales; family Flavobacteriaceae; genus Salegentibacter. The sequence goes on along the minus strand of JAGXIH010000003.1, from coordinate 14,342 downwards.
TTCCCCAATATTTTTATCATTCACAAAAACCGTGGTGATTTGATTACTACCTTCGAACTTTAGAAAAGCCCGCTTTTGTTCCCATTCCTGCGGAACGAAAAATGTCTTTTGGTAAGTTCCTTTTCCGCGGAAATATTCTTTTCCGTCCCGAAAGGCATCTTCAGCATTCCAGGTATGCGGAATATTGACGATTTTGGTTTCAGCGTCTTTTTCCGAAGTAAATTCCCAGGCAGAATTTATAGTTTGTATCGAGCGCTGTGCAAGGATTGGGTAAATATTCAGCAGAAGAATGATGCAGATTAATTTTTTCATTTTAGTCGGTGTTTTTCGATTTATCTGGTAATCTCGATTTGTAATTTCTCTTCATTCAGAAAAACCTCATTGAAGAACTTAAAGACTGCAGGGAAATGATCAAAAGGCATTCCTGAATGTTCGTGTTTTCCGCCTTCAAAACTATAAAGCATATACGAGGCGTTTAATTTTTCCAGTCTTTCAGTAATCGTTTTGGAACCGTCAAGTATGATGTAACCGGGTTGGTCGCGATCACACCAATGATGCGGGCCGGTTGCGTAGGGTACCAGATTGTCTTCGGTTCCGTGGAAAAATACTCCGGGGATGGCATTTTCTTCGGTGATATACCTGGCATCTACAATGGCGCCGGCGAGAGAGAAAATTCCGGCAAAATCAAAGTCTTTGTAATTAGAAAGATCTTTGAACATGAGGCGTTCGTTATAAACAGCATTAAGAACCGCTTCGGCTCCGGCGCTGCTTCCGCCCACTATTACTTTTGAAGGATCCAGGCGATACTCTTTGTGATTTTCAACCATAAAATTAACCGCATCCATAAAATCTTCAGCAGCAAGTTTAAAAGTCTCCATTTTCCCCGAGGCTTCGAACTCACAACCAAAGGACTGGCCTTTTCTGGTTAACCGATAAGAAATCTGAACAGCGACATAGCCCTTTTTCGCCGCAGTTTCAGCAAATTCAACTTCACCGGGGTTGGTGCGGGTGCCACCTGCAAATCCGCCGCCGTGCATAAAGACAATCAGCGGCCTTTGCTGCATCGTATCATTTTCGGGCTGGTAAATATTTAACTTTAATGCTTCGCCGTTTTTGGTGGCGTAGGTTTTGGTTTCAGTAGATTTCAACTGAAAGGAATTATCTATAAATCGCTGTTGCGCTGAAATAGAAAAACTTAGCAAAAACAGGCTGATTAAAATTATCTTTTTCATAAGACCAAATATTTTAAACAGTCTCAAGATACTCAATTTTGCAGGGAGAATAAGTGGGGAATTTAATTTTAATATTTTATCTTCGCTGCTGAGATTTCCGCCTGCGCGGAAATGACACAGATAATGACATTAATAAGATTTCCGCTCCCGATAGTTATCGGGACGAGGGAATGACGATGAATTGATGATAAAAAGATTTCCGCCTTTACTGAAATAAATTCAGCACAGGCTGCGGAAATGACATAATTAAGATTTCCGCCTACGCGGAAATGACACTATTAAGATATGAGTTTACAGGATAAGGTAATGGCAGAGATGAAAGCTGCTATGAAAGCTAAAGACAGCGAAAAGCTGGAAGCTTTACGATCGGTTAAAAGTGCTATTTTATTGGCCAATACTGAAAGCGCTGCTAAAGAAGGCCTGACTGAAGATGAAGAGCTGAAAATTTTGCAGAAACTGGTAAAGCAGCGTAAAGAAAGCGCTGCGATTTACAGGGAGCAAAACAGGGTAGATCTAGCCGAGCCTGAAGAAAAACAGGCCGCTGTGATCGAATCTTTCTTACCTGAGCAGTTAAGCGAAGCTGAAATTGAAGCCAAAGTAGACGAGATCATCACCAAAACCGGAGCCAGCGGAATGCAGGATATGGGAAAAGTGATGGGAATGGCAAGCAATGAATTAGCCGGAAAGGCAGATGGCAGAACGATTTCTACTATTGTTAAGAGTAAATTGAGTAAATAATAAAGGCCCCGTGGCGCAACTGAATAGCGCATCAGATTTCGGCTCTGAGGGTTGGGGGTTTGAATCCCTCCGGGGTCACGGATGAATGGAAAGTCCGCAGCGAAAGCTGCGGACTTTTTTAATTCAAAAAAAGCCCGAGCTTGCTCGAAGGTTTTTTTTGAATTAAAAAAGTTGTCAAACCAGAGGTTTGGCGGACTTTCCATTCTCAAAACGGAGCCTTGTAGGGAAAGGCGGAGCCAATCCCTTTTTAGAGGCCCCGAGCTTGCTCGAAGGTTTTTTTTGAATTAAAAAAGTTGTCAAACCAGAGGTTTGGCGGATGTTCCATTCTCAAAACGGAGCCCAAAGGAAAAACGAAGTTAATCCTCCCGCGGTCACAATTAAAACCTGCTTCAGATCGGAAATACAAGGAAAATCATCCAAGCCGACTGGAGGCCCGCAGGTGGAGCCTGTTACCCGGACCTTGGTTTAAACCAAGGTCTGATTAGTGTTCCGGATACCGGTTTTGGATTTTGCCTTCCCTTCCAGATATCAAAGAAAAACAAGGGGGGAACTATAAACGATACATAGGCTTTCCATAGGGTATCCATAGGGTATCTATATGGGATCCCCAGTAAAATAAGGGGTTGAGTAAAAAAGATGAGGGTCATAATGTATCTAAATGCATCAAAAGTGATCATTTCGCATCCTTTTGTTTATTTGAGAAGGGTTGAATGTTGAACAAACATTTGTCGTCCCAAGCTATTGGGATGATGCGGAATCTCATCCTGAATCTCAGTTTCCGGGTCGTTTAACGTCGGTGAAAGAGATTTTGGTGGAGAGAAGTGTATTCCTGCCTGCCGGACCTCAGGCAGGCCTCAACCCGAATTTTCCGATTACCCCGTCTCCCGAAGCCAGTTCGGGACAGGCTCTAAAAGGAGCGGAAAATTCTACTTTGGTTTTTCAAATCCCGAACTACGTATTAACGAAACCTTCGTTTTACCCCTTACTCCCGATTCCGATTATCATCGTGTCGGGACAGGCTCCTTCGGCTGCTTCGCGCTCAGGACAGGTCTAAAGGGAGAGGGTTTTCAGGAGGATCCAGATGTAAAATCGGGATTAGTTCAACCAGCGAAATTGTGTGCAGGCTTCGCCTTTTTCAATTCCGGGTTTCACTAAAGGGAGCGGATTTTCCGGGATTAACAACAGGCTTTTGTAATTAAAGAACTTCTTAATTTATTCGATCTCTGACCCTTTCCCTTAAAAAACAGTCTTTTTATCCTATGAAGATCCTGTTTTGAAAATGAAATTCCCGGTTCTACCAATACGATTAAAATTAAGTACAGCTTTTCTGATTTGGGGTGTTATTATCTTTCTGGAAACTATTATTAATATCTTTTTAACAACTGTAGCTGCTTATTTGTAATAAATTAAAGGGAAGATAGATCTGAATCTGATACTAATCCAAAACACAATAAGCATGGTGACTAAAGAAGAAATGATCAATGAGCAGTTGAAAGGGCGTGATATACACGATCCTAATGTTCTGGAAGCAATGCGGGAAACCGAACGAAGTATTTTTGTCCCGGAAGACCTGCAGCATCTTGCCTATGCTGATGGCCCTTTACCCATAGGGGAATCACAAACTATCAGTCAGCCCTATATTGTTGCTTATATGGCGCAGGTCCTGGATATTAAAAAAGACGATAAGGTCCTGGAGATAGGGACCGGATGCGGTTATAATGCTGCTGTACTCAGTCATCTTGCCGGGGAAGTATATTCGATAGAGATCATCGAATGGCTTGGAAAACTGGCAAAAGAAAATCTTAGTAAAACAGACCGGAAAAATATTCATACCCGTATAGGAGACGGTTACGAAGGCTGGCCGGAAGGGGCTCCTTTTGATGCTATCGAGATAACCGCAGCGCCACCCAAAATTCCCGAAACATTAAAGAAGCAGTTAAAAATAGGAGGAAAATTGCTAACTCCGGTAGGAACCAATACCCAGCAACTCGTGCTTATTGAACGTATAGGTGAAGATGAGTACCGGGAAGAAAACCTTATTATGGTCTCTTTTGTTCCTATGACAGGACAGGCACAAAATGATTAATTCTATGAAGAGTAAAGCCGATAACAATACAAATACACGAGCCGCTGAATTAATGTTAGCCTTTGCCAAACGAACCGGGATACATTCTGAAGAAGATAATTCAGACAGAAGATACCTTTGGACGGATGCATTTGCTCTTCTGAATTTTCTTGCTCTCCATAACCTGGAAGGCAGCCCCCGATATGAAGATTATGCCTTAAGGCTTATCGATCTGGTTCATCACCATCTCGGTAAATTTGCTGAAAATGATGAACGCCGGGGCTGGATAAGCGGACTCAGCGATGAGGAGGCCGAAAAACATCCTACTGTCGCCGGTCTTCGAATAGGTAAAAAACTTCCTGAGCGCGGATCTGATGATCGTTTTAATCAGCGTCTGGAATGGGAGCGTGATGGGCAGTATTATCATTATCATACCCGGTGGATCACTGCGCTTTCGACAGCATCGGAGCATTTCAACCAATCTGATTATAAGCGTTGGGCAGCAGAGCTGAGCCTCGCGGGAGCAAAGTTCATCGAGGAAGATCCTGCACTTAGAATGTACTGGAAAATGAGTGTTGACCTAAGCAGGCCGCTGGTTCCATCAATGGGCGCGCATGATCCTATGGAAGGTTTGCTTTGTGCCCTACAGGTTCAACACGCTATAGGTGAAAATCATAAAGGATTTGACCGTTATATCGGTAATCTCAAAAGTTTGAGCTCCGGTGCCGACTGGTCTACGACCGATGCTTTGGGCCTTGGCGGACTGCTTTTAAATGTAGTTCGGGCAGCAAGGCTACAGAGCCACATTGACTTACCAGATTCGGTGAAGCCTCAAAAACTTCTTGAAGATGCAGAAAGAGGTTTAAAGAGTTTTGCACCTACTTTCAAGTCTGCAGAATCAGCACAATACCGGCTTGCTTTCCGGGAATGCGGACTTTCTCTGGGACTACATGTACTGGAAGGTAGTTTGAATACTTTGGAGAAACTCGATATACACACTACTCTCGAACCGGAAGTCTTTAGGCTCGCTGACGAAATTGATGAATTCTGGCAAGATGAACAAAATCGGGAATCACCAGGGTTCAGGGATCATCTGGATATCAATGAAGTTAGCCTGGCCTCGAGCCTGCTGGCTATATCCTGCCCGGAAATTTTCGGTGGAGCTTAAACCTTTAGTATCAACTTTAATTTAAAACGATCATGAAAAACTCAATTATAGAAACACTGCGGAATAATAAAAAAGATTTTAAAACCACAGAGGATTTACAGCCACTGATTGATAAAATAAAGGATAAAAAGGTAGTGATGCTTGGGGAAGCTTCCCACGGTACCCACGAATATTACCAATGGAGAGCCCGGATTTCCAGAAAACTTCTGGAAGAACACGATTTTGATTTTGTAGTAGTAGAAGGGGATTGGCCGTCCTGTTATCAGCTTAACAGGCATATCAAAAACTATGAAGAAGATGGCGATATCAAGGAGATCCTCAAAGAATTCAAACGCTGGCCAAGCTGGATGTGGGCGAACTGGGAAGTAGAGGAGTTTGCCCAATGGCTTAAGAAATTCAATAAAAACCAATCTGCCAATCAACGCAAAGGATTTTATGGATTGGATGTTTATAGCCTCTGGGAATCGCTGGACGCTATTTTGGACTATCTGAAAAAGGAAGATCCTTCTGCACTGGAGACCGCAAGGGAAGCTATGCAGTGCTTTGAACCCTATAGGGATGGCGACGGACAGCGTTATGCCATGTCAACACGTATGGTTCCTGAAGGTTGCAGGGATGAAGTTCGCGAAATGCTGGCAGAGATACGGGAAAAGGCCACAAGCTACAATTCGGATAAAGAAAATGTTTTCAGTACAGAACAGAATGCGCTGATTGCCAAAAATGCTGAAGAATATTATCGTGTAATGGTTCAGGGTGGAGCCTCAACCTGGAACTTGAGGGACCAGCATATGATGGATACCTTAAATAAATTGCTCGAATTTCATGGAAGTGATGCCAAAGGTATCGTATGGGCGCACAATACAAACATAGGAGATGCGTCGTACACAGATATGGCCGATGATGGGCTTTATAATATAGGGGAACTGGCGCGGAAAGAATATGGCAGGGACCGTGTTTCCCTTATAGGCTTCGGATCCTACAAAGGCAGCGTACTCGCCGGTAGTTCGTGGGGAGCGGAAGTTCAGAAAATGAAACTACCGGAAGGCCGCGACGGCAGTTGGGAGGATCTTTGCCATCAGGAGGGTGAGCAGTTCTTTGTTTTTTCAGAAGATTTAAAATCTAATCGGGACCTTCAAAACCGCATTCCCCATCGTGCGGTTGGAGTTGTTTATAATCCTACACATGAAAGACCTGGCAACTATGTACCCTCGGTGATTCCGGAGCGCTATGATGCTTTTGTGTTTTTTGATAAATCAGAAGCACTGAATAACATGGATATTGAGGCAGAAGAAAATAAAATACCGGAAACCTATCCTTTTGGCTTTTAAAACTTTTAAAAAAAGGGATTAAAAGAAGCGGTAGCCCTGGTTCTCCGGAATATACCGTAACTGAAGAACACCGCATTAAAGAACATGAGGAGCACACTAAATAGTGATCTAACTGAATAAAAGGTTTATTGCAACCTTGAAAGCGGGATCTTCTTTTCAGAATTTCCCGCTTTTTTATTCGTTTGCCTATCGGAGTTGGGAATAGATCAATAAAGCCAATTCTGGTTGGCATTTCCAGTACCGGGATGGATTGTACTGGAATCTTTGCTGCTATTCTCTGAGACCTAATATCTCCATTTATTGGCTAAGGCCACCAGGCTTAACATGACGGGCACTTCTACCAATACCCCAACCACGGTTACCAGGGCAGCCGGACTTTGGAGTCCGAATAATGCTATGGCCACTGCTACTGCCAGTTCGAAAAAGTTACTCGTTCCTATCATCGCTGCGGGGGCACAAATTGAGTGTTTCAATTTTAGCTTTTGTCCACCAAACCAGGTTAGGAAAAAGATAAAATACGATTGAATGATGAGAGGAACAGCAATTAACAGGATGATTATTGGGTTATCCAGGATATTTGGGCCCTGAAAAGCAAACAGCAGCACCAGAGTGAGTAGGAGCGCTAAAACACTCAATGGTTTCAGCCTTGGTAAAAAATGATCTTTAAACCAGTCTTCTCCATGTTTTCTAACCAGTAATTTATTGGTGATCACCCCTGCAATCAGGGGAATTACCACAAAGATCAATACTGAAGCCATTAAAGTGTTATAAGGGATAGTAATATCGGTGATACCTAATAACAGACCTACCAGGGGCACAAATGCTACCAGGATAATCAAATCGTTAATGGAAACCTGCAAGAGGGTATAATTTGGATCTCCGTCGGTTAAATAAGACCATACAAAAACCATGGCTGTACAAGGCGCGACACCAAGGATGATGGCTCCGGCAATATATTCGCCGGCCATTTCGGGATCGATCCAGGCAGAATACAGATGTTCAAAGAAAATCCAGGCAAAAAAGGCCATAGTAAAAGGCTTGATCAACCAATTAACAACAAGGGTGAGAATTAATCCTTTAGGTGCTTTCCCCACATCCTTGATACTACTGAAGTCAATTTGCAGCATCATTGGGTAGATCATAAGCCAGATCAGGATAGCGATTGGGATATTTACATTATAGATCTGTATATCGGCTAATACTTGCATGCTGTCTCCCAGTAAATGTCCGATTAATATTCCCACTGCAATGCAAAGCGCAACCCATAGGCTGAGGTAGCGTTCAAAAAACGGTATTTGTTTTTTAGTTTGAGGCATGTTGGTTGATTTTTGAAAAGGCATAGTATAATTCAGTAGCAATTTGAAGGCTGCGTTCCCGGTATTTTTCTGCTTGTTGCGGGGTGCCGTCAAAAGCTTTGGGATCATCGTAAGTGATAGGGATCCGTTTTTCTGCTCCGGCAATAAAGGGACAGCCTTCATCGGCCTGGGAACAGGTCATAATTGCTGCAAAATCGGAGACAGGATTAAAATTATGATCATAGGTTTTTGAAAAACCAATTACCGGATGGGCATTTTGAGCATATTTAATTGCATATACCGGATTCTTCCCCTGGGAAATCGGAGTAATTTCAAAGCCTTGTTCCTCCAGGGTTTCGCTAACCATCGGGAACATAGCTGTAGCTTCGGTTCCGCCGGAATAACAGCTTAGCTTCGGAATGTTGAAATATTCACCCATAACCTGCGCCCAAATCTGGGAGAGATGACTTCTTCTCGAGTTATGAGTACAAATAAAATTAAGATTGATTTGTTCCTTGTTTTTGAGCTTCTCCTCTATATATTCAATGAGGGGAGCTAATTCCGCTTTACGGGAATCGGGGACTGATTGAACATCCAGCGATTCAAGGATGTCATTAATCTTTCTGAAAATCATATTTCTATATTAACAAGAAGAAAAACTGTTGGGATCATAACTATCAAAGAACAGCGTGAATTTGTCTTTGATCTGTTGCCATTTTTCCGGATTGATACAATAGTTTACAGATACGCCCTCTACAGTTCCCTGTATTATTCCGAGGTTTTTTAACTCTTTCAGGTGTTGGCTGATGGTGGCTTGTGCCAGGCCTAATTCCTCTACCAGGTGCGTATTGCAACAGGTATTGGCTCTTAATAAATACTGCAGGATCGCTATACGGGCGGGATGCGCGAATACTTTGGCATAAGTAGCCAGCTCATTTTGAGTGGTACTAAATAAATCGGATTTTGTAACTCCCATAGTGGTTTTTATTATTTGTTAGCAACAACCACTCTCCGGAGAGAAGCAATTAGAAGATGCGGTCTCAGCATTGGCCATTGCAGGTTCTTCAGCAGGGATTCCACAGTTGTCTTTGGCCAGGCAATCGGTTTGCTTAGTGGTGAGCAGAAAATTGGTGCCATTGAAGTCTAAACCGAATTTTTCGATAGTTTGTTCCTGATATTCCACCTCTATTTCAAGGTCTCCTATTCCCAAAGTACTTTGAGAGAGTTCTATAATGTGCAGCAATTTCTCAGGATGTAAGCGGTGGTCGTAGTCGTTGGCATTCCAAAGTTGGAAATTCACCACTTCTTCCTTTCGAACCGTACCCCCGCAATCGATAAAATGTTTGGTTACCTTCCCGATCTCGGTAACATGAAAATGATTTGGCACTAATTCACCGTTTGGTAATTGAAATGCAATTTTTTCCAGGTCGTTAAGCTGTTGTTTTATTTCAGATAATTTCATAGGCTGAATATTTTAATCCGTTTAAATAATATATAATTGCAATATTACGATTAATATAGAAATAGCCAATAGAAGAGGGGATGGGTTTTGATGGATTTTAAAATTTTGACTTAGGATTTTTCAGCTCTTATAAGTGGTGAGCGGGAGCCGGGGAAGATGGTGAGTGTTGAGGTTAGATGCGTTTCTGTACCTATTTCTTTTCCAGTATATGAAGGTATTCCGTGGTTTTATTAGCTTTATGGATCCTGTTTTCTGTTTTGTCTGCTTTGAAACGTTGATAATCGGTGGAAGCTAACTGATAAGATCCGTATTTAGACATGGACTTTTCAATCTGTTCTAAAGACATTAATCCTTCATTATTATAACTTAGAAAAATGTATTGGAAAGCAGCATTTTCAATTAAATTTTCGAAGGCTTTGAACGCGTTATTTCTACTGCAATATTCAGACTTGTTATAGGTTCTCAGACCTGTTTTACCCTTAGGAGTGAATTCATCATATAAAGCAATCGTATTTAATAAATGATAATTTGCCCCGTATTGTCTTGCATTGTAGGGCGGATCCAGATATAAAATATCACCTTCTATTTCTTTAATTAATTTATTGCTATCTGTATTATATACCTCGTGCGTGTTATCATTAAGTTCAAAATAGGCGCCTTCCAGGTTTAGAGGTTTTTGAGCTGACTTTTTAAGGTTTTTTAAATAAGCACCATATATCGATGCAGTATTAGCCACCTTATCGGCACTCTCCAGGAGACTGGCTAAAAGAAAATAATAAGTGTTGTCATCAATTTCACCTTTCTTCTTCCAGGTTTCAATAGTAAGGCGAATTCCATCAATTTTACGCGCATTCTCATCACTAAAATACTGTCTTTCTCCCTGGCCGCCTTTGCTATAATTTTTAAAAATGAATCCGGAGATAGGTTGAACTTCCTGAAGTTCATTTATAAGCGCCTTACCAGCTTCGATTTGACTATGGTTTTCAATATAATTTTTATTTAAAACATAACTATAATATTCAAAATCATTGCTGATAACTTTTTTAACCTTAGTCTTAAAATTACGGCCTACAATGCCCGTGCCGGCAAAAAGATCGCAGAAAATCTTATCGGATAAGTCCCGGCCTGCAATAGATTCAACATTGTGCCTTATGAATGCATTCAATTTATTTTTGGAACCTATATAATTCATCAGGAAATTCGATTGTTGTAAAATTAAACAATAACAACCAATTTAAGTTCCCTGGAAAAGGGGAATAAGGCATCAACAGCCCAACATCTTATTAGGTTAAAGCCTCAGAATGAAAATTGCTCCTTTCATCAGTTAAAGATATAAAGTTCAGCGTGGATGATTATATCTTCCTCAAAATTTAAGGGAATTAATTTAGAAATTTTTAGAAATACGCGTTAAACTCGGCATAAATTATTTTTAGCTTAGTATTGAATCTATAATTTTACTACAGAATCTAACACCTAAACCAATATAATTATGGCTTCTTATCTGAATGAAAATGAAATAAAAGCCTCCCTGAGGCAACTCGTAAAACAATATATTCAGGAGTGTGAAAATGGCGGTAGACTTCCCGAGGAGTTTATTAGCCTTATTAAACATAACTTCCTGGCAAAATACGTTTACTATAATAAAGCGAAAAAACATATTGAAATTGGGATCGATGAATCCTACTCTCCGGAAACTTATCCTGAAATAAAAGTTTATAAATTTCCTGTAAAGAAAGCCTCAGAATGGCTGGATAAGTCATTTAAGAATTCCAGAGGCGATATGGAATTTTACGGAAAACTTTTAAACCGAAATGAAATTTTAAGTTCATCGGAGGTTATCCTGATGAGCAGATAGAGACTTTTTTGCCCCAAATAAAAGCGATTTTAAAACCTACTTTAAAATCGCTTTTTTATTTTTATTAGATGAATATAGAAATAGCAAGAATTTACGAAAATAAAGAAGCTTCAGCAGCTATCAGGATTTTGGTGGACCGGCTTTGGCCCAGAGGGATTTCCAAAGAAAATGCCAATCTGGATTTTTGGTTTAAGGAGTGGGCGCCTGGAAATGATTTGCGCAGAGAATTTCACCAGGAACAAATTACCTGGACCGAATTCAGGAAAAAATATCAGCAGGAATTATCAAATAAAAGGGAAAAAATTCTTGAAGATCTTGAGGAGTTAGATAAACGTAAAAGGTTTTTACTCCTATATGGTGCTAAAAATGAAGATAGAAATCACGCTATTTTACTAAAAGATTTTCTTGAAAATTTATAGGCTAATCTTTCTTATTAGCCAGGTCTTCCATAATCATTTTCGCGTGAACCCTTGAATTTTCTATGAACCATTTATGGGTTTCTACCCCGCCGCAAATTACCCCGGCCAGGTAAATTCCTTTTACATTGGTCTCCATTGTTTTCTCGTTGTAATGAGGAATTTTTCTTCCGTCATCAGAAAGTTTAATTCCCATATCCTTCAGGAATTCAAAATTTGGTCTGTAGCCTGTTAAAAGTAAAACAAAATCATTTTCAAGAGTAATGTCTCCCTCCGGGGTGCTAATCACCACATCGTTCTCTCTAATTTCCTTGAGGGTAGAATTATAAAATGCCTTGATGCTACCCTCCTTAATGCGGTTAATGATATCGGGGCGAACCCAGTATTTTACCCGCTTGCCAATATCTTCTTTGCGAACAATCATACTAACCTCTCCACCCTTGCGGTAAATTTCCAACGCAGCATCAACAGCCGAGTTGCTTGCGCCTACTACCACAGTTTTCTGTGTAGCGTAATAATGCGGATCCCCGTAATAATGAGCAACTTTTGGAAGATCTTCTCCGGGAATATTCAGGTAATTGGGAATGTCGTAAAAACCAGTCGCAACGACTACATTTCTGGTCGTATAGGTCTGTTTTTCGGTATTAACCTGATGCAAATTCTCCTTCGGGGTTTCTACCGAATTCACTTTTTCAAATAATTTGATGTTGAGTTTATTTGAAGTGGTAATTCGCCGATAATATTCCAGGGCTTCCGCTTTTACGGGTTTAGGGTTATTGCTGATAAATGGAATATTGTCCAGCTCCAGTTTTTCGGAGGTGGAAAAAAATGTCATTTTGGTAGGGTAGTGGTATAGCGAATTTACCAGGCATCCCTTTTCCAAAATAAGGTAAGAAAGCTGCTTTTTTTTGGCCTCAAGTCCGCAGGCAATTCCTATGGGACCGCCACCAATAATGATCACATCAAAAATATCCTCAGGAGTTTGCAAGTAGTTTCAGGTTTTTAATAGTTTCAATTTGATCTTTAGCCTTAAAAACGAAGCTCCCGGCAACCAAAACATCGGCACCGGCTTCAATTAATCGGGCAGCATTTTCATCGGTTACGCCCCCATCGATTTCGATAAGCGTGGTGGCATTGTGGGTGATGATCATTTCTTTAAGGCGTTGTACCTTTTTATAAGTATTCTCAATGAAACTTTGTCCTCCAAATCCCGGATTAACACTCATCAAACAAACCAGGTCTATGTCCTGAATGACGTCTTGTAATAAATCTACGCTAGTGTGCGGGTTAATGGCCACCCCTGCCTTCATTCCTTCAGCTTTAATCGCCTGAAGCGTGCGGTGAAGATGTGGGCAGGCTTCATAATGCACCGTTAGGTTATCTGCTCCCAGTTTAGCGAATTCACTGATGTACCTGTCCGGATCCACGATCATGAGATGAACATCGATGGTTTTCTGAGCGTGTTGGTTGATGGCTTTTAATACCGGCATTCCGTAGGAAATATTCGGAACAAAAACACCGTCCATAATATCTATGTGAAACCAGTCGGCATCACTTTTGTTTACCATTTCAATATCACGCTGGAGATTGGCAAAATCGGCAGCAAGAATAGATGGAGCAATAAGTTTTGTTGTCATAGGTGTTGTGCTGTAAGTGTGCCACAAAAATAATAAGATTATACTTAATTGATGCCTTCTGTAAATTTATTTAGGATGGACTTTACCGGGCTCAAAAAGGAAGGGGATTTAAAGGGCTAATTTGGTCCGCACAGGCATCAGTGCTGCTGATAGGAATCTGTATATCTTAGTTGCTGAATAAAATCATAAAAAAACCCCGGTCATCACTCCGGGGTCATTCATCAATCAAAAAACGAACAGTTATCCCCGATAAGTATCGGGACTATACTGTTGTCATCTTTAAGGGAAATCTATCCCAAATATGTTTTTAAGATCTTACTTCTAGAAGTATGTTTTAATCTTCTAATAGCTTTTTCCTTTATTTGTCTGACTCTCTCTCTGGTAAGGTCAAAAGTTTCTCCAATTTCTTCTAAGGTCATAGGGTGTTGATCTCCAAGACCAAAATACAATCTAATAACATCTGCTTCCCGTGGAGTAAGCGTTTCTAAAGCACGTTCAATCTCGGTTCTTAGAGATTCATGCAATAATTCTCTGTCTGGATTTGGAGACTCCCCAGAACGCAATACATCGTACAGGTTAGAATCTTCTCCTTCTACCAATGGCGCATCCATAGATACGTGACGTCCGGAATTCTTCATGGATTCCTTTACGTCATTAATGGTCATATCCAATTCCTTTGCAATTTCTTCAGCACTTGGTGGGCGCTCATGAGATTGTTCAAGAAATGCAAATGTTTTATTGATCTTGTTTATAGAGCCAATTTTGTTCAATGGCAAACGTACAATACGAGATTGCTCTGCCAATGCCTGCAGGATAGATTGTCTAATCCACCAAACTGCATAAGAGATAAATTTAAAACCACGAGTTTCATCAAAACGTTTTGCCGCTTTAATCAATCCTACATTTCCTTCATTTATAAGATCGGGAAGTGTTAATCCCTGATTTTGATATTGCTTTGCTACCGAAACCACAAAACGCAAGTTCGCCTTTGTTAATTTCTCTAGTGCACGGTCGTCACCCGCTTTAATTTTCTGTGCTAATTCTACCTCTTCTTCTGCAGTAATAAGGTCTACTTTACCTATTTCTTGCAAATACTTATCTAGCGAAGCGGTTTCTCTGTTGGTAACCTGCTTCGTAATTTTAAGT
>JAGXIH010000029.1 GCA_024635795.1 Salegentibacter sp. | reverse complement strand
GGCAACGGGGCTCACCTCTTCCCATTCCGAACAGAGAAGTTAAGCCCGTTAGCGCAGATGGTACTGCTATTTGTGGGAGAGTATGTCGCCGCCTTTCTTTTAAGAAGACCCTTACATTAATTTGTAAGGGTCTTTTTTTTTGGAATAATAGCAAAATTGATCGTTTAATAGGTCACCGCCCGTACCGGTAAGGGCAGGCTTTCTTTTAAACCCTTTATCAGTTATTTGGTGAAGCGTTTTTTTATGGGGTAAAGGGAAGGAAATTGAGACCCTCGGTGTCCAAAAGCTTTATGAATAAAGCAAATTCAGGCGTTAGGTATTCCTTGCTATCGGCATTAATTTAAAGTAGTATTAAGTTTAATCAAAAACAGCTTTGATTATGGTGAGTATTCCTTTAAACATTAAGACCATTGCAGCAATGAGTGCAATTAAACCTATTATAAGTACAGGAATATACCAGGTGTGTTCCTGATTATTGAATGCGGTAAATAAAACACTGGGTCCAATTAAGGATAAAGGCAATGCAATGCCAAGGTATTTTAATCCTTTACCAAGGACCTTTCTGTTAGTGTGTTTCATTCTTCTTTAATTATTCTACAATATAAGTGCTAGTATCCACTTCTGAAAGGTGAAAATAACCAAAAGGATAATTTTCTTTATTGCTTCGGTTTATAACATTCCCTTTTACTGTTGCCGGCTGAGTTTCAAAAGGACCGCCACTGTTTTCTCCAATTTGTGCTCTTAAAATAAAGAGATACTCATAATAAGACTTTGAAATTCCATACATCTCAACAGCTATGTTATCTCCCGGTTGGATATCTTCATTGGAATAGTAGCCAAAAATTTGATTACCATCTGTAAATTTGTCCTCATAGATTTCCAGGGTTATTTTTTTATTTCTGAAGATAAAAAGATAGTAATTAGGTTCATTACCAGGATCAGTATAAAATACTTTTACCTCAATCTCATCGCCTGCAAAACCACCGGTAGCTGTTTGTTCAATAAAATCGATATCTGTAACGCCCATCATGGTTTCAGTAGCCGTATACACCTCGTCATTATAAATAATTTGTAATTCATAAGTTTCCCTTAAGATCGGATTAAGATTCTCATTGATGTAATAGCCTTCTGAAGTATGAATGAAATCATATTCAAGACCTGTTTCAGAAATTATCTTCACCGAGGCATTTTCAACCGGTGGTATTTCTTCGTCGTAAAAAGGCGCTGATTCCGTTAGCCTAATTTGCTGAATATTACTTTCAGACTCCTTATAAGATAGAATTGAAGCTTCTACAACCAATCTTGGTTCGCTTTCATCTAATGGAATATCTACAACATCTTCACAAGAGGTTCCGGTAAAAATAAGGAATAGGCCGAATATTTTTAAAAGCATTTTCATTTTAAAAGCTAAAATTATAAGTTACAGAGGGAATAATTCCGAATAGGCTTAGCCTGACGGCTTCGTTGACTCCTGTATCGCTATTTTCCCTGAAAGTAAGAGAATAGGCATTTTTTCGGTTGTAAACATTGTAAATTCCAAAACTCCAGGAAGACCTGAAATCCTTTTCCGAAGAAATTTTTGGATTATAGTTAGCCGACAGATCCAGCCTGTGGTAGGCCGGTAACCTGTTGCTATTTCTTGGAGCGTAAACAGGCACCGTTATATTTTCATAACTATACTGTGCGGTAGGAAAAGTAGATGGCAAACCCGTTTGAAAGCTGAAGTTTGCATTGAACTCCCATTTTTTTGAGGCCTCATAACTGGCAGTAATGCTCACATCATGGGTTTTGTCATAATTGGATTTATACCAATCTCCGCCATTAATACCTGTTTCTACCGGCGTCCTGCCCGGTGTTTTTTGTTCAGCTCTGGACAGCGTGTATGCCAGCCAACCTGTGAACCTGCCTTCATTTTTTCTGAAAAGTACTTCTAAACCGTAAGCCCTTGATTTTCCGTTTAGAATTACTCTTTCAATGTTATTATTAGCAATGAGATTTGCGCCATTTACGTAATCAATGCGGTTCTTTATTTTTTTGTAAAAGGTTTCGGTCTCCAGGGAATAGATCCCATCCTGAAAATTTCTGAAATATCCAAAGGCATATTGATCCAGGATCTGCGGGTCAATAAAAGGGCCGCTTGGGGTCCAAACGTCCAATGGGGTAGGGGAGCTGGTGTTGGAGATTAGATGGAGATATTGGGCCATCCTGTTGTAACTTGCCTTAATCGATTGGTTATCGTTAAAGCTATAGGCAATGGAAAACCGCGGTTCAAAATTACCAAAAGAACTGATTATTTTGCCGCTTTCGTAAGTTTGTGTGCCTATGGGTTCCGCTTCCTCATAAATATCCCGGTCTTCATTATAAACAACCGGAGAATCGTTTTCGTATATACTAAGTTCATCCCGGCCTATCCGATAAAATCCGCTATACCTTAATCCATATTCAGCCGAAAGCTTCTCGGAAATGTTATGTTCTGCCGAAAAATAGACAGCACTTTCCAAAGCATACTTATTATTGAGTTTAAAATAATTTATTCCTGAAGTCTCATCTATGGGCTCGATCTCTCCGGGATTAAAATCATAATATGTATTCTGAAGGCCATATTTTAGCTGAAAGGTATCGTTTAAGTAATGGTCGAAATCGTATTTGAGATTGAGATTTTTTATTCCACTATCCCAATTGAATCCTACAAAACCAAGAGTTAACCCGTAATAATAATCGCTATAAATCACCGAGAGATTGGAAAATATATTATCGCTGAAAATATGGTTCCATCTAAGATTCAAAACGGTGTTTCCGTAGGTGTTTTTGAAATTTCTGCTCAACGAAAAAACATCCCTTCCAAAATATCCTGAAAAAAGGAGTTTGTTTTTATCATCCAACCTGTAGCTTAACTTGGTGTTAAGGTCATAGAAATAAGCGGAGTTTTCGTTGTCGGTAAATTTCAGAAAAAGATGAGCATAAGAACTGCGGCCCGCAATAAGAAAAGATCCCTTGTCTTTTACTATAGGACCTTCGGCCAGGAGTCTGCTTGAAATCGCACCAATTCCACCTTGCATTTTGAATTCACGGCTGTTTCCATCACGTTGATAAATATCCAAAACCGAAGAAACCCTACCGCCGTATTTTGCCGGTATTCCCCCTTTATAAAGTTTGAGATCCTTTATGGCATCAGGATTGAAAACTGAGAAAAAGCCGAATAAATGTGAGGAATTATAGATCGTGGCCTCATCAAGTAAGATTAGATTTTGGTCTACAGCACCCCCCCGAACGTTAAATCCCGAAGAACCTTCTCCGGCATTTGAAACTCCCGGCAGCATTAATAAAGATTTAATTACATCTACTTCTCCAAAGATCACCGGCATTTTCTGAATGGTGTTTATCGAAAGCTTATTAAGGCTCATTTCCGGTTTTTTGATGTTGAGGCCATCAGATCTTTGGCTTATGACTATTTCATCAAGAAATTCGGAGCTTTCTTTTAATTTAAAATTCAGATTGGTCTGGCTGGAAATAGTTATTCTTTCTGTAATAGTTTGGAAACCCAGGTATGATATTACCAGGTCATAAGTGCCTTCGGGAACTTTCAATGAATAAAAACCATATTCATTGGTGACCACTCCTGTATTTAAGGAAGGTATGAGCACATTAACGCCGATTAGAGTCTCGTTACTGGAAGCATCGGTGATAGTTCCACTCAGGGTATAGCTTTCCTGGGCAAAGCTTGTAAAGGCATAGCAACAGGCTAAAATAAAAAGGGAAAAATTTTGTTTCAATTTTTGTGATAAAGATAAAACAGCTTAATTCAAAATAAAAATACTAAACACTAATTTAGGGATTGTTTAATGATAGATTTTTTCAGAATTAAAATAAAAAAGCCGGAGATAATCCGGCTTTTTTCAATTATTCTGGTTTCCCTAAGCAATAATATTATTTAAGGTTTTGCTAGGTCTCATTGCTTTAGTAGTGCGCTCTTCATCGGGTTTATAATAACCTCCTATATCAACAGCAGATCCCTGCGCCGCAATCAACTCTTCATTGATCTTACTTTCATTCTCTTTAAGCGTTTCAGCAAGTTTACTGAAGTGCGCTTTTAAATCGGAATCTTTCTCCTGTGCGGCAAGAGCCTGAGCCCAATATAAAGCCAAGTAAAAATGACTACCACGGTTATCAAGTTCATTTACCTTCCTTGACGGTGATTTGCTGTTTTCAAGGAATTTATCGGTTGCATCATCAAGAGTTTCAGATAAGATCAGGGCTTTTTTGTTATCGTATTTATCTCCCAGGTGTTCCAGAGAAGCAGCCAGGGCTAAGAATTCTCCTAATGAATCCCAGCGTAAATGCCCTTCTTTAAGGAACTGCTGTACGTGTTTTGGTGCAGAACCTCCAGCTCCGGTTTCAAATAAACCTCCGCCGTTCATTAAAGGAACGATGGAAAGCATCTTGGCACTTGTGCCTACTTCAAGAATAGGGAATAAATCGGTTAAATAATCACGAAGCACATTCCCGGTAACTGAGATAGTATCTTTTCCTTCTTTTACTCTCTCCAACGTATAACGGGTCGCTTCAGCAACAGACATTATTTCGATATCGATATCAGAAGTATCGTGATTAGGAAGGTATTTATTTACCTTTTTAATCAATTCGGCATCGTGGGCACGATTTTTATCAAGCCAGAATACAGCAGGCATTCCTGATGCTTTAGCACGATTAACAGCCAGTTTTATCCAGTCCTGAACAGGAGCATCTTTTGCCTGGCACATTCTCCAGATATCTCCAGCCTCTACTTCGTGTTGTATGAGTGTATTCCCGCTGCTATCAACAACCTTTACTGTTCCGTCAGAAGGAATTTCAAAGGTTTTATCGTGGGAGCCATATTCTTCGGCTTTTTGAGCCATCAAGCCAACATTCGGGACAGTTCCCATAGTTGTAGGATCGAAAGCCCCGTGTTTTTTACAGAATTGAATAGTTTCCTCATAAAGCGGAGCATAACTGCTATCAGGGATTACTGCTTTTGTGTCCTGAGTTTCATCATTCTTATTCCACATTTGCCCGGAAGTCCTTATCATTGCCGGTAAAGAGGCATCAATAATAACGTCACTCGGTACGTGCAGGTTTGTTATTCCCTTATCTGAATTCACCATGGCAACATCAGGCCCATCTTCGAGATCCTTTTTAATCGCTGCTTCAATTTCATTTCTTTTTTCTGCGGGTAAATTTTCCAGGGCGTTTATAACATCTCCAAGTCCGCTGTTTGGATCTCCTCCGGCTTTTTTAATGTCTTCTCCATATTTCTGAAAAACATCTTCAAAAAAAACTTTCACCGCATGGCCAAAAATAATGGGGTCTGAAACCTTCATCATAGTAGCTTTCATGTGCAGTGAGAACAAAACTCCTTTATCTTCAGCATCTTTTACCTGTTCCTTTAAAAAAGCAACAAGTTTTTTCTTGCTCATAAAGGTTCCATCGATGATTTCTCCTTCCAGCAGGGCCAGGTTGTCTTTAAGAACTTTCTTTTCCCCTTCTTTTGGAGTGAATTCGATTTTTACTGTGGTAGCTTCAGAAAGCGTTACTGACTTTTCGTTGGCTTTAAAGTCGCCTGTTTCCATAGTCGCAACGTGAGATTTAGAGTCTGAACTCCATTCGCCCATGCTATGAGGATGTTTTCTGGCGAAATTCTTAACCGCTTTAGGAGCTCTCCTGTCTGAATTTCCTTCTCTCAATACCGGATTTACCGCACTTCCTTTTACCTTATCGTATTTAGTCTTTACTTGCTTTTCCTCCTCAGTTTTTGGCTCATCGGGATAATCGGGTAGGGTATAGCCTTTCTCCTGTAATTCCTTTATTGCCGCTCTAAGCTGTGGGATTGAAGCACTAATATTTGGAAGCTTTATGATATTAGCTTCGGGTTTTTTAGCGAGTTCACCCAATTCGGCAAGAGCATCGCTGACTTTTTGATCGGTTTTAAGTTTATCTGGAAACTGGGCGAGAATACGACCTGCAAGGGATATGTCTTTTGTTTCAAGGATTACTCCTGCTGCTTTTGTATAGGCCTGAACTATAGGAAGAAAAGAGTAAGTTGCCAGGGCAGGTGCTTCATCTGTTTTGGTATAAATTATTTTAGCTTCTTGTGTCATTATTTAATTTTTATCGGTATAATTTACTAATGCTTAAACTCTAGAAACGCCCGTAGAGATCCCGGGCGTTGAACTTAAGTGCAATATAAGATTTTTCAGTCTTTTATCATAGTTAACAGTTGCTAATAAGGGCTCAACACAAAAAGTTGTGGAGTAACTAAAAATGTGGGAACTTTGAAATAAAGATTTCGATGCCCTCAGATTCACTTTTAGCTATAGCTAATTTATTACTTCCCGAAGTACTCGTAACCTATTTTGATTTAACAAAGCACGAGATCAAAGGAGAAGAGCTTCACTTTTATTTTACGGAACTAAACAAAGTCCCTGATGGATATAGCGGTGCCAAGCTTCATTCCAAGGGCT
>JAGXIH010000028.1 GCA_024635795.1 Salegentibacter sp. | reverse complement strand
CACTTTATGGGGCAGCCGGATGAAACCAGACATATCTTCCTGCAAAACCATCAGGCTGTAATTTCACCTGAATGGTCTATTCACGCGGGAGCAGGAACATCTAATTACACTTTTATTTGGGGAATGGCCGGGGAAAACCTGGATTATGGCGATATGGATAAAGTGGCGCCCCACGAACTAAAATAATATTCTAAATTTTGCTATCACCTCTGTTTTTGTTGAGGTGATGGTCAACATTCTGGCGGATGATCGTCCGGGAATGAATAATTATACTAACAATTTGTTTATGAAAATATTTAGCCTTGAAGGAAAAACTGCGTTGGTGACCGGTTGTAAGAGAGGGATAGGATTTGCTATGGCAGAAGCCCTGGCAGAAGCCGGAGCCAATATCTTAGGGGTATCTGCTTCTCTGGAACCTCAGGGTTCTGATATTGAAAAGGCAGTAAAGGCCCTGGGCAGGGATTTCAAAGGTTATCAATGTGATTTTTCAAACAGAAAGGATCTCTATTCCTTTATTGAAAAGGTAAAATCTGAAAATCCCACAATTGATATTCTGGTTAATAACGCAGGTACTATTATGCGGAAACCTGCCGCAGAACATCCTGATGAATATTGGGATAAGGTAATTGAGGTAAATCAAAATTCCCAGTTTATCCTTACCAGGGAATTCGGGAGAGATATGATTGCAAGAGGAAGTGGAAAGGTGATCTTCACGGCCTCATTACTTACTTTTCAGGGTGGAATTACCGTTCCGGGATATGCAGCTTCCAAGGGAGCCATTGGTCAGCTAACAAAAGCTTTTTCCAATGAATGGGCTTCTAAAGGGGTGCAGGTAAATGCTATTGCTCCTGGGTATATCGCAACAGATAATACAAAGGCTTTAAGGAACGATGAGGAGAGAAGTGAATCTATTCTGGCGAGAATTCCTGCAGGACGTTGGGGGCAGCCAGAGGATTTTAAAGGCCCGGTGATCTTCCTTGCTTCAGCAGCGAGCAATTATATGAGCGGAGAAGTCATGGTTGTTGACGGAGGCTGGATGGGCAGATAGGTAACAGTCGTACCAGATTTTCTATCCCTTAATGGAAATAGAGCTGTATTTAAAATATTATAAAATTGTACAATGAAGAACAAAACATTTATTCCTGAAGATTTTTTGCTGCAAAACGAGTATGCTGAGAAATTATATAGAAAATATTCTCAAAACCTGCCTATAATAGACTACCACAATCACTTGTCACCTAAAGAAATAGCAGAAGATCGTGTTTTTGACAATATTACCCAGGTATGGATCGCAGGGGATCACTATAAATGGCGTGCAATGCGAACTATGGGGGTGGATGAGAAATATATTACAGGTGACGGTACAGATAAGGAGAAATTTATGGCCTGGGCCAAAACTGTTCCCAGCACTTTAAGAAATCCGCTCTATCACTGGACACATCTTGAATTAAAACGATATTTTGGTATAGATGAACTCCTTAATGAAGAATCGGCAGAGCGAATCTATGACGAGGTTAACAGGCAGTTGCAACTTCCGGAAAATTCCTGTCGAGGGCTGTTGAAAAAGATGAATGTGGAAACGCTGTGTACAACAGAAGACCCTACAGACACACTTGAATATCACAGGCAATTGGCAGAAAGTGATTTTGATGTTAAGGTAAGCACTGCTTTCCGGCCCGATAAAGCAATTCTTATAGATGCTGAAGGCTTTAATGAATACCTGAATAAGCTGGCAAAAGCTTCAGATGTTACCATAAAAGACTTTAAAGATCTGCAAAAAGCGCTAAAAAATCGTATTGAATATTTTCATCAGAATGGTTGCAGGTTGTGTGACCACGGCTTAAATTTTATTCCTTTTAAAGATTTCACTGAATCTGAAATTGAGGAGATCTTTAAAAAGAAAAGAAATCAGGAAGAAATTTCTGTTCCGGAAGCTGAAAAATTTAAAACAGCAATTTTACTATTTTTAGGAGAAACCTATTATAATTATGGTTGGGTGCAACAGTTCCATCTTGGAGCCCTGCGAAATAACAACAAGAGAATGTTAAAGGAACTCGGCCCCGATACTGGTTGGGATTCTATAGCAGATTATAAGCAGGCAGAAGGTTTATCAAGCTTTCTGGATACTTTGGATGGAAAAGATAAACTCACAAAAACAATTCTCTATAATTTGAACCCGGCAGATAATGAAATTTTTGCCAGCATGATTGGCAATTTCAATGATGGGAGTTTAAAGGGGAAAATTCAGTTAGGCTCAGGATGGTGGTTTCTTGACCAGAAAGACGGAATTATAAAACAATTAAATGCCCTTTCTAATATGGGACTGGTGAGTTGCTTTATTGGAATGCTCACAGATTCCAGAAGCTTCCTTTCCTTTCCCCGCCATGAATATTTTAGAAGAGTTTTATGTAATTTAATGGGCCAGGAAATGGAAACAGGGGAATTACCAGATGATATGGAACTGGTAGGAAAAACTATTGCTGATATCAGCTATAATAATGCTAAAGAATATTTTAATTTCTAATGCAGAAAAAATCAGGTAACACGGGTAAAGTTGTCACTTTTGGGGAAGTTCTAATGCGTTTATCGCCTTCAGAAAACCGAAAAATGAGGCAATCAAATTCATTGAATTTCTTCTTTGGGGGAACCGAGATGAATGTGGCCGCTTCACTGGCATCTTTTGGTTTAAATGTGCAACATGTTACCAATGTTTCCAACGATCATGTTGGGGATGCAGCTATTTCGAGTATGCGGCAGGTGGGAATAGATGTTTCTGCAGTAAAGAAGGTAGATCATCCATTGGGAATATATTTTCTGGAACCGGGCTCGGGAATGCGGGCCAGTGTAATTGCCTATAACCGGCTGCACGGTTCCTTCGCTAATATTACTCCTGAAGACGTGAATTGGGACGAGGTTTTCCACGAATGCGATTATTTTCACTGGACCGGAATTTCCCCGGCTATTTCTGAAGGTGCATATCAAACTCTTCGAGAAGGACTAAAGCTTGCCCGGGAGAAAGGAATTACTGTTTCGGCCGATCCTGCTTACCGAAGCAACCTTTGGAAATACGGAAAAAACGGAAAAGAAGTTCTTGCTGAATTGACCGGACTTTCTAATATTTTTATTGGAGGGGTGAACGAGATCAATGAGATCCTGGGAACTGATTTTGGTTTTGAAGAAAAAGAATTTATAGCCGCGAGTAAAAAGTTGCAGCAGGAATTTCCGACCATAGAAAAAGTTTTTGATAAAGTGCGTACCGGAGTTAGTGCTTCCTGGCAAAAAGTCTACGGAAGGGCTTGGACAGGTGAAAGGTACCTTACTACCGCAGAACTGGAAATTACAGATGTGGTAGACAGGATAGGGACCGGGGATGCTTACGCAGCCGGAATCCTTTATGGGCTGAGGCATTTTGAAGATCAACATACACTTGATTTTGCAAATGCCGCCTGTGCGTTGAAGCACACAATTTTAGGGGATGCCAATCTGGTAAGCGTTGAAGAAGTGCAGGAAATTGTTGATGGCAGTACCGGCGGAAGAATAAAGAGATAATTTTAAAAACTTTAAGCTGAATAAGCCGGCAACAAACGAAAGATTTTAAATCAAAAACCTCGGGGCAAGCCACGAGGTATGTCCCGATAATTATCGGGAGGAAAATACTTTTAAAAATTCGAGGCAAGCCCTCCTGAATGATTCGGGCAGGCCTCGGGAAGAATTAAACCCTCAATGAGTGATTAAAAAATATAAAATGGCAAAGTACACAAGAATAGAAGCGGCACAGGCCATGAAAGACACAGGAATCGTACCTGTTTTCTATCACAAGGATCCTGAGGTTTGTAAAAAAGTTATCAAAGCCTGCTATGATGGTGGGGCGCGAGTCTTTGAGTTCACAAACAGAGGTGACTTCGCCCATGAAGTTTTTGGGGAGCTCACCAAATATGTAAATAAGGACCTTGACGGGATGATCCTGGGAATAGGATCTGTTTTAGATGCAGGAACTACATCGTTGTACCTGCAATTGGGAGCGAATTTTATAGTGTCCCCAATAGTAAATCCTGAAATGGCAAAAACCTGTAATCGGAGAAAAGTAGCGTGGATGCCAGGTTGCGGATCGGTTACTGAAATTTCCTATGCGGAAGAACTGGGAGCTGAGGTGGTAAAAATATTTCCGGGATCACAGGTGGGAGGCCCGGCCTTTGTAAAAGCTGTAAAAGGACCGCTTCCGTGGGCAAGCATTATGCCTACCGGCGGGGTGAGCCCTACGGAGGAGAGCCTTAAAGAATGGTTTGCTGCCGGGGTACATTGTGTTGGTATTGGATCTAACCTCTTCGTAAAAAAAGAAGATGGAAGTTTCGACCTGGAGGCAATCACTCAAAAGGTGAGGAATTCGCTGGATTTGGTAAAAAAGGTGAAGTCATGAAAATGTGGACAGTTGTAACGAGAATTTCCTGCCTTGTTCTTTTGGCGATACTTCTAATAGGATGTGCTAAGGAAGGAAAGGTGAAGGAGATCAAACTTGGCCACGGGCTGGATATTTCCCACCCGGTACATAAGGCTATGGTTTTTATGAAAGACAGGCTCTACGAAAAGTCCGATGGAACAATGGTCATTGATATTTACCCGAACAACCAGCTGGGCTCCGAAAGGGAGTGCCTGGAACTTCTGCAAATAGGAAGCCTGGGAATGACCAAAGTCTCCACAGGAGTCCTGGAAAATTTTGTGCCAAGCCTGCAGGTTTTTGGTTTGCCGTTTCTGTTCCGGGATAGGGAGCATCGTTTTAAGGTGCTGGAAGGGGAAATAGGAGAATACTTTCTTAACAAAAGCCTTGATAAGCGGCTTAAAGGCCTCACTTTTTACGATGCCGGAAGCCGAAGTTTTTACAGCAAAAAACCTATAGAAACGCCAGAGGACCTCAAAGGTCTTAAGCTTAGGGTTATGGAAAGCAATACCGCAATGAATATGGTAAAACATCTGGGCGGCTCGCCTACTCCCATAGCCTGGGGAGAATTATATACCGCATTACAGCAGGGCATAGTAGACGGGGCAGAGAATAACCTGCCAAGTTTTTACCTCTCCAGGCATTATGAAGTTTGTAAATATTTCGTGATGGATGAACACACAGCACTGCCGGATGAGCTATTGGTAAGCACTCTTGTATGGAACAAACTTTCTCCGCAGGAACAAAGATGGCTTAAGGAGGCGGCCATGGAATCATCTGAACATCAAAAGGAACTTTGGAAGGAAGCAGAGCTAAAAGCGCTGGAGGAAATCCAGAAGGCCGGGGTAGAAGTAAGTTATCCGGATAAGGAAAAATTTCGTGAATTGGTTCAGCCTATGTACGAATCTTTTTCCCGGGATCCCGAAATGAAAAAAATCATTGAAGCCATTCAGGCTGTACAGTAAAATAAATCTAAATAATGAAAAGAAAACTGGACAAAATACTTGGGAGTTTCCTGGTTGCACTCCTTGTCCTGATGGTATTTGCCGTACTATGGCAGGTTTTTTCAAGATATATTGCGAATAATCCCAGTTCCTGGACAGAAGAGGTATCAAGATATTTATTCATCTGGATAGGTATTCTTGGTGCTGCTTATGCATCCGGACAGCAAACACACCTGGCTATAGATATTTTACCTCCCAAACTTAATCCCCCAAACAGAATAAAATTGCGGATTTTCATAAATGTGCTTATTATTTTATTCAGTTTGACCGTGATGGTTATTGGAGGCGGAAATCTGGTGTATGTTAATTACGAATTGGGACAATTTTCTGCCGCTTTAAATATCCCCCTTTCCTTTGTTTATCTCATCGTTCCAATAAGTGGTATGCTGGTTACTTACTACAAAGTAAATGAAATTATGCATCCTAAAACATATTTGGTATGATGTCTGAAGTTTTAATACTGGTACTTTCTTTTGTAATACTTCTGGCTATAGGTGTTCCCGTTGCCTGGTCCATTGGGATCTCGTGCCTGCTCACCATACTTGCTTCCATTGATTCCCTTGCAGCCTTTACAACCGTATCGCAGCGTATGGCAACAGGATTGGATAGTTTTTCCCTTCTTGCCATTCCATTATTTATCCTGGCCGGCCAAATTATGAACCAGGGAGGGATTGCCAACCGACTTATAGATTTTGCAAAAGCGCTTATGGGTGGGCTGCCCGGTGGGCTTATTTATGTAAATGTAATTGCTGCCATGTTATTTGGTGCCATTTCGGGTTCTGCTGTGGCAGCTACTTCTGCCATAGGAGGGATATTAGGGCCGCGTATGAAAGAAGAAGGTTACTCCAATGAGTTTGGTGCTGCAGTTAATATCACTGCCTCAACAACAGGGCTGGTGATACCTCCATCCAATGTTCTGATAGTATATTCTCTTGCAAGTGGAGGAGTATCTATTGCCTCCTTATTTCTTGCGGGTTACCTACCAGGGATCCTAATGGGGCTAGCCCTTATGCTCGTTGCTGCAGTATGGATAAAAAAGAAAAAGTATCCTGCCGGGGAGCGCAGTAGCTTTAAATATATCACAAAAACATTTCTTGATGCTCTTCCAAGTTTATTGCTCCTGGTGGTGGTAATTGGAGGAATTGTTACAGGAATTTTCACTGCTACAGAGGCATCTGGTATAGCTGTTTTATATACGCTCATCCTTTCTTTTATAAATAAAGAATTGAAAATAAGCAGTTTACACCAGGTCTTTTTAGGCTCTGTTGGTACCACTGCAATAGTGATGTTGCTTATTGCAACCTCCATGAGTATGTCCTGGGTGATGTCGTATGAAAACATACCACAGGCGGTTAGTGCGGCTTTATTAGGTATAAGCGATAATATTTTTGTAATACTGCTTATTATAAATTTATTGCTTCTTTTTGTTGGAACATTTATGGATATGACCCCTGCTGTGCTCATATTTACTCCAATATTTTTACCGGTTGTGGAAGCACTTGGGGTAGATCCAGTACATTTTGGGATAATGATGGTTATGAATCTTTGTGTGGGGCTTTGCACACCTCCTGTAGGCTCTGTACTCTTTATAGGGGTAAGTGTGGCCAATTCAACAATTGAAAAAGTGATAAAGCCGCTTCTTCCTCTTTATGTTGCCATGTTTATAGTATTGTTACTTGTAACTTTTATACCACAAATAAGCTTATGGCTGCCGGAGCTTTTCGAATAAATTAAACTGAAGATTCAAAATGAAAAAATTAAACAGGAAAAATACAGGATTAACTGAAAAATTACCAATAAAAATTATTCAGTTTGGAGAAGGGAATTTTCTCAGGGCCTTTGTGAATTATATTATAGATAAGCTTAATGAGGAGGCGGATTATAATGCCGGAGTAGCTGTGATACAGCCTATCTCCACCGGCCTTATAGAGATGCTGAATGAGCAGGATGGCCTTTATAATTTATTTATGCGGGGGATAAAGGACAGGAAGGAGATACAGGAAAAACGCCTTATTACATGTATTCAGAAGGGAATAGATCCTTATAAAGATTATAGTTCCTACTTAGATTTGGCAAAAGAAGATGAACTGGAAATTTTGATATCCAATACGACAGAAGCCGGGATAACCTACGATGAAAATGACCGCCTTGATAATCATCCCCATAATAGTTTTCCCGCCAAAGTAACTGCTCTCCTGTGGGAACGGTTCAAGTATTTTAAAGGAAATAAGGATAAAGGACTGGCTATTATTCCCTGCGAGTTGATCAATTATAATGCAGATACTTTAAAAGAAATTATTCTGAAATATTCAGGTCAATGGGATCTGGGAGATGATTTTGTGAATTGGTTACATGAAAGCAACAGTTTTCACAATACCCTTGTAGATCGCATCGTTCCTGGTTATCCAAAAGCTGAAATAAATGATTATCAAAAACAACTGGAGTTTGAAGATAAGTTAATAGTAACTGCCGAAGTTTTTCTGCTTTGGGTTATTGAAGGGGACGAAAAACTCAAACAAAAAATTCCTTTTGCTAAGATTGATGAAAATATAATGGTAGTTAAGGATTTGCAGCCCTACAGGACAAGGAAGGTTAGGATCCTGAATGGGGCGCATACCGCAATGGTTCCTTTTTCACTGATGTATGGGAATGAAACCGTGAAAGAAACTATTGATAATGAATTTACAGGCGACTTCATAAGAAATGCTGTATTTGAAGAGATCAATAAAACTCTGGATCTTTCAGAAGAAGAATTAAACAGTTTTGCTTCAGAAGTATTTGATCGTTTTAGAAACCCTTTTATTAAACACCAGTTATCAAGCATAGCACTTAATTCCGTTTCAAAATTTAAAGTACGGGTGCTGCCAAGTCTGCTTGCTTATAGACAGAAGTACAATGAGCTTCCTCCACACCTTACCTATGCTTTTGCGTGCCTTATTCGGTTTTACAAAGGGGAATATAAGGGCAAGGAGCTTCCGGTGCAGGATGACACTGTAGTAAAAGAATTTTTCAGCAAGATATGGGAAGGATCAGATTATCAAAAAGTGGCCCATGAGGTTCTTCAGAAAAAGGAATATTGGGACAGGGATCTTATCGCAATTCCACAATTGAAAGAGACAATAGCCTTAGCCTTGGAGGAATTGGATCAAAATGGAGTTGAAAAAGGTTTTAAGGCATTTACTGCCAAACAGAATACATAAAAAAATGAGCTATGGAAAGTAAAATAATTAAAGTTCATCCAGAGGATAACGTGGCCGTTGCCCTTATTAATTTGTGGGAAGGAGATATCCTTAAATTGGGAGGTGAAGAAATAAAAGTGGTCACAGATACTTCTGCAAAGCATAAAATAAGTTTAGTAGATCTGGGAATTGGAGATAAAATTTTCATGTATGGGGTTTTGGTTGGGAAAGCCACAAAACCTATTCAAAAGGGGGGAGTTCTTACGGTTGATAATGTTAAGCACGAAAGCAACCAGGCTTATAAGAAAACTGAAGTAACCCCCTGGCAGGCACCGGATATTTCCAGGTGGAAAGATCGTACATTTAATGGTTATCACCGGCCAGACGGGCAGGTGGGGACAAAAAATGTCTGGTTGTTTTTTCCCTTGGTGTTTTGTGAGAATAGAAATATTGAATTATTAAAGGATGTTTTTGAAAAGGAGCTTTCTTCCCATAAATCTTCCCGGCAACGTCTGCTATTGCGCAACTTAATTAGCGGAAATACAGATGCCGCGGTTATGGAAGCAGATGTGGAGGAAAAAGAGGTTTTTGATAATATCGAAGTAAAATTCATCACCCACCAGGGAGGATGTGGAGGGATTAGACAGGATTCCGCGTCCCTTGCCAGATTACTGGCGGGATATGTAAATAATCCAAATGTTGCCGGAGCTACGGTGCTTAGTTTAGGTTGCCAGAACCTGCAAATCGATATTTTTAAAAGCGCCCTTAAACGGATAAATTCTGATATCCAAAAGCCTGTTTTGTTATATGAGCAGCAACAAATAGGAACAGTGGAAGATATGATGAATGCCATTATAAAGGATTCATTTAATGGCATTAAAGAAGCTAATAGGATTGAAAGAAAACCGGCTCCTCTTTCTAAAATTAAGCTTGGGCTGGAATGCGGCGGGAGTGATGGATTTTCAGGAATTTCTGCCAATCCTGCTTTAGGATATGCATCAGATCTTTTATCTGCTTTAAAAGGTTCCCCGATACTCTCGGAGTTTCCTGAATTATGCGGAATAGAGCAGGAACTTGTGAATCGATGTGTAGATGACGAAAAAGCTCAAAGATTTATAGAACTAACCCGTGCCTATGAAAAGGCTGCAATTGCCTCAGGTTCCGGATTTGATATGAACCCTTCTCCCGGAAATATAAAAGACGGTTTAATTACAGATGCAATGAAATCTGCCGGGGCAGCTAAAAAGGGAGGAACCTCTCCCATTGAGGATGTGCTGGACTACGGAGATTATGTTACCAAACCCGGACTTAATTTGTTATGCACCCCGGGAAATGATGTAGAAAGCACCACGGCAATGGTTGGAGCCGGTGCCAATGTGGTGGTTTTCACCACCGGTCTTGGGACTCCCACGGGAAATCCAATAGCACCTGTTATTAAAGTTTCTTCCAATTCCACTTTAGCACGCAGCATGCCAGATATCATAGATATTGATGCGGGTCCTGTAGTAAGAGGGGAAAAATCTATTGAAGAAATGGGAGCGGAAATTCTTGAATTTATAGTAAAAGTGGCCAGTGGGGAAGTAGAGTCTAAGGCAGATGCGCTAAACCAGGATGATTTTATTCCGTGGAAAAGAGGGGTTTCATTATAACCTCTTTTCAGAAAGTAAAATACAGAGAGAGCCTTTAATACTTCGATGTATAGAGGCTCTTTTTGTTTTAAAGTCATAAATATATAATCACCTTCAAAATCCAGATTATGAATAACAAAAAAGAGATCAAAGCAGGAATAATAGGTTCGGGGTTTGCTGCAGAGTTTCATTTTAACGCATTACAACGGGTTTACAGCACCAGGGTGATAGTAGCGGGTGTATATTCCCCAAACCCCGATCACTGCAACCAGTTTGCAGATAAGCACGGGATAAAATCTTTTGAAAATATCAGTGATCTTATAGAAGCGTCAGACGTGCTGCATCTTTGTACCCCGCCTGTAACGCATGAATCCCTGGCTATAATGATCTTAGAACAGGATAAGGAAGTGATTATCGAAAAGCCTCTAACCGGGTATTTTGGTGCCGGGAAAGAGAACTTCAACGGCGATAATTTTTCCCGGAAGGAAGGACTGGCAGAGGCGCTTGATAGCATCAAACGTATTCTTGAAGCGGAGAAGAACAGCAAAGGAACAATTATGTATGCTGAGAACTGGGTTTATGCTCCGGCTATTCAGAAAGAGAAGGAAGTTATGGAAAAAACCGGCGCCCAAATCCTCTGGATCCAGGCACAGCAATCACATTCAGGATCTCATTCTTCAGATTACGGAAAATGGAGTCAATCCGGGGGAGGCTCTTTAATGGGGAAAGGTTGCCATCCATTATCAGCTGCGATATATCTTAAACATGTGGAAGGCAGGGTACGTGATGGAAAACCAATACGGCCCAGAAGCGTTTCCTCGAGAACTCATGCCATTACCCGGCTTGAAAATTTTAAAAATGAAGGCCACTTGCGGGATTCTTATACAGATGTTGAAGATTATGCCTTTACTCATGTCGTCTTTGAGGATGGAACCGTAGCAGATATTGTTGCCAGTGAATTGCTGCAGGGAGGAGTTAAAAATTTTCTTGAGGTGCACGCAAATAATCACAGGACCATCTGCAACCTCACCCCAAACAATGCCATGCAAACCTTTAATCCGGTGGAGGAGAATTTCACTGATATTTATGTGGTAGAGAAAACCGAAACAAAAATGGGCTGGTCAAATATCTCTCCTGATGAAGCCTGGTTTAACGGATATCAGCATGAAATGGAAGCTTTTTACAGGTCTGCGGCTTTTAGTGAGCCGGTAGAAAGTAATAGTGCCCTGGCAGCAGATGTTATTGCCACGATTTATACTGCGTATTTATCTGCAGAGAATAAAGGTTGTGAAACCCTTATCCCGGTAATTTAAAATTTTAAAATTAAAAATTTTTGTTGTCCGGAAAACATTTTTGTGAAAGCTTAAACCATACGTTCATTGGGCATTCCAATGGTAATTTGAATTAACAAACCTTACTTTTCTGAATTTTTCAATTATATCGATAATAAAGTGTTTTTGAAAATACAGAAATCATACCTAAATGTTTATCAGTTAATTAAGGTCAGGTTTTTTTTTCTTTGTTCTTGCAGTTACGACGAAGGCAGAACGATCTTGGATCTTTATCGGTCATTAATGATTAAATATTACACCCCGGAAGTCTTTGCCTTTTCAGCCACAGGTTTCTGAACTTGCTTTTTTCTGTCAGAAGAATTCCGGATGAGAAGTTCCGGGTTAAGAACTACTTTCTTTTCTATGGTGCGGGATTTCTTTCCGTTGATTTGCTCAAGAAATACTTCAGCAGCAATTTGCCCCATTACCAAGGGAGTTTGATCCACAGATGAAATAGGGAGTTCCATATATTTGGTAAAAGGTTCATTGCTAAATCCCACAACACAAACTTCCTCCGGGATCCTGATCTTTCTTCTTTTAAGTTCCTGTATCGCGCCCAATGCATTGTGGTCACCTGCAGAAAAAATGGCATCCGGGCAGTCATCGAGCTTCCATAATTCCTCAACGGCTGAAGCTCCAGCTTCAATCTTGCTGGATACCTGAATTACGTGATCGGGATTAAAAGTTATATCGTAATCCTTTAATGCGGCTTTGTAACCTTCATACCTATTCGTGTAGATCTCCAGGTTTAGATCACCCGAAAAATGGGCTATTTTTTTACAACCCTGTTTTATAAGATGTTCTGTGACAATATAACCACCTTTAAAGTCATCCAGGGTCACAGAACTTACCCCGGTCATTTCTTTTTTCCTGTCAAAGAAAACCAAAGGTGTATTGTTGTCCAGAATCTTCTGTAAATGATCTGTTTGCCTTGTGGTTTTGGAAACAGACATAAAGATGCCATCAATTTGTGTGTCCAAAAGAGCATTTATTTGCTTCTTTTCATTTTCAACGTTTTCATGGGTTTGGCAAATAATCACGTGATAACCGTGGGGTGTAAGCTCTTCTTCAATTCCCCGGATTACCGAAGAAAAGAAGTTCCGGTTTATGTAGGGTACAATTACACCAACGTTGTTGGTTCTTCCGCTTTTTAATGCCTGTGCCAGCCGGTTCTGCTTGTAATTCATCTCTTTGGCAGTCTTTAAAATAAGATCTTTGGTGGCTGAACTTATTTTTGGGCTGTTGTTCAGCGCTCTCGAAACCGTCGCAGCACTAACGTTCAGTTTTTTAGAGATATCATAAATGGTTGTTTTTTCCTTATCCTTCATTCCAAAAAAATTAAGTGTTAAAGATATTGATTGCCGGCTTTAGGAAGAAATTACATTCAATTTTTTGTTCATCATCCCTGACAGGAAAATTCACCTAAAGAATTTGAAGTGATCTCATCGAACTCCGACAATTTTTTATAAATTTAAGTTTTTTTGGGCAATCGATTACAGATTATTAAAATATTTAATGATTTAATAATATTAATCTATTCATGATTCATAGGATCTGATTCTATAAAATGCTGATAATCAATTAATTATAATTAAATTAAAGGTGCTTTTAATTCTCTTTTTCTCTGCTGACTCTGAAATACTTATCAGATTATTTAAAATAAGACAGAAATCTATGTAACTCCTCAAGGAGAATTTGACCTTTTTGCCCAATAGGACACCTTACAAGGTTAGGAATGTATGAAATCTATATCGTTTTAGCTTGATAAATCTCAATGTTAAATCTTCAAATATTGATGATTTAACATTTTTTTTCATTTAAATTTTGGTGGTTGATAATAAATAAATATATTTACGTAATCGATTACACAGATTTTTACCCGCATAGGATTAAGAATTGTTTTGCGGTGTAATTACTTCCGGTTTGGAAAACAGAAAAATGTATATGTACATTAGATTCAGGCGATTGTACATATTTTATTGATCAACCTAAAATTTTGAATTAATTAAATCAATCATTTATGAAAAAAAGTACCCACTACAAATTAAGTGACCTTCTTCAGGTTTTAGGCCGGCAGAAGTTCCACGGCAGTTGGGCTATGTTATTGTTTGTGGCCTGTCTTACAGTGTTCCCGGTTACGGCGGGTTATGCGCAGGGCACAACAGTTACAGGTCAGGTTGTAGATGCAGAAAATGGCAGTTTGTTACCCGGAGTAAATGTATATGAAAAGGAAACCTCCAACGGTACGATTACAGATTTTGACGGAAATTACAGTCTTACTATTTCCAATCCCAACGCGGTTCTGGTTTTTAGCTTTGTTGGATACCAAACCCTTGAGGTTAATGTAAATGGGAGGACCACTGTTAATGCACCTCTTCGAGTGGATTTAAATTCGCTGGATGAAGTAGTAGTTGTAGGATATGGAACTGCGAGAAAATCAGATTTAACGGGTTCTGTAGTTACTATATCAGGAAGCGATTTAGCGGAACAGGCGAAATCCAGTGTGGCTGAAACTTTGACGGGAAGACTTCCCGGAGTCCAGGTTCTGTCTACAGAGGGCTCACCAGATGCCGAAATCAATATTAGAATACGAGGTAGTGGTTCCTTGACCCAGGATAGTTCACCGTTGATTATTGTGGATGGTTTCCCGGTAAATAGCATGGGGGATATAAGCCCTGCCAATATTAAAAGTATTTCAGTATTGAAAGATGCTTCATCTACTGCTATTTATGGTTCAAGGGGCGCGAATGGGGTTATTATAATCACTACGAAAGATGGTAGGGATGGTAAGATAAGCGTGGATTTCAATACGTTTTATGGACTTCAAAAAATCGCAAATACCATTGATGTGCTTGCACCGGAAGATTTCGTTAAATGGCAATACGAGTATGCATTGCTGGATGATCCCGAGAATATTGATTCTTATGAAAGATATTTTGGATTATACCAAGATTACGATCAATATATTGGACAGGAAGGTAATAACTGGCAAAAACAAATTTATGGTAATATGGGCGAGGTCGAGAGCCAGGATTTAGCTATTAGAGGAGGTTCCGAAAAAGCCAGCTTTAATTTCAATTACGCCCGGTATGATTTAAAAACCATTATGGTAGGTTCCGCTTATAAAAGGGATAATTTATCCCTGGCTCTAAAGAGTAAGGCTGGCGAGAAGGTGGATTTATCTTTCACCGTTCGATATTCTGATGCAGAAATTAATGGTGGGGGTACAAATGAGCAAAATGAGGTTTCTTCAGCAGATTCCCGACTGAAACATAGTGTTGGATACTCTCCAATCCCAATCACAGGTCTTACCACTACAAGTACAGAGGAAGCGATTTCAAGCTATCTGGTCAATCCTTTTGTGGCAGTAGATGATAACCAGCGTCAGCAATTAAAGAAAA
Source organism: Salegentibacter sp. (assembly GCA_024635795.1). Taxonomy (GTDB): domain Bacteria; phylum Bacteroidota; class Bacteroidia; order Flavobacteriales; family Flavobacteriaceae; genus Salegentibacter. The sequence goes on along the minus strand of JAGXIH010000028.1, from coordinate 5,694 downwards.
GCTTAAATATGCTGGGAAGTTTTGGCTGGGAAATAATAGAAGATCTTAGATTTCAATCTGATTTGGGTCTGGATAATCGTACAGATTTGGATTATCGCTACTATGGGCGCTCAACATACTATTCAAACAACAAGCCTTCTGCCCAAAATCAAGGCTTGCCTTCTCTACTCTATAGAAACCGAAACCGTGAGAGTTTTCGGAATGCCAACACCCTTAATTATGATTTTAATAAATTCATAAATGAAGATCATGGCCTTAAATTGCTTTTAGGTCAGGAGATATTAATAACCAAAGATAATCAGGAAACCAAGGAAATTCAGGGATTTCCTAAGGATTTTAATTTCGAGACGACAAGAAAGTTAACTACCCAGGGTACTCCACAATCCGTGGATAATTTCTATTACCCGGATGATAAGTTATTATCCTTCTTTGGGCGTATTAATTATGAGTTTAAAAACCGGTATTTATTTACAGCTACATACCGTGCTGACGGTTCCAGTAAATTTTTGGGAGATAATAAATGGGGGTATTTCCCATCGGCAGCCGTGGCCTGGAAAATTAATGAAGAAGAGTTTTTGAAGGATACGAAGTGGCTTGATGCGCTTAAGCTTAGGTTGAGTTATGGAGAAGCCGGTAATAATAATATTCCATCAGGACAAACTATTCAAAGCTTTCAGTCCAATACAACTTCGTATCTTAATAACATTCCTAACTACTGGTCAGCCTCCAGAACATTGGCAAATCCAGATTTAAGATGGGAAACCACTGTGGTGCAGAATGCCGGTTTGGACTTTGAAATGTTCAATAGAATAATAAACGGTTCGGTTGAGGTCTACAAGAGTGTTACTACAGATTTATTGGTTGATTTTCCTGTTCCTGGAACGGGTTATGGAAGTCAATTTAGAAACCTGGGGGAAATACAAAATACAGGTATTGAGGGTTACTTAAGCGTAAATGCTATTACCCAGGAAAATTATGGACTGAATTTTTCTGTCAATGTTTCAGCGAATAGAAACAAGATCAACTCTTTGGGCGCTTTAGATGATTTTGGTCAAAACACTAATTGGGCCTCAACACAAATAGGGAACGATTATGTTGTTAGAGTAGGAGAGCCTATAGGTTTAATGTACGGTTTCCAAAATGATGGACGCTACGAAGTATCAGATTTTGATTTTGATCCTTCAACCAATTCCTATACATTAAAACCCGGAATTGTGGACAATAGCGATATAGTGGGAAATGTAAGGCCAGGAACATTGAAATTAAAGGATATAAATGACGATGGCGTTGTAGATGTAAATGATAATGCGATAATAGGAGATGCTAATCCAAATTATACCGGAGGTATTGTAATTAATGCTTATGCCTATGGATTTGATTTTTCTTCAGCCTTCAACTTTAGCGTGGGAAATGATGTATATAATGCAAATAAGATCGAGTTTTCTACAGCTAATCAAAATGGTCAGTTCAGGAATTTAAGTACTAATATGGCAGATGGTAATAGGTGGACGAACCTTAATCCGGAAACCGGTCAATTAATAACCAACCCAGATCAACTTGCTGCGGCCAATGCGAACACAACTATGTGGTCTCCTTATATGCAGAATTTTGTATTTAGCGACTGGGCGGTAGAAGATGGTTCGTTTATGAGGTTGAACACGATCACTTTAGGGTATACACTTCCTAATTCCATTATGTCACAGGTTAATATTTCTAAGCTGAGATTTTATGTAACAGGGAATAATGTTTTTGTTTTGACTAATTACTCTGGTCTTGATCCTGAAGTTTCTACCAGAAGAAATACCCCTCTTACCCCGGGAGTTGATTATTCACCATTCCCTAGAAGTAGACAAGTGGTTTTTGGGTTAAACCTTAATTTTTAAAAATTAAATGAAAATGAAAAACTTAATAAAAATCTTTTCGGTATTTATTATATCGGGCCTTTTGGTCTCTTGCGAGGATGACTTTTTGGATGCCCCGGCAAAGTCAACGCTGGATGAATCTATCATTTTTTCAACGGTAGGTTTAGCACAGGGAGCCGTTGATGGTATTCTGGAACCTATGGGCCAGACGAATTCCTACAGGGGGCGTTTTATCCCTTATTATGGGTTCAATACTGATGTAGAATATAATTACAGCTCTGATGCTTCAGGTGGTTCGGATTCCGATCTGGTATATTATGACGCAAAACCGAACAATTCCAGAATGAATTCTGAAAATAACGCCTGGGCAATGATGTATCAGGGTATCGAGAGAGCGAATATTGTGATACGGGGCTTGAGGAATTTTGGTAATCCTGAGCCAGGAACCGATTTTGGTCAGCTTTTGGGCGCGGCGTTAACTTATAGAGCTATTTATTATTCCGATCTTATGAAAGCATGGGGAGACGTTCCGGCGCGTTTTGAACCTATAACAACAGAAACGATTTATTTGGCGAAAACAAGCCGTGACACCATATACAAACGACTTATTAAAGACTTAGGTGAAGCATCTACCCTGGTTGCCTGGCCTAATGAGTCTTCAGCTACTTCTACAGTAGAACGAATCAATAAAGCCTTTGTAAAGGGTTTAAGGGCGCGGCTGGCATTGGTTGCGAGCGGTTTTCAGCAATACCCGGATGGGGTAAGAAGAAGTAATGACCCCGATCTTTCTGTTCAAAAAATGTATCAGTTGGCACTGGATGAGAGTAGATCGGTTATAAATAGCGGTAGAGCTTCTCTCAAGCCTTCTTTTGAAACATTCTGGAGAGAATATAATGCGGAAAATATAAATGCCGGCGGTGAATCGTTATGGGAAATTCCCTTTTCTGATGGTCGTGGACGGGTTTTATTTTCATTTGCTGTACGTCACCGTAGCCCAGACCAATTTACGGAGCAGGCCAGGGGTGGTACAGCCGGTCCTACACCTACCGTTTGGTATGATTTTGACGAAGACGATACCAGAAGAGATGTTACCGCTGTACCCTATCAATGGGGCACAGCAATAAATGGAATAGCCCAGCAGGAACTTCAGGGTATTGGCACCTGGTATTTTGGTAAATATAGATATGAATGGATGGATCGTATTGTGACTTCAACAAACGATGACGGGGTTAACTGGATTTACATGAGATATGCGGAAATTCTACTTACTGCTGCAGAAGCGGCTAATGAACTGGAAGGGCCGGGCGCTGCTGCCCCCTACCTTAAACAGATTCGTAGAAGGGCATTCCCGGCAGCCCAACACGCTGTAAAAGTAGATGCTTACGTAGATGCGCTCTCTTCTAAAGAAGCAATGTTCAATGCCATTGTAGAAGAATATAAATATGAATATACCGGGGAGATGGATCGCAAGATGGATCTCATTCGATGGAATCTTCTAAGTACTAAACTTGATGAGGCAAAGGAAAAATTGACTAATCTACAGAACAGAACGGGAGAATATGCTAATGTTCCTTCCACGCTTTATTTTAAATATGAAGAGGATGGTTATACTTTAGATATATATGGCCTGAATAGGGGTGAAACCTCTAATCCTGGTCCGGAATATTCTGCCTATAACTGGGGCGAACCACTTGATGAAATTATAAACACAATTTACAAACCGGGAGTTAATGTAGATAATAGACAATTTTGGCCAATTTGGCAAGTTTTCATCGATGCCAGCAATGGTGAATTAATCAATGATTACGGGTACTAAAACATAAACAGAATAAATATACTAAATTATGAAAGTGAGATACATCTTTAAGAGTTTACTGATAGTTATTCTACTTGCAGCTACCGTTACGGGCTGCGACTATGATAAAGAGCTTATCGAAGAGCTTCCGGTAAACAGAGAATTTGCTCCGGTAAATCTCAGGGCCTTCGTAAGGAATCAGATAAATGTAGAGCTAAACTGGACGGTGAGTGAAAATGCAAATAGTTATATTGTTGAGTTTGCTAATGATTCAACAAGCTTCGACAATATTGTAAAAACTGTTGAAGTTAATCCAAATGAATTGCCAGTCCTGGTTCCTTTGGAAAGTGAAACATTTTATTCTATAAGAGTAAAGACCATTAGTAACAGGGGGCTTGACGATTCCTCCTGGGCAACTACCAGAGCGCAAACTTTAACCGAGCAAATTTTTATAGAAGGTGAACCCGGTGATATTAAGGCTAAAGAGGCTACTTTTAGATGGATCCCTGATAGTGAGGTCACTGAAATAAGATTAAGCCCGGGTGATATCACTTACACCATTACAGCTGAAGATAAATCCAACGGTATAGCTACCGTACCAGGTCTCACTTCAGAAACTGATTATACCGCTACTTTACTTAACGGTAGTCAAATAAGAGGCGTTAAAACTTTTACAACCGGAATCGATATAGGTACAGGTAAATTGGTAACTACTGAAGATGATTTGTTGCAAATGATCGCAGATGCCAGTGCAGGAGATATTCTGGTTCTGGAACCGGGTGATTATACCGAACAAACTGGTACTATTACCCTTGATAAATCTTTAACCATTAGAGGTTTGAGGAGTTTCGATAAACCACTTCTCAAATTAAATTTTGAACTTGTTGGAGGTGCTACGGATGTTGAATTGATCGATCTGAATTTAGAGGGACTGGGTGAAGGATCATCAGAACTACAAGACGTTGTAAGGTACACAGGTCCTGGAAATTACAATTCCCTACTTATAAGTGGAAGTATCATCCATGATTATGGACGTTCCTTCATTGCCGGTAACGAAACCGATGCGATTTTACAAACGCTAACTGTTGAAAATAGTATCGTGTACAATGTGTTTACCGGAGGAGGAGATTTTATAGATTTCAGGAATTCTGATGTACTTAATATTAACCTATTAAGGAGTACTTTTTATAATTGTGCTCCAGGCCGGGACTTTATAAGGATGGATGCCAGTGGTACCTCCAATGATACTGGTTTAACTTCTAATATTGTTATAGATAGCTGCACTATTTACGCCTGTTCTGATGATGATAGTAGAAGATTATTATATGTTCGATTTGTATCAAATGACGTAACGGTCAAAAATACTTTGATCGCCGAGACTGTATCAGAAGGTTATGCCGATAGAGATGGAATAGATGAATCCCCGTCATTTAGTAATAATAATTACTTTAACGCACCTGGATTCTATGATACGTCTCAAAAAATATTTGATGAAAGTAATTACACCACTTTAGATCCAGGATTTGTAGACCCATCCTCTGGGGATTTTACGATCACAAATCAAACATTAAAAGATAACAATGTGGGTGATCCCCGTTGGAGATAATATGGGATTGAAGTTAAATATAATAAAAGGGTATGCATTGTTATAATAAATACCCTTTCTAGGAATTTCAATGGAATTAGCGACATGAGAGCTTAAAAGGAGGATTAATAATCTTCGTATTAATATATTTTAGAATCAAATTAAATCTTTATGAAATGATGAAAAAACTACATTTCTTAGGCCTAATCCTCTTTCTGGGAATTTTTCAGGGCTATTCACAAGAAACCTCAGAAAACCTTCCCGATGTTTGGGATTTTGGTGCAACACAATTGGATGATGCCAAATACAACAACATATTAACCGAAGACGTAATCAATGCTTGGTATGAAGGTGTAACTCCAGGTACTACCGATGAAAATGTACCAGCAACTTTTACTTCAGGTAAATTAACTTGGATTGGTGAAGCAGGTAAAGAAAGATTAAGAACTTCT
>JAGXIH010000027.1 GCA_024635795.1 Salegentibacter sp. | reverse complement strand
AAATCCTGGATCGAGAAATATCATCATCGGGATCACCAGGGAATAGGGAGGGTTAAACCTATAGAAAAATACCAGAATGCAGCATGAAAATCAACTAAGAATCAACTAAAAGTGGTCTAAACAAATCGGGGTATTATACAAAGTCAAACCGATAATTTAAGTTATGGAGATTATAAAAAAAGGTATAAAGACTTAAAAGTTAAAGTTAGTTTTGGAAAAGGTAATCAAGCTATTATTCCATGGATTACATTTTTAGGGCCACAGGATTCGGTTATGGATGGTATTTACCCCGGTTATCTTTTATTTAAACAACAAAAGAAATTAATTCTTTCATACGGAAAAAGTGAAACAAAAAAATCTGAAAGAAAATGGAATATCAAAGGAGATGTAAAAACTATTAACACCTATTTCCAGGAAAATCAACTAGGAAAACCTCGTAGATATGGTGACTCTTTTGTTTTTAAAGCTTACGATATAAATGATTTACCATCCAAAGATGTATTGAATCGAGATTTAGATGAGTTGATTGAAATTTATAAAACTCAAAGCTCACCTTCATTATCTGATAAAGAATCACTTCCAAAAGAAACGAAAAAATTTGATTATGAAGTGTTTAAGAAAGATTTAAAATCGGCTGGACTAATATTTTCAGATAAAATAATTACCAGATTTGTAGCTTCTCTATGTACGAAACCATTTGTCATATTAACAGGTTTATCCGGTTCCGGAAAAACGAAATTGGCTCAGTCATTTGCGCAATGGATTTGTGAAGATGATAAACAATATTGCATTGTTCCTGTGGGCGCAGATTGGACTAATAAGGAGCCTCTTTTAGGTTATCCAAATGCTTTGGATGAAAATGACTATGTAAATCCGGAAAACGGGGTTTTAGAATTAATTCAAAATGCAATTGCAAATCCTGAATTTCCTTACTTTCTTATACTGGATGAAATGAACTTGAGTCATGTGGAAAGATACTTCGCGGAATTCCTAAGCGCAATGGAATCTCAAGAAAAAATCTCACTTCATAATGGCAAGATTGAAAAAAATAGTGTGCCTTCTAATATTTTCTTGCCCCCAAATCTCTTCTTAGTGGGCACCGTGAATATTGATGAAACTACTTATATGTTTAGTCCAAAAGTATTGGACAGGGCAAATACTATTGAGTTCCGGGTTTCTGAAACGGAGTTACAGCAATTCTTTAATGATTTTACTCCTTTAAATTCAGATGTGCTCAAGGGACAGGGTGCAACTATGGCTCAAAGCTTTTTGGATATTTCTCGAAATAAGAAAGCGGGATTTGATGAAAACCTTAAGGCAACATTATTGAAATTCTTCAATGAACTTAAAAAAACAGGAGCTGAATTTGGTTATAGAACTGCTTCTGAAATAAGTACACTTTATTATCAATTACAAACTATAAATAGAGATTTAACTGAAGATGAGATGATGGATATAGCCATAATGCAGAAATTGCTTCCTAAACTTCACGGGTCTCGCCGTAAATTAATTCCAGTATTGCACACCCTTGCAACCTTTTGTATCAAAGGGGAAATGAAAGTTGAAAGTGAAATTTTCGAAAATTTGGAATTTGACTTCAATTCTGAGAAAGTTAAATATCCTCTTTCTCTAGAAAAAATTAAACGAATGTACAAAGGAGCTATTGATCATGGGTTTGCAAGTTATGCTGAAGCCTAATGAGCATTAATAATTTAAATATTCCATTAGACCATATAAAAGAAGGGCTCTGCCTAAAATTAGTAGGTAAAGGCACCAATCCTGTATTCTATTATCCAGATGCCAAGGAAAATGGAGAAGCTTCCTATCAAATAATGGAAGGAAGCTTTTATTACTATCAATTTTCCGATTCTGAATTTCATTTGGAACCTTCAGAAATCGTTGAACCTTCACCTTTTTCTGCTAGTGAAGGCAGAATCTCACCCAATATATATACTGGAACTTTGGAGTTAGGGATTTTAAACTCAGAGAATGAGATTGGAAAGGTAGCAATTGAGGTACAGTCAATAAAAACAAGTTATCGGGAAGATTATAGATTCATGTTGGAGGCTATTACGGAGAAGTGTACAGATTTAATTATGCAAGCAACTTCGCCAGTTAGTCATAATTTTGAAGTTGATTTTTCAAAGGAAAAACAAGGAACTATCTATCAAAGATTTGCTTTTATCAAATCAATTATTAATTCTGATGAATTTAAGGAATCTGTTCACCGAGTAATAACTTCCCCATCAACAGCCTGGAAGGAAGAATTGGAGAATACTGATACTAGAAAAATAAGACGTTTCAGGAGTTCGGAGATTAGACAATTAATTAATCGTTCTCCACGTTCAAAAGTTCCGAATAATCATCCATTGTCCCGAAATGGGTTAAACTCCCTGCCAACCAGAATTGAAACAACCCGAAAAATTGATACTGTAGATACTCCTGAAAACCGGTTTATAAAACATGCGCTTCAAACCTATTTAAAATTTTGTAGTTCCATTGGCTCAAATATTAAAGAAGAAACACGTTTATATAGAGAAGTTAAAAGTATCATTGATAGTTTAGAGAATAATCTAAACCACTCGTTTTTTCAAGAAATTTCTCAACCTCAAACATTGAAATTGAATAGTCCGGTTTTGCAAAGAAAAGAAGGCTATAGGGAGATATTAAAGTCCTGGCTGATGTTTGATTTGGCGGCTAAGTTGGTATGGAATGGAGGAGAAGACGTATACAAAGCCAATAAAAGAGATGTTGCAACCTTATACGAATATTGGTTGTTCTTTACTCTCTTAGAAATGTTAGGGGAAATTTTCGAAATCAGCTCCAAGGCAACCTCAGAATTAATCCAAAAAACTCAAGATGGATTGGGTCTTCAACTTAAGCAGGGAAAGCATACTGCGCTGCAGGGTGTTTATAGGGCAGGGTCACGAGATCTCAACATAAAGTTTAGCTTCAACCGTACCTTTAATGGTAGAAAGAAGTATCCTCAAAGTGGTAGTTGGACAAAATCAATGCGCCCGGATTATACACTTTCCATCTGGCCAGAAAAAATAAGTGAGTCTCAAGCTGAGAAGGAGGAGTTGATTGTACATCTGCACTTTGATGCAAAATATAAAATTGAAAAATTAATAGAAATTATTGATCAGCAAAAATCCAAAAATGAAGATGAAGGAGAAAGTTTAAACTTTGAGAAAAAAGAAGAAAGTAAAGGTAAATATAAGAATGCCGATTTGCTTAAAATGCACGCCTATAAGGACGCAATAAGACGTACGGGTGGTGCTTATATTCTTTATCCTGGAGAGGAAAAACTAACTGAAAAAGGATTTCATGAATTAATTCCAGGATTAGGTGCTTTTCCTGTTCGCCCAAATAAAACTGATAATGGAACAGTAGATTTAAAAGCTTTTATTATGGATGTTTTGGATCATTTTTTAAATAGAGCTTCCCATCGAGAAAATATGGCATTTCGCACTTTTGATATTCATAATAAAAAACCAAACAAACTTACAGATTCAATACCTGAAGCCTACGGGGAAAATAGAGATTTAATACCCGATGAGACTTTTGTTTTAGTAGGAGGCTTTAAATCTTTACCGCATTTGGAGTGGATTGAGAAAACAGGCCTGTATAATTTTAGGATGGAATCAGATAGAGGTTCTATAACTCTTGATAAGGAAACTGTTTCGGCCAGATACCTTTTACTCCATACGTTTAATAACAAAGAATCAAACAAATTATTCAAAATCATTAGTCAAGGTCCAAAAGTCTTTTCCGAAAATAAATTACGTGAGAGGGGATACCCTTTTAAAAATACAGGAAAAGAAAAAAATTATCTTGTAATCGAGGTAGCTAAAGCTGAAGAAACAGAATTTAAAAACCTTAAATGGGAGTTTAGGAAGCTAAAAAACTATAAAGCTGGGAGGGAATCTTTTAAACCTTTTACAGCTAGCTTAACTGAACTTATGAGCACACTTAGTTAATTCTCCACTATCTAAAGTATTTTTTTCGTATCTTATACTTTCCAAATTTTCTAAAATTATGGAAGGTCCTGAGAAAAAACCCAATTTAGTGAAGGCTTTTACCGCCAGGTTCAGCTTCAGGGAGTCCTGCGATTTTTTGCTGGATTACAACGGGTTTATGCTCTCCGACGATGATAAGAGCGGGGAGGGGAAGTTTATCAGGATCAGCTTCAACAGCCGTCGTCGCCGCAAACGCAAAGAGAGTTTTAAATGCCGGTATAAGATGATGACAAATTGTGAGCGATCTTTAAATTAGTCGGTAGTTTTTAGACGGTAGTCGGTAGCGCATTTCGGATTCAAGATTCATTTTAAACTTAGTTCCTGTTTGTTTGTAACAGATTACTTCGGTCTTCCGAAAATTCGGAATCCCTCGTAATGACGCATTTTATTTAGCGTGAATTCGGGATTCGCTTGTCCGCCGTCTGATCTTTTAAACAGTTTTTTTCTGTGCAGCTATTTATTTGATTTGTTGTATATTAGCTTTCAGGTCTTGTGATTACAGCGTCTTCCGCTTAAGTTTGCTTTCTGCAGAACTTTTCATAAAAAATTCTACAACTTTTTTTAGTAAATTGTACAATATCTAAACATATCTTGTACAACTTTTTTATGCATTGACTTGATGTCCGGGTCAAAACAATAAGATGTTTCCACCGAAAGATCAGGATGTTTTTATGCAGTGATGCTTAAGTTTTGTGCAAGGCTAATTATCACTTCAATTATGGCACTACGTTATAAAATTACTTCGAGAAAGGATAATATTAAAGGAGAAGAAAAAAAGTTTATCATGCAGGCCATAAGTACCGGCACTGTTGACGCCGAGAGGATTGCTCTGGAGATCTCCAGGGAATGCAGTCTTAGCGAGGTAGATGTGCAGGCGGTGATCATGGCGTTGGGTCAGAAACTGCGCTTTCACCTGGAAGAAGGGGAAATTGTGGAACTTGGAGACCTGGGGCGCTTTAAACTCGGGATCAAAAGTCCGACCCAGAACGAAGCCTCGGCTCTACACCCTTCAGCAATAAAAGCATTCCGACTCAATTTTCAGCCTTCAAAAAAGATGAAACACTGGTTGAAATCGGAGATTAGTGTGCGTAAAGTGGCGAAGAAATGATGTTGTGACTATGTAATGCGGTGTTGTACGGGTAGATTGCTTCGGTCTCCCGAAAATTCGGGATCCCTCGTAATGCCGGATTTATTTTACGTGAATTCGTTAATTCGTGATTGGTGAATCGACATTCTCCTGTCCTCCGCAGCTTCAGCAAAAGTGGGCTTGTCTCCGGGTTGTTAAGGTTCGAAATTCAAGATTTCAGATTCAAGATTCTTTTTGAAATTTAGTTCCTGTTCTGGTTGGGACAGTTTACTTCGGGTGTGCCTGCCCTTCTTTCTTTCACGCAAAGACCGCAAAGGGATTCGCAAAGGGCGCAAAAAACTTTGAATGCTGTGACGATGTGTATGTCAAGGTCAAATTTGTTCCACGAAATCTAAAAAGACTTTTTTATGATGTTCAAGATCCAGATCGGGAGAAACTGAAACCCGGGCGATATAATCTTTGTCGTCTTCTTTGGTCGTTCCCTGGGTAGAGGTTGCAGGGATAGTCCAGTAACATCCTTTTAACTGCCCATAGCTCACACAGTATTTGCTCTCGTTGGGAATTTCGGTGATCATCATATCGATAAGTTTTTGATTCAATGCCCGTTTATAAGCTTCTCTTTCTTCATCGGTATTTCCTTTAGTAGGAAGATCCAATGAAAAAACAGAGGGGGTAAATCCTTCCTGAGCCAGTTCTTCTGAAACAAAATTGATCTTTGCCTCCGGTAAAGTCTCCCTGATAAAGTTCACAAATTCCCGTGTGTTTTTATAAGCATCAATGATCCTTTTATTCATGGAGGGTAATTGTTTTGCTAAAATTTCAACCTGAAGAGCTGTAGCCTCGTTATCGCAAAGTATTAAGTGCTTTTCTATTTTTTCCAATAATGCTTCGGCTTGATTATTTGCTACACAGTAACCGGCAGTACATTTTCCGCCACTTGGAAATTTGGAGCCGCTAACGTAGGAAATGCTCCTTATTCCCGAGAGTATGCCATCATTAGCCAGGAACTGCACATTCGGACAAAAGGTTTGATCTAAAATAAAGACAGGATCGATAGCAGTATCACCGGTTGCGGTTTTACGTACTTTGCTTAAAACCTCTTTTAATTTTTTGAGATCGGGAACTTCAACCCTCGGGTTGGTCGGGATTTCAGCGATAATGTAAGGGACCGCATCTTCCCTGGCGACTTTATCCAGAATCAAATCAATGCTCTGAACCATATCATTATCACCATCAACCAATAGATCGACTACCTCAACATTATCAAGACAGGCAGCTACCCGTCTTGCCTGGTCATTTGTTCCGCCATAACAGTTGGGAGGAACAATAATTTTGATAGCCTTTCCTTTATGCTTTTCCAGAGCATCGTCAATAAGCCCCATCATAATCGCATACTGCATGGATAATCCGCTGGAAGCCAGTAAGGCTTTTGTATTGGTGCCGGTTATCTCTTTAATTGAATCAAGGACAAGTTTTTGGTTCGTTTTTGCATTGCTTTCCTCTCTATCTGAAGATGGCTTTCCTGTTAGCCGTTGCAAGGCAGTAAGACAATCGGCCGGAGTCATCGCAATGGTCTCTCTTCTTCGAACATGCTGAATTTCGGAGATGTAACTTTTATTATGCTCTCCGTTTACCAGTAAAACACTTCCCAGCTCAGGCTGCATACTCACAAAAAAGTCAAGCTTTGGATTGATGTCAAAATGACCAATTTCTCCCTTTTGTGAAATATAAATTGTACTGCCGTTAAACTCAGGAATCTCTTCTGGGTTCTCAACCTGCTTTAATTCAAAATTATAGCCGTAAACACTTTTAAGTACTTCGGCATCAAAAAACTCCGGTAATTCCCCGGTATAATATATTTGGGTGTTCTTATGATCGAACAGGTTTTTTCTTAGCACTGCCAGTACAGGAATTGTCTGTGAGGAAAAACTTATTACATTTTCCGCCTGGAGATCATTCAATTTGGCAATCGCCCATTCCAATACAGAAGATAAAGGATGACCTAAGCGGATATAATCATAAGCGGTAGGTAATTGACTGAGTGCTGAGGCTGTAGCATTATTGTCTTTAAACAAGTCTTCAAACTGCTCTAAGAATTGAGTTTTAGCCTGTTCTTCATTATAAATATCCAGGCGATGGGTGGTTAGCTTCAGCCAGTCGGTTGGCATGTTTTCCAATACGTCTTCGATATAATTCAGCACTTTAGTCTCTGTCATTACCTTCGTTTTTGATAGGCCGCAAATATAGGGATTTGTTGTTGTCTTTCCTGTGATGATGTGATGTTGTGAGCTTGTTGGTTAATTGGGGAATGGTTAATTCGTTAATTGGGATTCTGGCCTTGTCTGAGATTCTGAATTTTAGTGGGGAGAGGAGAGTGGAAAGTGGAGGTTTTGGGCTGTTTGGGGTTTATTTTTATTGTTTGTTGTTGAGTTTTTCTGATTCAGGATTTCGCTTCTTGCCTTTCTTTCACGCAGAGACCGCGAAGCCCTGCGCAAAGGGCGCAAAATTCCTACATGTTGTGACGCTGTGACGGGGTTGGTTAATTGGGGATTGGTTAATTTGTTAATTCGGGATTCGTGATTCGTGGGGCTTTTTCACGCTAAGGCCGCAAAGAAAATACGGTTCTCAGTTCTGAGTTATCGGTTATCTGTTTTTTTTGGTTGGCCCGGGCATTTGTTTGGGATTGGCCTGCCCGCCGAAGCCTACCCGTAGGGCAGTTTATTGTTTGGTGTTTGGGGCTTTTCACGTAAAGCCGCGCACCTTGTACTAAACAAAAGATTGCCGCGTCAGGCTATCGCCTTCCTCGCAATGACGTTAAACAACAAACAATTCAAATTCTCTACCGACAAGAGGCTAAAGACTAACGACTAAGAAGATTTATAGAAATTTTAGCACTTCAAACCCCGCATAGCTCTTCATCTTTAAGTAGTTTTCGGAAGTAACCGAAATAACTATATTTTAAAAACTTCAGATGAAAATTCAAAAAGTATTGGTAGCCAACAGGGGAGAGATCGCGATCAGGATCTTTCGCTCCTGCACAGAGATAGGATTAAGAACCGTGGGGATCTTCACCTTTGAAGATCGCTATTCGCTTCACCGCTACAAGGCCGATGAGTCTTACCAGATTGGCAGCGATAAGGAACCGCTTAAACCTTACCTCGATATCGAGGCCATTATTAAACTGGCCAAAGAGATTGGCGCCGATGCCATTCATCCCGGTTACGGCTTTCTTTCTGAAAACGCCCGATTTGCACAGCGCTGCGCCGATGAGGATATCATCTTTGTGGGCCCCGATGTTTCTGTGCTTAAGAGTCTGGGCGATAAGGTTACCGCTAAAAAGGTAGCTATAGAAAACAATGTGCCGGTTATTGAAAGCAATACCAAAGATCTCATTGATGAAGAGGCAGCCATAGAGGAAGCCACCCGAATAGGCTACCCCCTGATGCTGAAAGCCGCCAGTGGAGGTGGAGGCCGCGGAATGCGGGTGTTGCGAAATGAGGAGGAGCTGAAAAAGGCTTTTACCGAATCTAAGCGGGAAGCGCTGAATGCCTTTGGCGACGATACGCTGTTTATCGAGAAGTTCATCGAAAATCCGAAGCATATAGAAATACAGATCGTGGCCGATAAGCACGGAAATATGGTGCATCTCTTCGAGCGCGATTGCTCGGTGCAACGCCGCTACCAGAAGGTGATAGAATTTGCACCTTCCCATAACCTGAAACAGGAAACCAAGGAGAAACTTTACCAATACGCGCTGGATATTTGCGGTGCGGTGAACTACAACAACATCGGGACCGTGGAATTTTTGGTGGATGAAGACGGCAGTATTTATTTTATAGAGGTGAATCCGCGTATTCAGGTGGAGCACACCGTAACCGAGGTGGTGACCAATATAGACCTGGTGAAGGCCCAGCTTTTTATCGCCGGGGGCTATCACCTAAGCGATAAACAGATCAAGATCAAAGACCAGGAATCGCTGCAGGTCAACGGTTTTGCCCTGCAATGCCGAATCACCACCGAAGATCCCTCCAACGATTTTCAACCCGATTACGGGACGATCACTACCTATCGAAGCGCCTCCGGATTCGGGATCAGGCTGGATGCGGGAAGCCTTTACCAGGGTGTGACCATCTCTCCGTTTTTCGATTCTATGCTGGTGAAGGTTTCGGCCAGTGGGCGTACCCTCGACGGGGCCTGCCGGAAAATGCGCCGTGCCCTGGCTGAGTTCAGGATAAGGGGCGTAAAAACCAATATCTCTTTTCTGGATAATATTCTTCAACATCCGGGTTTCCGGGATGGAAGCGCTACGGTGAATTTCATCGGCAGCCACCCGGAACTCTTTAAGCTGAAGGAAACCCGAAACCGCGCCACCCGTTTAGTGGAATTTCTCGGGGATGTGGTGGTAAACGGTAATCCCGATGTGAAGGAGATAACAAAAAAACCCGATTTCATCAAGCCAGCCATTCCTGCTTTTGACGCTAACGCGACATATCCTAAAGGCACCAAAGATCTGCTTACAGAACTTGGCCCAGAAAAGTTTGCCCAATGGCTGAAGCAGGAGAAAAAGATACATTTTACCGATACTACTATGCGCGATGCGCACCAGAGCTTGCTGGCTACCCGTATGCGTAGCCTCGATATGCTGAAAGTGGCGGAAGGTTTCGCTAAAAACCACCCTGAAACTTTCAGTATGGAAGTCTGGGGCGGGGCCACCTTCGATGTTTGTCTGCGATTTCTGAAGGAGAATCCCTGGGAGCGTTTACAATTGCTTCGGAAGGCGATGCCTAATATCCTGCTTCAGATGCTAATAAGAGGTTCCAACGGGGTGGGTTACACCGCTTACCCTGATAACCTGGTGGAGAAATTTGTAGCTGAAGCCTGGGAAAACGGCGTGGATATCTTCCGCATCTTCGATTCCCTGAACTGGATGGAGTCTATCGCGCCTTGTATAGAGTATGTAAGAAAAAACACCGATGGACTTGCCGAAGCTTCTATTTGCTACACAGGCGATATCCTTGATACTAAAAACACCAAATACAACCTTGAATATTATCTTCAGCTGGCAAAAGATGTCGAAAATGCCGGGGCGCATATCCTGGCGATAAAAGATATGGCCGGTCTGTTGAAACCCTACGCTGCCGGAGAACTTATTTCCGCATTAAAATCAGAGATCAACATCCCGGTGCACCTGCATACCCACGATACTTCATCTATTCAGGCGGCAACCTACCTCCAGGCCATAGAAGCCGGCGTGGATGTGGTAGATTTAGCCCTTGGCGGACTCTCGGGTCTTACCTCGCAGCCTAACTTCAATTCCCTGGTGGAAATGACGGCATCAAGCGAGCGTCAGGCCGATTTCAATATGCCGAAACTCAATGAATATTCGCATTACTGGGAAGAGGTGCGGAAATATTATTTCCCTTTTGAGAGTGGCCTGAAAGCCGGTACCGCCGATGTGTATAAGCACGAAATCCCGGGTGGACAGTATTCCAACCTGAAACCCCAGGCCGAATCTTTAGGCCTCGGGCACCGTTTTCACGAGATCACAGCGATGTATTCCAAAGTGAACAAGCTCTTTGGTGATATCATCAAGGTGACACCCAGCAGTAAGGTGGTGGGCGATATGGCGCAGTACCTGGTTAGCAATAACCTGAGCATTGAAGACGTGATGGAAAAAGGGGAGAAGCTTAACTTTCCGCAGTCGGTAGTGAATTTCTTTAAAGGAGACCTGGGACAGCCCGTTGGAGGTTTTCCAAAAGAACTTCAAAAGATCATTTTGAAAGGAGAAAAACCCTATACCGACAGGCCGAATGCACACCTGGAGCCCATAGATTTTGAGCAGGAGTTTAAAGAATTTGAAAACACCTTCAAGGAGGGCATGGGCCGTAAACTGGAAATGACCGATTTCCTTTCCTATAAACTTTACCCAAAAGTATTCACCGATTTCTTCAACCATTACAAGCGCTACGGGGAAGTGATGAATATCCCAACCCCCGATTTCTTTTACGGAATGACCCCCGGCGAGGAGATCACCGTGGAAATGGATAAAGGAAAAACCCTGCTCATCGAGTTCCTTTCGGTGGGAACTGCGGATGAGGACGGATTGGTAGATGCTTTCTTTAAAGTGAACGGACAAACACGGACGGTGAAGGTTCAGGATAAATCGGTTAAAGTGGAGAAAGTGGTGCACACCAAAGTCGATAAGGACAATGCGAAAGAGGTGGGAGCACCCCTACAGGGCTCATTATCATCTGTGCTTGTGAAGGAAGGGGAGAAGGTTAAAAAGAACCAGCCCTTGTTCGTGATTGAAGCGATGAAGATGGAAACCACCATTACCGCTACTGCGGAAGGAGAGATTGATAAGGTTATTCATAAAGAAGGCACTATGGTCTTCGCCGATGACCTGGTAGTAAGACTTAAATAATTAATCTTTTAAAAAACTAAAGCTTATTTTTCATCACACCCATCCATACCGCCCCTTTATCCCTGAAAACGCGACCAAACTCATCGTGGGCACGTTGCCACCGCCGAGGTTTACAAAGAGAGAGTTGAAAGAGGGCGATGTGGATTTCTGTTATGGGAGTCGGGATGGTTTGCTTTGGAAGGTTCTGGATAATATCTTCGACCTCGATCTGAAGTTCGAGACTACCGAAGAAGCTATTGAGCAGCGCATTGATTTTCTGAAGGAACGGGGGATCGGTATCTGTGATATGGTGGAGAGCAGTCATCGCGAAAAGATAGACGCCAGTGACCTGGGGATGCAAAAGGTGGAGCTTCGTAATATGATTGGGATCCTGCGGAAACATCCTAAGATAGACCGGCTGCTGTTTACAGGCGGAAACTCCAAAAACGGCCCCGAGTATTTTTTCCGAAGACATTTAAGAAAAATAGAGGAGGATATAAGGCTGAAAGTGATCTCCAATGAGGTGCCCAGGGTACATCAGTTCATCCTGGACGGCCGGCTGATCAACACGGTTTCCCTCACCGCGCCTTCAGGTTCGGCCAATCGCGCAATTGGGAGTATGGAACTCTATAAATACCTGAAACAAAAAGATGCTGATTTCAATACGATAGATTTCCGGGTGATGCAGTATAAAGAATGGCTGTGATCGGTTCTAGGTTGTGGGTTCTCTGTTGTCGGTTTTGAGTTTTGGCTTTTGCCTGCCGAAGCCTGCCCGTAGGACAGTTTATTGTTTATTGTTTATTGTTTGGGGTTTTTCGGTTTTCGGTTCTCTGTTCTTGGTTTTTTGGTTTTTCTCCTTTATTTTATTGTTTGTGTTTAACGTTCAATGTTCAAGGTGGGGTTTGGTTTTACCACAAGGGAATGGTGGGTTTCTTTCAGAAGGGTTTAGGGTGAGATGCCGGATCAAGCCCGGCATGAAGCCAACTTGCAGACCGTCATCCTGAACCTGATTCAGGATCTCATCAGGGTGAGAAATGGAGGTTACCACGAAGTTTAATGAGATATCGGGAGCCAGGTATGAAGTAAAAATTCTACTATCTATCGTCTAATGACTAGCGACTTTTTTCACGCTAAGTTCGCAAAGAAGACGCAGAGGCCGCAAAGGCATATTTAATTAAATCTACCGTCTAAAGACTATCGACTAAATAAAAAAAACCCCAGGCTCAAAGTAAACCTCTGAAGCTGGGGTCAACTGTAAAGTAGTTTTTTACGACTACTCCAGCTTTATTGTAATTTCTATATGTCTTTACCAGATAACCGGCTATATTATTATTGCAGTTCTTCAGATTTACTGAAGTTCTTTTTTATCCTGTTCGGCCATCGTGGTGGGCTTTACCTTAAACTTTTTACGTCTGGGTCTTAGTCGCCCGTAGGTGCCGATTGCAATTTTACCGCGTTTGGTTTTTCTATCTCCTCTACCCATAAACTACTTTTTGTTCTGTTGGTCTTTTATGGTTTTTTCATCAATATCAAACTTATTGGTTTCCTCTTTGTTACCGGAAGGATTGACAGGATTTTTCTGTTCTTCTTTCCTTCTCTTCTTATTTTTTTCAATTGGTCCTGGCATAATTCTCTGTTTTTAAGTTCATCTCTAAGATACAAAACAAGAGTCTTAAAACCTGCCAAGGGCATGTTAGAGTTAGGTTAAACCGGGCGGATTCTTTTAACAAAACCGGAAATATCCTGCTTTCCACTGCTGTTAAGGTGTTTTATAAAGGCCGAACCGATAATCGCCCCTTTAGCGAACTCGGTAGCTTGTCCGTAGGTTTCTTCATCACTGATCCCAAAACCAACGATTTGCGGATTCCTAAGTTTCATTTCTGAAATTCTTCGGAAGTAATCCCGGGTTTCCTGGGTGAAACCTTTGGTGGATCCCGTGACGCTGGCTGTGCTCACCATATAGATGAAACCTTCAGAAACAGAATCTATGAAGCGAATGCGTTCTTCTGAAGTCTGTGGGGTTATCAAAAAGATATTGCTCAAGCCATACTTTTCAAAGATCACCCTGTATTTCTCGTTGTATTCCTCCACCGGAAGATCGGGAATTATGAGTCCGTCGATGCCCACTGCAGCGCATCTTTTGCAGAACTCCTCCACCCCAAACTGAAGGATTGGGTTGAAATAGCCCATAATAATAAGCGGAATCTCAACTTCCTCTCTTATGCCATCCAATTGCTGAAAGAGTTTTTTGGTGGTCATTCCGTTCTTTAAAGCCACCCCTGAACTTTCCTGGATGGTAGGTCCGTCAGCCAGTGGATCGCTAAATGGCAGTCCGATCTCAATAAAATCGACGCCATTTTTCTCCAGGTCTTTAATGATGGAAACTGTGTCTTCCGGCTCAGGATAACCGGCGGTGAAGTATATGGAAAGCAGTTTTTTGTCCTGCGATAGTGTGTTTTTTATTCTGTTCATTGTTCGTTAATTCGTAATTAGTTAATTGGGGACTCGGGATTGGTTAATTCGTAAGTGTGGAATTTCGGAAGAAAATTGCACATAACTCATAACTGAGAACTCACAACTGAGAACTCACAACTGAAAATAATCAATATAAGTACTCAAATCTTTATCTCCACGACCGGAAAGGTTTACCACCACAATATCATCTTCCTTAAACTTACGGTCTTCGAAGATGGCCAGGGCATGGGAGCTTTCTATAGCCGGAATGATACCTTCCAGTTTTGCCAGTTGGAGACCGGCTTTCATTGCGGCTTCATCGGTAATGGAGATGAACTCCCCGCGGCCGCTTCTGAATAGATTCGCGTGCATAGGTCCTACCCCGGGATAATCGAGTCCGGCGGAAATGGAATAGGGCTCGGTGATCTGGCCGTCTTCGCTTTGCATCAGCAGGGTTTTGCTGCCGTGGATAATGCCTTCCTTCCCCAAGACCGAAGTCGCCGCACTTTTGCCGCTGTCTATGCCTTTTCCGGCAGCTTCCACTGCGATTATACCCACTTCAGGGGTGTCGAGATAGTGATAATAGGCTCCGGCAGCATTGCTGCCACCACCAACACAAGCCACAACATAATCGGGGTTTTCCCGGTTTTCCTTTTCCTTCAGCTGCACTTTGATCTCTTCAGAGATCACTGCCTGAAATCTGGCCACCATATCGGGATAGGGATGTGGTCCCACCACCGACCCGATGATGTAATGCGTATCCACCGGATTGTTGATCCAATCCCTTATTGCCTCGTTGGTAGCATCCTTCAGGGTTCGGCTACCGGATTTGGCAGGGATCACGGTGGCACCCAGCATCTTCATCCGCGCCACGTTGGGCGCCTGCCGGTCGATGTCGATCTCACCCATATACACGATGCACTCAATACCCATTAAGGCACAAACCGTAGCCGTGGCCACGCCGTGCTGACCCGCACCGGTTTCGGCGATGATGCGGTTCTTACCCAGGCGTTTGGCCATTAAGATCTGTCCCACGGTGTTATTGATCTTATGGGCCCCGGTATGGCAAAGATCCTCACGTTTGAGATAGACCTTGGTGCCGTATTTTTTGCTGAAGCGCTCCGCATAATACAAGGGCGTAGGACGGCCCACATAATCACGCAGCAGCTCTTTAAATTCTTTCTGAAAAGATTCTTCTTTCATAATGTCCAGATACTGCCGGCGCAGCTCCTCAACATTGGGATACAGCATTTCGGGAATATAAGCCCCGCCAAAATCGCCGTAATATCCTTTTTCATCTACCTGATAACTCATGTTTTGTCTGTTATGGGTTGTCGGTTGTCTGTTATGAGTTACTAGTGTAACTATAAACCACTGCCGATCATAAACCTAAATTTCTAAATTTTTTAATGATGACTTTTCGCCACGATTGTACTAATTTCTACTTTGTCATTGCGAGGGCATCGCCCGTGGCAATCTTAATTTTATTCAGAAAAAGATTGCTTCACCTTTCAGGTTCGCAATGACGATTTTTATCCTGCTAAGGTTTCAATAAATTCCTTCAGTAAATTTGGGTCCTTCAAGCCTGGTTCCAACTCAAATTTCGAATTCAAATCCACAGCATAAAAGACTTCCGATATAGCCTGCTGTTCAAAATGTGTTTGCAGCTTTCTGATATCTTCTACCTCTTCCAAACCGATACCCCCGCTTAGAAAAAAGGGAGTGGAGGAAGGATAGTTTTTTAGCAATTCCCAGTTGAAGGTTTCTCCGGTACCGCCTTTGGTTTTTCCTTTGGTGTCGAAGAGGAAATAATCTACATTTCCTTCAAATTCTTTCAATACTGAAAAATCGAATTCCTCTTTCACCGAAAATACCTTTATGATTTCCATCTTGTCCATCCCGGCGAAGATGATTTGTAATTCCTGGCAAAATTCGGCCGACTCCCCGCCGTGCAGCTGTACCGCCTGAAGTTTATGTTTTTTGACCATTTCCAGGATATCATCGATGCTGGCATCCACAAAAACCCCGGTTTTTTTTATGCCCGGACTTAGCTGCGGAATTTGAGCTTCAAAGTATCTCGGTGTTTTTTCATAGAAAATGAAGCCCATATAATCAGGTTGAAGTTTCGCCACCTCGCTGATGTTTTCCGGATGCTTCATCCCGCAGATCTTTAGTTTCAGGTTTTTCATTTTCATTTAAAAAGGTTTTTTCTCTTAACATCTCGACTTTGCTGTTGTATATAATTTTACTTGCATTGCTACTTCCCATATTTTAATCTCTGTCTCTTCTTTTACATTTTGTCCTTTCATTTTTTGCTCGCCCAAAAAACGAAACAAAAAAGGGCGCCATTTGTGGAGGTGTTTTTTTGGCAACAAGGCCAAAAAACCGAAAATCAGTAGCTAAATTTTTTCCAAGGCTTCAAAAATTATTTACGCTACTGATTTGCTACACTCACAAACGGGGATATAGACTCGACAAGCTCGTTAAATTTAGAATTAATATCTATTTTTATTATGAACTTGATTTTTCCAACTCTTTTATAAAATCTCCGGCTACCTTGCCAGGGTTATCGGTTTTCATAAAATTCTCTCCGATCAAAAAGCCTTTGTAGCCGTAGTTCTTCAAATCCTTTATTGTTTCTATTGAACTAATCCCGCTCTCCGAAACCTTTACAAATTCGGACGGAATCTTTTCTGAAAGTTCCTTGCTGATATCGGTGCTCACCTCAAAAGTTTTCAAATTCCGGTTATTTACCCCAAGCATATCCAGGCTGGGCATAATCGATTTCTGAAGTTCTTCTTCGTTATGGACTTCCAGCAGCACCTCGAGATTCAGGCTTTTGGCAAATTCAGAAAGCTGTTTTATCTGCTCCCGTTCTAAAACCGCTGCGATAAGCAGGATCACGTCGGCGCCGTGTGCTTTGGCTTCCAGTAGCTGATATTCATCGATGATAAATTCCTTGCGCAATAAAGGTAAATTCGCCGAGGCCCTGGCATAAAGCAAATCCTCCAGCGAGCCGCCAAAATATTTGCCGTCCGTTAAAACCGACATCCCGCAAACCCCTGCTGCTTCATAACCACCGGCAACATCGGCGATATTCAGATTTTGATTGATCACCGACTTTGAGGGTGATCTCCGCTTATGCTCTGCGATGATCCCGCTTTCTGAATTTCTCAACCGCTGAGTTAATGAAAAGGTTTTTCGATCAAAAAGCGCTGAATTCTCCAGCTGTGAAACCGGTACCACCTGCTTTTTTAGGGCTACTTCTTTGTACTTGTCGGCTATAATTTTGTCCAGTATGTTCATTTTTTTATTTCTGAGTTCTGGGTTGTTGGTTGTCGGGTTGCTGTTTGTAGTTTGTTGTTTATGGTTTGTTGTTAAATCCTTCTTACAGACTAAAAACAAGCGACTACAGACTATTTACTAAGTTCCTGTAATTTTTTTAATACTTCCAGTGCTCTCCCTGATTCCAGGGATTCTTTGGCTTCGGCGAAACCTTCCTGCGGGCTGAGGTCTTTTGCGGTGGCGATGGCCATGCCGGCATTGGCGCAAACTACATTGTTTTGAGCTTCTGTGCCTTTTCCGTCTAGAATATCCATAAAGATCTTCGCCGCACTTTCAATGCTGCCGCCACCGGCGATCTCTTCCTGCTTCAGCGGTTCCAGTCCAAGATCTTCGGGACTCAGCATCATTTCTGAAGAATTTGAAATTATTTTGGTGCTGCCGGTTAGCGAGATCTCGTCATAGCCATCCAGGGCGTGCAAAATGCTGAAATTCTTATCGGTATTCTGGTATAAATAGGCGTACATCCTTGCCAGCTCCAGATCGAAGACCCCAACCAGCTGGTGTTTCGGGAAAGCCGGATTCACCATTGGTCCCAGCATATTGAAAAAGGTTTTCACCGCAAGGGACTTCCTGATAGGGGCTACATTCTTCATCGCGGGGTGAAAGAGCGGGGCGTGCAAAATACATATTCCCGTTTCGTCCAGAGTTTTTTCCAGAAAACCGGCATCGTTGGTGAAT
The DNA here is from genome assembly GCA_024635795.1 of Salegentibacter sp. Lineage (GTDB taxonomy): Bacteria > Bacteroidota > Bacteroidia > Flavobacteriales > Flavobacteriaceae > Salegentibacter. The sequence goes on along the minus strand of JAGXIH010000027.1, from coordinate 32,091 downwards.
TTAATGCCGAGCTGTTCCATCACGTTCGAGCTTCCGCTCACCGAGGAAACTCCGTAATTCCCGTGTTTGGTCACCTTAATGCCCGCTCCTGCGGTTACAAAGGAAGCTGTGGTGGAAATATTGAAAGTATCCTTCCCATCGCCTCCGGTTCCGCAGAGATCGATAGGATTGTAAGCGCTGAGGTCTACGGCCAGGCAGAGTTCCAGGAGTCCGTCCCGGAAGCCTTCCAGCTCCTCGATAGTGATGCTGCGCATCATATACACCGTGAGAAAAGCTGCGATCTGATTCTCATTATATTCTCCCCTGGAAATGCTGAAAAGCGCCTGTTTGGCTTCTTCCTTGGAGATGGTTTCGTGATTTATTAACCTATTTAATAGTGCTTTCATACTTATTTCTTTATCACTCCCGCGAAGGCGGGAGTCTAAATTGTTATTTGGGTTTCCGCCCTTACTGAAATAAATTCAGTACAGGCTGCGGAAATGACTTAATTGTTTACCCAATTTTTTATTATTTGTTTCCCCTCCGGGGTCAACACCGATTCAGGGTGGAATTGCACCCCGCGTACATCGTAATCCCGGTGGCGTAGGGACATCACCTGTCCGTTTTCGTCATAAGAAGTCGCGATGAGGGAATCCGGCAGTTCCTTTAAAACAACCCAGGAGTGGTAGCGGCCTACCTTTAGTTTCTTCGGAAGATCCTTAAAAAGGGGTTCATCGTCTACACAGATTTCAATATCGGTAGCGACACCGTGGTAAACGCTTTCCAGGTTGCCCAGTTTTCCGCCGAAAACCTCTCCTATGGCCTGTTGCCCGAGGCAAACTCCCAGAATGCTTTTGGTAGCCGCATATTTTTCTATGATGGGTTTCAGGAGTCCGGCCTCATCTGGAATCCCCGGTCCCGGTGAAAGCAGGATCTTATCGAAATCCTCTACATCTTCCAGTTCGAGCTGGTCGTTTCTTTTGACGGTAACCTGGTAATCTAATTCTTCCAGATAATGTACAAGATTGTACACAAAGGAATCATAGTTGTCTATTACTAGGATCCTCTTTCCGGGATTTGTATTTTCAGTATTCATAATTTTACTTTCTAATTTTTAACTACCCCTCCCTCGGAGGGGACTGAGGGGAGGCCTTTTGGGGGACGACTAAATTTCCTCCGCTATTTCCAGGGCTTTTGTCAGAGCCCCTAGTTTATTATATACTTCCTGTAATTCGTTTTCTTCCACCGATTCTGAAACCACGCCGGCCCCGGCCTGGTAATGAAGGTGGTGATTTTTGCTCACAAAGGAGCGGATGATGATCGCGTGATTAAAGTTGCCTTCAAAATCCATAAATCCGATAGCGCCACCGTATGCATCGCGGTTCACGTTTTCATATTTTTCGATGAGTTTCATCGCGCTGTGTTTGGGTGCGCCGCTAAGGGTTCCCGCGGGAAAGGTATCGGCTACTACCTGCATGGTGTTGGTGTTTGGATCTTTTTTTCCGGTTACTTTGCTCACCAGATGAATCACGTGGGAGAAAAACTGAATTTCCCGGTATTTTTCCACCTTCACATCGTTGCCGTGGCGGCTGAGGTCGTTTCGTGCAAGGTCTACCAGCATCACGTGTTCGGCGTTTTCCTTTTCGTCGGCGGCGAGTTTTTTGGCCAGTTCGGCGTCTTCCTCGTCATTTCCGGTGCGTTTGAAGGTTCCGGCGATGGGATGTATTTCTGCCCGGCCATCTTTTACCACCAGCTGTGCTTCAGGAGAACTGCCGAAGATCTTAAAACTTCCGTAGTCAAAAAAGAAAAGGTACGGGGAGGGGTTCACGCTGCGAAGCGCCCGGTACACGTTGAACTCGTCTCCTTTGAACTTCTGGGAAAACCGGCGGGAGAGCACCATCTGGAAAACATCTCCGCGGAAGCAATGTTTTTTGCCCAGTTTCACATTCTCCTTAAATTCTTCATCGGTAAGATTGGAAATCGGTGCTTCCTGGCGCGTGAAATTATAGGTGGCAAAATTGCGCACTTTGATCTGCTGTTCAATTTCGGCGATCCTGCTTTCTGTGTCGTAGCTGTGATCGAAGATGTAAGCCTCGTTATTGAAGTGATTTATCGCAATGATATTCTGATAGACAGCGTAATAAATGTCGGGGATTTGAAGGTCGCCTTCCTTTTTTGAAATTTCAATATCCTCGAAATATCTAACCCCGTCGTAGGCAATGTAACCGAAAAGTCCGTTGTTGATGAACTTGAATTTGCCGTTTGTAGTTTTAAATCTCTTAGAGAATTCCTGGATCCTTTCGGGAATGTTTACTTCCGAAGAGATCGGGGTGGTTTTTTTACTGCCATCGGGAAAAACCTCCGTGATCACCTCATTCTGCAGCTTGATTGATGCTATAGGATTACAGCAGATATAAGAAAAAGAATTGTCGCTGGCGTGGTAATCACTGCTTTCCAGGAGCAGGGAATTGGGGTATTTGTCCCTCAGTTTAAGGTAGACGCTCACCGGGGTAATGGTGTCGGCCAGCAGTTTTTTATGGGTGGTTTTTAGTTCGTACATTAATTTTCTTTTTGTCACTCCCTCGAAGGAGGGAATCTAATTTATTTTGATTTCTTCCTGTCACTCCCGCGAAGGCGGGAGTCTTTATATATTTTTTTATTTAAATCGTTTTGTCAAATCCTCCCAATCTGAGTTAAAATCATTTATCAGGTTTATTTTCCAGTTTCGATTCCATTTTTTTAATTGCTTTTCTCTTTTAATCGCCAACGACGGATATTCGAATTTTTCATAGTATACTAATTTATTAAGCCTGTATCGGGAGCTAAAGCTTTTTGAGCTTTGATTTTTATGCTGATATAGTCTTTGTTTTAGGTTTCCGGTCATTCCAATATATAATGTTCCATTTTTACGGTTTGTAATGATGTAAACGTAATATTGGTAATTAGGGTTCATGTATTAATTCTGTTGTCACTCCCTCGAAGGAGGGAGTCTAATTTCAAGTTTATTTTTTTGCTTTAGAGATTTCCGCCTTCGCGGAAATGACTACTATATTTTTAAATGAAAAAAGGCTTGTCGTGAGACAAGCCTTTGTATGATTTTATACTATAGCAGTGTTACTTCACGACGTTCGACGTAAATTATTCCACCACCAGGTATTTGCTATTCTGTTTTTCATTGCTTCAAAGATAGAAAGCATATTTTTAAAAACAAGCGAATTAATACATAAAAAAGCCGAAAAAGTGAATTTAACTTTTCCGGCTAAAATTGGGGCAAATTTTTACTTGAATTTCAACTCAATATTTAAATCGAAATTATCGTAAATAGTCTGGTCTCCGAGTCCGCTAAAGAAACTACCTGAATTATACCGCACATTATATTTTGAACGGTCTATGCTTAATTTGGTAGTTGCGGTATTATCGTTCCAGTCCAAATCGAAGGTTACAGGATGAGTTTGATCTTTGATGGTGAGATCGCCAACCACTCCGTAAGTCCCGTCGTCTTTTTTGGCCACACTGGTAATTACGAGTTTTGAAGTTGGATAATTGTCAACCCCAAAGAAATCATCAGAATTCAAATGGCCTTCAAGACCAGCTTTATCATCTCCTTTAAGATCGGTTACAGTGATACTGGTCATATCCATTACAAATTCCCCTCCTTTGATTTCATCGTTTTCCATCTGGAACTTTCCATCCTTAAGATCAATAGTTCCGGAGTGAGATCCCAATACTTTTTTACCTTTCCAGGCAACATTACTGGCCTGAGCATTTACCTGCTTTTCCATAGTCTTTTTAGTTTTTTCTTTTTCTTTTTCTTTTTCTTTTCAATTTCAATAGCAATTTCTTTCCCGTCGATTTAGAACTTCAACTCTACTTCCAACTCAAAGTTGTCGTAAATAGTCTTGTCTCCAAGGTTGTCGAAGAAACTTCCCGAACCAAAACGCACGTTATATTTTGAACGGTCTATAGTTAGTGCGGTGCTGGCCGAATTCTCATTCCATTCAAGGTCAAAAGTTACAGGGTGAGAATCTTCTTTAATAGTAAGGTCGGCAACTACACCATAGGTACCATCGCTTTTTTTCGCTGCACTGGTAATAATAAGTTTAGCCTGAGGATAGGTTTGGACACCAAAGAAATCATCAGACTTCAGGTGACCTTCCAGCTTAGCTTTGTCTTCACCTTCAAGGTCGGTTACCATGATGGAACTCATATCTATAATGAATTCTCCGCCCTTAAGTTCACCATCTTCCACTAAAAAATGACCTTCTTTAAGTTCTACTGTTCCGGTATGGAATCCGGTAACTTTTTCACCTCTCCAGCTAACTTCACTGTCTTTCACATCAATTTCCTTTTTTTTAAGGCTATTCGCAGTAAAGGCAACGGTAGTTAAAACGATCACAGTTGCAAGGGCAACTTTTAAAACATTCTTTTTCATACTTCCTATTATTTGATTTTGGTTTATATTTAATTTACTTATTAGTGCGAGCCATTGGTTGTTTCGGATTGTTCCGGCATTAAGCTCTCAACTCATTTAACTTCTCGTTTATCAATTCATTTTCTTCGGCATTTAACCGGGATGTGATTTCAGATTCAATTTTATCTATCACCGGATCTACTTCCTGGAGGAACTCCAGACCTTTTTTCGTAATACTTATTTCAACCTTGCGCCTGTTAGCTTCACAGGTCACCCGTTCTACCAGGTTCTTTGCGATTAGTTTGTCTACCAATCGTGTGGTATTGCTCATTCTGCTAACCATTCGCTCCTGTATAGTGCTTAGATTTGCAGGTTTTCCTTTTTGTCCCCTAAGAATGCGCAACACGTTAAATTGCGGAATAGAAAGATCAAAATCTTTTAAGGCCTCTCCAATCCTGTCGTTAATATGGTTGGCTGTAACGAGGATATTGAGAATAAGCCGGCGGGAATCCGGTAATTTGTTAGAGGCTTTTATCGTGTCTTCTATATTCATTTGTTTCAACAACATTTGTATGTACAAATATAAAATAGATAATGAGAATTGAGGGAGGGGGTAGTGTTAAATATTTTACAAAATTTATATTGGGAAAGTGGAATAGGCCTAATAAGGGGGAAATCTTTTTACCTTTCGGCCAAAATTGATAAACTGTAGATTCCTTTCTTTAAGGGAATTAAAATAATAAGAATTAAAATTTATGAAAGAAATAACTCAGGAAGAATGGAGAGAAAAACTAGAGCAGGACGATAAGGCTGTGGTTTTGGATGTACGAACCGAAGAAGAGATGGAAGAAGGTTATCTTCCAAATGCAAAACTTATTGATATTTATAAGGGACAGGAGTTTGTAGATGAAATTGAAAAGCTGGACAAGACTAAGAACTACTATATCTATTGCCGCTCGGGACAACGCAGCGGGCAGGCTTGCCAGCTTATGGATCAAATGGGCTTTGCCAATACCTATAACCTTCTTGGAGGAATTATAGAATGGGAAGGCGAAATAGTGGAAGGCTAATTTTTTTCTATGAAAAATATAAGCCTACTGTTGGCTGGACTCCTTTTGATAGGGAGTCTTTATTCCTGCAAGGAAGTTCAAGCCGAATCATCCGGATTACCGAATTCAGTAGAACAAATTAGCGTAGAAGAGATGAAGTTACATCTTCAGATGGAAGATGTACAGCTAATTGATATCCGTTCCCGTACTGATTACACCGATGCCCATATCGTGAATGCGGAAAATATAGTTTTTGATGAGGAATTCAGAAAAAACCTGAATACGCTCGATAAATTTCGTCCGGTTTTGCTTTACTGTACCGATGGCACCAAAAGCAATAAGGCCTTAAAAATTCTGAAGCGAATGGGATATCAGAATGTCCAGGAACTGGATGAGGGTTTTGAGCAATGGATAGCAAAAGATGGCCAGATAAAAACTCCTGAGTAATACTTAATTAAAATCTTAAAATAATAGCAAGTCCCCTGTTTTCAGGGGACTTTTTTTATGGTGAATTATACAGTTATTCGACTGTATCTTTGATTTTTTTCTAACAAACAGGAAAAAAATTTGTTTTTTATCTATAAAATCATAGATTTGATCGATCTATTAACCTTTTTTTAACCAAACATTTAATTTTATGATTTTACAAAAACTCAGGCCTTTAGCAGCAACTGTAATGGCCGCAGCATTCATGTTCTCCTGTTCTCAGGATAAGGAAGAAAACCAAAGTCTGGAAGAGCAGCAGGTAGCTCCTTCCAGTTCAGAAATTATTCAGGGCCAGTACATCGTAGTTTTTAACACCGATGTTACAGGCGATGAAGGTGCAAAGTATCCTGAAAGCTATACCAAAGCTCAGGAATCGGTTAAAGCTAAAACACAACAAATTTTAAAGCAAAGCGCCATTGAAGATGCCGACATTTTTGCGGTATACAGTAAAGTACTTAATGGAGCAGCAATGAAATTAACCGCGGAACAAGTGGAACTCCTTCGTGGTAAAAAAGAAGTGTCTTACATTGAAGAAGACAGAATCGTAACTTTCGCTCCGCCTTGTGGTACTCCAAACGGTGTCCCTTGTGATGGTGGTGGAGGTGGTGGAGGAAGCTCCAACCAGGAAACTCCGTATGGTATCGCCCGCGTTAACGGAGTAGCTAATTACACAGGTTCAGGTGTAGCCTGGATAATCGATTCGGGAATCGATTTGGATCACCCAGATCTTAACGTAGATGCTTCCAGAGGTTTTAATGCTTTTACTTCAGGTAGAGACGGCAAATCGGCCGACGATGGTAACGGTCACGGAACTCACGTTGCAGGTACTATCGCAGCCTTGAATAATGAGGTAGGAGTAATTGGTGTTGCACCGGGTGCGACAGTTATTCCTGTAAAAGTACTTGACAGCCGTGGTAGTGGATCTTACTCCGGAGTTATCGCCGGTGTAGATCACGTTGCTGCTTACGGAAACAACGGAGATGTTGCCAATATGAGCCTTGGAGGACCAACTTCAGACGCTTTGGATCAGGCTGTACTTTCAGCTTCTCAACAAGGGATCAAATTCGCATTGGCTGCTGGTAATGAAAGCAGCGATGCTAATAGCTCTTCTCCTGCAAGGGTGAACGGAGCTAATATCGTTACCATCTCTGCGATGGATTCTAACGATAACTGGGCATCTTTCTCTAACTACGGAAACCCACCGGTAGATTATGCTGCTCCCGGAGTAGCGATCAAGTCTACCTGGAAAGATGGAGGTTATAACACTATTAGTGGTACCTCTATGGCTTCACCACACGCTGCCGGAGTGTTGTTACTTGGTAATGCCAGTACCAGTGGTACTGTGAATGGAGATCCTGATGGGAATCCTGACGCAATTATTGTACACTAAAATTTTAAGATAGATCATTAAAAGCATCGGTTTTGCCGATGCTTTTTTTGTTGATATACGTTTAGCCGATTTTTTGCGTTAAAAAGATAGAGAGTATTATTCTATTATTTTATTTAATTGATATATTTACCCGGGAAGTTAAGACCGATAAATCTACATTTATGAACAAAAGTTTTTTACCGATTTTAATTGGGCTAATGTTTTTCAGCCTTTCTTCAAATGCTCAGGAATACAGTTTTGGAGTGAAAGGTGGAATTAATCATGGATCGGGTCCTGAAGTGACAGGTCGATCATCCAATGTGGGTGGAATTGATTATTATAGTACGGATACGTTTCACCCAGATTCAGAGATTGGTTTTCATGGGGGAGTTTTCTTTCAATTAAAATTTGGAAAATTTTTCATCCGACCCGAAGCTATGTACAATACTATTGACATGACTTTCTCTTTTGTTAATTTAGAATCTAAATATTCAGTTGAAAAATTTAGTATTCCTCTGCTTTTTGGTTATAATTTTTGGGGACCTTTAGATGTTTATGCTGGGCCTGCATATCAAAATATTATGAGTGCTAATTTAGAAGATACCCAGGATGCCATAGTTGTACAAGAAACCCCATTGGCCGGACAGGCCGGGATAAAGGCAAATTTCGGAAGATTTGAAATTGATTTAAGATATGATAGACAATTATCAATAGAGGATCCCTATGAAATAAATATTGAAAATGATAGTTCTCCCGGAGGAGCCCGGGATGGAGTGAATTATGCTTATTTTCAAGGACCAATACATCAAGTGATGTTGAGCCTCAGTTTCAAAATAGGAGACAGCGAATCTAACCCCGGCAGACGTCGTGGAAAAGGCTGCTATTTCTAAAAATAAAATAATTACAGATCAAGCCTCAATTTCGACATTCGGAATTGAGGCTTTTTTTTATTAAGGAAAATTTAAAAAAATCGTGTAGATTTTGTTATTTTGTATGGCCCTCAGTTGTTTAGAACACTGCGTGATTTTAGTTTAATTCCGATTGCTATGAAAGATCTATTTTCCATTAAGCCCGAAAAAAGGAAACGCCTTATATTATTGCTCAGTATGTTTTTTGCCCTTATTCTTATCGCCGAAATGATTGAGAATAAAAACCTTCAGAAAATTGACAGCGATTTTTCCTCACTGTATGAAGACCGGTTAATTCCCGCCTCGCAAATGTATATGCTTTCTGATTTACTTCACGAGAAGCAACTCATCTTTGAACATCTTAGCGAGAATAATTTCAGGATAGAGACCGCCGATCTCGAAAAGATAAAAGAGGATAACCTAAAGATAAACAATATCCTGGCAGAGTATGAAACCACTTATCTTGTAGAGGAAGAGGTGGAACACCTGGCAAATTTTAAGACTAATTTAAAAGCTTACCAGGAGGTGGAGAACGAGATCCTTTACCACCTTGAGAATAAGAATTTCGGAGTAGCGCAGATCTTAATCAATACCAAAGGAAGAAAGCTGTTTTATAATGCGAATGCTCATTTAAACAGGCTTGCAGAGATACAGCCGGAAGTAGGCAGGGAATTACTGGCTCATTATCGTTCCAGTTTTGGAAGTTCCAGTTTGTTGTATTATTTCAAAATAGCGATCACGCTGCTCTTTGGAGTATTTGTCCTGCGATTACTCGGCCTGGTAAATCTGGTGAGTCAGCCAAAACAAAAATTTGAGCTTAATTAATAAACGGCTGCAGTTAAGCGTGGGTCAGTTAAGATAGGCTGCCTTTCTATAGCTCTTATCTGTATGGAAAGATAGCCCAGCTCATCTACCACAATGCCCCGGCAAAGAAAGATACCTTTGCCTCTTACCGGATATTTTTCGGCTGTGTTTGGGAAATGTACCGTGTCGAAAACATCATCGTTTTTATCGAAAAAGGTTCCAAAATACATATAACGTTTGGTGGTGGTTGTTGTCCGCTTCAGGGTAATAAGGTTGCCGTAGATACTGATCTCTTTCCCCACATAAGCTCTTAATTCGCCAGCCATTACCGAAGCCTGCATTTCATATTTCAGCAACCTAAACCGGCTGCACAGCGGAAACCCCAGCAGTTCGATCTCGTCGTAGCTATCTATCAATTGTGAATAAATGAACTTAGGTAATTCATAATCTTTATGCGGAGGCTTGAACAGTACCGCCTGAGAGGTTTTTGGTTTGGTTTTGTTCAGTTTAAAATGGGCTTTCCATAACAGCTGGTGCTTGTCTATGCCTGTAAATCTGAAGGCGTTGATACGCAAAAGAATGCTGAGTTGTTCGATAGAAAGATCCACCCGGTCTATGAAATCATCAAAAGACCTGAATTCCCCTAAAAATTGTCGGTTCTCCAGAATTTTCTGAATGCTTTTGAGCTCGAGTTCTTTGAGGTACCCAAAACCCAGGTAGATGTCCTTTCCGTAGATCACGGTGGGATGGTCGCTTTTATTGATGCAGGGCGGATGGATGTTTCCGCCACATCTTTTTATTTCCTTAAGATAGGTCTCCACGTCATAGAATCCGCCACCGTTGTTGAGCGCGGCCACCATAAATTCCAGCGGAAAGTAGCGTTTTAAATAAAGACTCTGGTAACTTTCAACCGCATAGGAAGCCGAGTGACCCTTTGGAAAAGCATAGCCGGCAAAAGAGGCGATCTGTTCCCAAACCTCTTCTATCAGGTATTCTTCATAGCCTTTTTGGAGACAATTCTCTCTGAAAGTAGCCTTGATACGTAAGAGGTCTTCCTGCAGGTATTTTTTCCCGCTCATGCCACGCCGTAATACATCGGCGTCATCGAAGTTGAGATCGGCGAAGTGGTGGGCTACCTTCATCACATCTTCCTGGTACACCATAACCCCGTAAGTATCGGGCATGATCTCCAGCAACACGGGGTGGGCTTCTTTTCTTTTCTCCGGATGCCGGTGACGCTGAATATATTCTTCTTTCATCCCACCGCTGGAAACTCCCGGCCGTATCACCGAGCTGGCCGCCACCAGGTTCATATAATCCTGCGTTTGCAGTTTGATGAGCAGGCCCCGCATGGCAGGCGACTCCACATAAAAAACTCCCATGCAATCCCCTTTTTTCAGCAGGGAATTGATCTCAGGATCTTCCTTGAAAACCTGTATGTTTTCTATGTCTTCTATCCTGGCTTTGGGCTGATTTTCTTTGATAATCTCAATTGCATCGGTGATCTTGGAGAGTCCGCGCTGGGCGAGAATATCAAATTTATGAATACCCACATCTTCGCAAACATTCATATCTATCTGCAGGGTCCTGAAGCCCTTGGGCGGCAAAAAAGTAGCGCAATAATTATAGACCGAATCATCAAGGATGGCGATTCCGCCGGAATGCACGCTTAAATAATTGGGAAAACCTTCTATAAGGGCGCTGTACCTTAGCACCAGTTTCTGGGTTTCGTCAAGTTCCCTGAGTTCAAAGAAACCCGAAGCCAATTTGTCTATTTCCTCCTTTGGCAAGCCGAAAACCTTGCCGAGTTCCCGCGCTACGGCGCGGCGTTTAAAGGTGACGTAGGTGGTGAGCAGGGCGGTGTTTTCATATTTCCTGAAGATATAGGTCGTCACCTCGTTGCGGTCTTTCCACGAAAAATCTATATCGAAATCGGGCGGGGAATTGCGGTAGGCATTGATGAAACGCTCAAAATAGAGATCGAGCTCAATGGGGTCTACATTGGTAATGCCAATGATATAGGCCACGATAGAATTCGCCCCGCTGCCCCTGCCTATGAACGGAAAGTTCTTAGACCGGGCATATTCCACGATATCCAGATTGATCAGGAAATAAGGCGTGAAATTCAGATCGGTGATGGCTTTTAGCTCTTTTTCCACTCTGTTGAGGATCTCCTGAGTAGGTTCAGGGTAGCGTTTTGGTAAACGTTTATAACAAAGTTCCCGAAGCTTCTTAATGTCTTCGGTTTTGTTGTTTCCGAAGACCTGCAGATTACGGTTGATGCGTTTTGTGCCAAAATCGAATTCCACGCTACAGGCCTGCATCAGCTTCCGGGTATTTTCTATGATATACGGAAAATCTTGAAACTCTTTTAGTAGTTCCTCTTCGGGAAACATCTGCTGAGAAAAAGAAGCCTGTTCTTCTTTTGGGAGTTTACTCAGTAACGTATTATTGTCTATGGCCCGCAGCAGCCGGTGCGCGTTATAATCTCTTTTACTTCGGAAGCTGACGCTTTGCAGAAGCACCAGTTTATCCCTGAATTCCAGGTATTCTGAAAACTTTAATTTCCGAAGACTTTCCGCAGAAACCCCTATGAACTCATTGTCTCTGAAGCTGGTTTTCTGCCTGCTCATCACCTTTTCTAAGGGATAGATGATAAAGCATTCCGGAAGTTCCGGTGCATCGGGAGAAAACTCCTGTTTCCGGTGAAGATGTTGTGCAAGATGGGTGTTGAGTTCCCTGAAGCCGGTATTGCTTGCGGCTATGCCTACGTATTGCTGATCTACCCCATTTCTGAAATCTATCCCGATAAGCGGCGTGATCTCGTATTGTGGAGCTTGTTTAATAAAATTCAGGCAAGCCGAAGTGTTGTTGATATCTGTTAAGGCGAGCGTGGAAACAGCTTTCTTTTGCGCAAGTTTGCACAGCTCTTCAACAGAGAAGGTGCCGTAGCGCAGGGAATAATATGTGTGGCAATTGAGATACATTATTGTTTTCTATGTGCCAGGATTACCGGCGGTGCTCCATCAAAAGGATTACCCATCCTACCGATGGTTTTGGTACCTAAGGTAACCGCCCGCATCACGCTATGCTCCCCGAATTTGTTGCGAATGCGGTCTATGGAATTATAGAGGTTCAGCATTTCTTCAGAATCATCAAAGAGGTTGATCTGGTAATTTCCGCCTACGATCCCGCTGAATTTCACGCCTATCAGCCTTATCAGCAGTCGCCGGGAGTAAAGCTGTTTGAAGAGCTGCTCTATTTTTGGGATGAGGATATGGTCGGCGCTGGTGTAAGGGATCTTAGCCTGTTTGCTTTGCGTCTGAAAATCAGAATACCTGATCTTTACGCTTACCTGGCTGGTGAGTTTATTTCCTTTTCGAAGCTGGTAGGCCAGGCTTTCGGTCATCGCTACCAGGGTGGCATGCAGCCTTATTATATCTATAGTATCCCGGCCAAAAGTACGCTCGGTAGAGATAGATTTTCTTTCGTGAAAGGGAATAATAGGGGGATTATCTATGCCGTGGGCCCTTTTCCATATCGTACGGCCATTCTTACCCAGGACGCTTTCCAGCATTTCCACGGGCATTTGCTGGATGGTTTCAATTTTATAAATGCCCAGGTTCATCAGGGTTTGATAGGTTTTGTTACCTATCATAGGGATCTTGTTTACGGCAAGAGGCGCCAGGAAATTACGCTCGTTGCCCCGCGCTACTATGTTTTCGGCATTGGGTTTTGCCTCCCCGGTGGCGATCTTGGAAACGATCTTGTTTTGCGATAAGCCAAAAGAGATAGGGAGGCCGCTTTCTTTTATGATACTTTGTCTAAGTTCTTTGGCAAATTTCTCTATTCCGAAGAACTTATCCATTCCGCTGAGATCGGCATAGAATTCATCTACGCTGGCTTTTTCAAAAGAAGGAACCTGATTTTGAATGATCTCGGTCACTACATTGGAGTGGTAGGTATAGGTGCCGGCATTTCCCTTGATCACGATGGCCTGGGGACAAAGCTGTCGGGCTACTTTCATAGACATTCCGGAGAAGACTCCGAATTTACGCGTCTCATAACTCGAGGCGGCGACTACCCCGCGGTCTCCCATCCCTCCCACGATAAGCGGCCGGTTCTCTAGTTCGCGGTTAAGCAAACGCTCCACCGACACAAAAAATGTGTCCAGATCCAGGTGTATGATAGATTTCGTACTCATTGCAATAGGATTAAATCCATTGAATTGGATATAATCCAAAATTATGAAATTGTGAAGATCCGGCAGCGGCTTTAGGCGTTAAATTTTTAGTATAAAAATGTAGTCTGAAAATAGTTTTAAGGAATTTCTTTTCCTGAGAAATATCATTCTTTTCGGTGTATTTATACACTAATTTTATTAGAGAAATTAATCTAAATCAAACACAATGAGAATATTATTTTTATTGGTCTTTCTGTTTTTAGGCATCCAAACAGGGATTGCGCAGGACAGGGACCAGGACAGAGACCAGGATCGTGATCAAACACGATTAATGATGGTAGATGGAGATCTTTTACAGATAAGAGATCAGGATCAACAAAGGCTACAGGACAAAATAACCCTGAACGACGGCACAGTTTTAAGTCCGAATGGCGCTTATGTAACCCGCGACGGGAAAAGACTTCGGCTTAAAAACGGGGAGTGCCTTGATATGGACGGAGTGAAATACAACAGCGAGTATCAGTACCGGTTCAAGGTTCGCCAGGAGAACAAAGGCTTGTCTGAAGCCCAGATCCAGGAGCGCAATCAAAACCGGGTGCAATATTCCCGTATAGACGGTGATATGTACCGGATAAGAAATCAGTCGCAAAACCGCGTACAGGAACAACTTAACGTAGGAGATGGGATTTCTGTAAGGCCAGATGGGACTTACCAGGTTCGCAATCAACAACAAATGCGTCTTCAGGATGGCGAATGTTTGAATATGGATGGTGAGAAACTCACCAATATGTATCAGTTTCGTAAAAACATGGTGCAAAAGAATATGATGCAGAACAAGGTTCAGAAGAACATGCAAAAAAACATACCAAAAAACGTTCAGAAACAAGTTCAGAAAACTCCTAAAAAGGGAAAAAACAACTAACCCGTGAGCCGGCAATCAGTTTTGGTTGCCGGCTTTCTTTAAATCTTAATTATGAAAAGGCTACTACTATTCCTGATGATATTTCAGGGAATTGGCTTATGGGCCCAGGCCGATAAGAACCTGAGGGAAGAGAAAACCGATGAGGGAATCTCTTTTCTTTTTGCAGACATGAGCTACTCGAGTGATGCAGTTTTTATGGGAAGAAGAGATTCTGTGGCGGCCCCTTATTTAATGCCGTCTTTAGGATATTACCACAGCTCCGGTTTTTATGCCGATGCTTCCCTGTCTTATCTGGTAAAGGATGAAAACAGGGTGGATATGGGCTTGCTTAGTGCCGGGTACCGTTTTGACGCGAACGGGCTTAACGGCGGGATTGCTGCTACAAAATATTTCTTTAATGAAGAGAGTTACAACGTACAATCACAAACCTCCGGAAACCTGATGGCTCTGTTAGGTTATGATTTTAATTTCCTGGAATTGAGTGTAACGGGAAGCGCTTATTTCTCGGAAGACGGGGATACCGATTTTTTCGCGGGGCTTATCCTTGATAATAGCCTTAGTTTAATTGAAAATAAGCTCATTCTTAATCCTACTTTCAGGTTAAATGCGGGCTCGCAGTATTTTTACCAGGAATATTACCAAACCAGCCGTTTGGGAAACCGAAAGGGGAAAAACGCCATGCAGCAGGAGCCGGTAGAGACCATAGAGGTGGAGGAAGCTTCAAACTTCAATATTCTTTCTGTGGAACTCAGCCTTCCTGTTTATTATTACCATAATCAATTTATTTTCTCTTTCAGGCCTCATCTTGCATTTCCGCAGGGAGAGAGCAAGATCATTACTCCGGATTTCGTGTATGAAGAAACTTTGGATGATGTTTTCTATTTTTCAGTAGGGATAGGTTACTGGCTTATTCCGTAGAAGCTGTCTATTAAAAAACAAATTGATCTGACCTGTAAAATTTCCTGCTTATTTTTTGAGAAATGCTGCTTTTGTTTTCTCTTGCGTCATAAAATTTTGTGAAAGCTGTGGGACTAAGTCCATATCGGCTTAAAACTTCTTAGCTTTAAATTTCTTTCTTAATAAAACCAAAATTTAAATTATGAGCAACAGTAAATCTTATCAAGTCGAACCGATTCATCAGGATACTTACCTGGCAAACGGAGAATTAATAAAATGGGATGGGGAAAAGGATGAGGTTTATTCAACTATTTCTTCTTCTGAAAGCTATAGCAAAACCCTGTTAGGTACGGTACCGCATATGGATGAGGCTACTGCCCTGGAGGTATTGGAGCACGCCTGCAATGCCTACGATAAAGGAAAAGGAGAATGGCCTACCGCGAAAGTTTCAGAGCGGGTTAAGAGCATGAAGAAATTCGTGAAGCTTATGGAGAAAGAGCGGGAGACCGTGGTGAAGTTCCTGATGTGGGAAATAGGTAAATCCCTGCCCGATTCTGAAAAAGAATTCGACAGGACGGTGGAATATATTTATGATACGATAGAAGATTATAAGCAGCTGGATCGCGATAGTGCCAATTTTAAGAAGCGGGATAATGTGCATGCGCATATCCGCCGCGGACCGTTGGGAGTTGTGCTCTGCCTGGGGCCTTATAATTATCCTTTAAATGAAACCTTCGCCTTGTTAATCCCGGCGTTAATTATGGGGAATACGGTGATCTTTAAGCCTGCAAAACATGGAGTGCTGTTATTGTCTCCTTTGTTGAAGGCCTTCCAGGAGAGCTTTCCGAAAGGCGTGGTAAATATCATTTACGGCCGGGGAAGAGAAGTGGCGGCACCCATTATGAAAACCGGGAGAATAGATGTACTGGCTTTAATCGGCAACAGCAAGTCGGCTATTGCCTTGCAGGATCAGCATCCGCATAAGAACAGATTGAGACTGGTACTCGGACTTGAAGCTAAAAACCCTGCGATTATCCTGCCCGATGCCGATCTGGACCATACCATTGAGGAATGCCTTTCAGGAACTTTATCCTTTAACGGTCAACGTTGTACCGCTTTAAAGATCATCTATGTTCATGAAGATATAAGAGAGGAATTCAATAAGCGTTTTGCTGAAAGGGTAGACCAGTTGAAATTCGGGAATCCCTGGGAAGATGGGGTAAAACTTACGCCTCTGCCAGAACCTGACAAACCGAAGTATATCACTGAATTGATAGAAGACGCACAGGAAAAAGGAGCAAAGATTCTCAATGAAAAAGGAGGTAAGGTAATCGACAATTATATCTTCCCTGCTGTGCTTTACCCTGTGACCAAGGAGATGAGGGTATATCAGGAAGAGCAGTTCGGTCCGGTAGTTCCAATAAAATCTTTTACTTCCATAGAAGATCTGCTGAACGAGATAGCCGATTCAAATTACGGACAACAGGTAAGCCTCTTCGGAAAAGATGTGCATCAGCTCGCGCCGCTTATCGATACTATGGTGAACCTGGTTTGTCGTGTGAACCTGAACTCGGCTTGCCAGCGAGGACCGGATGTATTCCCATTCACCGGAAGGAAAGATTCTGCCGTGGGGACCCTGAGCGTGCATGATGCGTTGCGTTCTTTCTCTATCAGAACATTTGTGGCTTCCAAGGACAACGAATATAATAACAAGATCCTGCAGGAACTGGTTTCCGGAAAGGAATCCAACTTTGTGAGTACAGATTATATTCTTTAATCTCAGTTTTGGGTTCTGGATTTTCCCTATCTTCACCCTCCGAAGTCCATATAGCCATAGGACTTCGGAGGGTTCTTGTTTTTTAGTTTACAGACCTCTTCATATTATAGCTGCGGTTTTTTTAATAAAATTGGAAACCCTTGAATAGCATTTCTTATCCTCATCTGGAAGATTTACTTAACTTTATGCTCCCATTTTGAAGCCCACTTTAAATGAAACTTCCCCACTATATACAAAATGTTGTTCCCTTTCCTGCTGATGAATTGGAGGATATTATTTCTTATTTTGAAAAGGAAACAGTTCAAAAAAACACCCTCCTGGTAAAAGAAGGACAGGTTTGTTCCAAACTTTACATTGTAGAGAAAGGAGTAGGGAGAAGTTATTATCTTAAAGAAGATGGAAAGGAGATCACACAATGGTTTTTTGTAGAAGGGCAGTTTATGTCAAGTATTGAAAGCTTTTTTCAGCAGAATCCAAGTTTATATTATCTTGAAATGTTGGAGGATTCGGTTGTGTACAGCATTACACGGGAAAACCTTGATCTTTTGTTTGCCCGCTACCACAATATGGAAAAACTGGGGAGGCTTCTCTCTACGGAGATGCTTACGCGGGTAGTCAATAAATTAAATGCCATCCAGTTTCAAACAGCCAGGGAGCGTTACGATTATATGCTTAACGAATATCCCGATATTGTTAATAGGGTAGCACTGGGACACATTGCTTCTTACCTGGGAATGACCCAGGAAACCCTTAGCCGGATTCGTAAAGCAGAAACCCGGAATAGATCCTGATCTGTATTATTTGATATAGGTCAAAAGAAACCGACTTTTAAGTGAGGAGATTTGCAGTCTTAAAAAAATAGCTGCAATGAAAATAAGCTCACTGAAATTTAATCTTTTATTACTCCTGATTGCAGGGATGTTTCCTAATTCATCTTTTGCACAGGAAACAGACCCTATTCTCGAAAACCTTATCAAAAAAGGTCTGGAGAAAAGCCACAGCATTAATATTAATCAGCTGGATACAGAACAGGCGCAGGTAGACCAGAAGCTTGCAAAATCTGTTTTTCTTCCCAAGATTTCCCTAAACGGAAGTTATACCCGTCTAAATGATGATATCTCCTTTGATGATGATACTCAAAAGCTTTTAATGGCCACGCAAAAGCTGCTGATAAAAGAAGCAGCGGGTATTCCCTTTACCGCTGCCTTTCCCGAAAACATTCCGCTTCAGGAAGTCAATAACCTCCAGGACAAGAATATTTTAAAATCTTCTGTAGATGTAGACTGGGTATTATTCAGCGGATTTGAGGCGACAAATGCTTTAAAAGCTGCGAAGCATAAGGAGGCCTCTTTACAATATGCGGGAATGGCCGAGAAAGACCGTATCATTCTTAATATTATTGAAACTTACGATAGGCTGGCCCTGGTAAATGCTTCAGAAAAGGTGCTTTCTGCTTCTGAAAATTACTTGAAGGATCAGGAATATTTTGTAAAAAGAGCCATAGAAAACGGATTGGCTACTCCAATAAGCCGAAAAAAAATAGAGTTGGCCCAGCAGCAACTGGCAGCCCGGCAACTGGAATATAAGCATAATAAAAGTCTTCTTATTGAGGTTTTGCATCAACTAACGGGAGAAGATAAGGAAGTCTTGCGCTCCCTCGATCCAGGCCTTTCAACTATGCTCTCCAATGAAATTGCTTCTGAAAAGCGTAATGAAGTCAAGGCTTTAGAAGAGGCAGAAAAAGCTACTGAATATAAGGCGAAGATGGAGAGAAGCCATTTTATTCCCAAGGTCGCTCTAAAAGGACATTATGAATTTTTAGAAGATGATTTGTCACTTTTTGATCCCCAGTGGTATGCCGCAATAGGAATAAAATGGAATCTTTTCGACGGTGGCCAGGCCCGTTTAAACAGTCGGAAGACAGAACTCGAAGCCAGGAAATACCGGGAGCAGATCGCAGAAGCTGAAGAGATGATAGCTTTGAGCATAGTCAAGGCTGAACACGCCTATGAGGCTTCCCTTCAGAATTCACGTATCGCTAAAAAAGAGATTGAACTGGCCAGTGCCACTTTAGATCTGGTAAACAAGCAGCACAGAAACGACCTGGCTTCCATCACCGAAGTTCTGGATGCTCTTAGAGACCTGGAAAGGGGCAAATTCCAGTTGCAGGAATCTTATTACAATCAGCGTAGAGCTGTCACCACATTACTTCACTCTAAAGGATTACTTAATTACTAAACCCTATAAAAAATGAAACCAGCATGCTGCTGGACCCAAATATGGCAAAAAACAGGAATATGATTATAAGCCTGTCCCTGATTTCCTAATTGGGATTAAAATTATAAGTATATGAGAACATTTAAAATTACAATTAGCCTTTTTAGTCTGTTAATACTGGTTTCCTGCAACAATGAGCAGGAAATCACTCCTTACAGAGGAAAAGTAAAATTTGAAACCATCTCTGTTAGCAGTAAGCTGGCCGGACGCATTAACAAACTGTATATAGCTGAAGGGGATGAGGTACATAAGGGCGATACTTTAGCCTTTCTTGATATTCCTGAGATCAGTGCAAAAATGATGCAGGCTGAGGGCGCGATAACGGCGGCCCGAGGGCAATTCAATATGGCTAATGCCGGTGCTACCACAGAACAGCTTATACAAATAGATGGGAAACTTGATGCGGCAAAGGCAGAATTGCATTTTGCAAGTGAATCTTATTCACGGCTGGACAATATGTACAGGGATTCCCTTATAACCCGCCAGCGACTGGATGAGGTAAAGATGAAGCTTCAAATGGCCAGGGCCCAGGTGGCAGCACTGGAAGCAAAACGCGAAGAAGCAGGAAAAAGTGTGAGAACTGAACAACTGGACCAGGCCCGGGGCCAACTGGATCGCGCCCGTGGCGCCAAAGAGGAGGTGCTCACTTCTTCAAGTGAAATGTATCTTATCGCCCCTGCCGATATGACCATTGAAACGATAAGCCTTGAAGAAGGGGAGTTGCTTAGTCCCGGCTATGCACTGGTCAATGGCTATAAAAAGAACAGCCTTTATTTCAGATTTACCATTAATGAATCAAAAATCTATGACTTTGAACAAGGCAGCGAACTGGTGTTGATAAACCCGTATACCAAGGAAGAGATCACCGGCAGGATCGCCTATATAAAACAACTACCGAAATATGCAGAGATCACCAGTACGGCACCAATGTACGATTTGGCAGAATCTGTATATGAACTAAAAGTGATCCCAACTTCAAACACAAGCGGGAAGACCTATTATACCAATGCCACCATCCTGATAAAAGACTAAGCAGATGAAAGAATTTTATAAATTACTAAGATGGGAATTTAAGCGTATTTTCTCCAATAGCGTACTCTGTGCCATCTTCTTTGGCGCCCCGGTGCTATACGGATTCCTGTTTGGGTATGTATATCAGCAGGCCAAGGTGGTTAACTTACCAATTGTGATCGTAGACCAGGATAATAGCCCGTTAACAGATAAGGTCATCGATGCGTTTGAGGACAATGAAGGGCTTCTCGTAAAAGACCTCCGTCATACTCCCGGCAATATCCTGGAAGAAATGCCGGTTGAACAGTATGCCGCTGTGGTGACGCTGCCTTCAGGGTTTGAAGCTGATGTACTTCAAAAAAGATATCCTGAAGTGAGAGTTGATCTCAATATGGCTAATATCCTCAATGCTAATACTGCCAGTAAGAATATTCAACAGGTTTTGATGACTCTTAATGCCGGGATTGAGATTGAAAGTCTTAAGAAGCAGGGATTGCCACCGGGTGCGGCTATGACATCCTATGAGAGCTTTAAGATTAACTTCAATAAACTTTATAATTCTACCGGAAACTACTTGAGTTTTATGCTGCCGGGATTACTGGGAGCTATTATGCAACAGGTGATCTTTCTGGCTATGGCGCTGGTTTTTTCACGGGATTTTGAAGATGGATATTTCAGGCAACTGGTGAAAAAAGAAAAATCTTCCTTCTACCTCATAGCCCTAAAAGCTACTCCTTTTATACTGTTCTTGCCTGTTATGTGGTTATTTGTGGGTCGGCTATTTGTTTTCTTTAATGTAGAAGCCGAAATATTTAATATACCCATGCTGGTTTTGATCACTCTCTTAAGCCTTGCCTCAATGGGAGTGGGAATGTTATTCTCAGTGGCCATTCCTAACCAATTGAAGGCAACAGAGGTGCTCATGGTAATTTCTACCCCAGCTTTTGTGATTAGCGGATTTACCTGGCCAAGCCTGGCCATTCCGGGATTTATTAATGGAATAGCACAATCAATACCCGTAACTCATTTTCTAACTGCCTTCAGAAAAGTGGCCTATTTGGGAGGTGATATGGGCCACGTATTACCGGAAATAAAAATGCTGTCGCTTATTATTTCCATCAGTTTTATTGCAATGGCCGTGCTCCTGCAAATTAAAATTAACAGAGCCAGGAAGAGGCAGGTAGCATAAGGATGAATATTTAAACTTACTGCTGCGGAAGTGCCTGATTTTGAACTTTAAAAATGTTCAATGTAGTTGAAGGTTTCAAGTGGCATTTTCGTACTGTACAACTTGAATTAGCGCGAGGTCGTGAAACTTCATGCCCATGGACCACGGTTTAAAGCGTGGTCCAATTAAGTAAATCTCTGGCGCGAAATTATAATATGTAAGTCCCTGAAATATGTTGACCTCTAAAGTCAACTAGTTGTGAAAGTAAATGTGGCCGATGCTTCAGAACAGGTTGACAGAAATACATAAAAAAAGCCCCGCAAATCGCGGGGCTATATTATTAAGGGTAAAAATGTTTTTAAGCTTCTACGGCTAATGCAGCATCAATGCGTGCAAGCAGGTCGTTCCAGTGATAAACGCTTAACTGGTCATTGACCCTGTTTCTTCTGGCTCTAAGATCTCTTCTCAACTGCTCCAGATCTCCGCGCATAAGCGCAATAATATCAGTGGAAGTTACATCGTTGCTTTCTTCTTTTTTCAGGTTTTGAACATATTCTGCGGCGGCATCAACATAGGCGCGCTGAATATTCCTCCTGTAGGCATCTACTTCCTGAGATTTATATAGCTCTTCAAAAATGCCTTTTCGAAGATCGTTCATCATTTCAAGAGCGGTGTAAACTGAATTACCGTTCACCTGCTCATTGCTTATCATCCGCTGCAGGCGATCGCCATCCAGAAGATCTTTCAGGGCCCGGCTTTGAAGGCCTTGCACCCGCTCAATAGCACCTGTAGGCTCAATGCGCTCCAAAAGTTCGCGGTCCAGCAGCCATTCCGGGGTAGAGAAAGCGTGCTCGTTCAAAAACGCCACTGCTGACTTCTGTTTTTCTTCGGGAACGTGGGTGTAAACAGTTCCGTCCTGATCGGCAGTTTTCCGGGTTTCGTAAACGCCGCCCACGTTGGCTACCACATGGGAGACATAGCCTCTCCACATGTAAGTAAGTTCGCGGTAAACTTCAGCCAATTCAGAATAATCTGTGTTGTCTTTTGAGGTCCATTCAATAAGATTCGGAACCACTTTTTTCAGGTTTGCAAGTCCGTATTCGCTGGCTTTTATCTGGTCGTCACCAAGGCTTTCTCTCTGCGACTGCGGATCGATTCCGCCGTAACCGTTTCCAAATTCATAAACAGGATCTCCCGCTTTTTCAAGGATCCACTCGCTAAGGATAGGCTTTTCTTCCTCCGGAGAATTGGCTTCAGGAATATACCTGTAACCCCAGTTGATCGCATAAAGATCGTAAGGTCCCATCATCCTGATGTAGCGTACCTCTTCATCCCCGGGCTGTGCCACATAGTTCACCCGTGCGTAATCCATAATGGAAGGCGTTAGGCCATACTTCTGGGTAAATTTCGCAGAACGCAGGGAATCTGTAGCATAAGCCGAGCTCGCCTTCATGTTGTGAGGCAAACCAAGGGCATGGCCCACCTCGTGCGCGATCACCATGCGCATCATCTCCCCAATCTCCTCTTCGGGTGTGTTTAGGGTACGTGCCGAAGGCTTCTGCGCCCCGGCCTCGATCATATAACGGTTCCTGTATGAGCGTAGGTGGTTGTGATACCAAATAATGTCACTCTCGATGATCTCACCGGTACGCGGATCGGTTACTGAGGGGCCCATAGCATTCCGTGTGGTACTGGCAACATACCGGACTACTGAATAGCGCACATCTTCGGGGCTAAAATCGGGATCTTCCTCTTTGCTGGGAGGATCTTTGGCGATCACCGCATTTTTGAAACCGGCAGCCTCAAAAGCCACATTCCAGTCTTCTATTCCCTGCTTAAAGTAGGGCCTCCATTTTTCGGGCGTGGCAGGATCGATATACCATACAATAGGATCCACCGGCTCTACAAGTTCCCCCCTTTTGTAGGCTTCAACATCTTTGGGAACGAGCTGCCAACGGTTTATGATCCTGTATTCATCACTCTTCAGCTCGTCGGAATTATAGTCATATTTTCGGGTGGTGAACCAACCCACACGATGATCGGCCAGGCGCGGTTGCATCTGCTCTTCCGGAAGCAGGATCATAGACTGGTTCATCATCATGGTAATGGTTCCTGCCTGGTCTCTTTCGGGCGGCTCCTCGGCTTCATAGGTCATCACGTGCTTCACCTCGACGTTTTCGGGAAAAGCATTGGCTGATTCGATATAGGATCGGGATTTATCCAGCTTTTTCACTTTGTACCGCTTCCGTAGTTCGGGCGATACACCGTTGATGGCGGTGACCTCTTCTTTGAAAAGATCACTCACTTCAATTACTGCAGAAGTTTTATCGTCGTTATAAGCCGCGACCTTTGAACTGAAAAGGATAGGAAAGAAGTTATTGGCCGCGACCGACTGGTAAATAGGCGAACCTTCTTCGCTTTCATTCTCGAAACTAATCACTTTCATGTCGATATGATTCCCTCTTTTTGACCAGCGAACCACCTGCTCATTAGCCTTGGAGCCGGCATTGATATATCCGCCGCCATAACCTGCGGGCACTCCGGCGATACGACTCACCAGCAGCATGTCTTTCTCCAGCATTTCCAGCGGAATTTCGAAATAAAGCTTATCGTCTACAAAATGGGTGGTAAAAAGGCCTTCATCGCTCTCTGCTTCAGCAGTGATCACTTCGCTGTAAGGCTTGATATCGTCCTGCGTCTTTTTTTTAGCCGGGGACTCACTTGTTTGTGCCGGTACTGCTTTTTGGGTCTGGCAACTCACGCCAACCGCTAAGAGCAGTCCGTACATCGGTAATTTTTTTATCATGGGTAAATGGGATTTTTAAAGTTACAAGATAGAGAATGAAGTTAGAATTACGAAATCGAAATTAGAAGTATGAAAAGGTTTTGGAAACGAATGGTTCCACTAAAGGGGCGCAAAGATTTTCGCAGAGGACGCAAATAAACCTTAGGTTCGAGTGAGGTTCTCGCGCGCTTAATACCTCTCCAGAATTTTTTCGATTTCCTTTCTGTACCGCTCCGTCTCCAAAAAATTATTATGTCCCAGCCCTTCGAGGGTGATCAAGGTATCTGCCGGTTTAAAATGCTGCTGAATTTTCAGGGAAGAGCCATAATAAACAACTTCGTCTTCATCTCCATGTAGGACTACAACCGGCATTTTTGCTGCTGACACATATTTTCCGGTCTCTAATTTGTACCTGAGGAGAAAGGACGGAAAAACCTGTAGCGGAGTTGTATCTTTTGTCAGGTCGGGCAGGGAGTAAGGCGGCGCCTGTAGGATCAATAGTTTCGGATTGTTTTTTGCGGCCAGTCTTGCGGCCATTCCCGAGCCTATGGAATGCCCCAGTACAATGATCCGGTTTTCTGGATATTCTTCTTTTAATTCTTCATAAAGAGTCTGCATGTCCTTATGAAGCTGGGCTTCACTTTTAATAGCACCCTCACTTTTGCCGTAGCCCCGGTAATCGGGGATGAAAACATCATATTTAAGAGTTGCAAAGGTTTCGGCCACGCTTCCCCAACCTTCCAGGGAGCCGGCGTTTCCGTGGAGATAGAAGACCAGACCTTTGGGATCTTCGACTCTGAATAAGAGGGCGTGCAGCTTTTTGCCATCCTTCATTTCAACATATCGCTCTTCAAAATTTTCATACTGAAAAGGGAAATCCTTTGCCAGCGGCTGCGGATAAAAGATCATTTTCTCCTGAAAAAAATACCCTAAAATGCAAATAAGCAGGTAGAGAATTAATATGATAGAAAAGAAATTGATCACTTGTGATTTCATTTTTTAGCTACGGACTGGAGTAAAAAGATAAAGAATTTAAAAATAGAAAACCATCAGTCGGCATTATTCCCTCAAATTTTTGGGGTTTTCACGAAAATTGCAATGGACCACGGTTTTAAACCGTGGTCCAAGGAGATAAAAAATTAAATTTATTGACGCGTAGTCGGGAGACCTCATATAGCGGGTTAAAACGGGGAAGTTGGTTGGTGGTCCTAGGTGGATTTTGAGATAGATAGGTATCAAAAAAGGTTCTAAACAGCAGAGTTGAGTTTTAGGAAGAGAGAAACAGGTATTATAATTCAATCATTAAGCTAAGTAATTTTCATTTTCAACAGTCTGATATTTATCATTTTAAGTTGTCATTCGGTGCATTAATTTAATAATATTAATGAACTATATTTTTGTATAAGAGAATTCCAAATCTGTTAATACGGCATATCAATCTTTATAACTTAAAATTATGGAAGAATGAAATCTATATACCAGGCAACGCCCTAATTTCCTTAATAAATTTCTCAAGACAGGGTAAAAGCTAATCTAAATGTCCAAAAGCTAAGGATGTTTTGAACATGAGAATTAAAAAAGAGGGTTAGAAAAACAAATGAGGAAGAAATATTTATTGTTTTTCCAATGTGCAATTAAAAGAATAAAATCATGAAAAAGTTAGTGTGGTTGATGAGTATATTATTTGTTACAATAAGTTTTAATTCTTGTAACGATGACGATGATGATGAAGTGGTTGTTCGGGATAAAATTATTGGTGAATGGCAGTGGGATCAGGAATTTGAAGATGGAGTAGAGAATACTCTTTCGGTTTGTGATAAAAAATCAACTATTGAATTTTTCCAAACAGGCACTTTTACGGCAAGGGATTTTATAGAAGATGAAAATGATGTATGTGTCGCTCTGGAACCTGTAAATGGTACCTGGAAGAATTTGGGAAATTCAATGTACGAATTGGGCGATCTGGAAATAGTTCCCGATGTTTCACTGAATTTAGAGGTAAAGATTACTTTTCCAAACAATAAAATGGTTGTAGAGTATTCCTACACGGATGAAGATGATATTACCTATAACTTAAGAGAAATCTATATAAAAATTTGATCAATACAAGCATTAGGCTTAAAAAATTGAATAGAAATAACTTCCGGGAATACGTTGGAATGGGTAGACAGAGATTTTGAACATGGGTTAAACCCTGGTCCAATAGGGTGAACTCACGCGTCGACAGGCTTAGGGCAGCGTGAAATGTAAATTAAGAATCCTGAGCTTGTCTATACTTTTGTATTTCCCTCATAGCCTCTTTTTCTTACTTTTCTTTTTTTACCTGTCATCTTTTTGAGAATGGTAGAAAGAAGCAAACTAAACAGTACGAAGCCAATAAAGATGATGAATCCGGGTTGCAAAGATGTTCTATTTGTGGAAATACTTACCAGGGATTCAGTTTCCATATTCTGGTTTGAAAGCTGGTGGTCAAGTATTCCCTGGAAGCCAATGTAGGCCATGAATATAGCGATAACATAAACATCTGCCATACTCCACTTACCCGATTTAAATGCAAAGAATTTCAGGACTTTGTTCTTCCTTAGTTTTTTATTTCCTGCCAGGTAGATTTGAGTGGAAATGAGTTTAGCAATGGGAAAAATAATACTGAAGGCAAGAATAAGGATCCCTACAAAGTATGAATCCACCTTTCCGGTTTCGAATAATATGCCAATCACCTGCAGAATACTTTTACTTTGAAAGAAGATTACCTGATCGTTAAAGGTGATCTGTTCCCCTATCAACAGGAAGTTCACTTGTTGAAAACGCGCATCTATTTCTATCATAGGAGCAGTAAGGCCTGCAAAAAGCAGCACTAATGAAAACAATACAGAGATGATAAACAGAGGAGTATGTAGTGATCTTTTATTTCTTAAAAACCACCAAAGAAGGACAAAAGGCAAGATCATCCCGAGGAGGATGTAAGTATGGAGGTAGGTTAGGGCCTCCAGTTCCCGGAGATCTTCCGAGGTTTTCCGGTTGAAAGCTTCCAGATCTGCTACCTCGTATTTATCAAAAAGTGAATTTAGCCGCAACACGGCGACCTCAGAATCTGCATGGGTAAGATCGCTGTATTCCTGCAGCTTGCTTTTTATGACATACTTTAAGGCTTCTTTATTCTCCGGTTTCTGGATCTCATCCACGATAGTTTGAGCAAACATAGGAACCAGGGCTCTGATCTTTTCCTCGGGAACCAGCGTTCTTACCGCAAATTTTCTCAGTTTTCCTTTTAAAGTCTTTTGTTTTAAATTCATCAAACTATCCCCTTTATCGATCCCGGCGGTAAGAATGTTCTCTACCTGAAGGACGAGGGTATCTTCCTGTTCAGCTGTGAATTCAAATTCGTCAATACGGTTCAGGACCATATTGGTTAAATGATCCTTCCAGATATTAACCGACATGATTCCGTGGGTAATGCTGTTAAGTTCGCTGTAGTCTTTTTTGATTTCGGCTGCTTCCGAAGAGTATTTATAAACCAGAAAGCTGCTCCAGCCCGCTATTGCAAGCAATCCACTTGCAAAGAATACAAGTAATAAACGCTGTAATTTTTTAGACATCAGTTTGCGAAGTTATTTCGAAATGTACTCCTTTTATCCGGATAAAAGTCATTTGGGTAATATCCGGGAAATGGTCGCCGCGAGGTGATTATCGGATGGAGTCAAAAGACCTGCGAGCAAAAGTGGCATATTAAGAAGTGGTTTCTTTGCTTCCGGATGGGGTATACCCAACTCTTCCAGTCGATCTTCCGGCATCTGTGGGTAAGTTGTAGTGATGGCCAAAACAACAGGGTTAAAAATGAGCAGGCTTTTTTTCATAAATGATTATTTTAAAGACAATACCTAAGCCAGGGCACTTTCCAGTCCGCTGTCACGGGTAAACAAACAAGAGGATCCGGTGGCATCACGAAGTTTCCATAGCATATCGGAATCCAGTTCTTCAGGTAGGGGAAATATGTTGAGATCTGCGGTAGGAGCGTTTCTGGAGAAAATTTCCATATCCTTATCGGCTGTCATAGCCATTGTTCTGGCAGGCAGTCTTGCAAGGTCTACCATCCTGGATAAAAACAGTTCAGCTTTTTCTTTTTCTTTTTCTTTTTTAACAGTGGCAATAACATTAAGTTGAGCTTCCCACCTGTCCTTGAGACGATAGGCCAATAAAATGGCAAGATCGAGATCGGTAAACTCCATTTCCAGTTTCCATTCCGGACCGTGGTCAGGAATCCACAGGTTTACGCGTCGACGCCTACCCAAACCGGCTATATCATGTCTCACAAGCAAAGATACCCCCATTTTCTGGCTTCGGGCTTCATCCATTACTTCTACAAGACTCCTATGTGTTTCTTTATCTTTTGGCAATTCCAGAAAAAGAAGGTTGGGACGGAAAAAGGAACCGGATAATGCCTGCATTCCAAAACGTACAGCATCGGGAAAATTCTCACCTTCCATTACTGACGAATATGTGAATACCCCTGCATTTGTTAGCGCCTGTTGAGAATCGATCAGTTGTTTTTTCAGAGCTTCCATCTCTGAAGCCTTTGCCACCCCCATCAATTTTACCGATCCTACGGGATAAGCGAGTTGTTCCACCAGTTCAAATGCTCCGCGTAAACGGTGAGGATCTTCCACGGGTACCAGTATATTGGGTTTCCAGGCGCGTTCGGCCGTTCCCTGGGTAGAAGAAACCTGTCTTGCAGCCCATTCAGCCAATGCATTGAATAAACCACTTCTAACGTCTCCGGAAGGAGCGGTCAATTTTCTCTTCATCAGGTAAAAATAAATACCCAGCACGATTACAAATGAAATAAGGCTGAAGGTTGGATTGATGATGAACATTGCGAATAAACAACCTATAAGTCCCGCAACGGGGATAATTTTTGGTACCCGTATAAGGGGCCTGAAGCTTATGAGTCGCAGACTTTGCTCTACAGATACTACGAGATTGATAACCGCATAGGTCAATAAGAAGATCATTGCTACAAGGGGAGCGATGGCGTTTAGTTCCCTGAGCATGATTGCTGCCAGCACAATTGAAGCGGTGAAAAAATAGGCGTTACGAGGCTCTCCGCGTTTTGTTCGTTTAGAAAACCAGGCAGAGCCAGGCACAATACTGTGATCCCCCAGAGCTTCCAGAATCCTTGGAGCACCAACAAAAGAAGCCAGTGCAGATGAAAAAGTAGCAGCGAGTAATCCACCCAAAACCGCAGGTCCCCAGAATGCCTGGTCGATCATAATAGTATAGTTGCTCGTAAGATCTTCAATACTCGCCACCCTAATAAGCCAGTAGGCCAACGCCAGATAAATAAAAAAGCTCAATCCTACCGCGGCCATTGTACCTGTTGGAATGGATTTTCGGGGGTTTTTCAGATCGCCCGACATATTTGCTCCGGCCATTATCCCTGTGGAGGCAGGAAAAAATATCGCGAAAACTATCCAGAAAGTTGTTCCGGGAAAGCCTTCATCGGGACTTCCGGGAAATTCACCCCACCAGACGATAGGATTGTTCATGGGCTGGACGTATACGGAAAGTCCCACAGAAATAAGGGCTCCTATAAGTATGGCAAGAATTACATACTGGACTTTAAAAGCGAGGCCTGTACTTATCATGGTGATGCCGAATATTATAGCGAAAATGATAAGATCAATAGCCAGAGACGGTAAAGGATAAAGTCCCCAGGCATCCATAGCCCAGAGATAACCTTCCCTAAAACCAAAAATATACATCACTACCGCAAGTCCCTGGGCGACATAGAGGGGAATACCTATAGATCCGCCGGCCTCCAATCCAAGAGACTGGGAGATCATGGAAAAGGCACCACCCTTTCCTATACGGATATTGGTAACGAAGGTAGACATGGAAAGACCGGTGGCTCCCGTAATTGCGAAGGAAAGCAGGATGATAAGAATAGCACCACCCAAGCCGGCATTTCCTACAACCCAGCCCTGGCGAAGAAACATGATCACCCCAAGAATCGTGAGCAGGGTGGGAGTAAAAACCCCGGCAAATGTTCCAAATTTTTTGGATTTGCGCTTTTCATGTTCCTCGGTCTGTTCCTGAATGCTCTGGACTATTTCCTCACCCGAATCTCCGGGGACTACATTAGTTTCCACCAGGTTATCATCTGGTTCAGCGATCTTATTGGGCTGCGGTCCGGTTCGGTTTTCTTTGTTATTGGACATGGTGCTGAAAAATTAAGGCCTGAGGAAATTTTTGAATTCGAATCCCCGGGTAATCTGAAATTACGAAAAAAAGTATTTTGACTAAAGATATTTTGAAATTACTTCTGTCCAGAGCTGTTTTTCAAATGATTAAAAGGAATGGAATCAATATTTTTTAAACTAAACGTTGTAATTCTCTATGGCAAAACAGAAACTCTGCAATCGCTGGAAAACCGCAAAGAAGGTAGTTCAGGAGATATAGAATACAGCAACGCAGTAACCGAACAAAAGAGAAGGGAACAAAAGCAGGAACAAGAAGATTAACTATTTTTTATCTAAAGCTTATGCAGGAATGCTTAAATTCTACTAAAAAATAATGCTTATGCCGGCTCTGCGCAAAATCCTTTTTTATTTACTGATTTTTTTAAGCTCGGCACTAATAGTAATAACGCTACTTTCCCTCTTTTATAATCTCTCTTTCTGGTATTCCAAGATCCTTGATTTCCCGCGACTGCAGTATTTTTTGCTGGGGTTTTTATTATTGTTAATCTTCGTTCTGTTTAATAAGAAATGGAATATAGCTTCCTTTTTTCTCCTTTCCGGTTTACTGGCGGTCATTATTATTCACGGTAGTTTAATTTATCCTTACCTGTTTGGTGAGAAATCTGTTCCAGATCATGATGGAAAGCAAATAAGAGCTGAAACCTCTTTTGACATTTTAATAGCTAACGTTTTGATCAGCAACCGAAAATCTGATGAGTTTATCAGGATCATAAAGCAGCAGGATCCTGACATCCTTCTCGCAATGGAGGTTGACGATTGGTGGATAAAGGAACTACAGGTTTTAAAGGAAAGCTATCCTTACCAAATGGAATACCCTTTGGACAACGCCTATGGAATGTCACTGTACTCCAAATTTCCAATGGATAACAAAAAAATAAAATTTTTAAAGCATAATGACGTCCCATCCTTTCATGCGAGAATTGTACTAGGCTCTGCAAAATCCTTCATTTTGCATGCGGTTCACCCTGTTGCTCCTGTTCCCAGCAGTATTTATCCCGATAATGTTGGGGAGGAAGAAATTGCTTTATTAAAAATCGGGGAATTAGTAGCCAGTGACTCACTAGCCTCAATAGTTGCAGGTGATTTCAATGATGTGTCCTGGTCTCACACTTCCAGGATGTTCGGTGAAAAAGGAGAATTGGAAAATGTAAGAAATGGCAGGGGTCTCTATAATACCTTTGATGCTACCTCTCCTATACTACGGTGGCCTTTAGATCATTTTTTTGTTACGCGGGAATTTACCCTTGCAGAACTTGAGCGACTCCCAAAATTCGGCTCAGATCATTTCCCTCTTTACGCGAGGTTTGTACTTAAATAGGAATAGGGTAAAAGGTATTTATGTGATTTTTTCTTTTTTATACTTCATAAAAGTTTTTCCAATCAATAGAAAAGCAAATGGTCCAATCACTGCATACCCAATGATACCGATATTTCTAATGTTCATATTTTCTAAGGGAACTCCAAGCAATCCTACTAGACTAAGTACAGCAGAAGTAATTAATAGAATGCGTATAACTTTTCCAATCTTGTCCCGACCAAAAAGGAATGCAGCAAATAATACGGATAAGGCATAAAACCAATCCCACGCAAGTATGTCCAGGGCGTATACTACAGATGGCCACTTGAAAGAGAAAAAGGGTTCATATCGCGACATGCTTATGGAAGAGATTATAATACCCCGATTTGTTTAGACCACTTTTAGTTGATTCTTAGTTGATTTTCATGCTGCATTCTGGTATTTTTCTATAGGTTTAACCCTCCCTATTCCCTGGTGATCCCGATGATGATATTTCTCGATCCAGGATTTT
>JAGXIH010000026.1 GCA_024635795.1 Salegentibacter sp. | reverse complement strand
TTCGTAGCCTGGTATCTCGAGGATGAATTAATAGGATCTGGAGTGATCTCCTAAATAACATTTGAAATCTTATGCCGAATAGAATTACTCAGCTTTTCAACATTAAATATCCGCTCATACAGGCAGGAATGGTTTGGGCCAGTGGATGGCGCCTGGCAAGTGCTGTGAGCAATGAAGGCGGATTGGGAATTATTGGTGCGGGTTCTATGTATCCCGAGATCCTTCGGGAACATATCCAAAAGTGTAAGAAGGCTACAAAAGAACCTTTTGCTGTTAATGTTCCAATGTTGTATCCGGATGTAGATAAAATTATTGAAATTATTATTAAAGAAGGGGTTGAGATCGTATTTACTTCCGCAGGAAATCCGAAGATCTGGACTAAGCATTTACAAGCCCATGGCATAAAGGTGGTTCATGTAGTGAGCAGTGTGAAATTCGCGCTTAAATCTCAGGAGGCCGGCGTGGATGCTGTTGTAGCCGAAGGTTTTGAAGCAGGAGGCCATAACGGAAGGGATGAAACCACCACATTTACCTTGATCCCTATGGTAAAAGAACAGCTTGAAATCCCGCTAATTGCTGCCGGAGGAATCGCTACAGGTCGCGGAATGCTGGCCGCCATGATTCTTGGAGCCGATGCCGTTCAGGTTGGTTCTCGTTTTGTGGCCAGTGATGAGGCTTCATCCCATATCAATTTTAAGCAAAAAGTAGTGGAAGCCAGGGAAGGTGATACACAATTGACATTGAAAGAACTTGCGCCCGTCCGACTTTTGAAAAACAAGTTTTTTGGGGATATTCAGGATCTCTATCTTACCTGCCCCACCAAAGAGGAATTGATCCAATTGCTGGGTAGGGCACGAGCCAAAAAAGGCATGTTCGAAGGTGATATGGAAGAAGGGGAACTTGAAATTGGCCAAATAGCAGGATTGATCCATGAGATAAAACCCGCCGCAGAAATTGTTAGGGAAATGATGGCAGAATTTGAGAAAGCAAAAAAAGAGGTTTTAACCTATTAATTCCTGTAACTATTAAGTTTAAAAAGTTCTTCCTTAACCAGTTTTTGCCATTTAACTTCAGCTTCCCTATTTAAACTATGATTTGTTTGCCGGTCATATTCCTTTTGCATAAGCGATCTTTCATTTTCAATGGTCTCATATAAATCATTCAGGTTCTTCCGGACATTTTGATTTAATTCAATTTCCGATAATCCTTTCCGAAGTTTTCGCGCGTGCAACTCAGTAATATCAAAATGAGTTTGCTCATGTTTCAAAAGATGATTGTCTTTTGATCCTTGTTCAGCCCAGGATAATTTTGGAAAGAAAAAACTATTTACCTCATAGGTAAGGGTTTCATTTCCTTTTTCAATTTTTAATCCCCAAGAAAAAGTGATCCCGGTATTTGTATTTGCTTTGAATTTAGAATTTTGGGGAGATTTTGCTTTAAAGTCATTCCAGGTTAAAGAAACCCCTTCTTCCCACGGAATTTTCTCCTCAGGTTGTTGGGAATTTGCATTTCCGGTAATACCCATAAATAAAATCAGAAGAAGGTTTTTAATCGGGCTCAATAGTTAAATGATATATCTTTAATTATATCAGGATGAATGCTATAGATTACGGGGCAGGTTTTTGCGGCATTTTCGAGGATTATTTTTTCCTTAGCATTAAGAATTCCCTTTACAGTAAACGCAACCTTAATTCCTGAAATCCTTCGGGGATTAGCTTCCATAAATTTGGTGACTTCAGCAAACGTACCTGAAATATCCAGTTCCAGATCCCGTGCCTTAATCCCCATTATGGTGAGCATACACGATGCAAGTGCTGTAGCAACAGTATCTGTGGGCGAAAATGCTTCTCCTTTTCCCTGATTGTCCAAAGGAGCATCCGTAATAAAAATGCTTTTGCTTTGAAGGTGCTCACATTCTGTCCTTAGATCTCCTTTATAAACTACTTTTGAAGTCATTCGGTATAATTATTTAGCAACACTTAAAGTGAGATCTTCGTTGTAATGCATGATGTAAACAGCATCATTGTAAAAACCTCCATTAGGATTAGCACGGTACAAAAATTTATTTTCTACATACTCTGTGATAATATTTGCTTCAACAGATTTTTCAAGAGAGCCCATTGCCGCAAGTCGCAATAAAATATCAAGGGTAAGATCATACCCGCGAACCGTATATTTATTTGGTATTACATTATACTTAGCCTTATATGCCTCTATAAAATCATCTTTTACCGTTTCATCAAATTCCTTATACTCTGAGGGGAAATGAAATTTTAATCTTCCGAGGTGGGCGTTTGAAACTACGTCATTTTCAAAAGAATTATTTTTATTGGTGGTAAACAACGTGATATTGTTATTTCTTGCCAGCCTGTTTAGTGCTGAAGTTGCACTGCTTAGCAATCCCATACTTTCAGATTCAAGGATCACCCAGTTCTCACGTCCTTTTACAAGAGCTGCAGCTAAAGTTGTTTCTGTTACATTGTTTGCCCCTGGATTTACAGTACGCGCATTGGGCAACGCGTTCATCAATCTTGTTTTCACACCTGTTGATGCACCATCGGCAACGATAATCACATTTTTACCCTGTGCATTTTTACGCAAATATTCAATCATCGCGTCCCTTAGCATCTCATCTGAAGGTCTTGCCTGGTAAAGATTAGGAATTGCCTTAAGTTCCCTGTTGCTAATTGGTGAGACTACAGGTATTTTTTCCCGAAGTAATCTGGAGGCAGCCTCCTCGGAAGTTGCTTGTAATAAAGGTCCTATTACTGCATCTACATTGTCAAAATTATTTGATTGTACAATAGAAATTACTCTTGAAGCTTGTTGCTGAGTGTCAAAAACTTTTATATTGGTTGAAATCCCAAGCTCCTTAGCCCTTTCTATCGCCATTATAACCCCGCTGTGAAAATCCAGGGAAATCCTCATTACCCTATCATCCTGCAATACTTTTACAGAATTGGAGACCGAATCATTTCTTACTTTACTAAGGTTATAAGGAAGCATCAGAACCAGATTTTTTGTACTGAAATCCTTAAGATTATTTGAAAGATCCATTCTCTTAATCTCTGAGGTTTCTGCAACAGGCATTTCAACATCCTCCAGTTCCCTTCCACTTGAATCTTTAGTTGGTACTTTTAAAACCATCCCATATTTTAATCCATCTTTTAAGGCGGGATTAAGAGCAACCAGCGAGTCCTGGTCTATTTGGAATCTTCTTGTTAACCCAAACATGGTTTCCTGTGGTTGCACTTCGTAGAATTGGAAAGCATCATCTGTTATTATTACCGGTTCGTTTAAAACAGCAGTTCCAACTTTCAGCATAATTCCGGGATGTAAAACATCCACCATCGGATTTAATTCCTCCAGTTCCTTTACAGTCATCCCATATTTACGGGCTATCCCATATTTGGTTTCTTTGGGAAGAATTATATGTTCCCTGGTTTTCCCGGTTTGGGCCGGAGCTGAAACAATTGGCTTAGGTTGCGCAATTCCAGGTTCTCTTTTTGCAAAAACAGGGATTTGAATGGTTTCGCCATTTTGCAATTCTTTGGAATACAGCTGCTTATTATACCTCTTTATATTCTCAATACTAACATCATACTGTTTAGACAAACTGTATAAGGTCTCCTTTTTTTCAACTTGATGGGTCCTGAATGTTACCGCATCAGGAGTTTTTGTGGCAGTTTCGCCAGGAGAAACTGCATCTCCCTGGATTGGGATTACCAATTTCGTTCCCACCTGAACCCCATTTTTCGCATCGGGGTTATATTTATAGATATCCTCAGTACTCAAATTGTATTTCAGGGCAATCCTGTAAACATTTTCCTCTGGCGCTACCGTATGATATTTATATGCCTGGCCAAATGCCGTAAATGAGAGAACTTGAAAAAACAAACATATAATGGTAACATACTTCATCTGGTTGATTTTATAGGTTTTTATAGGTATATACTCGAGGCTTCAGGGACTAAAAAAATATTAATCCTGAATTATCTATTCCCATTCAATAGTTGCAGGTGGTTTTGAACTAATATCATATACTACCCTATTAACGCCTTTTACCCGATTTATTATGGTATTGGACATTTTTTGAAGGAAATCATACGGCAAATTAACCCAATCTGCGGTCATCCCGTCAGTGGATTCTACCGCTCTTAGAGCCACAACTTTTTCATAAGTCCGTTCATCTCCCATCACCCCTACAGAGCTAACAGGAAGTAAGATCGCGCCTGCCTGCCATACCTTATCATACAGCATCCATTCTTTCAGTCCATTGATGAAAATAGCATCAACTTCCTGTAAAATACGCACTTTTTCTGCTGTAACATCTCCAAGGATTCTTATAGCAAGTCCGGGTCCGGGAAAAGGATGTCTTCCCAATATTTCATTTGAAATTTCCAATTCTGCTCCAACCCTTCTCACCTCATCTTTAAAAAGCATCTTCAAAGGCTCCACTACTTTTAGTTTCATAAAATCTGGTAATCCTCCAACATTGTGATGCGATTTTATTGTTGCTGAAGGGCCTCCGGATACAGAAATTGATTCTATTACATCCGGATAAATGGTTCCCTGAGCTAAAAATTTCACGTCTTCAATTCGATGTGCTTCTGCGTCAAAAACCTCGATAAATGCATTCCCGATAGCCTTACGCTTTTCTTCAGGATCACTAACTCCAGCCAGGGCATCCAAGAAACGTGCCGAAGCATCTACTCCTTTTACGTTCAGCCCCATATCCTTATACTGGTGCAAGACACTTTCAAATTCATCTTTTCTAAGCAATCCGTTGTTTACAAAAATACAGTACAAATTGGATCCTATCGCTTTGTGAAGCAAAACTGCCGCTACCGATGAATCTACGCCTCCGCTTAGTCCAAGAACAACCTTATCATCTCCTATTTTTTCTTTTAATTCTGAAACCGTCATTCCTACGAAGGCTTCCGGAGTCCAGGTTTGAGGTACTTTGGCAATATTTACAAGGAAGTTTTCCAGCAATTGTTTCCCATCTGTGGTATGATATACTTCCGGATGAAACTGTATCGCATAAGTTTGCTCTCCTTCAATCCTGTATGCAGCATTCAAAACATCGTTGGTACTGGCAAGCCTTAGACCGTTTTCAGGCAATTCCTTAATCGTATCGCTATGGCTCATCCAAACCTGTGAGTTTTCTACTATATTTTCGAAAAGTTCTTCAGCATCTTTAATTATTGAAAGATTGGCTCTTCCATATTCCCTTGTTTCTGAAGGTTCTACTTTTCCACCATGAAATTGCGCCAGGTATTGCGCCCCGTAACATACCGCCAAAAGTGGCAGTTTCCCGCGTATTTCAGAAAGATCCGGATGTGGGGCATTTTCTGCCCTTACCGAAAAAGGACTCCCCGAAAGGATGACCGCTTTATATCCCGAAAGATCCTGAGGTGGTTTATTATATGGATGAATTTCGCAGTAAATGTTAAGCTCTCTA
>JAGXIH010000001.1 GCA_024635795.1 Salegentibacter sp. | reverse complement strand
CCGTGAGGAGTATTTAATCTGACCAGATCCTTAACATCTCCGGGAACCAATAAGCCACTCTTTCTTGCAGGCACAGGTTCAAATTCTCCCTTGCCATCACCTTTTAGGAAAAGCCCTACCCCGGCGTCTGAACGAGGAGTCTCTACTTCAGAACTGTAAAGATTACCTGCTATTAAAGCATCAAGATGACCATCTTCATCAAAATCTTCTACAAGTATTTGATTGATGCTTGATACCTGAGCCTCGTTTGGTAATTTATGTTTTTCAAAAGACCCTCCTACATTTTCTAAATAAAGGCTGGCAAAAGATTTTACCTGGTAATGTAAAGCATCGTCCAAAGATCTATTTGTATATACATCTTCCAAAGTTGCTTCTGAAAAAGACTCGTAATTTGGAAATTTTTGTTTGATACCCGGCATCTGCTGGGAAGAACATGATCTTCCACGAACTGGAAATTTTTCACCATCGTTAAAGTAACTAAGAACTATGTCTTTGCTACCACTATTGTCAAAATCATGGTAGTAAATATCAAAAGTTTCTTCCTCACCTGCCTGATATTTGTAGTTGAGTCCTAAATTACCCGCAATTAGATCTACATCCCCATCTTTGTCAAAATCACCTGCTTCAATACTGAACCACCACCCTGCAGAATCTTCCAATCCCATTTTTTTAGAGACATCGAAAAATTCTCCTCTGTCATTTTTGAACATCTTAATAGGCATCCATTCTCCCACAATAACGAGATCTACCCATCCATCATCATCAAAATCTGTCCAAACTGCGCTGGTGACCATTCCCAGCTTCTCAAAATCCGGGGCAACATTTGCGGTAACATCTACAAATTTGGCAATACCATTTTCCGATCGGTTTTCAAGGATATAGCTATCTGCAGGTGAAGGGTAATTTCCGGGAACAAGCCGGCCACCCACAAACAGGTCCAGATCCCCATCATTGTCATAATCTGCAGCATATACTCTGGATCCGCTGGTGATCATTTCAGGAAGTGCCGAAACAGATCTTCTGAAAATTCCGTTTTCATTGATGTAAAGCCTGTCCTGCAGCCTTTCTGAATCCTTATCAAATTCATTACCGCCGCTCACCACGTATATATCATTATCGCCATCATTATCAGCATCAAATATTATTACGCCCAGATCTTCAAATTTTTGATCATTTTTAATATCCTCAAACTCCTGCTTTACAAAACCTATGTCGGTTTGAAAATAGATCCCTGCCGGATACCCGGTTGCACCTCCAATAAAAAGATCTTCCAGACCATTTCCGTTTAAATCGCCCACAGCCACACCTGGGCCAAACATGGAAGTTTTGTGGGGCAGAAGGATCTCTGTGGCAAAATCATCATAAATATTCTCTGTGTGCTTATGTTTTAATCCTAAAGAATCTGCTGCAATTGTAAGGAAAACAGGAGGATCACCTGGCACAGGCTCAGGTTCTTTAGTTTTAGCGTTTTTGTAATCCAGCACTAAAAGCTGATTGGAAGGAACATTTTCAAGAATTTCTATTTTTTTATCGGGCCAAACTACTTTAAGTTCAGCTATGGTTTCACTTTTACCAACACCAAAATTGAATTTTGGTGCTACTGAAGATTGAAAGCCCCTGCTAAGAGTCAATTCCTGCATTTGGGTATTTCCGGAATCAGACAAATAAACTCTTGTCCCAAGACCATTTTTATTTTTTTCCGGCCCCTTCAATTCAACTGCCAGATAATTGTTTTGGTTTAGGTTGTTGTTTTTGAATATCGATGCGTAATCATCTATATTATTGGTGATGATCTCAAGGTTTCCGTCATTATCGAGATCTACATAAACTGCCCCATTGGAAAAACCTTTAAATTCCAGACCCCATGCCTCATTGGATCTTTCAAAAGTTAAATCACCCTTGTTGCGATATACAAAATTGTCGATTTTTTCAGATGGAATAGCCAGCGTTCTCTTCAACAAGCTATCTCTCTGGTTAGGAAGCTGGGAAAGCTCATTAAAATAATCCCGGTTGTTCACTTCCCTCCTGGTGCCGTTCGAAATAAAAATATCTTTCCACCCATCATTATCAAGATCAGCAAACAAAGCACCCCAGCTCCAATCTGTAGATGAAACCCCTGCCAGACGGGAAGTATTTTGGAAAATCGGAATCCCATCTTCCATTACACCTGTGTTGGTCTGCAGGGTGTTTTGCATATACTGGTAATGAAAACCCGCATTTACGGTACTCCAAAATATTGCAGGGTTCATACTTGCCATATTCGCTTTTGCCCGCCTGTTACTTTTAGCGTCCATATCTACCTGAAACACATCCAGGAGTCCATTATTATTATAATCAGCAATATCTACTCCCATTCCGTAGAAGGAGGTTTGCTGTGTGGCCTGTTTCACTACTTCTTTGAAAGTCCCGTCCCTATCGTTAATATACATATAATCTGGAGAGCTAAAATCATTGGAGATATAGAGATCTGGCCAGCCATCTTCATTCAGATCTCCAACGGTAACACTTAAGGTAAGACCAAAAGAGCGCAGGCCTGATTCTTCGGTAACTTTGGTGAAAGTTCCTCCATCATTGCGGTATAATTGATCTGATTCTACATCCTTTAAATTTTCCATTTTAAACCGGTAAAAATTATTTGGAGCGTTAAATTTCGTTGGGGGGTAATTGGCTACATAAAGGTCCAGATCCCCGTCCAGATCATAATCAAAGAAGGTTGCCTGCACACTGTTTCCTTCATCAGCTATTCCATATTCTTCAGCCCTTTCGGAAAAAGTTCCATCTCCATTATTAATGTAGAGCAGATTGGCCTTATTGCCAAATTTCCCTGCTACCGAACAATAGATGTCAAGAAATCCGTCATTATTCA
The DNA here is from genome assembly GCA_024635795.1 of Salegentibacter sp. Lineage (GTDB taxonomy): Bacteria > Bacteroidota > Bacteroidia > Flavobacteriales > Flavobacteriaceae > Salegentibacter. The sequence continues at coordinate 7,134 of JAGXIH010000001.1, read as the reverse complement.
CATCGGCCATAGTAACTCCTGTAAACCATCTGTCGTCTCCTGATACGCCTGCAGATTCTGAGATATCTTCAAATTTTAGATCTCCTTTGTTCAGGTACAATTTATTAGGGACCATGTTACCCGTAAAAAACAGGTCTACCAGGCCATCGTTATTTATGTCTCCCGCGGCTACCCCACCACCCATATAGATGTAGGAGTAACTAAAATAATTGAGAGAATCATTTTCAGTAAGGGTATTCTGGAAATCTATCCCGGAATCTTCAAATGAGATTTGGGAAAATTGCTTTTTTACATCGCTTTGAGCTTTGTCTTCTCCCGAACAGGAAATTAAAAAAATACAGGTAGCAAAAAGAATAATGAAACGATTTAGGGAATTACTTAACAGCATTTTTACTTTGTTAAAATTTTTTTAAAGATAAAAAAGAGCGCTATAAATAGCACTCTTTTTTCTTTTAAAGTTTTTTAAATTGATTAATAACCAGGGTTCTGGGTTAATATTCCACCACTTAAATCTATAGCTGTAGTTGGAATTGGCATAATGGTCATATACTGCTGGAAAGGTGATGTTTTAGGACCAAAATTTGGAATGGTTTCAGTTTCATTGTTGACGTAATCAGTTAATACCGGCACGGCAATGTCCCAACGTCCAAGGTCAAAGTATCTGTGGCCTTCCATTGCAAGTTCTAATCTTTTTTCAAATCTTACCGCCTTAAGCGCCATTTCAGGGCTTGAAAAAGAATCGTAAGGTTCTATTATGTAATTAGCTGCGGGTGAACCATCTTCTGCCTGAACATACGTCATATTTTTCGCTCTATTTCGTATCATATTAACATACCCAAGTGCTGTATCAAGGTCTTCCAACTCAACAGCCGCCTCCGCAGCCATTAATAAAACATCGGAGAATCTCATCACATTATAATTTATTCCCGGGCTTTGCTGACCCCAGTCTGCAGTTCCCATATTAACCTCTTCCCCGGCATGATATACGTTCTTTTTAGGTAAATAAGACCCGGAGATATCAGCGGGAGTGTTTCGCACCCATTCACTTCCAGGATTAATTCCGTACCCATTATATTCAATTCCTCTTCTACCTACCGTATAATCAAGACGTGGATCTAGTGGACCTGTCTCTGGAGTAAAAGGCTCATCACTTGCAATACCATAGTCTGATTCTACATGGTTATTACTATAGTTGTCCAGAAGTGGCAATCCATCAGGCCCGGTTTGAAAGGCGTCTACAAGATCCTGGGTAGGAACATAAAATCCACAACACCATCCCAAAGCATTAGGAAAGTTTAAAGTGCTGCCTACATTCCCATTAAAAGAAAGACCATCATCTGCCGCGAACTGAATGGCGAAAACAGATTCCTGGCTGTTTTCACCTCCCGCGGTAAAATTTGCCACAAACTCCTCATTCAATCCATAAGGACCATTGTTGATAACATCCTGAAGAATAGCAAATGCTTCAGCCCACTTTTTCTGAAATAAATATGTCTTTCCTAAAAAAGCCTTAGCTGTCCAGGAAGTTGGTCTTCCAGGCTCTGGTTGAGTCTCTGGAAGATTCTCCACGGCAAATTGTTGATCTGCTTCTATTTCTGTCCATATTGGACCTGGATTTGGCTGATTAAATTCAGTATTAGCATAATTTTCAGCTGAAATAAATGCGGGATTACCATAAATTTTCTGTAGTTCAAAGTTAAAGTATCCTCGCAGGAAACGAGCTTCTGCAAGTTTCTCGGTAAAATCCCTGTCTTCTATTCCTTCAATTACAGAAATAACAGCATTTGCACGGTTTACACCTCCATAAAGTGCTTCCCATTTCCCTAAAATATAAGGATTAGATGGCGTGAAAGCATAGGTTTCCATCAAGAAAAGCTCCTGTTGATCCCCATCTGTACTTCCCTTGTGGGCATCATCTGATAACACATCAAACCACCAGTTATCCGGGCTTACGGCAAAGCCATTTCCTCCATTATTATTAACAATCCCATCCAAGGCGGAGTAGGCACCTGTTAATAATAAATCTACTCCCTGCTCGTTTTGAAGGGCCTGATCACTCAGAGCACCTACGGCTGGAGTGTTTGTAAAATCTTCAGTACACGCTATAAGAGCGAAAAAAGGAAGTATGTAATAAATTATCTTCTTCATAACAATTAAATTTTAATATTAACACCTAATGTAAATATCCTTGAAACAGGATAAGCCTGATACAAACCACCACCTGCTACGTTTCCATCGACACCTAAAGTAAGACTGTCAAAAGAGCCAATTTCAGGATCTAAGCCATCATAACCTGTAATAGTAAATAAATTAGTACCCTGAACATAAATTCTTAGATCCTGTACCATAAGCCTTTCAACCACTGTTTCAGCAAAATTGTAACCTATCTGTAAGTTCTTCAATCGCAAGTATGAACCATCCTCTACAAAATACGAATTTGGATTGGTTTCACTATTACGAATCGTTGCGCTTAACCCAGGTAAAGTAGCGTTTGGATTATCTACAGAATAAGAATCTAAAACACGAGTACTTCGGTTTCCATCAAAAAAGAGAGGGAAATCGGTAAATACTTTTTGATAATTGTAAATATCATTACCCTGAGATCCCTGGAAAAAGGCGGAAACGTCAAAACCTTTATATCCGGCGGTTAAGTTAAGGCCATAAGTGAAATCCGGGTGAGGATTACCAATATTGGTTCTATCATCATCATTGATCACACCATTGTTATCAACATCAGCATATTGGAAGCGACCTACCCCATCTGCAGGAGTTGCAAATCCCTGGTCCGCGGCTGCAGAGACTTCAGCCTCAGAAGTAAATATTCCTAAGACTTCCTTTCCATAGAAATAAGAAAGTGGCTGACCTACAGATGTTCTTGTAATTGCTCCCCCTCTAAAACCAGTATTACCTGTTTGAAATTCACTAATAAGCTCTGTTACCTCATTCTTATAATGAGAAATATTTAAATTAGCTCCATAAGTGAATTCAGATGTAGTTCTATTTTGATAACCTAAACTAAAATCAAAACCCGTATTTTTAATAGAACCAAGGTTTACAAGAGGTGCCTGTGCATCAATAGCTGTTGTACTGATCAAACTGTTATCTCTTGTAATAAGATCTTCTGTGGTAATTTCATAAAATTCCAAAGTTGCATCCAATCTGTCATCAAACATACCCAGGTTCATTCCAATATTTTTAGTTATACTGGTTTCCCATCTCAGATTCGGGTTACCAACCTGGCTTAGAATTGCTCCTGTAGTTGCAGTACCACCTCCGTTAAAGGCATAATTGGCAAATTGATTATTTAGGTTTGAAATATTAATGGTAGGATTATCGGCAGGTAAAGTTTGATTACCCAATGCTCCCCAGGAAGCTTTTAATTTTAACCTGTTCACGTAACCATCTTTGGGAAAAAAGTTTTCTTCACTTATAACCCAACCAGCGCTAAAAGATGGAAATACATCGCTTTGATTTTCACCCAAAAATCTGGAAGATTTATCCCTTCTAACAGTAGCAGTTAAATAATACTTGCCAAAATAATTATAATTGGCAGTACCAAAAACTGAATAAAGAGTAGATGTACCATCATAAGCATAACTTACAATTGGTGCTCCTGATCCATTGCTTAATAGATAAAAATCAGGATCCTCAAATAAATACCCATTACGACTAAAACCTTTACCTTTTCCACTTTGGGACAGCGCCTCTATACCTGCTACGGCATTAATGCTATGTTCTCCAAAATTATTTCCATAATTCACAGTATTTGTCCACACCCATTGATAATTTTGAGCATCCTGTTCAGTAAGTGTATTTGTAGAGCGAGGTTCTGAGTGATTAGGATTTAATGCAGTAAAAAACCTTCCGTTATAATATTGTATGTCAGCAGATATGGAAGTTTTGACATTAAAATGTTCAAGAACCTCAAGGGCAGCATACACATCTCCAAAAACCCGAAATGATTTGTTGAAATTATCAGAAGACCTATTAAGAACAGCTACAGGATTTTCGGCGTTCCCCAAACCAGCTGCGGCGGTATAGGTTCCAGTATAGTTCCCGTTATCATCCCTGGCAGGGAGCAAGGGTGAACTCCTCAAAGCATTATTAATCTGGTTCCCTGAACGTGTATTACTAAAAGAAATATTAATATGTTCTCCAATTTTCAACTTCTCTCTGATTTTAAATTCCGAATTTAAACGAGTAGTTCCTCTTTGATAACCTGTTTCAAGCTGAATACCTTCTCTTTTCAGATAATTTACAGACATTAAATACTTGCCAAATTCGTTCCCGTTTTGAAGACTCACTGAGGCACTATAAGTAGGAGCATCACGAAAAATTTCCTCCAGCCAGTTAGTTCCTCCTGCAGGAACAGTTACATCTGCAGGTACATCCAACATATCGGGAACAACCGGATTAGGACCATTACCGTATTGCGCATGAGTAACATCTGCCCCATCATTACGTAGGCTCTGGAATATCATCTCTCCATGTTGCTGGGCATTTAAAAGATCTGGAAGATTTGAAGCTCTGGCAACACCATAATAACTATCTACAGCCACAGTAGGTCCTTGCATATTGTAACCCCCTCCTTTTGTGGTAATAATAACAACTCCATTTGATGCCCTTGCTCCATAAATTGCAGCAGCTCCATCTTTTAAAACGTTCATCTGCTCTATATCATTTGCATTTAAACTGTTTAAAATTGAAGGATCATCTGTTTGAACACCATCTATAATATATAAAGGGTTGTTATTGTTGCTGGTACCAAAGCCACGAATTCTTACAACCGGAGAAGATCCCGGCTGACCGTCACTCATTACTGTTACTCCGGTAACCCTGCCTTGCAATGCTTCAGCAGCGTTTACTATTGGAGCCTTAGTAGCTTCAGAGACATCTACAGAAGATACAGAGCCTGTAACATCAGCCCTGGTTTGTGTGGTATATCCCATTACTATCACCTCATCTAACTTACTGGCATCTTCTACAAGTACTACTTCCAACTCTTCCTGATCGCCTACCACTATTTCACGGGTGGCATAACCAATAAAACTATAAATAAGAGTTTGACCGGGTGCCGCATCCAGGCTATAATTACCATCAAAATCAGTTTGAGTACCAATGGATGTTCCTTTCACATATATGTTTACAGCCGGTAGCGGCAGTCCGTTTTGATCGGTTACTCTACCACTAATGGTTTGTTGCATATCCTCAAAGCTATTGAAAGCCTGTGTTTCTGCTGGGCCAAAGAATAAAAACAAAGAAAAAATAATCACACCTATATGAAGGTATCTATTCTTTCCTGGTGAAAATCCAATGTGATTGGTTGTAATCTTCATGTCCATAATGTTCTTTAATTTTGTTAATGAATTGATAAAACTAATTGAAAGAAAGGTGAAAATATAACAAAAGTTTGAAATTCAACTAAAAAAATAATAAAACTTTCCTGAAATTTTCTGATTTTATAATTTGCAATTCCTTCTAACTGCATCATTTTTGTCATTACCATGGCACTTTCACTTCTGTAAATATTTACATATTGTGGTTGAAAACCGCGCGGGGTTTCAGCTTTAGGCATCATAGTATTAGTGAATTTTTGTCTATCTAATGACCTGCTCTCAATGCCTATTCATAATAAAAAATCGGTGGGAACCGTTGACCTGGAAGGATTTAGCTCAAAATCCTGGAGTAGACCAGGTTCGGTAGAAATTCTCCGCACCGGTACGGTATTCCTCTAATAAATTGATGGCTTCTCCTGCCTGAGACACCGGATATTTGCAGGTTTTATTCTGGCACACATAGATCAGGGTTTTTCCCTCAACAAGTTTTCCTTTAAGAAGTGGTAAGTTTTCTTTTTTTCCACCCATAAAAATAGAAGTTGGCAAATAATTTAGCTGAAGTTGCATGTTTTTTTCAAAAGCCTTGTCACCAACCAATGCGATCTCGTATGCGCCAAATGTTTTAAGACCTAAGAGTTTCGTCCAATTGGCATAAAAAGAAGGTTCTTCAATGGCCTTATCAATCATTTGATTAAGCATGTTTTCACTCATTTGGATATATTCTCCCTTATCCAGCAGGTTACCCAAAATATAAAGATTATTTGCCATTGCAGAATTGGAAGAAGGAATAACATTGTCATCTAATTCCAGATTTTTAGCAACTAAATTTTCATGATCATCGGCTGTGTAAAAAAACATTCCGCTTTTCTCATCCCTGAAATTCTCTATAACATAATCAGTAATATTTTTCGCTTTTTCCAACCATTTCACATCAAAATTCACCTGATAAAGATGCAGGTAGGCCCCACTTAAAAAAGCATAATCATCCAAAAAAGCATTTACTCCTGCTTTTCCGTTTCTGTAGCTTCTCCATAGGCTGAAATCTTTTTTGACCATTTTTTCATCCAGAAATTCAGCGCATTCTATAGCCTTTTGTAAATACTCCTTTTCACCAAGGGCTGAAAAGGCTTCCAAATATGCATCGATCATTAATGCATTCCAGGAAGTGAGGGATTTATCATCTATAGTTGGTTTGATTCTCTGTTGTCTTTTGTTCAAAAGCTTTTGCTTTGCACTGGCTAAGAAATTATTAAATTTCTTTATATCGAGCTCCTGCCGGTCTGAATATTCAGTTTTAGAAAACCTGCGATACAAAATGTTTTTACCTTCTTCCCAATTCCCGCGGCGACTAACATTATAATAATCTGAAATTAATTCCAGTTCCTCGGAATTTAGGGCATCTTCAATCTCTTCAAAAGTCCATACATAATATTTTCCTTCCTCTCCTTCACTGTCCGCATTTACAGAGGAAAAAAAGCCACCCTCTGAATTTGCAAGTTCCCTTTCAACAAATTCCAGATTTTGTTCTATAACCTCCTTGTATTCCTGGTTCTTGGTAACTTTATAGGCTTTCGAGTACAAACTGGTTAACTGGGCATTGTCATAAAGCATTTTTTCAAAATGAGGGATCAACCACTCCGGATCTATAGTATATCTAGCAAATCCTCCTCCCAATTGATCGTAGATTCCTCCTCTGGCCATTTGGTCCAGGGTGAGTTTTACGTTTTTCAGGGCCTCTTGATCTTCTGTAAGATAATAATATTGTAATAGTGCATCCCAGGTTACAGGCAATGGAAAT
>JAGXIH010000025.1 GCA_024635795.1 Salegentibacter sp. | reverse complement strand
TATTTTCCTTGATTCATGTTTGCCAACTGTTAGAGGCTAAACCTAATCAATTCAAATCGTCACGCGCCAATTAGGCTTGTAAAGTATAGATTATCAGTAATTTCAAAGAACATTTAAAAGTTTTTAATGGACACTAATGATATAAGATATAAAATTAAATATAGTTCAGCTAGCCTGGCAAAAGCCTCCTTTAGAACCTTTCTATCTAATCGTTTGGATGGACGGTATTGTATTAAAATACCGGGATAACTCCAAGGTGGTCAACAACCATTTACATGAAACCATCTCAATACATCTTTTTACTTCCCCCATTACATGCGGTGTGACGTTTGAAGGTACAGAAAGGTACATGAAATTTACAGGGTAATTCACATTTTAAAATCAATTAAAATTTCAGAGTTTTCTCACTAATTTTCTCCTATAATAATATTGGCTAAATATTCTTTCCACTTCATGATTTTTTTATTGCAACAGGTAGATTCTTGAACTATTTTAAAGGGAAGTAGAACGAACAGGGTTTTCGGCTACCAATTAGGATAATGATTTATGACTTTATTTTTTGAAGTTGCTTTAATCGGTATTGATAGTCCTGAATATATTTTCGCTGGGTGGATTCCTCTAAAAAGGACGCATGGGTTAATTGAATGATTTCTTTCGAACTCTCCATCATGCTATCCATGATTTCATCAAATTGTTTTGGTTTGATTTCCACCTGTTCTGCCAAAATTTTGAACTGTCCTGCAATAGTTGTCTGTGTCATGCTTTTAGGCAACAATCCTTCCTCCAGGGCAAAAACACTATCATCTAAGTAAATACGTGTATTCAGTAAGTCATAAGCCGGGCTTAATTGGTGATCCCCCATAGGTGTTTCGAGAATGGCGAAGTTTTTTAGGTGAGCGTCACCGTTGGAAAACAGATAATTAAATACCAGTAGTTTAAACAATTTAGGCGTTTCAATGCGATAAGCCGGCAGGAATTTTTTCATCAGCTGAAATAACTCGAGGTAATTTCCTTCATATTTATAATGTTCGCCATGTGTTTGGGGAGTTTTACCGGCAAGGGTAGCAAAATCCTCCTTTGCTTTCTTCGAGCCGTCCGGTTTTACATCAAAACGCTTGGTAATGTATGCCGGAGATTCATTTTGAAAAAAGATAAGGGCATTTTCGGCAGTTTCAATATTGTATACCTGGCGTGCGATCTGCATGGTTAAATGCTCATTAGCTGGCATTTGATCGCGTTTCTTGCCAGCAAGGGGAATAGGTTTCAATATATGAGTGCCTTGCTCTCCTTCTTTGATGAGACGCAGCTTGTTTTTCTCCAGGAGTACGGAGAATTTTTCCTGTACTCCAGATATGGAAATTCGTTTTTGGTTGTCTTCAAAAAGTTTATCAGTTTGTCGGTTGGAGTTCGGTGCTTCATAAGGCAGCACATGAGAAACTTTACGACCATCAAAAACACGTTTTAAGCAGGTTCTGCTATACGTGCTAAATCCTTCTGCTAATGTCCCGGGGCAATGATCTACTTTCATCTAAGTTTTATATTTTTTTTGACCGTAATAGCACCTACCGTATCATAACGGGCGGTAGCCATAAGAATCCCAAAGTAATCATCGGAATCCAGCCGATTTGCTTTACATACGGTTTGACGGTTGGTCCCTTCCGGAAGCATGTTGTAAAAAAAAGGGAACAGGTATTCAGCGTGCCATTCCGGTTGAGATCTGGGTAGGGTAAGACTAATGGATGGATTTTCCTGATCAGCCAACCATGTTTCGAGATAACGGAATGTAAAACTTCCGTTATCATGCTGTTTTAAGATACCTGCTTCTTTCCCTTTATAGAATATAGTCGCTTGTCTCATTTATTACTTATACTTTTTTGACCTGTAGCGTAATTTCCATTCCGAGGATATCCGTTATTTTTTGTAAGGATTCAAAGGTAGGGTTGGCCTGCCCGGTCTCGATCTTGTATAGGGTATTGATCCCAACATCAGCCATATCGGCCAATTGTTTCTGCGTGATTCGCATGTGATCGCGACGCTGCTGAATCAGCTCTCCAATTTTTTGCATTGCTCCCATAGACTTAATTTTATCATCCTAAATCCACACTATATTGTGAAATTCAACTTTCAAGATTGTTACAAACGCAAAAATACATTAAAATACACACTTTAATGTGGAAAACTGTGTTTTTCTATGAATAGTGACTTAAAAATCGTTTAAAGCCACATTATAATGTGAAAAACATCGAAAGTGAAACGTCCACAGTATTGTAGCTAAGTTTTTAACTCTGGAATTGATAACTCGTATAAATCCTCAAATTCCTTATTTCTCATTGAATCATCCTTTATTGAAACTTGATCTATTTTCACTAATTTCCCTTTAAAATTGGTGGCAATACTTTGAAATGTTTTTAAACTGGCAGTATTATTAGGATCAATTGAGAATTGGAAATAATTTATACCATCATTTAAAGCAGATTCCACTAAATGATGTAATAATTTTTCACCTAACTTTTTTCCTCTAAACTCTGGAATTACGCCGATTTGCCAAATGAATAGTATTTTTTTAGAATCTAATTTTTTATCGAGGGAAGTGATCAATCCAACTTGCTGACTACTAGACTCCAAAACAAATGAATATTTATTAAAGTATTGAATAATTATCCAATAACTATAGAGGGTATGAAGATCTAAAGGTTTGCATTTTGCAACCAGATCTCTAATTGAATGTATGTCTTGGGAATTTAATCTTCTAATTTTCATTTTTAAAAATATATAACCAGGAATCAATACCGTTTTCGAATTTATTACAAAATCTGTTCACTCCACTAGAATTATTCAAATTATAAACTAATAGTTCATCGATCATTAAAAGTTTAAAGTAACAGGCAATTTATCCTTCGGAATTCTTAAGTACCGATAGAACCGCACAGATAACTTTATAGGTTCTTTTCTAAAGCTTCCGTGCTAATAGGGATGCTCAGCTTATATGTTTATGCATATAGCAGCAAAGAAGGATTTTCCCTATCAGGTAATAAGATTCCAGGCTCACAGTAAAATAAGATACCATTGCAATTCTATTTTATTGCGTCACCTAGTTAAAAATCATGTTAGTTTTTTCATATTTGTTCATAAATTTATACTGTTCACGAATCGTGAACACAACAAATACGTGAACAGATGGACGCTGAAATTCTGCATAAAGCATTAGAAAACCTTGAAGGATCCTGCACATATATATATGGAAAGTTTGAAGCAGGAGAGGAGTTAGATGACCTTCAACTTATTAAAACAAAACGGCAGCATGATAATTTTTTACTAGTGGCCGAGAGATTACTTCCGGCAATAAAAGGTCAATTACAAAAGGAGGGAATAGCTTACCTTGAAGAAAATGGTAATTTTTTTTTAAAAACAGATGATTCTTTCTTCTTTATCGATTCCAATAAACCCATAAAGAAAAAGAAAGACACAGCTAAAAAAGGATTCACAAAAACAGGTTTAAAACGTGTATTCGGCTTTTTATTAGAACCTGAACTTATAAATGCCAATCAAAGAAGCATTGCCGAAAAAAGTGGAGTAAGCCTCGGCACCGTGCCAGGGGGTAATTAAAACGCTAAAAGAAGATGGCTTTATTGTTACTCATAAGAAAAACTTTATCTGGCAGAACAGAAAAGAACTTTTAACCAGCTGGATCAATGATTATGAAAAGATTCTAAAACCTAAACTATTTCGAGCTCGTTATGGGATAAGAAAGGACTGGCAAAAACTCCAATTGAAGCAAGGAGAGACCCATTGGGGGGAGAGCCTGCCGGAGATCTGTTAACAGGTTATCTGAGACCTGAAGAATTTATTTTTTATAGCAATGAGTCTCAGATAAATCTGATGAAAAGTTACGATCTCAAGCCAAATGCTAATGGAGAACTCCTGGTTTACGAAAAATTCTGGAGGGGAGATTCAGGTGCCACGACACCTCCTTTATTGGTTTATACCGATCTGATTTTAAAAGATGATAAACGCTGTAGAGAAACAGCTCAAAAGATTTTTGATGAGTACATCCAACCAATCCTATAAAGAACTTGCAATTCCCTATTTTAAGGAGGTTTTTTAAATTATAGATGAGATAATACCAAAACACAAAATCCCTAATTATTTGATTGGGGTTAGTGCAATTGTATTGGAGTTACTAAAGGAAAACATTAAACCGAGCCGTGGTACCAAAGACATAGATTTTGCTAAAATGATCTCTTCTACAAAAGAGTATCAAAAAATAATTTCCGATTTGGAATCAAAGGGATTTACCAAAGTACAGGTACCCTGGACCTTTTACAATAAAGCATTCAATGCCGTAGTAGATGTGCTTCCATTTGGGGAAATTGAAGAGGAATTCACTATGAATTTTAATAAACGAAATAAAATATAGATCTTCACGTACTTGGCTTAAAGGAGGTGCTTGCAGATGCCAGGGAAATCTATATAGACGAGAAGTTAGTACAAATTCCACCTCTTCCGGGAATGGTAATCTTAAAACTTGTAGCCTGGAGTGACAGGCCGGAGGACCGGGACCAGGATCCGGGTGATATTTTAAAAATTATTGAGCATTATTTTGATTACAACTATGATGAGATCCTGGAGCATCACAATGATATTTTTCCCGAAGGAGAATTAGATCAGTTAAAAATTTGAGCCCGGGTTTTAGGGAGAAATGCTAGAAAATATCTTCAGTCCTCAAAAACTCTGGAAGATAGAATTCTGGGAATTCTTAAGAAACATACCTCTTCGCCTCAAAACTCGGTTTTTTCAAAAAAAATGGGCTATTTTGAAAGATTGGGATAGAGTTTTGTGATAAAGCGTATTAGATTTGGTCTTAGCTTTTTTGGTTAAATACTTTTTAAATCCAAATAAAGGCTGATTTTTCCAGTTTTGAGTTTCTTTTTTTTTAATGAGATTTTCATAAGTCTTTGTTTTCCATAAAGATATATAAAAAAGAGAATGAGGTGTACTAACAGAAATTTAAGGAAAATTCAAAAAACAAAAAAGAGGCTGTGAGACCTCTATTTTGTTGTGTTTTGCTGTTATTTGATATCAAATAAAATCACATATTTACTTCCCGATGCAGAAATTTGAAAATATATTCCCCAGCAACTCATCGTTGGTGACTTCCCCGGTGATCTCACCAAAGTAATGCAACGCCTCTCTGATATCTATTGCCAGCAGGTCTCCTGAAAGATTGTTGTTAAGCCCGTCTTCTACCTTATTGATCTCCTCCAGGGCTTTTAATAAGGCATTATAATGGCGACTATTGGTCACTATAGTATTGTTGTTTCTTAGGGCACCTGTATTCACGAACTCCAGCAACTTCAGTTTCAGTTCTTCTACACCTTCCCCGGTTTTTGCTGAAAGCAACTGCAAACTAGAGCCTTCGATTCGGTTAAGAGTTTCGCTTAGTTTCTTTCTTTCTTCCTCCGAAAGCTGATCGATCTTATTAGCAATAATGACCAGTGGCTTCTGGGGAAATTTGTTCTTAATTTTTTCTATCTCCCTAAGAAGTTCTGTAAATTCTTCCCTTCCAGGGGGAGATGCCCGAAGGGCAGAGGGGGTTGAACTTTGAACTTTAAACTTCTCAGAATCGAGCAGAAATACAACCACCTGCGCCTGACTAATCTTATCAAAGGTCCGTTTTATTCCGATGCTCTCCACCACATCCTGGGTTTCCCGTATCCCCGCCGTATCGATGAATCTAAAGCCAACTCCACCAATGCTTAATTCGTCTTCAATACTGTCCCGGGTAGTACCGGCGACCTCTGAAACTATGGCCCGTTCCTCGTTAAGCAGGGCATTGAGTAAAGTAGATTTTCCCACATTAGGCTCGCCTACAATGGCGACGGGAATTCCGTTCTTCAATACATTTCCCGTGGCAAAAGAGTCGATGAGTCTTTTAAGCACCTGCTGCATTTTAGCTACCAGTTCTTTGAACTGCTCCCTGTTCGCGAATTCTACATCTTCTTCTGAAAAGTCTAATTCCAGCTCAATCAGGGAAGCGAAATCGAGCAATTCCTGTCTTAGCCTGTGGATCTCACTGGAAAAACCTCCGCGCATCTGTTGCATCGCCATCTGGTGACTGGCCTGGTTTTCCGAAGAAATAAGGTCAGCAACCGCCTCTGCCTGGCTGAGGTCCATTTTTCCATTCAGAAAAGCACGCATAGTAAACTCACCGGCTTCGGCAGACCGGCAACCTTTTCTTATCAGCAGTTGAATGATCTCCTGTTGAATATACGGACTCCCATGGCAGGAGATCTCTATGGTTTCTTCCCCGGTATAGGATTTCGAGCCTCTGAAAACAGAGACCAAAACCTCATCTAAAGTGCGCTCGCCATCCACCAGATTTCCGAGATGTAGCGTGTGGCTGGGTTGTTTTTCAAGAGGTTTTTTACTCTTTGCCCTAAAAATCGGAGCCACGATCTCCATCGCCTCAGGTCCCGAAACCCTTATTATTGCAATAGCCCCGGCTCCCGAAGGAGTCGCCAGTGCCACTATGGTGTCATTCAATTTCATAGCGCAAAGATAGGTTGCCCTGTAGCCGTCTCCAAAAGTGGTAGAAAAAATTTAACAAAACCCATAATTGTAACATTTTTATTTTTTGTACGTCTTATTTATACAGGAGTTGAATTTCCAACTTCCCAATTTAATTATTCAATTTAACGTCATGAGAGAAGATAACCAAATGCTTGTTTTAACCCATCTTAGTCAGTTGTTGGACCTGGTAACGGGAATCGGCGGCTTCCTTGTTCCGCTAATTCTATGGTTAACTCAAAAAGACAAAGTTGCAGGAATGGACCACCACGGCAAGATGATCCTGAACTTTCAAATAAGCATGTTCATTTACAGCATCATTGCCGTACCTCTAATTTTTCTCCTGGGCCTCGGACTCATCGCTTTAATCGTGATCGCGATAATAGTGTTAGTGCTGCCCATTGTAAACGCTATCAAGGTAAGCAAGGGCGAAATGCCACATTACCCATTTACCATACAGATCCTGAAATAAATAGAAAAATATAATAATTAAAAAGCCATCAGATTTTAACAACTGATGGCTTTTTAATTATTTGTAATAACCCCTTTCGGGGGTGGGAGATTAATTATTCAGCATTACCGGCATAACCAGCATAATGATCTTCTCTCCCGGATCAAGTCCGTCTACCGGAGTGAGGATTCCTGCACGATTTGGCAGGCTCATTTCCAGCTGAACCTCATCTGAAGTAAGGTTGTTAAGCATTTCGGTTAGGAAACGTGAGTTGAAACCTATCTGCATATCATCGCCCTGGTAAGAACAGGTTAGGCGTTCCTCGGCTTTGTTGCTGTAATCAACGTCTTCCGCAGAAATATTCAGCTCGGCTCCGGCGATTTTAAGTCGTACCTGGTGCGTGGTTTTATTAGAGAAAATAGACACCCTGCGCACAGAACTTAAGAATTGGTTTCTCTCTATCGTAAGTTTATTCGGGTTCTCCTTTGGAATTACCGCTTCGTAATTCGGGTATTTTCCATCTATTAGTCTACATACAAGCTCTGTATCATCAAAAGTGAACTTCGCGTTGGAGTCGTTATACTCGATCAATACTTCGCTTTCGCTTCCTGCCAGGATACCTTTTAAAAGGGTTAAAGGCTTCTTCGGCATAATAAATTCAGCCGACTGATTAGCGGTAACATCTTCGCGGGAATATTTTACCAGCTTATGTGCATCGGTGGCCACAAAGGTTAGCCCTTCAGAAGAGAACTGAAAGAAAACCCCGCTCATCACCGGGCGAAGGTCATCGTTTCCGGAAGCGAAAATGGTTTTTGCAATTGCGGTAGCAAGAATATCGCCTTCTATCCTTGTATTGCTGGGATCTTCCAGCTCAACAGGATTTGGGAATTCCTCTCCCTGCGCATAGGCAAGGGCGTATTTTCCGTGGTTGGAACTAAGTTCTATGGTATTGTTATCTTCAGCAACAAAGGTGAGCGGTTGCTCCGGAAAAGTCTTTAGAGTGTCCAGAAGTAGTTTCGCGGGTACCGCGATCTTCCCTTCAGAATCTGAATCCACCTTTAGCTTGGCAGACATCGTGGTCTCCAGGTCTGAGGCAGACACCGTAAGTTCATCCTGCTTAAGGTCAAATAAAAAATTGTCTAGAATAGGGAGGGTGTTGTTATTGTTAATTACTCCGCCCAGTATTTGAAGCTGTTTCAGCAGGTAACTGCTGGATACAATAAATTTCATCGGCTTTTCTTGATTAATTAGAATCAGTTACAAATATATTTCAATCCATTAAAAATCCCCCGCTTCCCGACGAGTTTTTATTAACATCAAAATATTGAATAAAGCCTTTAATTTGCTTTAAAACAAGGCTTTGTGAATGTTTCTGGTTTTGAAATTGTTAATATGTTCTTTGCGGAAGCTATTCGCTGCGGAAGGCTTTGCGCTATTTCACGTATTTTCTTTTTCTGAAGAAATTGAAGGCGAAACCAAAGACTGCCAGCAGGATCAAAGGGACTGCCAAATTGATCACTTGCCATTTTTCTCTTTCTGCTGAAGCTTTCTCCTGGTCCAGAAATGCGATATTTATCTCTTTGCTTCGTATGTCTATAAGGCCGGTGTCGTCCAGCATATAATTCACCGCGTTCATCAGAAATTCTTTGTTCCCATAGGTGTTTCCGGTGTAGCGTTCAAAACCTAGCTCCAGGGGTTCTCCCCGTTGCAGCTCGTTTTTGATCACATCCCCATCGGCGACGACCAGCATTTTTGTTTCTTTGCTGCTTTCCAGATCATCATCTATCTTAAAAGGCTTGACCCTGTTTTTATAAGCCGAAGTAAATTCCCCTTCCAGTAAAACCGCCAGCGGTTGTTCTCCGTCATTATAACTTGCAAGATCAGGTTCTTTGCCCACCATGCTTAAACTTATCTCCATAGGCGTGCCTTCCACTTTTGACTGTGGCGAGCTGCTTAGCAAGATGGTCTTCTTTACCTGGTTTTTCAGGGTGTCCATCTGGTTGGCATATTCAAACTTTACTGCCTCGATATTGCTGATTATGGGGTGGTCGTTGGGCGAAGCGCTTAGCGGACTGTAAAACCAGGGATAGGGATTAAATCTGGTGTTGTTCCCACTGCCAGAGGCCAGGATTATTGGCGCCGAATAAATGTCGTTGATCAAAACCGGATTGATACGAACTCCGTAAGAAAAGAACATATCACCCAGGTTGAGGTCTCGAGGATAGGCCAGGGCAGTTCCTGCCGGGTTCAGTAAACTGTCAGTTTCCATCGCTACACTTTCGGTGAGCCAGATAGATTTCCCCCCCTGCATAGTGTATTGGTCCAGAATATATTTCTCCTTTTCTGAATATGCTTCCGTAGGTTTCGCCTCGATGATGAGGTCGTATTTTTTAAGATCTTCCAGGGTTTTCTCAGGACTTACCGCAGCCGAATCCAGGGTGAAGGGAGCAAGTAAATAATAATCCTGCAGACTCCTGATGAAATCGGCTATTCGGGCATCGGGTAATTCCCCGTTTCCGCGCATTACCGCGATCTTCTTTTTCCGCGCATAGATGAGCTTGCTCAGGCCATCGGCAAAAGCGTATTCCAGTTGCTGTACCGAGTTGGTGACCAGCTCCTCATCTGAAATCCCTAACTGACTTTTAAGCAAAGAGATCTTAACCGATTTATCTCCGTAATTGGCCATTGCCCAGGGGAAAATGAGCTCCTCCGAACTTTTTCCGCTTTCCTGCACCGAAATCCTGGCTGGGGTCATCCCCATTTCGTAGAATTCGGTAGCAATGGCTTCCGCATCACCTTCCTCTTCCAGGGGATCGGTGAAATTAAATTTAATATTGTGATTATAGGCGGCAAACTCTTCCAGCATCTGTCTGGTCTCGTTCCTCAATCTTCTGAACTGCGCCGGGAATTGTCCCTTTAAAAAGACGTCTATAATTACCGGCTCCTCCACGTCGTTAATAATATCCAGTGCGGCAGGGGAGAGTGTATAACGATTATCCTCTGTGAGGTCCCAACGGGTAAAGAACTCTGATGCCAGCCAATTCACCACTGCAATTGCCAGAACGAGGATAACAAGCGATTTGTATGTATTGCTGTGCTTCAAGATCAGGATTTTTGCTGTAGGTTTTTAAGTCTGATTTCGGTGAGTTTCAGAAAAAGAAAAATGAAACTTATAAAATAGATAACATCCCGGCTGTCTATAACGCCGCGGCTTATGCTCTGGTAGTGATAGCTTATCCCAAGATATTCCAGTCCGTAATTTCCACCGGAAATACTTGCCGAAGAAAGCCCTTCAAAAGCGAAATAGCTCAGGAAACACAGGAAGACAGCAATGATAAAAGCCACGATCTGATTCTGGGTAAGCGAGGAAGCAAAGATCCCAACCGCAGTATAACAGCCGGCAAGAAAAATAAGACCCAGATAAGAACCCAGGGTCGCCCCCGCATCAAAATTTCCAACGGGTTTTCCTAGTTGATGAATAGTTATAACGTATAATATGCTGGGGATTATCGCCAGGATAACCAATACTAATGCTCCAAAATATTTGCCTAAAACAAGCTGTTTAAATCCTATAGGCCGGGTGAGTAAGAGTTCCATGGTACCCTGCCGTTTCTCTTCAGCGAAACTTTTCATACTGATGGCGGGGATGAGAAAGATGAAGATCCAGGGTGCCAGATTGAAGAAAGCTTTGATATCGGCAAAACCGCTGTCCAGGATATTATATTCCCCCGGAAAAACGAAAAGAAATAACCCACAGGCCACTAAAAATATCCCTATCACCAGATAGCCGATAGGAGAGGAAAAAAAAGATTGTATTTCTTTATTTAAAATTGCTAACATTAATTCAGTTCTCGGTTCTCGGTTGTCAGTTCTGAGTTCTCAGTTTATCCTTGGTTTTTGATTTTCCGTACTTCACCCTCTACTAAAAATTTATCTATCGTCTAATGACTAACGTCTATAGACTCAACGCTCCAGGCTTCCGGTTTTTCGTTGAACATCACTTTGGTTTTTGCCCAGATTCCTTTAAAAAGTTCTGAATTGCGATAGTTCTCCAGGGCGGCTTCATTGTTCCAGTGACTATACGTGAAAAACCGGTTTGTATTGTCTTTATCTCTTAGTAATTCCAGGTGCCTGCAACCTTCAAAATTCCGGATTTCCTCTTTATTGGCTTCAAAGTTAGCCAGAAACTCTTCAATTTTTTCGGGATCAAAGCCCATTTTTACGATTCTTATCAGCATAGATTATTGAAAATTTATGGTTACCGTATCCCGCAGTTCAAGCCCGAAGAGGGTTGAAGCACTACCCACGGTAGAAGGATTGCTTTTGTAGATTGCGAGTTCAATATACCCGGCCGAATTAAATAAGGCCAGCTTTTTCCCGTCTTCAACCCCGCGTTTCTCCCTTTCCTGTTCAAAATTGATCCAGCCACTGTAAGACTCGTGAATATTTTCAAACCCAACCATCCTGGCGCTCAGCTTAAATTTACGGCCTTTTCCTACCTGTTCAAAAAGCTTTCGGGAGATATTGGTGATCACGTTTCCGTAGTTGTCTATATAGATCACGTGACCCACGATCTGGTTTTTCTCGGTGTTGATTATGGGTTCAAACTCCTTGAGGTACTTGATCTCGCTTATGCTTTTTCCAATCACATCCAGGGTGCCGCCCCGTGCCAGGTGACTGGCCACCTTCACAAACACATCCAGCACCGGAAAATTGGACTGCAATTTGTCGTGAATGTTGATCTCCACGATCTTTGCGGGTTTGATCTCTGAAGCCAGCAGGGATAAGATCCCGTTGTTGGCGCAAATAAAATAATGGTCGTCCAGCAATACGGCCAGGTGCTTGTTCTCTGGTGTAAATTCTGAATCGATCCCGATTATATGTATGCTTCCCTTGGGAAAGCTATTGTAGGCATTCCTGATTATATAGGCAGCCTCGCTAATATGGAATGGAGAAACCGAATGTGAAATATCAACAATTCTCACCTGCTGTTCCAACTCGGTGTAAATCGCCCCTTTAACCGCCCCTGCGAAGTAATCTTTCTCTCCAAAATCGGTAGTTAAAGTAATGATGGCCATAGGTTATTGTTAATATTTTTTTAACTTCTAAGAGCTTATTTTGTGTAAGTTTGTATAAGGCGAAGATAAAATTTATTTTGTCTAATCCCCTTTTAAAATCCCGTTAAAAACACGGGTTTTATTAAGAATTGAAAAGGTATTTTTAAAGACAAAACTATTTACAAATATTTTAAAATGTAGTCGAACTCCAACCAATTAAAACTCCTAGCATTTGAACGAAATTGTAATTGAACTTTCCGAAATTAATCCAAGGGAATTCTTTGGAAACCATAATGAGAATATTGAACTTTTAAAAAAATATTTTCCCAAGCTCAAGATCGTAGCAAGGGGCAGCAGGATAAAGGTTTTTGGAGATGAAGAAATGCTGGAGGAATTTGATGAGCGTTTTTCTATGCTGATGGATCATTTTGCACGCTACAATAAATTGGATGAGAATGTGATTGAAAGGGTGCTTACCAGCGAAAATAAAGAGGAGTATCAAACTTCAGCTGAAAGTGGAGATGTTTTGGTTCACGGTGTAAGTGGCCGGATGATCAAGGCTCAAACGGCCAATCAGCGAAAACTAGTGGAACTCACCAAAAAGAATGATATGGTCTTTGCCATAGGACCTGCAGGAACCGGGAAAACCTATACCGGGGTGGCCCTGGCTGTGAAAGCCCTCAAGGAAAAACAGGTGCGGCGTATTATCCTTACCAGGCCGGCTGTTGAGGCAGGAGAGAATCTGGGGTTTCTCCCGGGAGATCTTAAGGAAAAACTGGACCCATACATGCAGCCACTTTATGATGCCCTACGGGATATGATTCCTCACGAAAAACTGGAAACCTTTATCGAAAAAGGGATTATCCAGATAGCACCACTCGCATTTATGAGAGGGCGTACCCTGGACCACGCCTTCGTGATCCTGGATGAAGCCCAGAATACCACCCACGCCCAGATGAAAATGTTCCTGACCCGTATGGGGAAGGACGCCAAATTTATGATCACCGGCGATCCCGGGCAGATAGACCTGCCTCGCAGAGTGATCTCCGGACTAAAAGAAGCTTTATTGATCCTTAAAGATGTAAAAGGAGTAGGAATAATCTATCTTGATGATAAGGATGTGATAAGGCATAAACTGGTTAAAAAGGTTATCGCCGCATATAAAGAAATAGAACATACTGAATAAATAATAAACCTACAGGCCCTTTTTGGGGCTTATTTTTTTAATCTGAATTAATGAAGAACACCATTATAAAAACCAATTTTAATTTCCCGGGGCAGGAAGCTGTGTATAAAGGAAAGGTGAGAGATGTTTACAGTCTGCAAAATAACAAACTTGTAATTGTAGCAACAGACCGGCTTTCGGCCTTTGATGTGGTCATGCCTAAGGGTATTCCTTACAAGGGGCAGATCCTGAACCAGATTGCCACTAAAATGATGAAAGATACCGAAGATCTCGTGCCCAACTGGCTGGAAGCCACCCCAGATCCCAATGTGGCCATTGGTGAAAAATGCGAGCCTTTTAAAGTCGAGATGGTGATTCGCGGGTATATGGCAGGACATGCCGCCAGGGAATATAAATCGGGTAAACGCGAGCTTTGTGGGGTGTCCCTTCCCGAAGGAATGAAGGAAAACGATAAGTTTCCCGAACCTTTCATTACTCCCGCTACCAAAGCCGAACAGGGAGACCACGATGAGGATATTTCAAAAGAGGAGATCCTTAAACGCGGAATTGTTTCTGCTGAAGACTATGCGGTATTGGAAGATTATACCCGAAAATTGTTTCAACGCGGTACAGAGATAGCCGCAGAGAGAGGACTTATTCTGGTAGATACCAAATATGAGTTCGGAAAGACTTCCAAAGGAAAGATCGTACTTATCGATGAGATCCATACGCCGGATTCTTCCCGTTATTTCTATGCCGATGGATATGAAGAACGTCAGAAGAAGAATCAGCCCCAAAAACAACTTTCCAAAGAATTTGTAAGACAATGGCTTATTGAGCACGGTTTCCAGGGGAAAGAAGGGCAGCAGCTGCCTGAAATGAGCGATTCCTATATCACTAAGGTCTCAGAAAGATATATAGAACTCTTCGAAAATATCACCGGAGAGAAATTTGTAAAAAGCGATATCAGCGATATCGAAGCCCGTATTGAGAAAAATGTCCTGGAATATTTGAATTAGCTCCCAGCATATAATAAAAAAAGCCTGAAAGATCAGCTAAATTAAGAATGGCGGTTTTTCAGGCTTTTTTGTTTTGTAAGGAATTATAAAATCTCTGTTAATTTTATTTCTCCCCTTAATTCTTATAGATAGCCTGTTAAGGCTTGTAGTTTATTAATGAAATTTCATAGTAATTTTATAAATTGCCGTGAACATCATTAAACAACTTAGAAAACACACTGTAACATCATCAATATTTTAATTTAAACTATGAGTAATTATCATATTAAGAATTTAGAGGAATACTTTCAGGTTTACCGGAAATCGGTGCGGGAGCCTGCAAATTTTTGGGAAGAAGTCGCCGAAGAACATTTTACCTGGCGCAAACGTTGGGATAATGTATTAAGTTGGGATTTCTCCAAGCCGGAAGTAAAATGGTTTGAGAATGCAAAACTGAATATCACCGAAAACTGTATTGATCGTTTTCTGTTTACCCGTGGTGACAAGACCGCGATAATATGGGAGCCTAACGAGCCTTCAGAAGAAGCCAGGCATATAAGCTATCTTGAGCTACATAAAATGGTGAATAAATTTGCCAATGTGCTCAAAGATAAAGGCATTAAAAAAGGAGACCGGGTTTGTATCTACCTTCCCATGATTCCTGAACTTGCAGTTGCTATGCTTGCCTGCGCGAGAATTGGCGCCATCCATTCGGTGGTTTTTGCAGGCTTCTCATCAAAAGCCCTTGCGACCCGTACCAACGATAGCGGCTGCAAGATGATGATCACCGCAGATGGTTCTTATCGCGGCAGTAAAACCATTGACCTTAAAGGGATTGCAGATGAAGCCCTCAAGGATTGCCCCGGTGTGGACAATGTTCTGGTTGCAAAACGCATAAACAGCGATATCCATATGGAAGAAGGTAGAGATAAATGGTTACAACCTTTGCTTGATAAGGCATCAGATGAATGTGCTCCTGAAATTATGGATGCTGAAGATCCGCTGTTCATATTATATACTTCCGGTTCTACCGGAAAACCAAAAGGGATGATGCATACTACCGGGGGGTATATGGTGTTTACCGCCTATACCTTTAAGAATATTTTTCAGTATAAAGAAGATGATGTGTACTGGTGTACCGCAGATATTGGCTGGATAACCGGGCATTCCTATATCCTTTACGGCCCATTGGCCAATGGCGCCACAACCGTGATGTTTGAAGGAACACCTTCTTATCCAGATGCCGGACGTTTCTGGCAGATCGTGGAAAAACACAAGGTAAATCAGTTTTATACCGCCCCAACGGCAATCAGGTCGCTGGCTAAAACGAGCTCTGATTTTGTGGAAAAATACGATCTTTCTTCCCTTAAGGTCCTTGGCTCAGTGGGCGAACCTATCAATGAGGAAGCCTGGCACTGGTATAACGACCATATCGGGAAAAAGAAAAGTCCAATTGTAGATACCTGGTGGCAAACCGAAACCGGAGGCATTATGATTTCTCCCATTCCTTATGTTACCCCGTCAAAACCTACCTACGCTACCTTGCCTTTTCCAGGGGTACAACCCGCTCTGATGGATGAGAAGGGGGAGGAAATTAAAGGCAACCAGGTTGAAGGAAGACTATGTATTAAATTCCCCTGGCCCGGAATGGCACGTACCATCTGGGGCGATCACGACCGGTACAGGGAAACTTATTTCTCAACTTTTAAGAATATGTATTTTACCGGAGACGGTGCTCTGCGGGACGAGGTAGGTTACTACAGAATTACAGGTAGGGTGGATGATGTGATTATTGTCTCTGGCCATAATCTTGGTACCGCCCCTATCGAGGATGCGATTAACGAGCACCCGGCAGTAGCTGAATCGGCGGTGGTTGGCTTCCCTCACGAGATCAAAGGAAACGCACTTTATGCTTATGTTATTCTGAAGGAAGTAGGAGAAAGTCGTGACCGTGAGAACCTGAGAAAAGAGATAAAACAGTCCATTTCAGAAAAAGTTGGACCAATTGCTAAACCTGAGGTTATTCAATTTGTTAGCGCCCTTCCAAAAACCCGAAGTGGTAAGATCATGCGAAGGATTCTTAGAAAGATCGCTTCCCGCCAAACCGAAAACCTTGGTGATACTTCTACTTTACTCAATCCTGAGATTGTAGACGAGATCATAAGCGAGAGAGGTTAATCTCAATAAAATTAATTTTCAAAAGGTTGTTTTTAAGAGCTTTAATTGCTTTTGGAACAACCTTTTTTTAGCAGCTGAAAAGCTCACTGGTGTTTAAGATACCGGATTAAGCCCCGAGAGAATCTCAAGGAATTCCAGTTCACTGATATTTTTTATATCTTAACACCTTGTTAAAAGACGGAACAATAATTGATTGTTTATTAGAATATCTAAAACTTAAAAAAAATGAAGAGATTTCTCTTACTTAGCTTAATTGTAGTTTTTGGGTTTAATGCCTACTCCCAAATCAATAGCCAAAACGTCCTCAATGACAGAATGACGATTTCTGTTTATAAAAAGACACCCGAAGGTTTCACAGGTACCCCATTTGTTGATGAAGAATTTAAAAAAGGAGCTATTCTGGATGAAGAGGGTAGAGCCCAACCCGCTTTCTTACGTTATAATGCTGTGGAAGGTATTATGGAGATAAAGTTAAATAAGCTGCAGGAAGATATTCACGTCTTACCCCGCATAAAAAAAATCACCTATACTATAGATGGTTATACCTATTTCATCGATTCAAAAAGAACTGAAGACGGCGAGCATTTGGAGGGGTATTTTGTTAGCTATTATGAAGGTGATAATGTGAAACTCCTGGGATGGCCAAGACCCGATGTAATTCAAGCTCAGATGGCGAAAACCGGTTATGATAAAGATAAGCCCGCTCACCTTAAGGTTGATATGGAATATTATCTTGAACTTGGTGATAACAGACTTCAGGAGGTAAAATTGAGACCAAGGGATTTCCGAAAGGCCTTCGATAAAGATGCTGCGATGAAAAAATTTCTTTCAGACAATAAGGTAAAAGACCTCGATGATGCTATTGAGGCTCTTAAATTCTACGATAAGCAGGCTTAAAAAGAGCAATAAAATAAATAGTCAAAAGCTGAACCTTCCCCGGGTTCAGCTTTTTTATATGGAGAGCTCGTAGTCTCTTATTAGTTTTAATATCGCTTTTTCTGTTTCTGAAAGAGAACCGTAGCCTTTTTTGCTTTCTTTTTTTACCGACTCGAAATAGGGCACTATCTCCCCGGTCTCGTAAGTGTTTACAATTCGCGGATGTACATAATAACTCCGGCAAACCGTTCTGGTGTTGCCTAAACCCGAGGCAGTCGCGTCGAGGGCATCCAGCAGGTTCTTTTTGTTTTCTTTTTCATTATCAGTGAAGCCGAGCTCTTTCAGGGTTTCAAAGAAAATTTTTGAGGCACTCCAGGTTCTGAAATCTTTGGCCGAAAATATATCTCCGCTTATTTCGTGAATGTATTCATTGATCATCCCGCTGTCTATACTTTGCTTATTTCCGCTCTCATCATAAAATTTAAATAATTCCCATCCGGGGATCTCCTCGCATTGGTTTATGAGCTTTATAAGTTTTTTATTCTTTAAGCTTACCGAGTGCTCAATGTCCTTTTTTCCTTTAAACTCAAAGATCACCTTATCTTTATAAGTCTTTAAATGTCTGTTTCTGAAAGTTGATAAACCATAAGTTTTATTTTCTTTCGCATAATACTGGTTCCCGATCCTGATGTGGGTTTCCTCCATTAATCTGATGATTAGTGCCAATACTTTTCTTTGTGTCATCTCGGGAAGATCAAGATCGCGATCTACCCGCCGGCGTATTTTTGGCAGAATCTCCCCGAAAGCGGCCATCTTAAAGAACTTGGTTTCATTCCTTATTTTAGACCACAGTGGATGATACAAATATTGTTTCCGGTTTTTCTCGTCCCTTCCAATAGCCTGCAGATGAGCATTCCTTGTCTTTGAGATCCTTACCTCACTCCAGGCAGGGGGAATCACCAGTTTTTTAATTTGCTGAATAGTTTCCTTATCTGATATTTTCGATCCGTTTTTAAAATAGGAAAAACCACGGCCTTGTTTTTTGCGCTTTATGGAAAGCTGCTCCTCTGAAACATAAAGCAGGTTCGCAAGATTCGCCGCCTCATAGGGATCTTTTAAAATAAGGTTTACCTCTTCAGGAGAAATGGTCATAGCAGCTTTTTCTATAAAAATAGCCTGAAATCTCCTTACTGTTGTAATAAAAGCTTTGTGAAAATTGAATAAAGAAAAAAAGCCTTTCCCGTTAATAACAGAAAAGGCTTATTTCAGAAGTAAAAAGGCTTCTTTATTTAAAATAGCTGAAATTCTCTCCTTTTTCGATTCTCAGAAGGCTTTCATATATGAGGTTGATAACGTTTTCCACATCATTTTTGTGCGCCATCTCTACCGTCGTGTGCATATATCGTAACGGTAAAGAGATAAGGGCCGAAGGTACCCCGCCATTGCTGTAAGCAAAAGCATCGGTATCGGTTCCGGTAAACCTTGAGTTAGCTGCGCGTTGAAAAGGAATTTGTTTTTCTTCGGCGGTCTCAATAAGCAGTTCCCTTAAATTATTTTGAACAGCCGGCGCATAAGCGATCACCGGGCCTGCGCCGATTTTTGCTAAACCATTGGTCTTCTTCTCGATCATTGGGGTAGTGGTATCGTGGGTCACATCGGTCACTATAGCCACATTGGGCTTAATGCGTTGGGTGATCATCTCTGCCCCGCGCAAACCTATCTCCTCCTGCACCGAATTGGTTACATACAATCCAAAAGGCAGTTTTTTGTTGTTCTCCTTTAATAAACGCGCCACCTGCGCGATCATAAAACCACCGATTCTGTTATCCAGGGCACGGCATACAAATTTATCTTCATTCAGAATAAAGAAATCATCTGGATAGGTAATTACACAGCCTACATGTACCCCCAGGTTTTCAACTTCCTCCTTTGTAGAACACCCCACATCTATACAGATATTGTTCATTTTTGGAGCCTGCTCTTTTTCTTTATCACGGGTATGAATAGCCGGCCAGCCAAACACTCCTTTAACTATTCCGTTTTTAGTGTGAATATTAACACGTTTTGAAGCGGCTATCTGGTGGTCGCTTCCCCCGTTCCTCACTACATATATAAGTCCGTCGTCGGTGATGTAATTCACATACCAGGAGATCTCATCGGCGTGACCTTCGATCACTACCTTAAATTCGGCATCGGGATTAATAACTCCAACTGCTGTGCCGTAGATATCGGTAATGAATTCGTCTACATAAGGTTTCAGGTATTCCATCCACAGCTTCTGGCCCTCAGCTTCGTAACCGGTTGGGGCAGCATTATTAAGGTATTTTTCCAGGAAATCCATGGATTTTTTATTCAGTATCTTTCCTTTATCCATATTGTTTGAAATTTGGACGAATTTAAGAAGATTTAGGCGGATGACAACCCGCGATTTAGTAAATTTGGAATGATTTTCGCTTGATGATTTCCGAAATAATTTCTGATGACAAAAAAGCTTTTCATACTATTTTTTTTAATGAGTGCCGGACTGATGGCCCAGGAGGATACTACTGAGGTGGATACCCTGCAGAAGCGGTATATGATTATATTGGGAGATACCATTCCCCGCGAGACCATAGACCTTGATGAGGTTGTTATTCTGAAAGACTTGAAATTCGACAATCTTCAGGAAAGAAGACGTTACCTTATATTAAGGAGAAAAACCAGGAAGGTTTATCCTTATGCCAAATTGGCTTCGGAAAGGCTGGTTTCTTTAAACAGCAGGCTGGATGCGATCGAATCTAAGAGTGACCGGAAACGCTATACCAGGATTGTCCAGGATTATATCGAAGATGAATTTTCAACTGAATTGAAAAAGCTCACCCACACCGAAGGTCAGATTCTTGTAAAACTTATTCACCGCCAAACCGGCACCACAGCCTTTAATTTGATAAGAAATTTAAAAAGTGGCTGGCGGGCCTTCTGGTATAATACTACGGCTAGTTTGTTTGAGATTTCGCTTAAAGAAAAATATGACCCTCATAACAACCATGAAGATTACCTTATAGAAGATATTCTTCAGCGTTCCTTTAATCAGGAGGTGCTCGAGCCTCAGGCTACTGCTTTGGACTTTAAATATGTTGAGCTTACCGATAAATGGAAGAGGCCTCGTCAGAGGGTGCAGTAGGGGAAACTGAAATTTTTTAATTTATTTTGAAATTATCTCTGTATTTTTTCGACTAAACTCTTTGGTTTCTAAGCTCTTAAATTTTCGCTTTAAGATTTCTTTAAAAAACATTGATTTTTTGCTTGCGGGGCTTAGAAAGCCCTGTATATTTGCAGCCGCTTAGGAGGGCAACGAGAGTTGAGGAGCAGGCGGAAGTTCTTTAAAAACGTGGATTAGGAGGATGTTTTGAAAGCTTTTTCGGGGTAATAAAAAAAATAAACTTTTTTTCTTGCTATAAAGAAAAAGCATAGTATATTTGCACCCGCAAAAACAGTTAGCGAGAGGTTCTTTTGAGACTGCGATTTACTTTAAAATTTTCCAAAGATTTTGTTTGGAAGTAAAGGAAAAACAGTTGTATATTTGCAGCCGCTTTCAGCGAGACTGGCTGCGTAGTTCACGAAGAAATACTGAAAAGAAATCCCGGGTGGGTATTAAAAGTAGAGAGGTTCGAGTCCTTTAATTTCAACAAGAAAAGACGCTTCGAAGTTCGAAGGTTTTCTCCCCTTTTAGGGGGAGATGTCCGCAGGACAGAGGGGGTCTAAGTTCATTGATTTATTGAATTGACAGCGCGTATAATTACCAAAGTCATTTCCGCGAAGGCGGAAATCTTCAGCGGTAATTAATACAAATAATTTAGAATTAAGGCTAGAATAGTCGTCTTTGAGTGCAAACTTTGGATAGTTGTTATTATATTAAGAAACAACGATGAAGAGTTTGATCCTGGCTCAGGATGAACGCTAGCGGCAGGCCTAACACATGCAAGTCGAGGGGTAACAGGAATTAGCTTGCTAATTTGCTGACGACCGGCGCACGGGTGCGTAACGCGT
>JAGXIH010000024.1 GCA_024635795.1 Salegentibacter sp. | reverse complement strand
TTAAAGAACGAGTAACATTAATTTTTTATATAATTGCAGTATCTTTCAAAGTGGCACTGTTTGACCGAAACAGGTGGCACCATCACTCCGAAATAGCCAGCTCGAAAATATAGATTTTTTCGCAATACTAAAGTGCTGCAATAAAATTGCAGGGTTTAAATCCCTTTTTTGAGACCAATAAAAGCAATAATTTTCTTACAAAAATTATAATTAATATCCAATCACTTTAACGCATAAGAAAGATATTAACAATTATTTCATGACTTAACACATTAACTTATTGTTTATCAATTAATTATATTGTTTACGAAATATTTCGATGTTAATAAAAAAGCTGGCTAATTATAAGTTGGTATGCTGATAATGAGTATTTTAGACTCTGTTATTCGGAATAGTCCGTTTAACCGCCCTTAGCGGGGCGACATAAATACCCAAAACGATGGTACAAATAAAAGCCATCCCGCGGAAGAATCCGATAGATTCGGCGGCTCCGCCCAAATTTTTTGCCCACGCGATCAAAGCTGGGCTGGTTGACCTGGAAAGGTTAGCCTGGTTAGTGTCTAACCAGTGTACAGTGCGCGAAAGCGACTGTTACGCAGTACTACTTGCTCTGGAGCATAACATCCTGGATGAAATGCGACAAGGCAATGTAGTGCAGTTAGGCCAACTTGGAAATTTCCAGGTTGGAGTTCGCTCGCAAGGTAGCGAAACGGCCGAAGAGGTAACTTCCTATTCGGTGAAAAGTGCCCACATGAATTTCCGACCCGGCAAGCGCCTACGGAAAATGTTGACCAACCTTGACTACAAATTGATAAGCGGCTAGTACCCAACAATTGTAGTTTTAATGAAACCCCCGTTAGACCGGCTAACGGGGGTTGTTTTTTATATAGTAATCTTCTCTGATTTGCACTACCAAATCTTTTAAATTGCTAAGCAGTTTTATAAAACTGCTAATAAGTTTGTAAGAACTGCTTATTAGTTTTTAGCAACTGCGCTATCAAAGCTTTCCACGGCCTAAATTGTCGGAATTCTCCCTCACTTGCCCTATCTCTTGTTAGCTTAAATCAACTTCAAAACCCTCTTTAGTCGGGTATTTATCCGGAAATTAATTTATCATTTCTGAAAACAAATAAGGAAAAATAAGCTTAAAAGCATGTAATTGCGGTGGCACAGATGGCCATAATCAGTGATAAACCCTCGAATAACCTTCCATCAAAAACCGATAACTCATAACCGCGAACTGAAAAAAGTAAGCCCAAAAATCGCGGCTAGTACCACTTTTTGGGCTGTAGTTTTAATGAAACCCGCAGTAGTTCCGGCTAAACGAATTTCGTAATATAAATATAGGTTATTACATAGAATTGAAAAAGGAATTTAACAGGATAAATAAGTTAATCCTTCCTTTTTAGTTTGCTTCCTGCTTTCTAATACTTCTTTATGTACTTGCCCCAACATTTCTATTTCCAGTTTTAAATACGCTGCTTGTTTGAATTTTAATTTAAACAGACTTTTTTTCCAGGCTCTTTTTCGTTTTCGTCCCAATATAAGCAACTCATTAAGGTATGGTTTATTAATATTAGTGAACCTGATTTTTAAAGATTTCGCTTTATTCTCAAAATATTCTGAAGTTCCTGATTCCATCTTTTTGATCTCCCTTGTCTCCCGGTCATGCTTTAAACTGGTTTCGGGGCATACTCCTACTTTAAGTCCATGATAATGCACGCGTTGACAGTAATTATCATCCTCCCCATAATGAAAAAACATAGGATCAAAGCCCCCTACTGTTTCCAAACATTTTCTGGAAACCAACCATCCGGCTGCATTAACGAAGGGAACCTCATAAATCTCTTTTCTGGGTTTGTTTAAAACAAAATCTGAATAAAAATCCGGATTAGCCCGGAAATTCAGATAGTTGGAAAAATAATTATCTAATCTATCTCCTTGACCGTTGAGATGTAACGGGCTTAATATTCCGTATTCAGGAGATTTTCTTTGACTATTTATCAATCTTTCTATGCATCCCGGTTTTAAGTAAGCATCCTGATTTAACAAAAAAATATACTCCGCGCCTTCTCGAAGGGCATAGGATATTCCAATATTATTGGCCTGGCCAAAGCCTAAATTTTTGGTTTGCACAATTAACTTCATCTCGGGGTGATTTCTTTTAATATATTCTACAGTATCATCTGTAGAATTATTATCCACGATTACAACAGGATATGGTGTTGTACTCTCAAGACATTTTGAAAGCCACTGCATTCCATTGTAGGTAACTATTATTATATGAGGAGTGTCATTCATGTAATAACCAAGATTTCAGTTTTAAGAAACCTGTCTTCTTATCATCAAATTTGTAATCAAATTGATGAATATCATCAGCATAAATTTTATCTACTAATTTCTTTTTTGATATGTTATAAAATAAGGAATAATGTTCTAGCTTATTAACATTCTTCTTTTCAAAAAAATTAAAAGGCCGCGTAATTCCAAGTCTTGAGTTAATAGCTAAAATATCATTATTAAAGTTTTCGAACCTACCCACAAAATCCAAATCGGAACTCATAAGGCTATTTACGTAAGAAATTTGCGGCAACAAATGATCTCCTCTATATGATTTTATTGATCTATCAGTGAGTACTTTTCTGAAGGGACCGGTTTTTGTGATATACTGCTTAAAAGTACCCTGAACTTTAGTGTCTTTCATCATCCACAAAAAATCGGAATAAGCTCTGTCCCAAGGGTTTCTTACAAATGTAAATTTAAAATATTCTTTCCACTTTTGCGAAGAAATTAAACCTGTTTGCAAAAGTTGAATTGGGGTAGCGTGTTGCAAATGGAGTTTACGGTCAGGACACCAGCCATATAAAATATCATAATTTGGTGTTGTCCAATCCAATTGTTTTGCATTGAAATAAAACTTATTAATACTCGAACCCGCAGTTTTAGGGATATGAATAAATATACATTTATGGTCATGCGAAATCATATTATCTGTCTAAAAAATGAAAATAGTGACTTTCTGTCCATGTTAACACTTAAATAACAAACATCTGTTCTGGAGGCCTCGATATTTCGCTGGACAGTTTCCTCAAGTACCTTAAACCCGAATTTTTTAAGTTCTTTTTTTAGGGTGTAGGTTGTTCCATGTTCTCCAATTGGCTCAACTTCTATACCTTCGGATAAATTCCAAAGATTATTAGTACCTGGGTAGAGGTCTATTGTAAGTAGCAACTTTCCATTTTTTTTGAGTAACCGCGAGACGTTCTTCAAAATTTTTAGCCTGCTTTTTTGGGGAATATGTTCAATTACTGAAATAGAATATATAAAATCAAACTTCTTTTTACTTCTAAACTTTAAAAAATCAATATTACGGGAAGTAATTGCTTTATTAAATATCGAATAATCTAAAAAACCCCACTCTGTCCATTCCTTCTTAGCAGCCAATTTTCTTTGAGTAGGATGTGAGTCTATTGTAGTAACCTTAAAACCATTATTTGCCAACGCAAGTGGTAATGGACAAACCCCTGCACCTAGATCAAGCACATTACCCGTTTCATTTTCCAATTGTTCATATAGCCAAGTATATTCAAAGACCCTGGAATAATGACTGGTATAAAACCCAAAATTAACTCTTGAAACGTCAACTAAATATTGTAAAATATCCGGCCTCTCAACTTCTTCATAGGCTCTATTGATTAATTCGGAAGATATATCCCGTAAATGATCTGACTTATATTGCGATGCTGATAAAACTGTTACATCTCTGTATTTACCCACAATACCTACTTCATTAAATTCATTGTACTGTTTAATCTCACCTAAAATTGCACTGTGATAATAAGTAATATCTGATTTAAATTCAGCGGGTTCATTATAAGCTCCAATAATGACACGGTTTTGTGTTTTACTAACAATAGAAGAAATTATTCCCTTAAAAACTGCCAAACTACTTTGATGTATTAAAACATCAAAACACATAATTAAATCCGCTTTTCCTACTGAAGAATCAGTTATACTCAGATTTTTGAATATCCAATCAGGCCGTTTGCTTCTACAAATCTTTAAGGATTCTTCAGAAATATCCAGACCTAAATAATTTTTAAAATTAAAATCTTTGGTAAGTTCAAGATCACCACAACCCACATCAATGATCTTTTTTTCAATAAAGCTATAGGTTAGATACTTAATCAGTCTTTTTTTATAATCTAAAATTTCTCCTCGAGATCCAACGCCACTTCCTAATTCAGGGCATTGAGAATATCTTAAGTCCCAGAATAGTGAATTGCTTAAATGACTGGATAAATTTTGGGAAGTTCTTTCATTTACAAGCTCAATAGCTTTATCTATTTTTTGTAAACCTGTTTTTTTTAAGTTCATATGAGCATCGATCTCTTTATGAAAATGTATCATATGAGGCTCAACCTCAGGTAACATATTTTTATCTACATGAATAGGATAATTCCATTCAATACCTAAATGAGAAACTCTCTTTTCTAAACCACTCATAGCTAAAGCAAAACTAACCTGATCGGCGTGTTTAGCAAAATTTTCACCGAATAACTCATTATTATCGATACACCATTGAGCATATTTTTCCCAGGTAGGTTTTAAAAGTTTTAAAAAGGGTTTAGAAATAATATATAAACCACCATTACAATTATTCCAATCGGTTACCTGGTAGTTATGAATTTCAAAGCTTGTGCCGGTTTTTTGTACTTTAAATTGATGTTTTGCGAAGAGGTTTTCTAAAATATCCAAAGGTGGATTTGAGAAATCCACCACTTTAGCATAAACCTCATTTTTTAATTCCAGGCCTTCTAAATCTATAAGGGCCGTATCACAATCCATCAAAAAAACATAATCAAAATCTTCCTGCCTGGCAAAAGTTTGTAATTGCACTAGTTTATTGCAATATGGGTTTCTTGGGTCAAATGCAGTTGTCTTTATTAGATTGACTCCTGTATTCTCTAAATATTCCAGAAATTCAGCAGGTACAAAATTGATATGATGAATATAAATATCTTTGGGTTCTATTTTATCCGCTAGTAAATTAGCGAGCCAAATATAAGTTTGTGCTGCCATTAACGGATTGTAATCTAAAACGCAGGAAAATTTAAAGTTCATTTTTAAATTTTGTATAAATATTTTTCATCAGGTATTTGACTGAAAAAAAATTCCAAATCCTCTTCGCTAAATAAAGTTTTCCAACTATTAATTCTTGCCATATTTGGTGACAAACCAACTTTTTGATTTATAGGATCAACATTTTTAAAACCGGTTAGTCTATTTTTAAGGAATTTTAAAAAGAAAAACTTCTTACTAATAAAGTTATAAAGTTCTACTGGATTGTTTTTTAAGTCTTCGAAATTAATAATAAGTAAGTCTTCATTTTTAAAATTATGCCAATCATTGACGTGTTTATACCAATGTTGAACTATATTCATTTTAATTCTTTGGTTTTGTCCTAAACCACCGTACCAATCGATATCTCTTCTTAAAAACTCAGAAAAGGTAATTCCTTCCCAATCTTTATTGAAAAACTGAGAGTTCCAAATAGATGCAATGACATCTCTACCATCTCTATAAATGTATATGCTTTTGCTGGTTATTTTTTTCTCAGGGAACAAGTGTGAACCAAAAAGTTTGTGATAAGGTTCTCCTTTCTCTAAAAGAATTTTATTGGACCAATGACCAAAGTATATCGGTCCGTCAGATGACAAATTTTGACCTTTATAAAAGTTTTTTGCTAAAAACGCTTCAAGAAAATGTGTTCCACTTCTTGGGTGGGAATAAACTTTAATATAATGATTCATTTAATTTATGTAAAACTAGATTCAAGTAAGAAAGGTGGCCAAATCTCATCTTCATGGATTATCTGAAAGGTTAAAATCCCATTTGTGCGTAACAATGGTGCTTGAATTCTACCCTCTGCGACAAGAAGATTTAATGTATAAACACCTTTAGACAATTGAATATTTTTATGCGATACCACAAATTGAATAATGTTATTTTTAATTGCAATTGTTTCATTTTTATCGTTCTCTTTTAGAATTGCTACTGGTCTTTGCTCTTTATCAAAAATAATTATTTTAAAAATTGGTGATTCCTGAAAAGTTCGATTCAACTTAAAACTGAAATACAGACTAAGATCTTCCCCCCAATTTAGTTGGTTGGTGGCTTCACCACTTTGAGGATCCAAAAGTTTTATATCCTCTAAGCTTAAACTTCCATCGTCAAATACCACATTACTTTCGTTGTTCACAAAACTTTGGTAATATAGATCAATAGCTTTTGCTACATCATCACCCTGAAATTTAGTAAGACCTTTTTCCATTAAAATAATTTGATTACAAATACGGGAAATCATAGGCATACTATGTGAAACAAAAATAATTGCAGTATTGGGGAGTATTTTATCTATGGTCTTAAAACACTTTAGCACAAACCCCAAATCTCCGACAGCTAATACCTCATCTATAAGCAAAACATCAGGTTCCATTTGAGCGGCTATTGCAAAACCCAGACGTACCTTCATCCCGCTACTATAGTTTTGTACCGGCATATCTATAAATTCCTGTATCTCTGCAAAATCTATAATCTCATCCAGTTTTTCATTGATCTCCTTGCGACTAAAACCTAAAATTGCTCCATTGTTATAAATATTTTCCCTTCCGGTAAGAATACCATTAAACCCTGCGCCCAGTTCGATAAGCGCACCAACTCTACCTCTTATGGTTACTTTCCCGGCATCCGGGTTAATAAGTCCGTTAAGGATTTTAAGCAAAGTAGATTTACCAGCGCCGTTATGACCAATAAGTCCCAGGCATTCCCCGCGGCGGAGTTCAAAAGAGATTTCTTTTACCGCCCAGAATTCCTGGTCCCGCAATTCACGTTCGGTTTTATTACCTTTAAGATTGCTCACTAAATCCTGAACCCCATACCATAGACTGGTCTTAAGATCTTTACAAAACTTTTTAGAAAGGTTCTCCACCTTAACTAAGACCTCATTGTTTGGGGTTTGTTGTTTATGGTTTTTCAATTCTTGAGACACCTTGGAAATTACACGGATTTTAACGGATTACACGGATTAGGTAAAAATAGAAAATTAAGCGGAATTTCTACCCGGAATGAGCATTATTGCGAACCCATCAGGGAAGGACTGTCACAGACTTTTAATTACTGCGTTCAACAATAATAGGAATAGAAATTCGATAAGCCATTAAAGCAAGGAGAAAAAGAGGTACAGTTGCAGCCAGGACTACAAAGTAATAGGCAAGATAGTCCGGGCTCGCTCCTGTAATAAGATCCCTGCTGGTAAGAATTATGGGTGTGAACGGATTGATTTCCATCACCGTACGCATAATACCTTCACCAGGTACCGGATATACAACCGGGGTGATATACATTAAAAAGCTAAATCCCATACCAACTACTTTTCCTACATCCTTATACAACATACTTATTGGGGTAAGAAATAAACCAATGGTGGTACCAAACAGTAAAGCTCCTAAGATAACAAAAGGAAGCAGCAAAAGACTCCAGTGAAAACCTATCCCAAATAAAAATACCAAAGCCACCAATAACAAAATCTTAATCGAAGAATTGAACAACAATTTATAGATCCCTGAGATGATCAAAGCTTCCTTTGGAAAATTGATTTTGCTTAAAATTCCCCTGGCCGAACTAGTGCTTGTCGCAGGAGAATTGATAGCCTCCCTCATGATAGACCAAAGCAGGGTTCCTGTGAAGGCATAAACAGGGTATGGAATACCGGTGTCAGTCACCTGAATAGTTCCGCTCATGTTGAGAAAAACCCACACCGCCGCAGTAGCAAGCGGGGTGATAAAGGCCCAGATAATGCCCAGGTATGATTGCCGGTACTGGGCTTTAATATCCCGCTCGGCCAGTTGCCTTGCTAAAAACCTGGAGCGGTAAATATCACCCAGGCTCTGCTTCAAAAGATTTCCGGGGCTAAGGTTATTTTCCTTTTGGTATATTTTGGTTTCTAATTCCATTTTTATCTAACCGCGTATATCATTCCTGAAATAGGTCCTAAATTCCTGGAAAAAATAATAAAATTATTATCCTTCAGGTATTTTTCTATTTTTAATGCACCGTAATCATGCCACTCCAACATTATAACATCTATTTTGCTCAAAATTTCGGCATCATTTAAACTTTCCAGGATTTCATATTCTGCCCCTTCGCAATCCATCTTCATCACAATCTTATATTTTTTATTCTCAGCCAAAATGGGAGTTAACACACTTGAAGCATTTTTTATCTTTACCGTTCTCTTTTCAGTACCAGTTCCTTTCTCGTAACTGGGACTAAGCTTTCCTCGTATTCCACTATTACCTTTTGCTCTTCTACTAAATAAAAAGGTTTCTTCTCTTTCTTTTTTTCCCAATCCAAAGTTTTTCAATAGAACCTTTTCGGAAAATTTATTCTCTTTTAAATTTTTTCTAGCAATTTCAAAGGTATCTAATACCGGTTCAAATGCGTATATTTTTTTGATAAAGTCAAATTGAGAGAAGAAGATTGATGTCATGCCTACATTTGCACCAATATCAATTATGATACAATCCTTACTATCAATAAAATGGTAATCAAGATCAATAAAGATCTCTTTAAGTATAAGAAACTCCTCCTTACTTTCTACAAAAAAAACCAGATTTTGAAATGATACTCTTAACCTATCCTCATAATCACTAATCCTCAAGTCAGGAAAAATTTTCTGAAGAGCAAAAACATATTGGGATGAATGTAACAAAAGACTATAATGTGAATGAACGCCATATTTAGCTAATTCATTTTCAATAGTCTTTCGTTCCCTTTTTTTATTCGAAATTTTATAACCAAAGCTATTAATAGCTTTGTACAAAATATGTTTAAGTCCTCTTTTCTTTTTGTCCATTTTCAGGTTTAGTGCTGTTTTTTGGTTTTTTGATTCTTTGCAGAACTTTTTGAAGAGATCTTCTACTTTTATGCCGACTTCGAGATCCACAGATTTTACAGAGTGGGACGAATTATTTCGGATTTCTTAATTTACCTCGGTTTTATAGTTTTTTGGCGGAGCACGCAGATCGGTTTGGTGTAAAAATAGGAAAATAAGCGTAAATTAGAACAGGCGTGGAATGTGATTGTGCTCATTGCATATGAGCTATAAAAGCCGATTTATCAAAATAAGCAATTCAATCTAAAACCACATTTTCACCGGATCCTAATGATGTTTTAAAATTTTATAAATGAAAAATTAATATAAAAATCTAAATTAGCTGTAATTTATTTCAATACTTATAAAATGTTAAAGAAAACTTTGAAATCCCTATTCATTTCTAAAAAAAAGAATACCGCCTTATTACCTCAAGGCGAAAAAGGAATAAAAAAAATGGGACATCGAAATTATGTTGGTGGTTATTGGGATGAAATAGGTTCATTACAATTTAGGTTTCTTTTAAAAAACGGATTACGTCCTGAAGATATATTTCTTGATATTGCTTGTGGAAGTCTTAGAGCCGGAGTTCATTTAATCCCATACCTAAATAAAGGGAATTATCTTGGGATGGACAAAGAGAAAAATTTAATAAAGTTAGGTCTTGAAAAAGAATTAGAACAAAAATGGATACAATTAAAAGAACCAACTTTTGTAGTATCTGCAAATTTTAAATTTCAAAAATTTGAAAAAAAACCTAATTTTGCTATTGCTCAATCCTTATTCACTCATTTACCATCCAGTCTTATTCATACTTGCTTTAGAAATTTGAGAGAACATTTTGATGAAAACGGGTTATTTTTTGCCACATATTTCATCTCTCCGACTCGAACTATAAATCCCAAAGAAGCGCATAGTCATGGCATTTTTCACTATACTATAGAGGAAGCGAAAAATTTTGGTATTGCTAATGGATGGGATGTTGATGTAATCGGAGACTGGGGTCATCCAAGAAATCAACAAATTTTCAAATATACACCCAAAAAATCTGAATAATATCTTTCTAAAAGAAGATCCTGCCATCGACATATGCTATTTGAAAGGAAAAAAATCACCCAGACCATACGAATTTGTTTTGTGGTATAAAGAAATCAAAATGTAGAACAGGAATTTTCATGGAATTCTTCCACCAGGTAAGCAGATAGGATCGTTGTACACAGTAATAAACATAGAAATTTGATATGCCATAGGCGCAAGGAAAAACAAGAAATAGAAGCCGCCAGGACTATTAAATAATATTTCAGGAATTCCAGTCGTGCCACGGTAAGCAAGTAAAATCCGGTAAGAGGCCTGGTAAAATATTCTTCTCAAAATTTATATTTTAGTAAATCTATGTCTTTCCTATAGTGTTCTTCTACAATTTGGAGAGCCTCCGGAGAATAATAATCTCTGTAATTCGACCAAACCGGGCTAAATAAATTAAGGTGCTTTATAAGGTGTGGGCGCTGCCTGAGTTCAGCATAAATGAACCGCCTGTTCCAACGGCTATACCAGTTATGAGGGCGGGGTGGTTTATTAATATGGAGCAGATCTTCAAGGGGGTGAGATACATTGTTCCGTACGAACTCAAAATCTTCTTTCAGTTTCTCAAACTTGCCTATAAAATCCACCTGTTGCTTTCCATGTGCATCATACAGGAAATCAACCTGTGGCCTGACAAAATCATAACGTTCTTCCCATAGCTTTGGGAATCGATATTTCATAAACCCTTCAAAACTCAGGATTCTATGATATTTAAAATACTTATAAATAGATACCGCCCTGGCCCAGGGATTTCTTACAAAGGCGAATTTAAAGTAGTTGTCAAACAGTTCTTTTGAGATATAAGAGTACTCCAGATATTGCTCAGGAGTAAGGTGTGCGAGGGAAGGAGGTCCCACTTTTTTATCTTTGTTAAATGAAAGTAAAAGCGGCGGGCATTGGCCCTGATAAAATTGCAAGCCCAAAGAACGGAGGAAAGAATTCTCAATACTCATTCCCGCAGTTTTGGGGATATGTACGAAAATACATTTATGTTTATGACTTATCATCTAAAATGTTTCGGGTTTGAAATTTACAATTTATTAAGAAATATATTAAACAGATTTCCCGCAATAACATTTTCCTATATTTGAAATGAAATTACAACGGCCCATTTTGAAACCTAAAAAGAAAATTTTAATCCTGCTTCCTGACGGGGTAGGCCTGCGAAATTTCGCCTTTACCTCTTTCGTGGAGATTGGTAAAGAAATGGGATGGGAAGTGATCTTTTGGAACCACACCCCATTTGATCTGACTACCTTAGGCTATAAAGAAATAAAACTGCAGGGAAAACCCAGGGCAGGAACTGATCTTTTAAAACGGGCGAAAATAATTTCAGAGCTCGATTACTGGACTCAAAAATTTGCAGATCCTGTTTACCAGGACTACAAATTCCCTGCCTCCAAAAAAAACCTGAAAGCCCGGGTAAAAAATTTAATTGTTGATCAACTAATAAACCGAACTAAAGGAGAAGCAGGCCTGCAACGACTGAGGAACCAAATGAAAGGCTCAGAGAGAAAGGGAGTATTTTATAAAAGCTGTAGAACTATACTGGAAAATGAAAAACCAGACCTGGTTTTTTGTACAAACCAACGCCCGGTGAATGCTGTAGCACCCCTAACGGCGGCACAGGACCTTGGCATTCCTACCGCCAGTTTTATTTTCTCCTGGGATAACCTGCCAAAAGCCACTATGGTGGTGGAAACCGATCATTATTTTGTTTGGAGTGAGTATATGAAGGAAGAGTTATTGAGTTTCTATCCCTATATAAAAAAGGATCAAGTATTTGTTACTGGAAGTCCGCAGTTTGAACCGCATTATGATTTGAGTCTGAGACAGAGCCGGGAAGAGTTTTTTAAGGAGCAGGGTCTGGATTCTTCGAAAAAATATATCTGTTTCAGTGGGGATGATGTCACCACATCTCCTGACGACCCTCAGTATCTGAATGATATCGCTGAAGCTGTCAGAAAAATAAATTCCGGAGGGCATAAGCTGGGAATCATCTTTCGCCGTTGCCCGGTAGATTTCTCAAACCGGTACGATAAGGTGTTGGAGAAATTTAAAGACCTGATAGTCTCAATTGCACCCAAATGGGAAAAAACCGGAGTGCAATGGAATACTGTTTTACCTACCAAAGAGGATCTAAGCCTACAAATAAACACCATTATTCACTCAGAAGCCGTAGTCAATGTAGGTTCCTCGATGGTTTTTGATTTTGCGATATTCGGAAAGCCCTGTTTATATCTAAATTATGAGGTGGCTGATAAAATCCAGGCTGATTGGTCACCCGAAAAGGTATATAAATTTGTGCATTTCCGATCGATGCCCACAGGGAACGAAGTTTACTGGTTAAATTCAAAAAATGAAATTCAGTCTAAACTGGAAAAGGCTTTAAAAAATCCAAACGATAAAGCTCAAAAAGCAATGGAATGGTTTAAGAAGATAAACCGGGAGCCAGCGGATAAGGCTTCAGAAATGATTTGGAAATTAATTATTAAAGAATATATTTAAAAAAAAAATTTTAATTGATTTTCTGGTTGCAAATTAATTTCCGAACTGCATTTTAAGATGTCAATTTTTACAGGCTATGATTTCTTTTGTTCGTATAAGGCTACCTCTTTTTGAAACAAATCAAAATTACTCTTACGTCATATGAAGAATAGATACTTCTCCAAAATTAAATCTGCCTTCTTCACTTTAGTCATAATATATTTTGTTCTTGCCGCCTATTACTACATCTCTCGATCGGACCTATCAGGAGGTGATGAAAATTTATTTATAGCTGATCTAAATTTCATTAAAGAAAATGGTTGGTTTGAAGCCATAAAAAAAAACATATCAATTCCTTATATGATTCTGGCTTACCCTTTAAGCCTATTCATGAAATACTATATAGCTCTGAGGCTTGTTAATATCACATTGTTGATATTATTTTTTTTATACCTAATTAGGCAAAACTTAAAGCTTCCAAAGTCAGGATACATTTATTTGGCATTCTTTATAAGTGCCTCAGGATATTTCTATTATGGGACAAACGACACTTTATTCTTTCTCTCCCTTTCAGTTTTTTTATATGAAGCTTCTAAGGCTAGCATTGGGAAAAATTATAATCTGAATTTTGCCATCTCGGCTCTGTTGATTGCCGTTTTTACCAGAGAACTTTCTCTTGTTTATTTTCCTGTTATAATACTGGGATTGATCATCTTTTATATAAAAGGCATTTCCTTTAGCAAAAACACTTTAATCCCTGTTTTCTTACTAACAGGCCTGCTTTTAATCAATTTACCTTCTCTAAGTACCAAAGGCTATCTTTCATATGACCGAAAATTACCTCCAAAATCTGTTACTGCAACCTGGTCACAAAGGCAATATCTGGCACAATTAAAAGTGAATAACAAGGAATTAGAATTTCAATCCCATCCCACCTGGAAGGAGACTGATCTTTATTTAAAAAAATATGGTGAGGATTCTTTACCTAAAAGTCTTTTTGCCGGATTAACCCACGATATAAACTTAACGGTAAAGGAGTTTTTCAAGGACATATTTTATGTTATGATTTATCATACTCGCCTACTCGGCTTAATTTTATTAAGTATTCTCTTTTTTCCAACTAGAAAATATTATAAAACCCAAAGGCTTAATTTAGAACTTTTTATTCCCGTATCTGTTTCTATAATGATTTTTATATTTTCCTTAATTATAATTTCCTTTGTTGAAATGAGATGGTTGGCACCTGTTTTTATATTATCAATTTTATATTATAGTCACCTGGAAAAAAACAACAAGATACCGCCATATCTTTTAATCTTTAATATGATAATCTTAAGCCTATTCGCCGGTTATGATTCTTACAACTTAATCACAAAAATCTTTTAATCTAATGCACCTATCCTTCCTAACTCCCGAGTACCCTCACCCCCACTCCACCCCCTCCGGCGGACTTGGAACCAGCATTAAAAACCTGGCAGAGCAGTTAGTAAAAAGAAAGATTCGTATCAGTGTTTTTATTTATGGACAGGAAAAGGATGAAGTCTTTGAAGAGGATGGGATAAGCTTTTATTTTATCAGGCAGCTGAAGTATGACTTTTTCGGCTGGTACCGCTACAGGAAATACCTGGAGTTCTATATCAATAAAGTAATCCTGGAAGATCAGATCTATGCCCTGGAGGCCACGGATTGGACGGGGATAACAGCTTTTATGAGGCTTAAATGTCCGCTGGTGATAAGAATGCACGGCAGCGACTCCTATTTTTGTCGATTGGAGGGTCGGCCGCAGAAGAAGAAAAACTTCTGGTTTGAGAAGCTGGCCTTAAAGAATGCAGATCATTTGCTCTCAGTTAGTGATTTTACCGCAAATAAAACGAGAGATATCTTTGGATTGAAACAAG
Source organism: Salegentibacter sp. (assembly GCA_024635795.1). GTDB lineage: Bacteria > Bacteroidota > Bacteroidia > Flavobacteriales > Flavobacteriaceae > Salegentibacter. The sequence goes on along the minus strand of JAGXIH010000024.1, from coordinate 49,874 downwards.
AGATCAGGGTGATCCCCAACTCGGTGGATGTAGAAGCTTTCAAGTCAGCGGGAGAAGCACCAACACCGGATACCATCCTATATTTCGGGAGTGTCATCAGGAAAAAAGGGGTGCTGGAACTGGCCCATATCTTTAACCTGGTAAACCAGCAAAACCCCAACGCCCGCCTGATCATGGCGGGTCGTGATGTGATAGATATTCAAAGCAAAAAATCCACCCGCAGCCTGTTTGAGGAAATATTAACCGAAGAAGCAAAAAAACAAGTACTCTGGACGGGCAGTCTGCCCTATGAGGAGATCAAATCCCGCATCTCCCGGGCGGGGGTGATCGTGTTGCCCAGCTTCGCCGAAGCCCTGCCCATGACCTGGCTTGAGGCCATGGCCATGGAAAAAGCCCTGGTAACCTCAAATATTGGATGGGCAAAGGAAGTGATGATTGATGGGGAAACCGGATATACCGTAGATCCCAAAGACCACGCTACCTACTCCAAAAAGGTGCTTGAACTACTCAAAAACAAGGAACTCGCAGATCAAATGGGGAAAGCGGCGAGAAAGCGGGTGGTTGCAAAATTTTCCACAGAGGTGGTGGTGGTAGAAAATATCAGGTTTTATGAGTCGGTCGTTAGGCCTTAGCCTGTTTGGGGTTTATTGTTTGTTGTTTATGGTTGTGAGTTGTCTGTTGTGAGTTGTCTGTTCTCAGTTATCTGTTGTGAGCTTGCCCCCCGAAGCCGGAGCGTAGGAGGGTTAATTGGGGATTGGGGATTCGAGCTGTTTGTTGTTTGGGGTTTGGGGTTTGGAGTTGTCTGTTCTCAGTTGTGAGTTGGCAGTTGTGAGTTTATCAGTTGTCTGTTCTCGGTTATCAGTTGTGAGCTTGCCCGCCTTGGCCTGGGCGGAGGCGGGTTGTCTGTTCTCGGTTATCAGTTGTGTGTTGTGAGTTGTCAGTTCTTGTGAGCTTGCCCGCCGAAGCCGGAGCGTAGGGGGGTTAATATGGGATTCGGGATTCGGGATTGGCTTGCCCGCCGGGGTCTTGGCGACGGCGGGTTTGGTTGGAGTTGTGAGTTGTGAGTTGTCTGTTCTCAGTTTGTAGTCTGTAGAGTACTGAATAGTGTTGACCGGTTTTAAACATTAATTTTCATTATCAAAAATAGTAATTACTGGTCTTTTTTCTCCTGGAAGTGTTGACCAATAATTGATAAAATCTTTAGGACTCTTTTTTCCTAAATGATCGTGAGTTCTTTTAATATTATAGTTTTTAACGGCCTTCCTTACCTGAGATTTTAATTGGTTAAAGGATTGTGGCTTCCAGTGATCTAAATATTCTTCTTTAATTGTTTTGTTGATTCTTTCTGCATAAGCATTATCCTGTGCACTGAGAGCCATACTGATCGTGGTTGAGTTAGCCTGTAAAAGATCAACATATGCTTTATAGGTGTACTGACTCCCTCTGTCTGAATAATGGATCTTTGGAGCTTTGTGCTCTTTTAAAGCCATCTTGAGAGCCTGAACATTAGCTGTTCCTCTCATGTGATCCGAGACCTTATAACCTACAATCTCTTTAGAGTATAACCACTGAAGGAGCATTAACCTCCAGACCTTTGATCTGGTTAGGATAATAGATCTTTCCTGCAATAGTTGTCCGGCTATAATTCTTCTTCCTCTTCAAACGGTAGCCTAACTGCATGAAAGTTTCAACAAAACGATCCCTGCCAATAAAACAAGGCTTTAAAGTATAATACATTTTCTCCACCCCACAACCAGGATGGTCTCTACGAATATCATTGGCTTCAGACATTAACGCCATTAAACGACGATCAAACACAGTTTGTCTTCGTTCATATTGATGTACAGCTTGTTTACTGATTCCAATACCTTCATAAAGTTGGTTCAAAGAATAACTCATTTTTTCTTTGTTTTCCCTGAACCAGCTGATTGTGGGGTATTGTAGTTTTTTTTAATGTCGATATCCATTTCAGATTTGGCAATTTCTATCATCTTCTCCAAATAATCTACCTGGATTTGTTTACGACCAACGGTAGCCTCGAGTTCCTTAATTCTGGCTTCCATTTCTTTCATCCTTTTACTACTACTATCTTTCATTTCTATAATTCTTGACCCTCTCTCGTTAAAGGTAGAAAATTTATAAATCCAACGATAAATAACGGTATCCGCAATACCATGGAGTCGCCCTAACTGCTTCACACTATATTTTCCGCTTTCAAAATCAGTAACAATTTGATGTTTGAATTCAGTAGAAAATTCCCTTTGCTTTTTAATTAATTGAACATTTGCTTTCATTAATAGTTGACTTTAGTGGTCAACCTATACCAGGGACGTACAGAAATGAACAACTAACACTAAACCACAAACACTTTCATATTCCAGGAAGCCCTATATGAATGTTATGCCTTCTTTATAATTCATTCGTAACTCCCTCGTAACTCCTTCGAAGTTTCTCCGTAAAAAGTCCCTGTTTACAAGGGAAAATCGAAGAAACTTCGAAGAAGCTACGGCCAAACTATAGCTAGCCTATTGTTTATTAACTACTTATATCTTATTTTTAAATACAAAAATAGCATAATCATGGCAAGAATAGTCAAAAATCCTTTGGGGGAACTTTCAGGGAAAGCCGGGGAACTGGTATTTAAAAATGGTAAAAACGGAGCTTATATCAGTTCCAGGCCAGGCCCGACGCGGAAAAAACCCAGTGCGGTGAAGCAGCTGCAGCGCAATAAGATGAAACTGGTAATGGATTTCCTTATCCCCATACAGGGCTTTATTAAGGAATGCTATTTCCCTTTTCAAAAAGCTACATCAGGCTTTCATGCCGCTAAATCCTATTACTTGAAACATGCGCTTTTGTTCGAGGATGAGAGCTACCGGATCAATTATCCCAAAGCCCTGATCAGTTTCGGCGATCTGCGTCCCGCTGAGGGAGTGAGCCTGGAGCTCTTTCCGGGAAGTCATAGTTTTAAAATAAACTGGGGTGATAATTCTCATCAGGCAATGGCTTTTCCCAACGACCGACTCCTGCTGGCCTGCTACGCCCCGGAGACAAACCGTTTATTCTACAAAACAAATCTTGCCAATAGAAATGATGCTTCGTATACTTTTCAGTTGGATAATTCCTGGGAAGGAATGATAGTTCATCTCTGGATCGGTTTCCACCAACCCGAAGAACAACGGGCTTCCGCTAGTGCGTATGTTGGAGAGTTTGAATTTTAGGATCAAAACCATCCAAAGGCTAAGGTTTTTAAAATTAGTCTGAAAATAAACTCAAACATTAAAACTAAATCAATTATTTATTATCAAAGTTTCTTTATTGAACGCCCGCCCGGTCAGGTGGAGTTTGGTTCGTTTTTTTGGACATGCAAAAAATGAATATATTACTATATCAGAATGGCAAAAGGAACAGAAACTCATAAAACAAACTCACAACCCATAGCTCTTATCATTCCGAACGCAAGAAACCCCATTCATGTGAGCTTATATGGAAGGACATAATTAAAAAGGAGCCTTCTCCTTCTGTGGGCAAGCAAAGAAAAATTCCAAACAATTAACTAATTCAAAATCGAGACCCGACGAAAATTACGAACTTCCCACCTAAGATCTAACGCAGAAAAACACATTGGAATTACTATCTTTAGTCGTAAATAATTACCTCATGAAAACAAAACTACTTTCTACAACATTCCTGATAGCTTTTCTCCTTCTCGGAATTTCGGGAACCGCCCAGCAAGGTCTTAGCTCAAATCAAATTGACAGCCTTGTTCAAAAAACCATGAATACTTTTAATGTTCCCGGCATTGCCGTTGCTGTGCTTAAGGACGGAGAAGTTGTTCATATGGAAGGTTACGGCACCCGTTCGCTCGAGGAAGGGGAGGATGTTGACGAAAATACCCTCTTCGGGGTGGCTTCCAACACCAAAGCGATGACCGCCGCTGCCCTTGCCCAACTTATCGATGAAGACAAACTGGAATGGGATACTAAGGTGACAGAGATCATCCCCGAATTTAAATTATATGATCCCTACGTTACCAGTGAATTTACGGTAAGAGATCTGCTTACTCACCGTAGCGGACTCGGACTTGGAGCAGGAGATTTGATGGTATTCCCGGCTTCGAATGTGACCGATATAGACCTGCTGATCTACAACCTCAGATATTTGAAACCGGTTTCCTCCTTCCGCTCCCAATACGATTATGACAACCTGCTTTACATCGTGGCTGGGGAAGTTGTGGAAAGAGTCTCGGAAACCGAATATGAAACCTATGTAAAAGAAAATATTCTGCAACCATTAGGAATGGATCGCACCGCGATGTCCTGGCACAGGATCGACGACTACTCCAACGTCATCGATGGGCACGCCCCCGTAGATGGGGAATTGGAAATAACAGGCCTTAGCTTCACCAAAGTGGGTAATCCTGCCGCCGGGATCTATTCTTCGGTAAAAGACTGGAGTAAATGGGTGCAGGCACAGCTTGATGAAGGGAAATATGGAGAAAACCTACAGGACAGCCTCTTCAGCACCAAAGCGCATCGGGAGATGTGGACACCCCAGACCCTCACCGGAACGGGAAGAGGTGACTATAACACGCATTTCAAAGCCTACGGCCTGGGATGGTTTTTAAGTGATGTAAACGGTTATCTTGAGGTCACCCATACCGGCGGACTCCTGGGTATCGTTAGTCAGGTGACCATGATCCCCGAACTGGACCTGGGAATCATTGTCTTCACTAACCAACAGTCGGGAGCGGCTTTCCGATCTATCACCAATTCTATCAAAGATGCCTACTTCGGAATAGAAGGAAAAAACAGGATAAAGCAATACAATGAAAGCAGGTTGAAAGCTGAGAAAAAGGCAGATTCCGTAGTTGCTGAAGTTTGGAAAAGAGTTAATGATGTTCAGAAAAACAGCAACCTGGAGGAAGAAGCCTTGTTGAACTATGTCGGCACCTACCAGGATCCCTGGTTCGGAAAGGTGGATATTTCTGTGAAAGATGAGGAACTTCGTTTTAAAGCAGGGAATGTTTCAGATCTGCAGGGTAATATGAGCTATTACAAAGGAAATTCCTTTGTTGTAAAATGGGATGATCGCACACTTAATGCTGATGCCTTTGTTGTTTTCAGTCTAGATAAAGAAGGAAAAGCCAAGGGCTTCACTATGGAACCCGTTTCCCCCCTAACCGATTTCAGTTATGATTTCCAGGACCTGGATTTTTCAAGGGAGGAGTAGACTTTTTACTAAAATGTCACTTCGAGCGGAGTCGAGAAGTAAAACAGCCACTATTATCGGTGGCTGTTCTGTTTTATCTCCCCTCATAAATAAAAGAATCACGTCTAATTTTTTCCGCAGTTTCAGCAGAAGCTAAGTTTGGCGAAATAAATCCAATATACCCATCATATTTTTCTTCAGTTCCTCCTGGTGGAAATTCCTCCAATTCCTCTATTCCCTCATTATCAAATTTTGAGAATAGGCTCACAATCAACCTACAAAATATCCGTCCAGGGTTCTGGACTTATCGAAAAATTTCTTCCTTTTCGTTAACAGGTAGATTTTCAAGAAAATGTAAAAAATTTGGTTCCTGCACGTCCAGTTTCTTCCTCACCCGGTATCTGGCGGTCTCCACCCCCCGTACAGAAATATTAAGCAGGGGAGCAATTTCCTTGTTGGTAAGATCCATTTTCACGAATGCACAGAGACGCAACTCTCTTTTGGTAAGGTCCTCATTAATTTCTTTTAATGTCCTGAAGAAATTTTTATGAACTTTTTCAAAATTCACATCGAACACCTTCATATATTCTTCCCCGATCCGGTGATTATTTAATTTCTGAATGATATTCCTGAGATTTCTCCTAGCGCCTTGGGTTTTCAAGCTTTTTTGAAAATCCTGCAGGTTTTCATAAATATCATTGAAGATATCTTTTTTCTTCACCAACACCATCGTATAATTAGCCAGCTCCTTACTTTTCCGGATATTATCTTCTTCGAGTAATTTTTTATCCTGCTTGATTAATTCCTTATCCTTTTCAAGCCTAAGCTGCTCTATTTCCAGCTTCAATAAGCGTTGTGCTTTCTCAGCTGCTATTCTGGCTTTCCTTCTTTCAGAAATAATTTTTGCTTTGAATACGTAGATCATTAAAGTAATTAAACCAATTATGCCTAGAAAATAAATCAATAATGCCACATCGGTCTTGTACCAAATAGGTGGTATACTGAAACTGGCACTGGATACTGCACCTTTTTCTCCCACAAGGTTTCTGCTTTTCACCTTAAAAGTATAATCCCCGGGTCTTAAATGTGTAAACTCTTTAAAAGGAGCTCCCTCCCAGGGGGACCAATGCTCATCAATCCCTTCAAGTATATAGCTATACTCAATTTCCGAAGATGGTGACATACGGGGTGTGGCAAATTCAAAACGGATTATTTCTGTATCAACCGGCAAATTCATTTCAGAATTATTAGCGATAGACATCTCCCTTGAATCTTTGACATATTTAATACCGGTGATCTCTGTTACCAGATCTTCAGATTGCTTTCCTGTATGGGTGTCATATAAAAAAAGACCAGTTGTAGCACCAATGAGAACCTTTCCGTTTTCCATTGGTAGAATACTCTCCATCCCTCTATTCAATTTACCTTTAAGGTTTAGGAAAAGATTTTTTTGTACTTCAGGCTTATCTTCGGAAAAATCTATAAATCCTACTTCATTATCCTGTACTATCCATGCTGTATCCTTCTTCTTAATTAACTTTCTGGTATTAAAGGAAGAATCCAGAACAGAATTTAGTTTTTCGTAAGGCTTAAAATAATTAGAAGCTTCATCAAATTCATAGATACCGGTATTGCTGGTAAAGACTATATCATCATTCCATCGGGTGACATTCACATTAAAAGGGGAGGTTAATCCATTTCTATCCGTAAAATGATCTACCGCATAAACCCGGGAATAATCTTCTGTTAATTTCAATTTATAAACACCCTGATATCCATGGCAAACCCAAAAGGTATTAGCATCATCGCCAATTAGAATATCTCTACTGGATTCATCAAAACCTTTGATCTTGTTTTGTAGATTCCATGTATCCCCGTTCTTTTTCAGTAAATAAATACCATTATAATTCGAAGCGATAAAAGTATTTGGAGAATCCGGAATGCCTACTACCTTCCAGAAACCTGACACCTCCCCAATTTGGGAAGCCCTTAATCCATCTAATTTAAATAATCCTCTGTCGTGACCTACAATTAGAGAACCACTTAAATTAGTAATAGACCAGGCCTGACCTTCCAGATTGGGAATACTCCTGAATTCCAACATGGATTTATCGATTTCTCCGTCTTGAAGTTTCGAATAATATATCCCTTTGTTAGTAGCAAGGTAAATTTTATCTGAATCGACATAAATATCGTAAACGGATCCTTCCTGAAAAAGCTGAGAAACCGGGGAATCGAAATCTACGAAGGATAATCCATTGTTCAACAGCACCCATAAACCATTACCGGCTTTGAATAAATTAAGAATGGACGAATTGCTTATATCCTTAAAGGCAGGTGGGTTCCGGTTTATCTCCCCATCCTGTGTCAGAACAATAATTTTAGAGCCTAATGTCCCCAGTAAATATTCTTCTTCAAATTTAATAGCACTTATTATCTGACCCTGATTTTCCTTATCCAAAACCTGTTTCCAGAGGTAAACGTCATTATTTTTCAGGTTCATCTTAAATACACTGCCTTCCCTGGTCATTACCATAAGCTCGTTTTGCAAACCTGAGGGCAGAAAACCAACCACCGAACCTCTTCCAAAATCAAAAATCCTGCTTAAACGCATTTCTTCAGGGTTGAACTCCATGATTCCAAAACCTGCATCCTGAACAAAAAACCTGTTATTTACGATGCCTGAATGCACAAAGGAATTGTTAGCAGAAATATGGGTTGCGGTATTACCGGAAATAGCTATTAATTCATTGAAGGATCTGAATATAATGTAATCCTTATACTCGTGAACCTGCCATAGATTTTCGAGCTCCATACCCTCTAGGTCAAGATCTTTAAGCAAGGAACGATAAATATAATCTCCCGTAGCCTGTTTTTCTATTATCCCTAATTCGTTGAAGCCCCCGGCGTAAACCTCCCCTTTCGATGAGGTTATTAAACTCCTCACCGAGGAGTGATTGGGCAGACTTACCTTTTGCCATCTTTCTCCGTCAAAAATGACCACTCCGTCATTGTTCCCAAAGTAAGAAACCCCCAAATGATCTTCTGTAGTTGTCCAAAACTGAGTATCTCCCTGAAAGTCCTCCTGGGAATAATGAGATACCAAAGGGGATTTTCTCAATGCTATACTTAATTCGGAAGATTCCTGACAATTCAATAATTCGGGTAGGACAATTAAAAAGGCAGCTAAAAAAACACCCTGGATTAGTTTCATAAAGGCAATTATTGAATCGGATTGCTCTCCCAAATTTATAAAAATTTTAGATTATTTAAGAAATAATTTGCTTTTTAAAAATTTCAATTTCAGAAGCTTATGAAAATTGACGTAGTTCAGGTGTATATTTTATCCAGCATGGTGTAATTCAAATGTAATGGACTTCCTCTCCCCGCCGAATTCAAATTATAACTTAGGCCTGTGAAATCGTTTGCGTAAGAAATTGATTTCTCAATAAACTATCATAATTAATTTATACAAAACTCTTTTAATCAATGAAAATTAAAAAATACTTATGGGTATTGTTTTTTAGTTTCACGGCATTTTCCTGGGCGCAGACCATCGAAGTCTCCGGGACCGTAGTAGATGGAAGCAATAATCTTCCGCTACCGGGTGCCAATGTTATTGTAAAAAACACAACTAACGGAACCCAAACAGATTTTGATGGAAATTTCTCCCTGGAAGCATCTCGCGGAGATATATTGGTTGTTTCCTTCCTTGGATATATAACTCAGGAAGTTCCGGCAACCGATAGCCCGATACAGGTAACACTAATGGAAGACTCTGAAACCTTAGACCAGGTTGTAGTAGTTGGATATGGTACCCAAAGCAAAAGAGACATTACCGGTTCGGTTTCCATAATAGATGATGAGGCCTTTGATGACAGGCCTAATACTCAGGTTGGCGCCCTGTTACAGGGGAAAGCCCCCGGGGTACAGGTTGTTTCTGGCTCTGGTAAACCCTCTTCCGGTTTAAGTATCCGAATTAGAGGTACCAACTCTATTAATGCAAGTAGCGAACCTTTATATGTGGTAGATGGTGTTCCAACTAACGATACCAGATCGCTTAACCCTGCAGATATTGAAAGTATTTCTATTTTGAAAGATGCTTCTTCTGCAGCCATTTATGGAGCCCAGGGTGCAAATGGTGTAGTTTTGATAACTACGCGGAAAGGAACCTCTGAAAAACCAAGACTAACTTTCGATACATATGTTGGGGTTTCCCAGGTGTGGAATACCCTTCCTGTACTTAACAGTGAACAGTATAGGGACTTAATGACCGAAATGGGTAGAAATACTGACTGGTCCCGCTATACTGAAAACACCGATTGGCAAAAAGTAATTTTCGGGGATGGTCTCTCCTCTAACTATCAATTAGGAATGTCTGGAAAGTCTAACGGAACATCTTACTATGTTTCCGGAGGATACACCAAACAGGAAGGTGCCGTTAGAAGTTCTGAGATGGAACGATATAACTTCAAGATTAACCTTTCTCAGGAAGTTACCGATTGGTTGGAAATAGGTACTAATATCGCCTATACCCACTACTCCGATGTAGATGTTGCCGACAACCAAAGTATTAATAGTGGTGGAGTCCTGTTGGGAGTTTTATCTACTCCTCCTAATATTGGGATTTATAATCCGGATGGCACCTTTACCAGCAACCCTTTTCAGGATTGGGAAAACCCTGTAGCTTCTACCGATGGTTCCCAGCGGGAATATGTGAACCAACGCCTGTTGGGTAATATCTATGCCAAAATATCATTCCTTGAAGACTTTACCTTCAAAACAAATATTGGTACAGATTACAGCAGTGCTAATTATGATTATTTCCTGGACCCTTTTAGAACAAGCTATGGTCGTGCAATGAAAGGTATTGGTAGATACAATACCAACCTCACCAACTTCTACATTTTTGATAACACCATAAGCTATGAGAAAGAATTTGGCAGGCATAACCTGAAAGCTCTTGCAGGTTCTGTTTTCCAAAAATACAGATGGGAAGACAGTTCTATGGAGAGAAGAAATTTTGCAGGTGATAAGATTACTACCCCTAATGCCGGGTCAGAACTTATTGCTGCTACCGCAACTAAAGCCGAGAAGGCTAATGCGTCATACTTGGCTAGAGTAAACTATGAGTTTGATGAAAGATATCTACTTACCGCTAACTTCAGAGCTGATGGTTCAAGCAATTTCGGACCTAAAGAGCGTTGGGGTTACTTCCCATCTTTCTCAGCAGGTTGGAGGATTTCTGAAGAAAGCTTTATGCAGAATCAGGAAACCATCAATGATTTGAAACTACGTGCCGGATGGGGGCTTGTTGGAAACGATCAGGTTGGTAATTATGCTTACTTCGGACGTGTTGGAAGTGGCGGCAATTATCCAATAGGCGGAGTTGTACTACCAGGAACTTACCCAGCCTCCATCGCCAATGAAACCCTTAAATGGGAGGAATCAGAACAGATTAATTTTGGTCTTGATGTAGCTTTGTTTAATAGACGCATCAGATTCAGTGCAGATGCCTACCAGAAAGATACACGCGACCTGCTTCTAAATGCACCATTACCCCGATCTACCGGTTTTAATAGTGCCATCCAGAATATCGGTCAGTTAAGGAACAAAGGATTAGAATTTCAGTTGACTACAGTAAATACTCAGGGCGAATTTAACTGGAAATCTGATTTCAACATTTCTTTTAACCGTAATGAAGTTATCGATATAGTTGGCCAGCAAATGTTTGCCGGTGGAGTTGCTGGACGTGGAGAAGTAAGCCTTGTTAGAGAAGGAGAACCTCTGGGTACTTTTTACGGTTACGTTTGGGGAGGTGTTGATCCAGATACCGGAATGGCCTATTATTTAGACAGTGAAGGAGAAACTACTTTCTCTCCTTCTGCCGATGACAGGACTATTATTGGTGACGCTAATCCTGATTTTCAGTATGGTTTCACTAACAATTTATCTTATAGAGGCTTTGGTTTATCAGTGTTCCTGCAAGGTTCTCAGGGGAATGACATCTTTAATGCTACACGAATTGAAACCGAAGGAATGACCGACTCTAAAAATCAATCCAGAGCTGTGTTAGATCGTTGGAGAGAACCGGGTGATATCACAGATATTCCAAGAACTTCTGAAGGTAATACCGACAATTCAAGATTATCGACACGCTTCGTCGAAGACGGGTCTTATCTTAGAATGAAGGCTCTTACCCTGAGTTACAGTTTACCGCAAAATTTCCTGGAAACAATAAGCCTGGATGCAGTAAAGCTATATGCAACTGGAGAAAACCTGTTTACAATTACAGACTACTCCGGTTTTGATCCTGAAGTGAACGCCTTTGGTGGTAGTAACACCGCAATGGGTGTAGATTATGGAACCTATCCACAAACAAGGAACCTTATCCTGGGCTTGAATGTTACTTTTTAAATTAAAATACTTATGAAAAAACAACATTTTATAAAATATTTTTCCGGACTGTTTATAGCAGCTAGTCTCATCTCCTGCGATGATGAATTAGACTTAACGCCTATTTCAGAGGAAACAACAGAAAATGCATATGCCACCGGAACTCAGCTTAATGCTGCTTTAACCGGGGTTTATGAATCTTTTCAATCGAATGATTATTACGTGTGGGACAAAATTATTTTCGAAGATGTCCGCTCCGATAATCACTATGCCGGTGGAGATAACCCGGAAATATTCGCTTTCGACGACGTAGATGTTTCTACTACTAACAATAGGGTCTTTAATGCCTGGTCATCAATTTATAATGCGATTTCCAAAGCAAATCTGGTTCTTGAAAAAGCTCCGGAGATTGATCAGGAAATTACTGAAGAAGAACGCACCCAGATCATCGGTCAGGCACTATTCCTCAGGGCATACCACTATTATAATCTGGTAAAACAATGGGGTGGAGTCCCGCTTATCCTGGAACCAATCAAATCGGTAGATCCCTCAGAAGTTAGACTTCCCAGAAGTTCCGCAGAAGAGGTTTACGATCAAATCATAACCGATCTAAATGATGCAAAAGAACTTTTACCACATTCCTATGGGAATGACGCCAGCGTAAACAAGGCACGGGCAACCGTTGGCGCTGCAAATGCCTTATTGACCAAGGTAAATGCTCAAAAGCCAAACCCCGATTACCCCGCCGTGCTGGAAGCAGCAAATGCTGTGATTAACAGTCCCGCAGGTTATAGGTTGTTAGATGATTATGATAAACTTTTCGATGGAAATAACTACAATAATGAAGAGTCTATTCTTGAGATCCAGTACCTGGGTGGCGACGAAGGAACCTGGGCTCCGCAAATGCATTTACCTCCTTCCCTGAGTGGTGATAGCTGGAGAAAATTTGTTACTCCTTCAAAAGACCTTGTAGAAGCTTTTGATAATGAAGGCGATGAGATCAGAAAGAATGCCACTATGATTTTTGAGGCAGTGCCATGGGTAGACGAATATTGGGGAAATGCTGTTAACAGTGAAGTTCCTTTCGCCTATAAATGGAGAAACGCCGGAGGCTGGGCTAGTTCAGACAACGATTACATATTCCGACTTGCCGATATCATCCTTATGAAAGCTGAAGCGCTCAATGAATTAGGCCAGATCGAAGAAGCTGCCGATCAGGTAGATATTGTTAGAGAAAGAGTAGGTCTTCCTGAATTGACTTCAGAAGATAAAGCTTCATATGAAACTATGAAAAGGGCAATTCTAAAAGAGAGACGCCTGGAACTTGCACAGGAAGCTTATCGTTGGGATGATCTTATCCGCTCTGGAATGGCAGTGGAAATCATGAATGCTGTAGACGATATCGATCTTCGAACCAATCAGCCGGTAAATTATAATGTTAGTGAAACCGACCTTCTATTGCCTATTCCGCAAAACGAGATCAACCGGAATCCTAACCTAACTCAGAACCCCGGATACTAACAATGAACCGAATTATAGCAATATTATTTGTCTTTTCTGTGAGTCTTTTGAATATCCAATGTTCAGATGATGATCCGGTAACCCTACTCCCTCCTCCGTCTAAACCCGGAGGAGAGGTTATTGGGAAAGCCCAGATCTGGACCACCAATACAGCAGGAACCCAATTACTGGATAAACTGCCTGCTGTGGAAATTTATGGAGAAGCCCTAAGCACAGACCCTGATCTTATTATCGATCCTGCTGAAAAATATCAGGAGATCGAAGGCTTTGGAGCTGCCCTTACCGGCTCCTCAGCATATCTCATTAATGCGTTGCCCTCCGGTAAAAAGAGCGACTTATTAAAGGAGCTTTTCAACCCCAATACCGGAATAGGAATTTCCTATTTGCGTATGAGCATAGGCGCCTCCGATTTTTCCTTGCAGGATTTCACATATAATGACATGCCTTCTGGGGAAACAGATGCTGCTTTGGATAACTTTTCTTTAAAGGAAGATGAAAAAAATGTGATTCCGGTGTTTAAAGACATCCTGCAGGTTTATCCCAAGATTAAAATTATGGGAAGCCCATGGAGTGCGCCGGCCTGGATGAAAACCAACGGTTCCATTTATGGAGGAAGTTTAAAACAGGAATGGTATAATACCTATGCCCAATATTTTGTGAAATATATCGAAAACTATGCTTCCCACGGGATAAAAATAGATGCGATAACTCCACAGAATGAGCCTTTACATCAGGCGCAATATCCAACTATGATAATGGAAGCCGAGGAACAAGTGGAATTTATAAAGGACCACCTTGGACCGCTTTTCCAGAGTGAAGGAATCGAAACCAAGATCATTGCTTATGATCATAATTTCGACAAACCCCAATACCCCATCACCGTGCTCAGCGATGAAGAGGCATATCCGTATGTAGACGGATCAGCTTTTCACGCGTATGCTGGTGATGTCTCTGCTATGTCTCAGGTCCATAATGCTTTTCCTGAAAAAGGACTCTATTTCACAGAGATCTCCGGAGGGGAATGGGCCACAGATTTTGGTGAAAATCTTAAATGGAATATCAAAAATATCTTTATAGGAACCACCCGAAACTGGTCAAAAACTGCCCTTTTATGGAACCTTGCTCTGGATGAAAATTCTGGCCCCACCAATAATGGATGCCAGAACTGTAGAGGTGTAGTTACCATACAATCTTCAGGAGAAATAATTTATAATGAAGAGTTCTATGCCCTGGCTCACTTCTCAAAATTCGTCAGGCCGGGTGCTAGTAGAATTGCTTCAAATCAAATAAGCGGTGGGATCTATAATGTGGCCTTTCAAAATCCTGATGGTACACTTGCACTGGTAATTCTGAATGAAACTACCTCGAACAGAAGTATAAACGTACAGGTCGGGGATAAATACCTGAATATAAACAGCACAGCTAATTCAGTATCAACGCTTGTGTGGTAAATAAAAATTAAACTATTAAATAACAATAAAATGAAAAAAATAAAAATACTCCTTAGCGCATTTCTGGTGCTGGCATTTATTTTTTCCTGTGAAGAAGACAACCTTGACCCTATTGGAGAATGGGATCTTAGTGAGCCTTCCTTACTTACCACGAATGAAACTCTGGTCCTAAATGAAGACCAACCAGACGAGACCTTTGAATTCACCTGGGATCCGGCAATTTCAACTGAAAGATATCAAGTGAGGTATACCCTTATCTTAAGTACACCCGGAAATTATAAGGATCCTCTTCTTAGTAAAGCTTCAGAAAATGGAGGCCGGGATACCAATGGAAGTTTTACCGCCCGTGAGATGGACCTTGCACTATCTTATGCAGGTTTTGAAGCAGGAAAAGAAGTCGACCTGGAAATAACGGTTCTCGCAAAAAGTATAGACAAACAAACTACCGATTCTGCGGAATTAATCGTAAAGCGCTTTGAAACAGAATACCTACCTGAGCAATTGTTCCTTTCAGGCGAGGCCACAGAAGCAGGCTCCGATCTTTCCCAAGCCCTATCGTTAAGGTCGTTAAAAGATGCGGACAATAATGCCACAAATGTTTTTGAGATCTACACTCACCTGGAAGCAGGAGCGGGCTTTAAGATCTATAGCGAGAGTTCACTTCCTGCTCATATCTATGGAGGAAGCGAAGGTAACCTGGTTAAAAACGGAGATCCGATTATGGTTGCTGAAACCGGGGAATACAGATTAACTGTAGACCTTGCGGAAGGGACTTATAATCTCTTGAAAATAGACCACCTAAGTGTTGTTGGCGATGTTATCGCTGCCGGTTGGGGTGGAGATGAACCATTGGAATACCAGGCTAATGGTGTTTGGGAAGCTCAGCTTTCTCTGAATTCCGGTGGATTCCTCTTCAGGCTGAATGGCGACTGGGGGTACCTCTTTAAAAGAATTGTTGGTACCCAGGATGAAATTTATATGGAATCTCAGGCAGGAGATGCCGGTATCGAAATTGAAGATATCTCATTGGATGCTCCGGGAGATTATACAGTTACTGTAGACCTTTCTGGTGATACATACACCTATTCCCTTGAAAGCAACCAGGTAAGCAATCCTCCTTCTGAAACCCCCGATGCGCTTTACCTTCTTGCCCATGGCGAGGTAGTTTTTGAATTCAAAAAAGAAGACGATAAATTTATGTCTGGCACCTATATCCCGCTTCAGGCCGAAGTAACCTATGAGCTTAACAGCGCTATAGATGGTACTGGAACAGCCTATTCGCTGGACGGAATAATAGGAGAAACCAGCAACCCTGATGGGGATTCAGCTTTCGGCAGTCCCGGACTTCTGGAAAGCCCTGGAGATATTTCCCCTGCAAGAGATCAGGCTTACAGTCTTGAATTTAATTTTGCTACGGGAGTCGTAAACTGGAAATATTACAACATAAAATTATTCCATTGGGACGAAGAAGGCGGCGGCTGGGATAGTAGGGACGAGTTCCTTATGACCTATGTGCATCCGCATAAATTTACCACTACTCAGGTTCTGGAAGCAGGTTACAACCTGAAATTTAACTCTCCCTGGGATATTCAATTAGGTGCGGACGATCCTGATGCTTTGTCAGGAACAATGACCAATGGTGGCCCTAACTTCACCAATATTACAACCTCCGGAACATACGAGGTGAATATCGAGGTGACCAATGATTATGAGACCGGGACCTACGAATTCATATTGCAGTAATTAGCCTTTATTAATAATTAGACAGATGCCGCTATTTTGGCGGCATCTTTTATCCCTATTGAAATGTACAAACCCTTAAATAAACCCATTCTTCTGATGCTAATGCTCTTCACGATATTAGCCTGTGATCAGAAGAACGAGGAAGAAAATAGTCCGGATGAACCGGAAATGTGGCTCACAAGCCTTGATGAAAAATCTCTCCTTGAAAAAAGAGAGCTTACTTCCGATAAGGAAAATGATTTCCAGGCACAGGCAACTATAATAGTTGATACCTCTCAGAAATTTCAGGAGATAGACGGTTTTGGGTATACCCTTACCGGCGGAAGTGCCTTGCATATAAATCAGATGAGTGATTCGGCCAGAAATGAACTCTTACAGGAACTTTTTGGCACCGAGCAGGACGAGATCGGAGTAAGTTATCTTCGGCTAAGCATCGGTGCATCCGATCTTGGCGAGGCTCCGTTTTCCTATAATGACCTGGAAGAAGGAAAAACAGATGAACAGCTTGAGAAATTTTCCCTGGCTAATGACACACTTCACCTCATTCCAGTATTGAAAGAGATTCTTGAGATTGCTCCTGATATTAAAATACTGGGCTCTCCCTGGTCTCCTCCGGTTTGGATGAAAGATAATGGAGATACCCGCGGAGGCAGCCTTAAAGAGGAATACTACCCGGCATATGCCATGTATTTTGTAAAATACATTCAGGCGATGGCGCAGGAAGGAATCACTATAGATGCCATCACCATCCAGAATGAACCTTTACATCCCGGGAATAATCCAAGTCTTTTGATGCTGGCTGAAGATCAAGCTGTGTTTATAAAAGATCATTTAGGTCCCCTGTTTGAGGAACATGGTATTGACACCAAGATTATCCTTTACGATCATAACGCCGATCGTCCCGATTATCCCATTTCTATACTTGATGATCCTGAAGCTGCACAGTATGTAGATGGGTCCGCTTTTCACCTGTATGGAGGAGATATCAGCGCGCTTTCCCAGGTACACGAAGCTCACCCCGATAAACATATTTATTTCACCGAACAATGGGTGGGAGCTCCCGGGAATTTTGCACAGGAAATGGAATGGCATACCGAAAACCTCATCATTGGCGCGACCAGAAACTGGAGCAGAAACGTTTTGGAATGGAACCTTGCTGCCGATGAAAATCAGGAACCTCACACCGACCGTGGAGGCTGTGACCGTTGTCTTGGCGCCATCACGATAACCGGCGATGAAGTAACCAGGGAACCGGCATACTATATTATAGCTCAGGCTTCCAAATTTGTTCGCCCCGGCGCTGTTCGGGTAGACTCAAATATGCCTGAAGATTTGCCAAACGTTGCCTTTCTTTCTCCCGAAGGAAATGTGGTGATAATACTTCAGAATAAAAATGAGGGGCAAAAGAATTTAGCTATCGAAATTGGAGAAAAGAGCTTTAATGTTGCACTCCCTGGAAATTCTGTGGCTACCCTAAATTTTTAAGATAAACGACTATGAAGATAAAAAAGATAATACTTGCTGCAGGAATTATACTGGCCGGGTTTAATATCTCTGCCCAGGAACAGCCTACTCCGGCAGAGATAGAAGAAAAGGCCAGCGACATACTGTCGAAAATGACGCTGGAAGAAAAAGTAGGCCAAATGACTCAGGTCACTCTTGATGTGATTGGTGAAGGCGAAGACATTTATTCCAGTTTTGAACCCTTTAATCTTGATAAGGAACTGGTGAGAAAAGCGGTTTCCCAATACAAAGTGGGCTCTTTTCTCAACACTGCAAACAACAGGGCACTCCCCCGGCAAAAATGGTATGAGATCATTTCTGAAATTCAGGAGATCAATTCAGAAGAAAACGAGCTGAATATTCCAATTATTTACGGAGTAGATGAAATTCATGGTGCTACCTATACCGTAGGTGCTACCATGTTTCCCCAGCAAATTGGGCAGGCTGCCAGCCGGAATCCTGAACTGGTAAAAAAGGGAGCTCAAATAACCGCCTACGAGACCAGGGCCAGCGGGATTCCGTGGAATTTCTCGCCGGTATTAGATTTAGGGATGGATCCAAGGTTCTCCCGTATGTGGGAATCATTTGGGGAAGACCCCTACCTCACTTCGGTGCTCGGGGTAGCCATGATAGATGGATATGAAGGAGAAGATAATAATATCGGTCATCCTCACCATCTGGCTTCAACAATGAAACACTTCCTCGGCTATCATGCGGTAACTTCAGGAAAAGACAGAACTCCGGCCTATATTCCCGATGATGTTTTAAGAGAATACCATCTGCCGGCTTTTAAGGCGGCAATAGATGCGGGCTCCCATACAATTATGATCAATTCCGGCCTCATTAACGGGAAACCGGTACACGCTAATTACGAATTGCTTACAAAACTTCTAAAAGAAGAATTGAATTTTGAAGGCCTGGTAGTTACAGATTGGACTGATATCGAAAATCTGTACCGCAGGGATCGGGTGGCTAAAAATGACAAGGAAGCCATTAAAATGGCTGTTAACGCGGGTATTGACATGTCTATGGTTCCATATAAATATGAGCGTTTTGTAGATAACCTGCTGGAATTGGTAAAAGAAGGTGAGATTAAGGAGTCCCGTATTGATGATGCGGTAAATAGAATTCTGAAAGTAAAACTCGCCCTCAACCTATTTGAAGTTCCGGTTACACATTATAAAGATTACCCGAAATTTGGAAGTAAAGAATTTGAACAGGAAGCATTCAATATGGCTGCGGAATCAATCACCCTCTTGAAAAATGAAAGCGATGTGCTTCCTCTTGAAAAAGATATAAAAGTTTTGGTGACGGGCCCAAATGCCAACTCCATGAGAACACTTAATGGAGCCTGGACCTATTCCTGGCAAGGTGAAAAGACACCCGAATTTGCTGAAGATTATAACACAATTTTAGAGGCGGTAAAAAATAAGATTGGGAAAGAAAACGTGATCTTCGAAGCGGGAGTAAATTATAAAAATGACGGTAAGTACTTTGAAGAAGAGGATGCCGGCATTGCTGATGCGGTTAAACAAGCAGAAAATGTTGATTACATTTTGCTCATCCTTGGGGAGAATTCATATACAGAAAAACCGGGTGATCTCAATGATCTTTATATCTCCGATCTGCAGACCAAACTTGCAAAAGAGCTCGCAGCGACTGGCAAACCGGTAATTCTTATTTTGAACGAAGGTCGCCCAAGAATAATCAGCAATTTTGAACAGGAAATGGATGCGGTGGTGCAAACTTACCTTCCGGGGAATTTTGGTGGCGATGCACTGGCAGATATTTTATTTGGGGATATCAACCCATCCGGAAAACTGCCTTATACCTACCCTCGTTATCCTAATGCCCTGATCCCATATATTCATAAACCTTCCGAAGAACAGACCAAAGCCGAAGGGGTTTATAATTATGAAGCCGATTTTAATCCGCAGTATCCTTTTGGATTCGGACTTAGTTACACCGATTTTGAAGTTTCAGACCTTCAAATCGACAAGAGCGAAATTACCCAGAACGATACTTTTACCGTAAGTGTAAAGGTATCCAACACGGGAAGCCGCAGTGGAAAAGAAGTAATTGAAGTTTACAGCTCCGATCTGTATTCTTCAGAGATCACTCCCGATGTAAAAAGACTCCGAAAGTTTAAAAAACTTGAACTTGCTCCGGGAGAAACTAAAACTATTGAATTTAACTTCAACACCTCCGTCCTGGCATCGGTTAATGCTCAAGGAGAAACAATCGCAGAGCCCGGAGAATTCGAGATCTCTGTAAACTATCTCAAGAAGAGCATTCATTTGAAAAAATAATATTCCTAAAAATACCTTCTGTTGATTAAGGGTTTAACTAATTTTAAAGGTTGAACCCTTTTTTTACGCTGAATATTTACTATTCTAAGGCTTAA
This sequence comes from Salegentibacter sp., assembly GCA_024635795.1. Lineage (GTDB taxonomy): Bacteria > Bacteroidota > Bacteroidia > Flavobacteriales > Flavobacteriaceae > Salegentibacter. The sequence continues at coordinate 29,645 of JAGXIH010000024.1, read as the reverse complement.
CATTTATACTTTCCAACCTCAATTCAATTGATTTGTCATTTCGAACGCAGTGAGAAATCCCATATGAGTGAGCTTTTGAAGTATAACCTTGAACAAAAAAGGAGCAGCCTTATGAGATTCCTAGTCACCCCTGCCTCGCTCCATCCGAATGACAAAAGGAACCTAAACTCATAAAACAAATTCACAACCCACAGGATTTGTCATTTCAAACCCAGTGATAAATCTCGTCCGAGTGGGCTTATTAAGTAAGACATTGAATAAAAAGGAGTTAGATTATGAGATTCCGGCTCAATTCCGAAGGTTATCGGAACGGAATGACGCTATCTTCATTACAAACGTCATCCAGAGCCTGCCTGACCGGCGAGGCAGGCTTGACTCAGGATCTCATATGAGTGAGCTGTGAATGTTCGCCCTTTTCAGAATAATGACAGCCAGCCTAAGAGATTCCCCGCCTCAAAAAAAGAAACCGCAAAACCCACAACCCATCCCGATGGCTCTCGGGACGGAGAACCCAGAACCGGATTCCCCTGACAAATATCATTGTTTTTCAAGTCCTTAGTAGCTAATTTGATAGTCTCAAAATTTTAAAGGCTATGGGTTCCACCGTAAATAAAACAAGCTACAACCTCGCCGATTATAACAGCGAACGGACTTCCTTTTCCTGGGAGAATATTGAAAAGGAACTGGTTTCGGATAAAGGAAAAGGCGGAATTAATATCGCACATCTGGCCGTTGACATTCACGCCTCCGGAGCTTTAAAAGATACAGTGGCTTTCCGGTTTATTCAAAAAGACAGGAGTCAACTGGACTACAGCTATTCCCGCTTAAAGGAAGAAACTTCCAGATTTGCCAATGTGCTTAGTTCCTTGGGGATTCAGAAAGGGGAAACTGTCTTTTCTCTGGCCGGCAGGATACCATCCCTTTATATCACTGCCCTGGGAACACTGAAGACCACAGCGGTATTTTGTCCGCTCTTTTCGGTTTTCGGGCCTGAACCGGTTTTTCAAAGACTGCATAAAGGAGACGCGAAAATCCTGGTCACTACTTCAGCATTATATGAGAGAACAGTAAAACAACTGGAAGAAAGGCTCCCTTCCCTGAGATATATAATCCTCAACGATTTGGAGGAACATCGATCAGAAAAAGTACTTTCCTGGTCCTTGCTTATGAAAGAGGCTTCGTCCGACTATAAGATCCCACCCACGGCGCCTGAAGATTCCGCTCTGCTACATTTTACAAGTGGCACGACCGGAATGCCTAAAGGGGCCTTGCATGTGCATAAAGCCATACTTACCCATTATATCACGGGAAAATACGTACTGGATTTCCATCCCGGAGATCTATTCTGGTGTACGGCCGATCCCGGTTGGGTTACCGGTACTTCTTATGGAATAATTGCACCCCTGGTCAACGGTGTTACTTCTATTGTAGATCAGGAGGAATTTGATGCCCTGCGCTGGTATTCTGTCCTGGAGGAACAAAAAATAAATATCTGGTATACCGCTCCTACGGCCATCAGAAGGCTGATGCGGATGGAAATAAAACCCGGCGAAAAATTTAATCTGAGTGCTCTGCGCGTCATTTTAAGCGTGGGAGAGCCACTTAGTACCAAAGCTGTGCTCTGGGGGGAACGCAGCTTCGGTATTCCCATTCTGGACAACTGGTGGCAAACCGAAACCGGCGGAATCATGATCGCCAATTATCCTTCCCTGGAAGTAAGGCCCGGCTCCATGGGGAAACCTCTTCCCGGAGTGGAAGCCGCCCTGGCCGAAGTGACAGAAGATGGATTGAAGCTCATCGAAGAACCGGGAAAAGAGGGACATCTGGTGTTGCAAAAAGGATTTCCTTCCCTGTTCCGCGCCTACCTGCATGAAGAAGAACGCTATAATAAATGTTTTTCGGGGGACTGGTACCTTACCGGCGACCTGGCCAAAAAAGACGCCGATGGGTATTTCTGGTTCATCGGCAGGGCAGACGATATCATAAAAACCTCCGGCCATATGGTTGGTCCTTTTGAGGTGGAAAGCACTTTGATGAGGCATCCGGCCATCGCAGAAGCCGCAGTGATAGGAAAACCCGAAGCCTCAATCGGTGAGCTGGTAAAGGCTTTTATAGTCCTTAAACCTGGAAACCAGGCAAACGAAGAAATGAAACTGGAGATCACAGGCTTTGCCCGCAAGCATCTTGGGCCGGCTGTAGCTCCAAAAGAAATAGAATTTACAGAGAGTATACCCAAGACCCGCAGTGGAAAGATCCTGCGCCGATTATTAAAGGCCCGGGAACTGGGATTACCTGAAGGGGATACCTCCACTCTTGAACAAAACTGAGCATGGAAACAAAAGACCAATTAAGCGCTGGAAAGGCAGAGAAGCTTCTGTATCAGCTGCTCCTGATGAGGAAGTTTGAAGAAAAGAGCGCCGAGCTTTACACCAAGGAAAAAATTCGGGGTTTTCTGCATCTTTATATAGGAGAAGAAGCGGTAGCCACAGGGGTCATTCAGGCCCTTAAGCCTGAAGATAACGTGCTGGGCACCTACCGGGAACACGCCCATGCTCTGGCGCGGGATGTAGACGCCGGGGCTATCATGGCCGAGATGTACGGAAAACAGGAAGGCTGCAGCAGGGGTCGCGGCGGCTCCATGCACATTTTCGATAAGGAGAAGAACTTCTTTGGCGGAAGTGCTATCGTTGGGGGTCATCTCCCCCTGGCCACAGGAATGGCCCTGGCTTCCAAAAAACTAAAGAAGGACAATATTAGCGTATGTTTTTTCGGGGAAGGTGCGGCAGCAGAAGGGATTTTCCATGAAGCCCTAAACCTGGCTTCCCTCTGGAAGGTTCCTGTACTCTTCGTTTGTGAGAATAATCTGTATGCTATGGGCACGGCCCTGCGATTCTCCCATGCCATGCAGGAAATAGAAAAAAAGGGACAGGCCTACGGGATCGAATCAAAGGCCGTAGACGGGATGGACCTGCTTAAGGTGATGACGGCTGCCGATAAAGCCGTGGAACAGGTTAGAAGTTCAGGGGAGCCTTATTTGCTGGTGTGCAACACCTATCGTTTTCGGGCGCACTCCATGTTTGATGCTGAATTGTACCGGGAAAAATCCGAAGTAGAAGAATGGAAGAAGCGCGATCCCATTCCAAGGTTCCGCAAATATCTGCTGAAGCAAAATCTGATAAGCGAGGTCCAACTTCAGGAAATGGAAGAAAGACTGAAGGCCGAAATTCAGAAAGCAGTAGATTTTGCCGAAGCCGGAACCTGGGAAGCTAAAGAAGAACTCACAAGATTTGTTTATTCTGAAAAGCCTGCATCATGAGCGAACTGATAAAAATAACATACCGAGAAGCCCTGAAAGCAGGGATTAGGGAAGCCCTGCTCAATGATGATCGCGTTTTTCTCATGGGAGAAGATGTTGGTCGCTATGGTGGCGCCTTTGCAGTGAGCAAAGGTTTACTGAAGGAATTCGGGGAAGACCGTATTATGGACGTCCCCCTTTCTGAAGCCGGATTTGTAGGTGCGGGAATCGGCGCTTCCCTGGCAGGCGTGAAACCTATAGTAGAGGTGATGACAGTGAATTTCGCGCTGCTGCCTATGGATCAGATCGCGAATAATGCCGCCACTTTATTGCATATGTCGGGCGGACAACTCAATGTGCCTGTGGTCATCAGGATGAGTGCAGGAATAGGAAAACAACTGGCTGCCCAGCATTCTCACAGCTGGGAACCCTTATTTGCTCATATTCCCGGGTTAATCGTAGTTTCGGTAGGCACTCACGAAGATGCGAGAGGGATGCTGCATAGCGCCCTGAACAGCCCGGATCCGGTGATCATCTTTGAATATACTTCCATGCTCAATATGGAAGCTGAAATACCCACCGATTCCGGTTCTACCGACATTTCGCGGGCAAAAGTGCGGCGAGAGGGAAAAGATATTTCTATTATCACTTATGGAATAGGAGTATACAAAGCTCTCGAGGCCGCAAAACGACTCTCGGAAAAAGGTATAGATGCCGAAGTTATAGACCTACGAGTCCTGCGCCCTTTAGATGAAGCCTGCTTTTTAAAGTCGGTTAGCAAAACTCACCGGGCATTGCTGGTAGAGGAAGCCTGGAGTACCATCAATGTGTCTTCAGAAGTGAGTGCACGTATCATGGAAAAAGCTTTTTATGAGCTGGATGCTCCCGTGAAAAGATTGGGTGGGATCGAGGTACCTATCCCCTATCCCCTGCACCTGGAAAATGCCTCTGTTCCGCAGGTGGAAGATATTGAGAATGCAGTAATAAAAATACTAAGGCCATGACAGAGTTCTTAATGCCCAGCCTTGGGGCCGATATGGAAGCAGGGACGCTGGTGGAATGGAAAAAGAAACCGGGCGACCAACTCAAACCGGGAGATATCATTGCCGAGGTGGAAACCCAGAAAGGCCTTATTGAAATAGAGGTCTTTGAAGCAGGGGTTCTTGAAGAATATCTTATCGAAGAAGGAGATAAGGTGCCCGTGGGCGCCCCCATGGCAAAACTCAGATCTGAAGGCACTCCTGAAAAAATTCCCGAAAAGGATTCGGAAACACACCCCATTCAGGAAAAAGAGCAAGTCGCAGAAAGCGAAGCCCCTGTCCCGACGGCAAGTATTTCTAAAGAAAGGCCTTCTGAAGACATCTCTTCCGAGGAAAAAGATTCAGAAGAAAAACCCAGGATAAAAGCTTCTCCCCTTGCCCGAAGTATCGCCGAAAAGAACAATGTTGATATCACCGGCATTACGGGCACCGGGGAAGGCGGAGCAATTACAAAAGCTGATGTGGAACAAGCCATGGCCGGAAAAAAAGAATTACCTAAACCAAGCCCGGAAACTGCAACCGAAAAAGATACAATGGAAAAAGAGGCGGAGTCGGAAACACCTTCTAAACAAGTAATGGAGTCCCCTGCCCCCTCGAGCAAGCACGGACAGCAGGAAAGCATCCGTGCTGCAGTAGCCGCAGCCATGAGTCGGTCGAACCGGGACATCCCGCATTATTACCTGGAAAAAAAGATAGACATGCTGGCGGCGATGAATTGGTTAAAAGAGACCAACCGGCAACGGGAGATCTCGGGCAGGTTGTTGCCCGCGGTTTTATTCATTAAAGCCGTAGCCAAAGCCATAGACAGTGCCCCTGCCCTCAACGCGGTATGGGATAACGGCCTGCAGCTCAAAAACGAAGTAAACATAGGCTTTGTGGTCTCCCTGCGGGCCGGAGGCTTGCTGGTACCCGCCATCCGCAATGCCGATACCAAAAGCCCGGAGGAGATCATGGTTGCCCTCAGCGACCTCATCACCCGTGCCCGCGCCCTGAAACTCCGCAGTTCTGAACTTAGCGAATCCACCATCACTATCACCAGTATTGGTGAGAATGGGGCAGATAAGGTTTTTGGGGTGATCTACCCGCCCCAGGTGGCCATTATAGGCTTCGGCAGTATAGTTAACGAGCCACTGGTACATGACGGAATGCTGGCCATACGCCCCGTGCTTCATGTCACTCTCGCCGGAGATCACCGGGCCACAGACGGCCTAACCGGCAGCCGCTTCCTGGAAGCTCTAAATAATCATCTACAAAATCCCGAAAAATTATGACCCGCGAAGAAATACAATCGGCCATCTTTGAGCTGCTCAAAAAGACAGCTCCTGATACAGACCCCACCAGCCTCAAACCCGATGAGAACATCAGGGAAGCGCTCAATATTGATTCATTTGACGCCCTGCAGTTCCTGGTGGCCCTGAATGAAAAACTCGGAATCGATATCCCCGAGGAAGATTACGGCAAGACAGCCACGCTTCGTTCGCTAACGGATTACCTGGAAGCAAGGTCGCAGTAAAATTTAGTACCCTTAAATGCACTGGCCTCTCTGTTCTTTGTAATTTCGAAGCCTTCGGCTAACAGAACATTGAGAAATCTCAGTTGAGTGAGATCTTTAAGTAAGGTTGAAAATAAAAAAGAAGCCTTCTTATGAGATTCCGGATCAAGTCCGGAATGACGCTTAATCCAAACTTTACACATACTTCCCTTCAGCAATCATCCCCGCGGCAATCCTCCTACGGGCATCTTTAATATTGAACACATGTGGTTTAGTAAAGCCTTTCAACCCCTTCAGCAGCAGGGAACGCTGCTCCTCTTCTGCAAAGCTGAGGATAGCCTCCTGCCCTGCCTGCCTGATCTTTTCCACAGACTCATACAAAAAGACCTGACTGATGTCAGCTATGTTTTCTGTGTTCGTTTCTTCCCCATTGGCTATTAGGTTTTCAGCTTTCATCAGCACGGCTTCCAGAAGGTATACCTGAATGATCATATCTGAAACATGCATCAGCACCTCCTGTTCTTCCTTAAGCTTTCTCCCGAGTCCCTGGGTCGCTGCGTCTAAGATGATAAGGGTCGCTTTTTTAAGATCTGCCAGAATCGCGAAGGCTGCCTCCGTGCCGTCTCCTGCCAGTTTTCTTTCAAGTGGATTGGAGGTGAGCTCTTCTTGCACCTGCTTTGCCGCCTGTAACAGCTCCAGCTCCCCGGTATTGGCTTTCTTCAGCAGCATATCGACGATCAGCATCCGGTTGATCTCGTTGGTACCCTCATAGATACGCGTGATGCGGGCATTTCGGTAAAGCCTTGCCATGGGCGCGTCTTCAGAAAACCCCATTCCGCCGAAGATCTGCACCCCCTCATCCACCACCAGGGCAAGGCATTCTGAACCAAATACCTTCAGGATAGCACACTCGATCCCATAAGCAGACACCGCGGCGACCTCTGCCTTTTCTGCAGAAAGACCTTCCGCTACCAGTACAGCCGACTTTTCATCAATGAATTGGCCTGTGAGATACATGGCAGCCTCCAGGGCAAAGATGCTTACCGCCATTTGTGCCAACTTATGCTGAATGGCCCCAAAACTGCTGATGGAACTCCCGAACTGCTTCCGCTCCAGGGCATATTGAACGGCGAGGTCAAATGCTGTTTTTGAGGTGCCAATAGCCGCCGCCCCGAGTTTGATGCGTCCGTTATTCAGCACATTAAGGGCAATCTTAAATCCTTCTTCCCGTTTTCCCAGCATATTTTCCGCAGGCAGCCTTACATCATTAAAGAATACCTGCCGCGTAGACGAGCCCTTGATCCCCATCTTACGCTCCTCCTCGCCAAGGCTGATTCCGCCGAACTCCTTTTCCACGATAAAGGCAGAAAGATTCCTGTCGCCTTCCACTTTGGCGAAGACAATAAAAATATCGGCAAATCCCGAATTGGTGATCCACATTTTCTGTCCGTCCAGCAGGTAAGCGGCCCCGTCTTCTACGGGCGTGGCCCTGGTCTTTCCGGAGTTGGCATCAGATCCCGCGTCGGGTTCGGTAAGGCAGTAGCAGCTCTTCCACTCCCCACTCACCAGTTTTGGAAGGTATCGTTGCTTCTGGGCTTCGGAACCGTAAAAAAGGATGGGCGCGATGCCTATACTGGTCTGTACCCCAAAGGTGGGGGAGAATTCCGATACCCGACCCACCTCCTCCACCACCTTGAGACTGGTGGTGAAGGAAACCGGCATGCCTCCGTATTCTTCGGAAATGCCAAGGCCCAAAAGCCCCAGCTCCCCGGCTTTTTCCAGCAGGGCAACCGAACGGCTATGCTCCTTCTGATGCTCCAACTCCTCTGCCAGGGGTTGGACTTCCCGCTGAACGAATTCTTTGACGCTCTCAAGGACCATCTGTTCTTCTTCGGAAAAAAGAGAATCGGGGAAATTGCTCCCTTCCGCGGGACGGATCAAAAAAGCGCCTCCGGTACTTTGTTTCTGGGTCTCTTGTGGTGTTTTCATAATTAATTGGGTTGGCCTCCCGAATTCTCTCCGGAAGCATGGTTACTGGTTCATCTAAAATTTATCTCCTTTTAAAGTTCTATCAGCCTGCCCTGACTGATAGTTTCCTTGAGGTGCGGATAATATCGCTGAAGTTCGCTCATGAAAAAATCATAGGGAATATCCTCAAACCGGCCGTAGTCATGCAGGTATTCCATGAACTTCCCACCATCCCGATCGTATTCCTGAAATATCGCGTCCTCTTCTGCAGTGAAATCCAGCGGTGCTACATTCAGGCGTTCACATAGTTCTTTATTGAAGACGGGAGTGGATTTTATCCATCGCCCGTTGACATACACTTCAGCAAACCCGTGGAACACTAGCACATTGGTTTGCAGTACTGCTTCCAGCCTGGCAGTGCCGATATGGTTACGCACATTAGCGAAGCCCATGCGTGCCGGCACCCCAACCGCCCTTGCGGCAGCGGCGAAGAGACAGCTCTTCTCCACACAATATCCGTAATTCCTGCCGGTAAGGTGACTAGCCTTCATGGCTTCCCGCGAAAAATCTAGTCGGTAGGGATCGTATCTGAAGCCATCCCTCACGGCATAATACAGCGCTTCCAGCTTTTCTGTCGGTGCAGAGAGTCCACGGGTATTCTCCTCCACGAATTCCCGGACTGCCGGATGATCGGAGTCCAGGAATTCGGTGGGATTAAGATAGCTTTCAAAAGATGCGTTTTTCATACCAGGGTTTAGGATTGTCTGTTTTGTTATTGAACAGGTATCAACATTCCTAATTTACATATTTTTACAGCTACAATCAGGCAAATTTGTCAAAAATGAATGGAATTCTGAAGCGAAATCACATGGGCTAAAAACAGATCAACAATCCACGAATTATCCCGAAGAACCATAACCCCTTGATAAACTTTTGTCATCCTGAACGCAGTGAGGAAGCATATATGCATGAGCTGGAATTAAGACAATTCAATTGACTTGCCATTTCGAACCCTTCGACCAAGGCTCAGGACAGGCGCAGAGAGAAACCCCATAGGAGTAAGCTTGGTAAGTCAGGGCCTGGAAGAAAAATTACTGCCCTGAGATTCCCTGAGCCGAACCAATTATTAATCGGCTCATGGACAAAAAAGGACGGGAGATGCAACTGTAATGTATTCAGGAACAGCTGATAAAAGGCGAAGAAAGCGGACATACAAATATGGATCGACGCGAAATACTGGCTCAATCCAAAGAAGAATTGTGCAGAAATTGCAAATTTCCCTAAACTTGTATTATAAAGATCAGGCTATGGCATTTACTTCAGAAGAGAAGCAAAAAATAGAAAATAAGATCCAGGCATTCCTGGACAGAAAACGACCAGAGGAGAACATCAGGAATAAGTTAGATCTGGGTTGCGATTTAAAAAGGCAGTCTGTACACATCTACGAAATACGACCTCATCCTGTACATCCTGAGGAGAAAATTTATCCCGCTATTGCCAAAGCAACATTTAATAAAAGCCGGAAGATATGGAAGATCTATTGGCAACGGGCGAATATGAAATGGGAAGCTTATCCTCCCTGCCCGGCGGTGGTGGGTGACCTGGACCTTTTCTTTAAAGAAGTGGAAGAAGACCGGGCCGGCTGTTTTTACGGGTAAACGCACTATGTATTTCAGCTTTCTAGACGTCTAAAGAATTGCCTGTTCAATTGTCATTCTGAACGCAGTGAGGAATCCCATTTGAGTGAGCTTGTTAAGTAAGACCTTGAATAAAAAAGGAGCTCCGTTATGGGATTCCTCGTCGCTCCGATCTCGCTTCTTCGGAATGACAAGAACTCCTCTATTAATTGTCATTCCGAACCCTTCGACTACCGCTCAGGACAGGCGCAGTAAGGAATCTCATAGGAGTAAGCAGGAGTAGTCGCAAGCTATGAAATGAAAGACACTCTATAATGAGATTCTTCTGCACTTTCCACTCTTCCCCCACAATACCGAATACTAAGTACTAACTCTTCCATAGTTTTTATCTAAATACCATAGTTATTAAGTATAAAAACATAAAAGCAATAAGAAAAAATTATAGTATTTTTAAGCTATAAACCACTAAAACTTCAAACTATGGATAGAAACGATCATTCCAACAACCCGGATAGCCACAAAGTATGGGAAGTAAATGAATCCAGCCGATGTCCCTTTATGGGCGGAGCTGTAGAAAAGACGGCTGGGACGGGGACTAATAACCGCGACTGGTGGCCTAATATGTTGAATCTGCACATCCTGAGACAACACTCAAGTTTATCTAACCCTATGGGGGAAGATTTCAATTATGCCGAAGAATTTAAAAGCCTGGACCTTGCCGCAGTAAAGAAAGATCTTAACGAGCTTATGACCGATAGCCAGGACTGGTGGCCGGCCGATTACGGACATTACGGTCCATTTTTTATCAGGATGGCCTGGCATAGCGCGGGAACCTACCGGATAGGTGACGGACGCGGAGGAGCAAGTTCCGGCTCTCAGCGGTTCGCCCCCCTAAACTCCTGGCCCGATAATGCCAACCTGGATAAGGCCCGTTTACTACTATGGCCAATTAAACAGAAATACGGAAAGAAAATTTCCTGGGCTGATCTGATGATCCTCGCAGGGAACGTAGCCCTGGAATCTATGGGGCTGGAGACCTATGGTTTTGCAGGGGGCCGGGAAGACATCTGGGAACCGGAAGAAGATATCTACTGGGGCTCTGAAGGAGAATGGCTTGGCAACAAGGAAAGATATCAAAAAGAGAACCTGGAAGATCCCCTGGGGGCTTCCCATATGGGGCTCATCTATGTTAATCCTGAAGGCCCTAACGGGGATCCCGATCCTGTAGCCGCGGCAAAGGATATCAGGGAGACCTTCGGAAGAATGGCGATGAACGATTATGAGACCGTAGCCCTGATCGCCGGAGGACATACCTTCGGGAAAACCCATGGAGCTGCTGATGCCGAAAAGTATGTTGGAGCAGAACCTGCAGGGGCGGGAATTGAAGAAATGGGACTTGGCTGGAAAAACAGCTACGGAACAGGAAACGCACAATACACTATCACCAGTGGCCTTGAAGGAGCCTGGACTCAAAAACCTACTCAGTGGACCAATCTTTTCCTGGATAACCTGTTCGGCTTTGATTGGGAATGTCACAAAGGCCCGGGCGGAGCTTACCAGTGGAAACCAAAAGACAATGCCGGCGCAGGCACTGTACCCGATGCCCATGATCCTTCAGTAAAACACGCGCCTTTTATGCTTACTACCGACCTTTCTTTAAAAGAAGATCCTGAGTACAGAAAGATCTCCAAGCATTTTCACGAGAACCCTGATGAGTTTGCAGAGGCTTTCTCCGAGGCCTGGTATAAACTAACCCATAGGGATATGGGGCCAATTTCCCGTTATCTTGGGCCTGAAGTACCTTCGGAAGAACTCATCTGGCAGGATCCAATTCCAAAGCCGGATCATGAGCTGGTGAACGATAATGATACTGCAGGGTTGAAGAAAAAGATCCTGGATTCAGGACTATCGGTATCTGAATTGGTTTCTACCGCCTGGGCATCCGCCTCTACTTTCCGCGGATCGGATAAGCGCGGGGGCGCCAACGGAGCCAGGATTCGCCTGGAGCCACAAAGACACTGGGAGGTAAATAATCCGCCGCAACTACAAAAGGTCATTAGGAAATTTGAAGAAATTCAGAAGGACTTTCAGGAGGCCCAGTCCGGCAACAAAAAAGTTTCCCTGGCCGATCTCATCGTTCTCGGCGGATGCGCAGCAATCGAAAAAGCAGCCAGAGATGCGGGCCACGAGATAAATATAGCTTTCAGTCCCGGTCGCGGTGATGCTACTGCAGAGCAAACAGACGCTGAAGCTTTTGAACCGCTTGAACCGAGAGCAGATGCTTTCAGAAATTATACAAAACAAAGCGAACACATATCAACTTCTGCGGAAGAGATGATGGTAGATAAAGCCCAATTGCTCACCCTTACTCCGCCGGAAATGACCGTATTATTAGGTGGAATGCGGGTATTGGATACCAATTTCGACGGTTCCAGGCACGGGGTATTTACCAAACGCCCCGGCAAGCTTACCAACGATTACTTCGTGAACCTGCTGGATATGCGTACCACCTGGAAAGCGACTTCAGATGCGCAGAAAGTTTTTGAAGGTACCGACAGGGCCAGCGGAGAGAAAAAGTGGACCGGAACAAGGGTAGACCTTATCTTCGGATCCAACTCAGAGCTTAGAGCCCTCGCTGAAGTTTACGGTTGTGAAGACTCGAAGGAGAAATTTGTAAAAGACTTCGTTAAAGCCTGGACCAAAGTGATGAACCTGGACCGGTATGACCTGAAATAATTTTAAAAACCGAAAATTAGATTTAAGAAAAGGTGGTCGGGATTCCGATCACCTGTTTTTGTGCCTGCATAATTCAGATTCTTTCCAAACCAATTCTTTAGTATCTTTAGGTGACCAATTAATCACAAGATGAAGAGAATTATATTAGTACTCAGTTTGATGATTTTTGTTTCTTCCTGCAAGGACAAAAAAGACACTTACGAAGACCCTGGACTTTTAGCAGAGACCGGTTTGCAGGAACATCCGGGCAAAGCTCTGATGGAACAGTACTGTTACGCCTGTCATTCCCCTGAGAGCGGGACAAGATTGGCACCGCCTATGAGCATGGTGCAGATGCATTATCTGCAGGGAGATATCACAAAGGAGGATTTCATTGCAGATATTGTGAATTTTGTAAATGAGCCCACAGAAGAAAAGGCCAGAATGTATGGAGCTATCAGAAACTTCGGACTTATGCCCTACCAGGATTTTCCTGATACGGTGATAAGGCAAATCGCCGATTATCTCTATAAGGCGGAACTACCTCAGATGCGTGGGCACGGAGGAGGAATGCATGGCCGTGGAATGGGCATGGGCCAGAACACCCAGGAAAACCCATTAGCCAAAACGGGCATGGAGATCGCCCAGGCCACTCAGCAACAACTGGGAAAGAATTTAAAAAAGGCCTTAGAAGAAGGCGGGCCGCTTCACGCACTGGAATTCTGTAATGTGGAAGCTATTCCCCTTACCGCACAAATGGAAAAAGAACACAATGCAGTGATAAAAAGAGTATCAGACAAGAACCGAAATCCCGACAATGTCGCCAACAAGGAAGAGCAATATTATATCACACATTTTAAGCACGGTATTCAGAACGGCAGGGAACCTGCGCCGGTGGTGATTCCGAAGAACGGAAAAAACAAGTTCTACTATCCCATAGTTACCAATAAGATGTGTTTGCAATGCCATGGAAAACCCGAAGAAATGAAACCCGAGGTGCTGCAGAAGATCAAAGAACTCTATCCGGAGGATAAGGCATTGGGCTATTCAGAAAATGAAGTACGGGGAATCTGGAGCATTGAATTAGAATAGAACCTCAGCCTATATAAAATCCTAATAGTTTTAAAAGCGCATACTGCCAGGAGGCGGGCTTCGACTGAAAGCTGGAGAACCGTGGGAAGGACAAGTAAGAAATATTACCTCTGGCCGGAATCGATTCTATAGAAGTGTACGGCCGGGAAACCAGTAAACAGATGCGGAAGGATATGGGAAGACTTATCAGGGATGAGAAGCCTATCCATGTTAATGATGTGATTTAAGCATAAAAATTTCACAGCCTTTCAAAAAACGTCTTCAGCTCCTGTTCAAAGCAGGCCAGGGGCACCCGGTGTTCCATTTCAGGACGCAGGTGTAGGTACAGGTCTGTCCCCCGGTTCAAATGTTCTCCCAGAAAATGCAGAGTTTCGGCGGGTTTAACCGCGGGGTCCCGCTGCCCTATCACCAATTGTTTCAAACTTGAAGAATCCCCAATATTTTCGGGTACTTGCTGAAAAGTGGACCTGGTTTTTAAAGCCGGATTGAACAGCAGTGCCGGCACATTCAGCTTGTTAGAGATATGATAGCCGGCGAAACCTCCCATACTACTTCCTATCACCGCACCAAATTTAGTATCGGCGTATTTTCCCAGCACCCATTCTATGGCATTGGGGATGTTGTGATAATCGATATTGGGTGCGAAGACCTTTCCGTATTTTTGTAGCCGTACCCTTTTAGCTTCATTGAGCTTACTTTCGAGTCCGTGCAGGTATAGAATATTCATAATTCAGGGTTTATATATTTAAAGAATTTCTTTTTCAATTACTCCTAAATTTAAGGCTTAAAACCGACAAATTGTGACGCCGGAAAAAGATCTTTCGCAAGGCGGCATTCTCAGGGCTTTTTCAGTTGGATGATCCCGCGCTGCACTTCATAGCAAGCCCGCATCAGTAGCTTAAAATCCCCGCCCTGCAAAGCTTCGGTGAGGGCTTCCATTTCCGGAATATATTTCCGGGCAAAGCCGGGATCGTTTTTAAGGATATCGCGGGTGTTGTCTATCACATCGGCGAGCTTAATGGTCTTAGCCTCCGGACTCATCCCGGCCTGTCGCTCCACCTCCTTCTGCTTGCGCTGGCGGCGGTTGAGATGAGGGTAATTCTCTTTTTCGTATTCGTCGGTAAGCTCTTCTACAAGGGCCGCTATTTTCCTCCCGAACTTTCGCTCAATATCCTGCAGGGAAACAGGGGTGTCCTCCACCACGTCGTGCAGATAGGCCGCACAGATCATTTCGTGGGTATGGGGGACACTTCTCACCATCTCCGCCACGCGAATGGGATGTTCTATATAAACTTCTTCGGAATATTTTCGCTGCTGATTCCCGTGGGCTTTCCGTGCGAATTCCAGGGCCTGCCGTTCCATTTTTTAGTTTGAAGATAAAAGAATTCCTGAAAAACTCCCCGGGAATTTACAAAAAACCAAAAGTCCCCATGCTTTCACACGGAGACTCTGGATGATAGTTGTATTCGGAAGAAAGGTTTAATTAACCCCCGCCCTATCCATTTCTTCCAGGGTATCGTTAGAGCGGGTTTGCTTATTGGTGTTTCTTTTGCTGAAGTTGTAACGCAGATTTATACTTATAGCCTGCTGATTGAAATACTGATTTATCCCCAGCTTACTTTGCCCAATTTCAGAAGTGATCTTAAGATCCTGGCTTCGGAAGATATCGGTGAACCTTAGGGTCACATCCAGCTTATTATCTATAAAGCTTCGTTTTATTCCCCCGTCGAGCCATTGCATAGGTTCAATGTAATAGATACCCACCGTCATTGGGCCTTGAACCGTAGCGTTTAATTCCAGTTTAAAATCGGCAGGTAAATTGATCCGCTTCTTCCGTTGAGTTGAAAATTCCCGTTTTGGTCCACAGAGACTCCGGGTGCCCTCACCAGCATTTCATAAGCGTTATTTCCTGCGGCCATAGTGGTTCCTTCCACTTCCATGGTCACATTCCCGTTCTCCACCTTCATTCTGGATTTCCAGCTTTTCAGCATCACCTCATCCAGCATAGTGGTTTCTTCAGAAAGCAGGATCACCCCCAGATCATAATTGAAATTAGGACCTGAAACTTTGAGCTCGTCAGAAAAATTATCGGCATAACCAATGGCCGAAAATTTCAATACATAATTCCCTTCTTCTGAAGGTTTTAAAATAAAATTACCGTCAATATCAGAGGTAGTCCCGGTTACCAGGGTGGAACGCGTGATCCCCAGCGAAGAGGTCGCCTATTTTCTTGCGGAAGAAGGAATCGTACTTTTGGTAAATTTTGAAGGAAAACGATTCGCAGTAAATAACAGTCTGGACCAGTTAGAAGAACAACTGGATGAGCACAGTTTCTTCAGAGCGAACCGGCAACTAATCATTAACATCAAGGCGGTGGAAAAGGCTGAAAGTTATTTTAAAGGCAGATTGCTCCTTAGAACTAAACCTGAAACTCCCGACGACCAGATAATAAGCAGTAACAAAGCTGCGGCTTTCAGGCAATGGTTGGAGATGTAGCCTTGGGAAAGCTAATCTTGCTGAGAAGGTTTTTTATTCGGAACCGAGGGTTTTCCCCCATATCTTCAGAAGTATAATTTCATTAATTTAAACTCTACCCAAATTCCGTGAACCGATCTGCTGTAAAAACAGAAGATATGGATCAGAACTTTACACCTCTTAACTGGATCAAAAAAAATTACAAAGAACTTACCGCCATAGGCATTGTAGTTTTTGTAATTATCTTTGTGACCGTATTTTTGAATGTGCGATAAGCGACATTTGAATATAAACCCGGTCGGTTACCGGTAAGACCCGCACTTGATTTACACCCGGATGCAGCTATACTTCCGGGGGTGAATTTTTTTGAGAAGCCCGAAGCTTGCTTTAATTTTACCAGATATTTTAAGAATATGAAAGAAGTTGCCTTCCCGGCAACCTCTTTCAACTTTTTAAAGGGGTTAATTTCCCTTAGTCCCACCATACTTTTCAATAATTCCCGAAAGGTCTAACAGAGAATTTCGGCAATGAGAAACCAAGATTTCCTTCAGCTTAGATAGCAAAGTTTTGGGAATTAATTAACTTTTCCTAAATTTCAGTTCATCTTTAAAACATTGATTTATGAAATCTTCAAAATCAGGCATCAAAGCTTATTGGGTTTACATTTTCTTTCTCGCAACAGTTCTCCTGGGGCTTATGGTTTATTAGGCTTAGAAGGATCCGGCAATCTTAGGAAGTTTGAAACAGTTTTTCCTCCAGAATCATTTTGGAAGTTTGTTCAGGCAGGGACTTTTCCCAGCCTTCTTCCCCTTCCCTGATCATTTTATGAACTTCTCTTGAGAAGATATCCAGAATTTCAGGTTGGTAGTTTTCAATATCAACTACTCTTCCGTTGTCTTTAAAGAACTTATATAATTCTTTCATGCCTTTCTCGACCTTGAGATTATCAGAATTCAGGATTGTATCCCCCTCTTTTAAAGGATATAAGTAGATCTTCAAATTCTTAAAAAATAATTTTCCGAAGGCTTCCAGAATCCCACCGCTAAGGTGTGTGTAATATTTGGACTCAAAAATATCGGTGAGCGTATTCACCCCCATGGCGAGGCCCATTTGTGCTTTTGTGTGTTGAGAGAAATATTCCACCACTTTATAATACTCCTGAAAATTGGAGATCATCACCGTATGCCCCATAGCACAAAGTAAGCGCGCCCGGTCCAGAAAGTCTTTCTCATCAATATCACCTTCGGCCTTTAGATTGTTTAAAGTCATTTCAAAGATAACCGTGGTGTTTTCCGGATCAACTTTCTTTTCGTTTAAAAATAGTTTTAAAGACTCTTCATACATGTTCATATTAACCTTTGTCACCGGCCTAAAACTTCCTCTTAAGGTTAATATATTCTTCTTATAAAGCACGCTGGCAGGCAAAACATTATTGGCATCTGCATTAAACATTACCGCTTCGGTAATCCCTTTCCGAAGTAATTCCAGGCTCAATAAACGGTTATCTACAGCGCTAAAAGCAGGACCGTGAAAGTTAATGGCATCAATCTCAATCTTATCCACATCGATATGATCGTACAGACTCTTTAAAAGTTTCTTTGGATCATCGTGATAATAAAAGGCCCCATAAATAAGGTTTACCCCCATTAATCCCAGGGTATTTTGCTGTTGTATGGCATTGTTTTCCTGAAACTGAATGTGAATAATAATTTGATTATAGGCCCCTCCCGGTTCGGTTTGAAATTTAATTCCCACCCAACCGTGGCCTTTATATTTCTTGGCGAAATCTATAGTAGCAACCGTATTGGCATAGCTAAAGAAAATCTTATCGGGATGTTTCTCTTTTGAAATTAGCTCCTCAATAAGCCGGGTTTCAAAATTAAGCATATCTTTTAGTCTGGCCTCGGTAACGTAACGCCCCTCAGGCTCGCGTCCATAAATAGCATCACTAAAATCCTTATCGTAAGCGCTAATGGTTTTGGCTATGGTCCCGGAGGCTCCTCCTGCCCTAAAGAAATTACGTACCGTTTCCTGGCCGGCCCCTATTTCGGCAAAAGTGCCGTAGATATTTTTATTAAGATTTATTCTTAGGGCTTTGTTTTCTACAGAGTGGCTGGATTGAAAATCTTTCTCTCCTTTTAAAATATGACTCATAATTGTGTATGTTTTTCTGAAAGTTTGTGTTGGTTTATTTGAAGCTAATCAGGTTTTTTTACTCTGAAATTCTTTGCTGAAATAATCAGATATTGGTTTTCAGGAATTCAGAAGCTTCTTTATAATAAAAAAGTCAGGCGGTGCATTGCCCGGGTACAAGCTACATATAACATTTGTTTATCGGAAGTCGATTGATAATTATTTTGGTGCACATTGGGCGTAATTATCATATCGCATTCCAGTCCCTTGGCCAGGTGGAAGTGTAATCTTCTGGCTGTACAATCTATTCAGGACTACCAAAAAATTCTAATGCCGATAGATACTTCTGTTTCCCTGCATAGGAAAGAAAAAAGAAATCTCTTACAAAAAATTGAGAAGCCAGCAGGGAACCATTAAGTTCATATTTCGCTCTATGATCATTAAAAAACCAGGAGTTAATTTATTTTTTGATTCCCACGCGACCTGTTAATAATAATCCGATCCCGATACCAGTTAGTAAACCTGCGGCAATACCGGGTAAATATCCCTCGAATAAGAAAAACAGAATAATTCCAATTGCCAAAAATACCAAACCAATAATTCTTACTTTATTCATAACTTCTTTTAATGATTAAGATTCCTTGAATGACGGCTATAGGTTTCGGCTAACCTCTGTTAGAGTTGTCTTTCGGTGGCTGGCCACGATTTGTTATTATCTTGTATTAGCCTAAGCTTTTTATCCGATTTTCCAGTTTTAAAATGTTCTCGAAACTTTGACCGAAGTCGATAACCGTCAGAGGAAAAATGGGTTTAATTGTAATTTTGTAATTATAATCCCTTTTTTTCGGTGAGATGGTAATTCTATCGCCCCAGGATTTTCCACTAAAACCCGTTTTGATGTTTATGATTTCGGTTCTGGTATCGAAAGTTATTTTATCGAAATCGGACCTGGTTTTAAGTTGATCATATATTTCAGCCGGGCTAAGCTTTGAGGATAGTTTTCTCACCTGTCGGACCTCTAATGCAGGGTTTTCTACCGCATATTTACTCGCAATCTTCCTTACCTGATACTTGTGAAAAGAAACCAGAATTAAGGTCATACCAATACCAAAAATTAAAATCCTGATTCCTACAGCATTTACAGTAATTTCCCTACCGGTTATCATATCCAATAGAAGCATCAAAATACCATACAAAATGGCCACCACCAGAAAATATTTTAAGGAGAGCTTTAGTAATTGTTTCATCATAAATTTTGTGGATTGTGCCTAACTCGTTATGAAAGTCTAAATATAATAGAATATCTCCAATAGTGCTGGGATAGTGTGAGCTCGATAATTAAAGAGAATTTTAAGTGGGGAGAAAATCACAAATTAAGTTGGAAGTCAGGAGACTTCTTTTTCCTGCCTGGAAAAACAAAGTGTTCTGGCTCAAAGTCTGAAGACTTTGCCCAACACTATTAAATTGATTTTTAGAGATCAGCCTACTGCTTACTTAGGCTCCTTGTAAACACAAATACATTTTTTTTTCTTTAGTCCATCAGGAATTTAAATCCGGCTGTAATAATATTAGAACTAAAAGTGGTGTCTCTGTCATATTTATAGAACTTCAGATCTATACTTTTTAAACCAAATTTCCAGATGTGGGTCTTCGCGAAAATATCGGTGTAGGAAGCCCCAAATCCAAATTGATTTGCAGAGTATTCGGAAAGGTCATAATCAGAGGTGTAATATTCATCTGTAGACAGGGCACTCTCATAAGGCCTAAAGTAGTCTGCTGCCGTTTGGTTATAGAATCTATATGAGGGATATAACGTAAACTTATCTGTGATCTTCACAGGAACTTCAACACTGGCTGTGTGGGAAGTAATCCCCCAATCATCAGAGTAATAACGATAAAAAGTTCTCATCGTGAATATTTCATTGAGATACCAATTTAAACGACCGCCTACCGCTATCTTAAACCTTGAATCAGGTAAGCGTTCAACAGCATCGGCAAGTTGGAAATTATCAATAAATGAATCGGCTATATCCCCAAAATATACTCTTTGAAAAGGAGTAGATAACAATCCGTCCTGTTGCACAAAATCTATTGCTAATGAACCTTGAAGGTTTTTATGGAGTATTTGTGAGAAACCCAATCCTAAAGAATACGAATTACGTCCTTCCTTATCAAATTCAGTAAATAAGGGATTATAGTTGGTATTTCCTGTAATGGTGTTTTGCGTAAATAAACGATTATTCAGCCCGTTTCCACCTTCTCCAAAAGGCCTCAATTCTATAGGATAAATAGCATTCCAGGTGTCTATATATACGTTTCCATTTACACTAAGCTCAGTGTTCTTTTCATTAAAAAGTTTGGAATAACTCCCACCAAGCCCTACAGAAAAATAATCGTATTCTGACGAAACCGATAGTTTTGCAGACCAGATATCGTTTCTGTCATCTGAGCTATGACTGTAACTTCCTGTTAGATTTGCCCAAAGGTCTCCGCTTGAGGCTCCCGATGATGCCTGAAAAGGGCCTGCCGAGCCATCATCAAAAGGATCTATGTTACTTGAGGAGGCAGATGTATATGCAGAAACTCCGGCATCAATGGTCAACACATCGTCATCATTTAATGGAATGGAAACTACAAAAGTTCCTGTAATATCTGTTAACTCCTCTGTACCAATACCGCCGCTAACAGCCGCGTTATCACCATCCTGGGTATAATAACTTGTAAGAAAATCTACTTCAGTGGTTTCCAGTACACGTTTTTTATAAACTTTAGTTGAGTCTGGAGTTGTTTGGGAGTAGGCATTCACAAAAGCGAACGCCCCTATAAAAAGCAGGATATTTTTCAACATAGATGTCATATTAATTACAGCCGCAGCCACCTCCGGTTTTTCCGCCGTTTGCCCCTACGGCTGCTTCCCTATAGGAATGTGCGGTAGTAAGATTTCGGTCTACTTTCTTTTCTGAAAGCGCCATATCCGGATCATTTATATTTACTTTTTCATACTCCTTTACTACCGCACAACTACTAAAAAAAATAGCTGTCAAAACAGCAGTTGTAAACTTTTTCATCATAGTTTATCAATTTCAATATTCTTTGACCTGGTGATATTTCCTTTATCATCTATTATAATACACTCAATTCCGGGTAATTGATTGATACGGTCTAATCCGGCTTCCTTACCCATCACAAATACAGAGGTTGCGAGTGCATCTGCAAGCTCTGCCTTTGGCGCGAAGACGGTTACACTAATAATTCCGCTTGTAGGGTAGCCTGTTCGGGGGTCGATAATATGTGTATACCTTTTCCCATTAAAACTCACATATTTCTCGTAATCGCCTGAAGTCACAATTGCCCCATCAGTAATGGGCAACAAGGCAAATACCTTGTTTTTGTTCATCGGGTTGGTAATAGCGACTTTCCATTCTTTCCCGTTGGGTTGCTTTCCCCAGGTATTCATATCACCGGAGGCATTAATAATTCCGGCTGGCACTCCTTTTGAAATAAGCAAGGCTTTTGCTTTATCGGCTGCATAGCCTTTTCCTATGGCCCCAAAACCGATTTTCATTCCTTCAAGTTTTAGAAATACAGTTTTGTTTTCTCTATCCAGGATGATGTTCTGGAAACCGACTTTTTCCACAGATGCATTTATTTCCTTTTCTGAAGGCATTAGGGTCATACTGCCATCAAATTTCCAGATTTTATCCATTGAGGCATAAGTAATATCAAAAGCACCATCGGTTAACCGGGAGAGCTTGATGGAACGCTCAATCAATTCAAATAATTCAGCGTCTACCTTTACGGGTCTAATACCCGAATTTCTATTAATCTCAGAAGTTTGTGAATTGGCATCCCAGGAAGAAATGAGTTTTTCTATTCTTGAAATTTCAGCCACCGCAGTATCTATATGTATATTTGCTGCAACAGAATCGTTTGCTACTACAGTAATATCAAAACGGCTACCCATTAATTTGAGTGTTCGTTTATATGGCTGTTGTGCCATTACTGTCATTGAAAACAGTATAAGTAAGGTGGTAATACGATCTTTCAAATTATTTTACTAATGCATTTATCTCCTTAATATATTTTTCGGGAGTAGTTTTTTTATAGCCGGTTTTCCCGAGTACTTTCCCATCTGAATCGAGGACAACCACAAAGGGAAATATACCCTTCCTGTTATAGGTTTCTGCTAATTTCGCATTTGCTTTACTTTGTGTTTCTGATAAAGCATTTCTCTTTTTTCTAGGGAAATCTGCCTGCAGCATAATGTAATTATTTAGCGCATACTTTTTAAAGGCGTCTGTACTCCAAATTTCTCTGTTTAATTTGATGCAGGGTGCACACCAGTCTGAACCCTGGAACACCAACACGATTGGTTTATTTTCTTCAGTTGCAAGTTCTTTTGCTTTTTCAAAATCTGTCTCCCATTGCTGTGAGAAGACAGTACTAAAGTTCAAAAGTAGAATTACTAATATTAATCCTTTTTTCATTATTTGTATTTTATTAACTAATAACGTCAATATGATTCTATTCGTATTTATGCGAATGTGAATTATGTGTGAGTTGCTGAGGTATTAGAAGCTTGGCTTGATCATTCCTTACAATTATTAATTCTTTTCTTCTGAACAAAAAATCCCTGGAGTCCACTATCTCCTTCTAATTTCCCAAATTCTCACTCTTAGTTTCAAAATCCGGGAAATCCAACTCCCAATCCACGCTTTTAATCTATGTATAAAATGCTAGCCTGAACTTTTATGAAAACTTTAGAAAAGACTAATTTATTAAGCTATAACTTAGATTTAAACCAATCAAAATTACATTATGAAACACATAAGAAAAATCTGGTTGCTTCCCCTGCTATTTTTTGTCTTTACGGCCTGTATTGATAAAAAACAGGAACAAAGCGTAGAAGTAAATACCGCAGAAGAGGTTAAAGAAAAGAAAGAGGAAACTCCGGATATCGCCGACAGCAGTTTTAAAGATGGCATGACAGGCACTGTATATTATTATTATTTAATGGTGAGAACTGCCCTGTTTAATGATGACCTGGAAACCGCCCAGGATGCTTCTGAAAGTATTGCCAACAGTTTCAACGAAGACTTTCCGGAATTAAAGTCACTTTCAGAAAATATGGCTGAGGCCGAAGATATAGAACAGTTAAGAAGTAGCTTTTCTGAGTTT
This sequence comes from Salegentibacter sp., assembly GCA_024635795.1. Lineage (GTDB taxonomy): Bacteria > Bacteroidota > Bacteroidia > Flavobacteriales > Flavobacteriaceae > Salegentibacter. Next base: position 6,620 of record JAGXIH010000024.1, on the reverse strand, counting down.
AGTATTGAGGTAGAAACGCTCTTCAAGCAGAACCTTTCCGGAGGGACCATTTATAAGCAATTCTGCCCCATGGCCTTCAACAATAAGGGAGCATTTTGGTTCGCAGAAATCGAAGAAATCAAAAACCCTTACGGAGGGGAAAAAATGCCGAAATGCGGTAGTGTAAAAGAAGCAATCAAACCAAAAAAATAAATTATGCAAAAAGGTAATTATGTGAAATTCGGACTAATGATGTTGGTCTCATTTGTTGTGATGTACGGCATCATGTTCTTAAACGCCGATAAGTTTGAATATGTTATGTTAAGCACTATGCGTACTTACATGACCCTTCTAATGATCACAGCCATGGCGGTTATCATGCTTTTATTTATGTTGGGGATGTATAAAAATAAAACGCTGAACACAATTATATTAGTGGTTGCCATCGTTGGTTTTGGTTCTGTTTATTATATGATGCGAACACAAGCCGGTATTTCTGATATTCAGTATATGAAAGGGATGATCCCCCATCATGCTTCAGCTATTTTAACAAGTCAGGAAGCAGATCTAAAAGACCCTGAAACTAAAGAACTTGCCAAAGAAATTATTGAGGCTCAAAAAAGAGAGATCGCTCAAATGAAGAAAATAATTTATCGACTGGAGAATGAGTAAAAATAATTAATGGAAAGGGGAGATTAGCATGAGATTGTAAACTACAATAAGATATGAGTATCAAAAATGATAGAAGAAATTTCATAAAACTTGGCTGTGCTGGTGCATCTATACTTATTACCTGGCCGTTATTTCAGTCCTGTGCTAATGCAAATAGTAATGAAGAGCCTTTAAAATTGAACCCCGATTTTAAACCCGATCTTGATATTGAACTAACTGCAACTGAACGGGAAATAGGCTTATTTGACGGAGAAAAAACAAAATGCTGGTCCTTTAAGAGTGAATTGATAAAGGGGGAACCCGGCAGCCTTCAGCAAACTCCTGACAGTTATCTTGGCCCCACAATTAAAGTGCGCAAAGGCCAGAAAATACGAATACGCTTTAAAAATGAGTTGCAGGAGGAAAGTATCGTGCATTGGCACGGGATGCATGTCCCGGAAGAGTACGACGGCCATCCAACGGACGTAATCTCCAATGGTGAAACTTATGTATACGAATATGAGGTAATGAACCGTGCAGGAACTTATTGGTATCACCCTCATCCTCATGGCCGCACCGGGCCACAGGTATACAACGGCCTTGCCGGGATGTTGCTGGTAACAGATAAGAAAGAGGACAATTTGGGCCTTCCCACAGGCGAATTTGATCGTTCGGTGGTCATTCAGGACCGTAGTATTGATAATAACAACCAACTGGTTTACCTTGATGGCGGAAGAATGGATAGGATGAATGGCTTTCTTGGTGATGAAATCTTTGTGAACGGCAGGCCGGAACAAGAATTATCCCTTAAAGCAGGATGTAATTACAGGCTAAGGGTCCTTAATGGTTCGAATTCAAGAATTTACAAACTAGCCTGGGATAACGGGGAGCCACTTACAGTAATTGGAGTTGATGGTAGTATCCTGGAACAATCTAAAGAAATGCCTTACTTAATGCTGGCTCCGGCAGAGAGAATTGACATATGGCTGGATCTAAAAAATAAAAAACAAGGAGATGAAATTGAATTAAAAAGCCTTGCCTTTGAAAGCGGTATGATGGGTGGAATGATGAATGGTGGAATGATGAATGCTGATAATACCCGTTTGCCTTTAGGTTCTGAATACAGTCTTTTTAAAATTAAAATGAACGGGAGCGGTTCGAATGATTTTCTGCTTCCTGAAAAACTTGTAGCTTATAATAGCCTGGACCCCAACACTGCGATTAATAAAAATAATCCCAGGGAATTTAATTTCTTCATGCAGAGAATGCAGTGGACAATTAATGGCAGGACCTGGGAAGCCAGAGGTGTAGCTGAAGAGGAAACAGTAAAATTGAATACTACTGAAATCTGGCAGTTTTCCAATAAAGGAGGAAATATGATGGGCGGTAACGGCATGATGGGTGATGGTGGCATGATGGATGGCGGCGGCGGTATGATGGGGCGAGGAAGTGAAGATGGAGGTATGGGGAATATGATGCAGATGCCCCACCCTGTTCACATACATCAGGTACAGTTTAATGTTTTGGAACGCGATACTTCCGAAATGGATCCTTCGGTTTGGGAATCTATCAAGGATGGTTTTATAGATGAAGGCTGGCAGGATACAGTGCTACTAATGCCGGGTATGGAAATTAAGGTCATTATGCACTTTTCAGACTTCAAAGGCCTTTTCCTTTACCACTGTCATAATCTGGAACACGAAGATATGGGTATGATGAGAAACTTTAAAATCACATAAAACAGGAAGAAATATTATTTATAATAAAGATTTTTTCTAATGGTTTATAAAACCAGAAAATAGTAAGACTAATTTTTAACTAAATACTAAACACAATGAGAACTATTTCAAAAACACTAATGATTATTGGTATAATAGGCGCATTTGTTAGCTGTAAATCGAGCTTTGATGCAACTGAGACAATGGAACTTCAAAACAATCGGGAGGCAGTATATCAGGAAATGATTTCAAACCCGGGGCAACTGAATGAATTTATAGAACTGGCGCAGCAAGATGAGGAAGCAAGAAGGATTATGATGCAAAGCCAAATGCAAATGATGGAATCGGCAAGAATGAAGGAAATGATGAAAAATAATCCTGATATGAAGGAGAGGGTTAATTCGCATATGCAGAAAATGATGGAGAAGAACCCTGAAATTCAAGGAAAAATGCAATCAATGATGATCGAAAAAATGCTGAAAAGTCCGGAAGGCAGAAAAATGCTGATGGAAAAAATGTATAAAAACAAGGAGATGAAAAAGGATATGATGAAAAAGATGATGGAAAATCCGGAAATGAAGGAAAAAATGAAGTCTAAGATGAAGGAGAAAAACTCCAATTCTGAGAAATAATAAATACTAAAATATAACAATTATGATGATGTGGTGGTGGTGGATAATAGGTTTTGGCCTTCTTTTTTTCGTGATATTCTTTTATGCCAGTAAAAATAAAAAAGGGCCGGTTGAAAAAAGACCTAAGAGTCCTATGAATATATTAGAAGAAAGGTATGCAAGAGGTGAAATAACCAAGGAGGAATTTGAAAATCAAAAAGAAACTCTCAAGGAAAACAGATAAAGTGGAAAACATAAAAACCCACAATAATTTCAGGGAGAAAGGATTAACCAGGAAAAATTAAGATAATGAATAAAAATAGGGGGTTATGGCTATTTAGCGTTTTGTTTTTTTGTACGATCACTTTAACTTTAGGTCAGCAGGATCGTAGCGCTTCTGTGGAAGGGAACGTAGATAATTGGCCGGTACATGAATACAATATCACCATAGATGAAGAAATAGTGAACCTGACCGGGGATTCTGTGAAGGCCATGACCATTAATGGAGGAATCCCAGGTCCCGTATTGGAGTTCACCGAGGGGGAATATGCTAAAATTCACGTCACCAATAATATGGATAAGGAAACCTCAGTTCACTGGCATGGTCTTTTACTCCCCAATTTTTTTGACGGAGTTCCTTACCTTTCCACTCCCCCTATTCGTCCTGGGGAAACCTTTACCTACGAATTTGCTCTTAAACAATCAGGGACCTATTGGTATCACTCCCATACCGGATTGCAGGAACAAAGAGGGGTATATGGTGCGATCCAGATAAACCCCAAAGAACCTGAATTTGAATATGACCATGATCTGGTGCTGACTTTATCAGACTGGATGGATGAAAAACCCCATAAACAACTGAAAAACCTGAAAAGGGGTAATGAATGGTATCTAATCAAAAAAGGTCAGATTCAAAGTTTAAATAAAATATTGAAAAAGGATGCGCTTGCAGAAAAGTTAAAAATGAGCTGGCAGCGTATGCCCGATGTTGCGATATCAGATAATTACCATGATCTTTTCCTGGTGAATGGTAAACCTAAACAGGAATATCCCGAATTCGAACCGGGAGAAAAAGTTAGATTAAGGTTTGTGAATGCCTCTGCTGCTTCCTATTTCTGGTTGACTTTTGGTGCGGATCCTACTCTGATTGCTGCTGATGGATTAAATGTAGTACCCATAAAAAAGGATAAAACGCTTATTGCCGTAGCTGAAACCTACGACTTTATTGTAACTATTCCCGAAAATGGAAAATTAGAGATCAGGGCAACTTCTCAGGATGGGTCTGGGGAATCTATTACCCATCTCGGCGAAGGACCTGTGATAGCCGCGCCTGAAGTTCCGGAACCAGATCTTATTGAAATTATGAAGCAAATGATGTCTATGGATATGAAAATGGGGGCTCCCGCATCTAAATTCAGACCGGGTCATCAGGATTCCATAAAAGTCATGAAGAAGTATTCAATGAAAATGGATATGAACGGTGAAAGTATGGAGATGGAAAAGGACGAAGAAATGAAGCAGGACATGCCGGTCCAGGATGGTATGAAGATGGATATGGATCAAAAACCCTTACCGGCTGAGGTGGTTATAGGCAGCAATATGAAGACCGCAGGAAACCCTGAATTTAACTATGATTATTTAAGATCTCCGGAAAAAACGACTATTTCTGATGAACAGCCTCTTAAGGAAATGTTGTTCAACTTAACAGGAAATATGAACCGGTATGTATGGAGTATCAATGGGGTACCTCTTTCGGAAACCGATAAAATTAAAATCGACCAGGGGCAAAAGGTCCGGATCACCCTTAATAACCTCACCATGATGCACCATCCTATGCACCTGCATGGGCATTTCTTCAGGGTGATTAATGAACATGGAGAATATTCCCCTTTAAAACATACAGTGAATGTTGCTCCAATGCAGAAAACGGTTATAGAATTTGATGCTAATGAATATGGAGATTGGTTTTTTCACTGTCATGTCCTTTACCATTTGAACGCCGGCATGGCCAGGGCATTTAGTTATGATACCCCGCGTGATGAACGTTTAAAGGAGTTTCCTTTATCTAACCTAACTACAGAAGCCAATGAGATGTTTACCTGGGGAGAAGTCATGGCCGCAAGCCATATGACTGAATTGTATGCCACGGCTTCTAACATTCGAAATCAGTTTACATTTCGGGGTGAATATGGATGGAATGAAAATCTGGAGGCCAGCCTTACCTATGAGCGTTATTTGAACGATTATTTCAGATTATTTGGAGGGGTAAGCGTGGAAAATGAAATGGAGGATGATCTTGACGAGCTCGAGACTACAGCCATTGGAGGAATTCGATATTTACTGCCTATGCTAATTAATTCTGAGTTGCTTATAGACAACAAACTGAGGCCAAAAATTGGGCTTAGCGCAGGATTAATGGTTTTTCCCAGATTAGGTGTTTTTGGAGAATATGAGTATCAAATGGATTTTGGGTGGAATACGAACTTACCGGACAATTCAGATTTTGAAAGCGAAGAAACCTGGCAGGCAGGCCTGGAATACGTCGCCGGAAAAAACATAAGGCTCATCGCCAGTTATGATAATCGTTTTGGCGCAGGAGCAGGTTTGTCATGGCTTTTCTAATTTACCACTAGAGTCAGGAGACTTCTTTTACTGCCTGAATAAACAAAAGCCTGCTTTCAAAGAGAGCAGCTTTAGCCAGCAAGTGTTCTATCAATTTATCTTAGGGGAGTCGACTACCCGATTGGCAGGCGTATTTTCATTATGTCTTACATACGGAACAATTCGATTCTCCGGTTAAATTACCATTTTTATCAAATTCATATTTACAACATTCATTGAAATTTTTCTTTAAAATATCTTTCGCTCTCCTTATTCTTGCTTTTACATTTTCAAGGCTTATATCTAATATTCCTGCCACATCTTTTTGTTTATGGCCTTTGATATACACCAGTTCAATTACTTCCCTGTAAATTTTGGGCAGATCATTTATAAATTTATCAAAACAGCATATGTGCTGATATTTTTCCAGCGGAGTTTCCTTATTGGTATTTAACTGCTCCAGATAAACAGATTCTTTATTGAAGTGATTCACTATTTCATTTCTGGCAATTTGAAAGACCCAGGCTTTTGTTTTTTCTTCTTTTTTAAGCTTAGACAGGTTTTTATGGATTTTCAGAAAGCTATTCTGGAAGATATCATTTGCAGCATTCTTATCCTTCACTTTTTTAAGAATGAAAAAATATAGTTCCTCACCGAACCTGTTCCATATTTTTTGAGTTTCCATATTCAAAAATATAATAAAGGTTAGCACATAGACTAACCTTTATCTGATTTAACAGCAGCTGCATTTTTCACAATCGCATTTAGAACAGGGACAGTTGCTTTCTAAACAATTTTTGCAATTACATTTGGTACAATCACAATTGGTGCATTTACAATTATTCATAGTCTCAGGATTTTATTGTTCACTAAGTAGACCAAGAAACACTATAAAAGATACATTAAAATTGGTTTTTTTATGACCCGTCCTGAATAAAGGCTACATAATTCTAAACAGTTATGTATAAAAATGACAAAGTAATCAGACGGTATTCGGAATCTTTCAAATTGAAAATTTTAGACGAACTTACCTCAGGTAAACTAAACAAATATCAACTTG
>JAGXIH010000023.1 GCA_024635795.1 Salegentibacter sp. | reverse complement strand
TGCTGAGCCAGTATCAAACTATTCATCGTTGTTTCTCAATATAATAACAACTATCCATAGTTTACACTCAGAGACGACTATTCTAGTCTTAATTATAAATTATTTGTATTAATTACCGCTGAAGATTTCCGCCTTCGCGGAAATGACTTTGGTAATTATACGCGCTGTCAATTCAATAAATCAATGAACTTAACCCCTCCGGCCTTCGGCCACCTCCCCCTAAAGGGTGAGGATCATTCCAATTTCGGAAGGAAGTTTCTTGTTGAAATTAAAGGACTCGAACCTCTCTTCTTACTTACCCACCCGGGATTTCTTTTCAGTATTTCTTCGTGAACTACGCAGCCAGTCTCGCTGAAAGCGGCTGCAAATATACAACTGTTTTTCCTTTACTTCCAAACAAAATCTTTGGAAAATTTTAAAGTAAATCTCAGTCTCAAAAGAACCTCTCGCTAGCTGTTTTTGCGGGTGCAAATATACCAGGCTTTTTCTTTATAGCAAGAAAAAAAAGTTTATTTTTTTTATTACCCCGAAAAAGCTTGCAAAACCTCCTCCTAATCCACGTTTTTAAAGAACTTCCGCCTGCTCCTCAACTCCCGTTGCCCTCCTAAGCGGCTGCAAATATACAGGGCTTTTTGGCTCCGACAAGCAAAACTTAATAGTTTTTTAAAGAAACCTTAAAGGCAATTCTAGAAGCCTTCTGCTTGAAGCCTTTACGATCTTAATTTTTTCCGGGGAAACCAAAAAGAAACAGCACTCCTCAACTTTTAATTTATACAGTACATATAATAAGGACAAAGAAAAGTTTATCTTAATTGCCTATTTTTATATTCCTGCAGTATTGCGCAACCAAAGTCAACCTGTTATCTTTGCGCATTAATCAGTACAGAAATCAAGAGAATGATCCAGGTAAGTTTGCCAGACGGCAGTATTAAGGAATTTGAAAAGGGGACCACTCCTATGGATGTAGCTAAAAGCATAAGCGAGGGCCTTGCCCGAAATGTTATTTCAGCTAAATATAAAGGAGAAACCGTTGAAACCTCCACACCTCTTCAGGAAGATGGCGACCTTGTTCTTTATACCTGGAAAGACGATGAGGGAAAAAAGGCGTTCTGGCATTCCACTTCTCACGTTATGGCTCAAGCTATAGAGGAACTTTACCCCGGCTCCAAGCTCACTATTGGTCCTGCTATTGAAAATGGTTTTTACTACGATGTAGATTTCGGAGAGGATAAGCTATCGGAAAACGATTTTAAAAAGATCGAAAACAGAATGCTGGAGATCGCACGTGAAAAACACGACTTTAAAATGCGTGAAGTTTCCAAGGCTGAAGCTCTTGAATATTATAAAAATCAGAACAACCCATTTAAGGTTGAACTTATAGAAAATCTCAAAGACGGAGAGATCACCTTTTGTGATCATTCTAATTTCACCGATCTGTGTCGCGGAGGTCACCTCCCCAACACAGGTTTTATAAAAGCGGTAAAGCTAATGAGCGTCGCCGGAGCTTACTGGCGGGGAGACGAAAAGAATCCTCAGCTTACCAGGGTTTATGGAATTTCATTTCCGAAGCAAAAAGAATTAAAAGAATACCTCGAGCTCCTGGAGGAGGCCAAAAAACGGGATCACCGGAAATTAGGGAAGGAAATGGAACTCTTTACTTTTTCGCAAAAAGTTGGTCAGGGATTGCCATTATGGCTTCCTAAAGGCGCAGCTTTAAGAGAACGCCTGGAGAATTTCCTAAAAAAGGCACAGAAAAAAGCCGGATATGAAATGGTAGTGAGCCCCCATATTGGACAAAAGGAACTTTACGTTACTTCCGGCCATTACGCCAAATATGGAGAAGACAGTTTTCAGCCGATTCATACGCCTAATGAAGGAGAAGAATTCCTGCTAAAACCAATGAATTGCCCTCATCACTGTGAGATATATAACGCTTCATCATGGAGTTATCGTGACCTTCCGAAGAGATTTGCAGAGTTCGGAACGGTGTATCGTTATGAACAAAGTGGAGAATTGCACGGATTAACCCGGGTTAGAGGATTTACTCAGGATGATGCACATATTTTCTGTACTCCGGATCAATTAGATTCAGAATTCAAAAAGGTGATAGACCTTACCTTATATGTATTCGATTCTTTAGGTTTTGAAAACTTCACCGCCCAGGTTTCACTCAGAGATCCTGAAAACAAAGAAAAATATATAGGTAGTGATGATGTATGGGAAAAAGCCGAAACTGCCATCATCAACGCAGCGAAAGAAAAAAATCTTAATTATGTAATCGCTAAAGGAGAAGCCGCTTTTTATGGCCCAAAACTGGACTTTATGGTTAAGGATGCCTTGGGCAGAAGCTGGCAATTAGGTACCATTCAGGTAGATTATAACCTACCAGAAAGATTTGACCTTACCTATAAAGGCAGTGACAATGAGTCACATCGTCCTGTTATGATACATCGTGCACCATTTGGAAGTATGGAGAGATTTATCGCCATCCTGCTGGAGCATACCGCCGGAAATTTCCCATTGTGGCTGATGCCAGAACAGGCTATCATTCTATCGCTCAGCGAGAAGTATGAAAAATACTCACAAAAAGTTTTGACTTTGCTAGAAAATCACGAAATTCGCGCCCTGGCCGATAACCGGAATGAAACCGTTGGGAAGAAAATCCGTGAGGCCGAAATGAACAAATTCCCCTACATGTTGATTGTAGGAGAACAGGAAGAGAAAGATGGTACAGTTTCTGTACGAAAGCGCGGGGAAGGCGACCTGGGAACAATGACCCCTGAAGCCTTTGCCGAAATAATAAATAAAGAGATAAGAGAAACGTTAAAGACGTTTGAAGTTTAATTAAAAGACGATAAGCCATAGCAATACGTAGAAAAAGATCAAAGCGACCGCTAAGAGAGATTAAAGAAGATCAACACCGGATCAATAAAAAGATCAGGTCTGATGAAGTGCGCCTTGTAGGCGATAATGTAGAAATGGGAGTTTATCCTACGCAAAAAGCCCTGGAAATTGCCGATGAGCAAGGTCTGGATCTGGTAGAAATATCCCCCAACGCCAAGCCACCTGTGGTTAAGGTGATGGACTACAAAAAGTTTCTCTATGAACAGAAAAAACGCGAGAAAGCCCTAAAGGCAAAAGCAAGTCAGGTAGTGGTAAAGGAGATCCGTTTCGGGCCCAATACCGATGATCACGATTATGAGTTCAAAAAACGTAATGCTGAAAAATTCCTGAAAGACGGAGCTAAGCTTAAAGCATTTGTATTCTTTAAAGGAAGATCTATTGTATTTAAAGATAAAGGTGAAATCCTACTGCTTAGATTAGCGCAGGATCTTGAGGAATTAGGTAAAGTAGAGCAAATGCCCAAACTGGAAGGTAAAAGGATGACTATGTTCCTTGCCCCCAGAAAGACGAAATAAGAATAAGAGAGTTAATTATAAAAGAAGAGAACATGCCTAAAATGAAAACAAAATCCAGTGCCAAGAAGCGTTTCAAGCTTACAGGTACCGGTAAGATTAAAAGAAAGCATGCGTTTAAAAGTCACATCTTAACAAAGAAGTCTAAAAAACGTAAGTTAGCCTTAACGCATAGTACTTTGGTACACGATGCCGATAAGGACAATGTTAAACTGATGTTACGTTTAAAGTAACAGAAGCGCTTAACGGTTTAAACAATTTAAAAACCCTGGAGTTGGGCAAAACCTTAACCGGTTTTAAAAAAGTGTCGGATGCCGACCGCCTGCTACAAAAAAATTAAAAATATGCCAAGATCAGTAAATTCAGTTGCGAAGAGAGCCAGAAGAAAAAAGGTTCTTAAGCAAGCAAAAGGTTACTTCGGACGTCGTAAAAACGTTTGGACAGTTGCCAAAAACGCGGTAGATAAAGCTATGCTTTATGCATACAGAGACCGCAAAACCAAGAAACGTAATTTCCGTTCATTGTGGATTATGCGTATAAACGCTGCAGCCCGTGAACACGGTATGTCTTATTCTCAGTTTATGGGAGGAGTTAAAGCAAACGGAATCGGTTTGAACCGTAAAGTTCTTGCCGACCTTGCGATGAATCAGCCCGCCGCTTTTAAAGCAGTAGTAGACAAAGTAAAATAAACAAATATTATACTCTCTTAGAAAAAGCCCGGTGAATTCACCGGGCTTTTTTATTTTTCACCGGTAATAGTGATTACCAAATTCCTGCTCCTCGCGTGATCCCTGTGCTCGCAAAGGTAAATTCCCTGCCATATACCTAAATTTAATTTTCCATTTGTTATCGGGATTTGAAGAGAGTTCCCCAATAAAGATGCTTTAATATGTGCCGGCATATCATCCGGACCTTCTGCGGTATGTTTGTAATACGGCATATTTTCAGGTACCATTTCATTAAAATGACTTTCAAAATCATCTCTCACCGTAGGATCGGCATTTTCGTTAATTGTTAAGCCAGCTGAAGTATGTTTTATAAAAACATGCATTATTCCGGTTTTAAAATCCTGTATCTCCCTAACCTCCCCGAAAATCTCCCGGGTCACCAAATGAAATCCTCTCTCTTTCGCCTTAAGACTTATTTCCTTTTGAAATACTTCCATCTAATTTCCCTTTTAAGTTTTTTGAGGTTTCTTTTTTGCTGCGGGAAACAAAACATTGTTTAGAATTAATCGGTATCCCGGCGAATTGGGATGCAGGGAGAGTTCTGTTTTAGGATCTCCTACCCTATGCTGATAATCTTCCGGGTCATGACCTCCGTAAAAGGTAAAAAAGCCCTTTCCTTTAATCCCGTGAATATATCTCGCCTCCCCGTTTAATTTACTTTCACCCATTATCAAAACATTAGGTTTTATGCTTTCCGGATTATATGCCGTCGTCTGGCCCATAAAACCTTTCACCAAACGGGTATGGTTTTGAGTTAACATAGTTGGCACTACATCCCATTTTGCTGAGAAGTCCATAAGCGTAAAGTAATCTGATTCCTTCGGAATTTGTCTTCGCTCAGTCATATCTATGGAGGAAAATTCGTAAACCATCGGGCTGCGTTCCAGAATAAAATCGGTAAAAGCAAAGGTCTTATTAAAATCTATTTTAGACTGGTAACCCGGTTCGCTGGGATCCCCATCAAACATTGGTTCAGCAATATCGACACCTTCTGCTGCCAAAGCAATATCAAAACTATCCGTAGCACTGCACATAGCAAACATAAATCCACCACCAATGACATAGTTTTTTATTTTCAGGGCGACATCAAGTTTTTGCTCTGAAACTTTAGAATATCCTAAACTTTCAGCCAGGGCCTCAGCTTCTTTCTTCTCCTCGACATACCAGGGTGATGTGCGGAAGGCCCGGTAAAATTTCCCATATTGACCGGTAAAATCTTCGTGATGAAGATGAAGCCAGTCATACAACACTAGGGCATCCCCTAAAACCTCTTTATCATAAATAATCTCGTAGGGAATTTCAGCATAAGTAAGCACCATAGTCACCGCATCGTCCCAGGGCCGGGCATCTCCCGGCGAATAAACAGCAATTTTTGGAGCCTTCTCAAGAACCACGTTTTCCATATTTTGGGAAGGGCTCGATATCTCTTCGAGAATTTCAAGTGTCTTTGCATCACTAATCACCTCATAGGACACTCCTCTTATCTTGCACTCCTTCTGAAGATTCTCTGTGTCAGAGATCAGGAAAGATCCTCCCCGGTAATTCAGAAGCCACCTTACTTCCAAATTTTGCTCCAGGGCATAATAGGTTATTCCGTAAGCTTTTAAATGATCGCTCTGAGATTCATCCATCGGGATTAGAATGTTGGATGAAAATACCGGAAAGGCTAAAAAAATTAATATTAGAAAAAAAAGAAAGGGTTTAGCCTTTGTCCCGGCAAACCCTTTTAAAATGTTGTAGAAGAAAATGCTGCTTTCCGCAGAAAACATATATTTTTTAGAATGGTACTTCGCTATCGTCTTCATTATTAAAATCATCATTCATCGAGCTTCCAAAAGCTTCATCGGCACTAGGGCTTGGCAGGTTAGCACTGCCTATCTCCTGCGATTCATCACCTCCACTATTCATCTTGGAATGAAATTCAAATGGCGAATCGAATTCATCTAAGTTATCAAATTTACCAAGATGCCCAATAAATTTCAGTCTGATATTTTCCAGGCCACCGTTTCTGTGTTTGGCCACGATAAATTCTCCCTGCCCATCGGTAGGAGTGCGCTCTTCGTCATCCCATTCATCAATTTTATAGTATTCAGGACGGTAAATAAAGGAAACAATATCGGCATCCTGTTCAATTGCTCCAGATTCCCTCAAATCTGAAAGTAAAGGTCTTTTACTACCTCCACGTGTTTCCACTGCTCTGGAGAGCTGGGATAGCGCAATAACCGGTACATTCAATTCTTTAGCCAGCGCTTTGAGGTTACGTGAAATCGTTGAAATTTCCTGCTCCCTGTTGCCTCCACCTTTTTGTGATCCTCCGGCGGTCATTAACTGCAGGTAATCAACAACTATCAATTTAATGCCGTGTTGAGAAGCAAGCCTCCTTGCCTTTGCCCTAAGATCAAAAATGGAAAGGGATGGGGTATCGTCTATAAACAGCGGGGCTTTTTCAAGGTCTTTTACCTTTACGTTTAACTGTTCCCACTCATGTTTTTCAAGATTTCCTGTTCTTAATTTTTCTGAAGAAAGACCGGTTTCAGACGAAATAAGTCTTGTAATAAGCTGAACTGAAGACATCTCCAGGGAGAAAAATGCGACAGGAATATTTTTTCCAACCGAAATATTACGGGCCATAGACAAGGTTAACGCCGTTTTCCCCATACCGGGACGGGCAGCAACGATAATAAGGTCACTGGGTTGCCATCCTGAAGTTAGCCGATCGAGCTTTTCAAATCCTGACGGCACACCACTAAGACCTTCCTTATTGGATATTTCCTGGATCCTGGTCTTAGCCTGGATAACCAGACTCTGAGCTGTCTCGGTAGATTTCTGAATATTCCCCTGGGTTACCTCATATAGTTTGGCCTCGGCACTATCCAAAAGGTCAAAAACATCGGTTCCTTCGTCATAAGCCTCCTCAATAATTTCGTTGGAAATTTTTATAAGGCTTCGCTGAATATATTTCTGAAGAATAATACGTGCGTGAAACTCGATGTGTGCTGAAGAGGATACCTTCTGCGTTAGCTGAATTAGATAATAATCGCCACCTACCTTATCAAAATTTCCATCTTTCTTCAATTGATTGGAAACCGTTAATAAGTCGATCGCCTCAGTATTTTCAAAGAGTTTATGTATCGCCTCAAAGATTAGTTTATGCGAGTTTTTATAGAACGCATCGGCGTTGAGGATATCTATTATTTCGTCTACCCCCTTCTTATCGATCATCATAGCACCCAACACAACCTCTTCTAAATCAACAGCTTGCGGGGGGAGCTTTCCTTTTTCAAGGTTTATTACATTGGATTTCTGATATTTAAAACTTTGGGGGGCAGTCATTTTTTCCATAGCACTAAAGTAAATAAAATGTTAAGACGGTCTTAATGAAACCAGCTTGAGTTAATCAACAGGTAATCAACATTTGGTATGTTGATAACTAAGTATTCCTGTTAATAAGGGCAAAAAAATCCGAAACAAGATGTTTCGGATTTTTATCAGGTTATGTTATTTAAGGACTCAGCCTTTAAAAACTCCCATATCTAAATATTTTTCCATTCTTTTTTCAACAAGTTCGGTTGGTGATAAGTTTTTAAACTCCTCAAGAGAGGAAACAATCGCTTTTTTTACTGTTTCAAAAGTTTCCTCTCTTTGCCTATGTGCGCCCCCAAGAGGTTCCTTTACGATCTCATCAATAAGCTTTTGTTTTTTCATATCGACCGCGGTAAGCTTCAGGGCATCTGCAGCCTGCTCCTTAAACTCCCAGCTCCTCCATAAAATTGAAGAACAGGATTCAGGAGAAATAACCGAATACCAGGTATTTTCCAACATTAAAACTTTATCTCCCACTCCAATTCCGAGTGCTCCACCACTGGCTCCTTCTCCAATAATAACCACAAAGACAGGAACTTTAAGGCGGGTCATTTCAAAAATATTTCTGGCAATGGCTTCCCCCTGGCCGCGTTCTTCTGCTTCCATTCCGGGATAGGCTCCGGGAGTATCTACAAAGGTCACTACCGGTACGCCGAATTTCTCGGCAGACTTCATGAGCCTAAGCGCTTTACGATAACCTTCAGGATTGGCCATCCCGAAATTACGGTATTGCCTGGTCTTTGTGTTATAGCCTTTTTGCTGGCCGATAAACATAAAACTTTGATCATCGATCTTTCCAAGACCACCAATCATCGCCTTATCATCTTTTACATTCCTGTCGCCATGAAGTTCCAGGAAAGTATCTCCACAAATAGCATTTATATAATCCAGGGTATATGGTCTGTTGGGGTGTCTTGAAAGTTGCACCCTTTGCCAGGCAGTAAGATTCTTATAGATCTCCTTTTTTTTCTCTTTAAGTTTTTTCTCGAGCTGTTTGCAGGTGGCAGTAACATCAACTTCACTTTCTGAGCCTATATTGCAAGCCTTCTCGTACTGTTCTTCTAACTCTTTAATGGGTAATTCAAAATCTAAATATTCCATAAGTAGTTATGGGTGTTTTTTATTAGCTTACAAATATAACAAACTTTAAAAGGAAGATTTCCTATGATTCATCAATATTTTATCAATGAATTTTACCTGACTATCGCTTAGCTTTAAACAAGAGATAAATAGCTAATATCCCGAAACTTATGTTAGGAAACCATACGGCAACAAGAGGTGGAAAAGTAGACTGCTCGGCCATTGTCCCAAATACTTTATCGAAGAAAATAAATACGAAGGCCAAAGTGATTCCCAAAGCAAGGTTTACCCCCATTCCACCCCTTCTTTTTATAGAAGAAACTGCCACAGCAATAATTGTTAAAATAAATGCTGAAACCGGAATACTCCATCTTTTATAGGCTACCACCAGGTAACGATTAATATTCCCCGAACCGCGACGGCGTTCCTTTTCTATAAATTCATTAAGTTCTGTATAGTTAAGGGTCTCGGCGATATAGTTTTCGGGGGTGAGCTCATCAAAATCAAAAGGAAGAATAGTGTCTACTGACGTTTTATGAATAATCTCATCTTCATTTTCTCCAATGATCCGTTTATCGAATACGCTTAAGGTATAGGTGGAATCCTCCTCATTGTATTTAAGGCGTGAAGCGCTTATTTTAAATTTAAGTTCATTTCCGTCAAAATGTTCCAGAGTAAAATTCCTGGCCGTTTTTGTTCTCGGCTGAAAGTGACTGGCATAGATGTATTCATCATCATTAATTTGCCGGTATACATCATTGGTCTCCTGGGTTTGGGCACCTTTTTTAAGATATTCGTATTTAAACTCATTAAAACCCTTACTGGCTTTTGGTGCTAAATACATACTTAGCACGAGAGCAAAACCACAAACAATCGTAGCTCCAATTAAATACGGTCTCAAAAACCTGTAAAAAGAAACTCCACTACTTAAAAAGGCGATAATTTCAGTATTATTGGCCAGCTTGGAAGTAAACCAGATAACCGATAAAAAGAGGAATAATGGAAAGAGCAGATTGGCAAAATAAATTGTAAAATCAAGGTAATAAAAGGCAACTTCAATAAACGGCACCTCATTTTCAAGAATCTTATCGATCTTCTCCGCCAGGTTTACCGTTATTCCAATAGGTATAAATAACAACAACATCAGGAAAAAAGTTCCCAGATATCGCTTCAGTATGTACCAGTCAAGGATCTTCAATTTATAAACGTTTATCCATTTGTTTTACCATTTTATCCTTCCAGGGCGTGAAATCCCCTGCTAAGATATGCTTTCTGGCCTCTCTCACCAACCAGAGATAGAAACCGAGGTTATGGATAGTTGCAATTTGCTTGCCAAGCATTTCGTTGACTGTAAACAGGTGTCTCAGGTAGGCTTTAGAATATTCTGTATCCACCCAGGTAATTTCCATATCATCTATAGGAGAAAAATCGTCTCCCCACTTTTTATTCTTTATGTTTATGGTGCCGTGAGCTGTAAAGAGCATCCCATTTCTCGCATTTCGTGTGGGCATCACACAATCGAACATATCTATTCCCAACGCTATATTTTCAAGGATATTTATAGGAGTTCCCACACCCATTAGATAGCGGGGTTTATCCTCCGGAAGGATTTTGGTCACAATCTCCGTCATCGCATACATTTCTTCTGCAGGTTCTCCTACTGATAAGCCTCCAATAGCATTACCTTCTGCTCCTACTGAAGCGATATATTCCGCAGATTGTTCTCTAAGATCCTTATATGTACTACCCTGAACGATTGGAAATAAGGTTTGATTAAATCCATACATAGGTTCTACTTTATCCAGGTGACTCACACATCTATCCAACCACCGATGCGTCATATGCATAGAGCGTTTAGCATAACGGTAATCACAGGGATAAGGCGTACACTCATCAAATGCCATAATAATATCGGCACCAATTGCACGCTGAATTTCCATTACATTTTCAGGAGTAAAAGTATGGGAAGACCCATCTATATGAGATTTAAATTTTACGCCTTCCTCCTTTATCTTTCTTCTTGCAGATAAAGAATACACCTGGTAACCACCACTGTCGGTTAAGATATTGCGATCCCAGTTCATAAATTTATGAAGACCGCCGGCTTTTTTTAAAATTTCGGTTTGAGGTCTTAAGTAAAGGTGATAGGTATTTCCTAGAATTATATCGGGATTAATATCCTCCTTTAGTTCTCTCTGGTGCACTCCTTTTACTGAAGCCACCGTCCCAACCGGCATAAAAATAGGGGTTTCAATTTTGCCGTGATCGGTGGTGATGGTTCCTGCACGGGCTTTACTACCGGCATCGGTAGCCAATAAATCAAATTTCATAGTCTTATTTAAATCGCTGCAAAGATACTCAACTAAAAATCAAATTGAAGCCGCTGTAAAAGCTAAATTGTTAGTTACTTGAGTCTCAAAGTTAATAACTGGGCTTTCGGGGCTTTGTCAAAGCTATTTAAAAGCCTATTTTTGTGGCCATTATTTAAACAACACAAAACTATAATGTCAGACATTCAGGAATTAAAAGACTTTGCCACGCAAGTGCGCAGAGATATTTTAAGACAGGTACACAAGGTAAATTCGGGACATCCCGGAGGTTCTTTAGGCTGTACCGAATTTTTCACAGCGCTTTACAAAGAGGTAATGCACCACAATACCAATTTTGATATGGATGGTAAGAACGAAGATCTTTTCTTCCTTTCCAACGGCCATATCTCCCCGGTATTTTACAGTGTACTTGCCCGCACCGGTTATTTCCCGGTAGATGAACTCAACACTTTCAGACTTATCAACTCCCGCTTGCAGGGTCACCCAACCACTCATGAAGGTCTACCCGGAATACGCGTGGCTTCAGGCTCTCTCGGTCAGGGAATGTCTGTAGCGATTGGTGCTGCGGAAGCCAAAAAGCTTAACAAAGATAACCACCTGGTATTTTCACTTCACGGGGATGGAGAACTTCAGGAAGGCCAAAACTGGGAAGCTATTATGTATGCCGCTGCCAAAAAGATTGATAATCTTATTTCCACGGTTGATCTTAATGGACAGCAAATTGACGGAAGCACCGATACCGTGCTACCAATGGGTAATCTCAAAAAGAAGTTTGAAGCTTTTGGCTGGGATGTTCTTGAAATAGAAGATGGTAACGATATGGAACAAGTACTGAAAGGTCTGAAAGAAGCTAAGACACATACCGGAAAAGGGAAACCGGTTTGCATTTTAATGACCACTGTTATGGGTAACGGGGTAGATTTTATGATGCATACTCACGCATGGCACGGAAAAGCTCCAAATGATGAACAGCTTGAAAAAGCGCTTTCACAAAACCCTGAAACTTTAGGAGATTATTAAAACGCCCCTCCTAACCTCCCTTAAGAGGAGGAATAGAGGAAAATAAAATAGATTTCCGCCTACGTGGAAATGACAATAAAATGCAAGAATGAAAAAATATACAGATACAGGAAAAAAAGATACCCGTTCAGGTTTTGGGGATGGACTTACTGAATTGGGAAGAAAAAATCCAAACGTTGTAGCCCTTTGTGCCGATCTTGTAGGCTCACTTAAAATGCAGGATTTCATAGACGAAAATCCAGAACGTTTTTTCCAGGTGGGAATCGCTGAAGCTAACATGATTGGCATTGCTGCCGGATTAACAATCGGAGGAAAAATACCTTTTGCCGGGACCTTCGCTAATTTTGCTACCGGAAGAGTTTACGATCAGATAAGACAGAGTGTTGCCTATTCAGGAAAAAATGTGAAGATCTGCGCGAGTCACTCAGGGGTAACGCTTGGGGAAGACGGTGCCACTCACCAAATCCTGGAGGATATCGGGTTAATGAAAATGTTACCCGGAATGACGGTGATCAACACTTGTGATTACAACCAAACCAAAGCGGCTACCATTGCTATTGCTGAACATGACGGGCCGGTTTATCTTAGATTTGGTAGGCCAAAAGTGGCTAATTTCACTCCTGAAGATCAAAAGTTCGAAATAGGAAAAGCAGTAAAATTATACGGAGGTAACGATGTTACCATCATCGCTACCGGCCATTTGGTTTGGGAAGCGCTTCAGGCTGCAGAAAAACTTTCAGAAAAAGGAATAAGTGCAGAAGTGATAAATATCCACACCATTAAACCCCTGGATGAAGAGGCGATCATTAAGTCGGTTAAGAAAACCGGATGTGTGGTAACTGCAGAAGAGCATAACTTCCTTGGTGGACTTGGAGAAAGTGTGGCGCGCACTTTAGCCGAAAATAATCCTGCACCGCAAGAATTTGTGGCTACCCAGGATACTTTTGGGGAAAGCGGTACACCGGAACAATTAATGGATAAATATGGCCTTAATGCTGAAGCTATTATTAAGGCAACAGAAAAAGTTTTAAGCAGAAAATAAACTTTTGTAATTCAGTATTTTAAAGGCCTTTCAGCAGTATCTCTGAAAGGCTTTTTTTATATCTTCAGAATAAACGGCATCGTTTATGCGTTATTGAAATCCTAACTTTAAATTGAAATAGTATGAAAAAGCTAATAATTATTGCTGTATTTCTAACCGGAACAAGTTTAATGGCCCAGGAAGCCGAATTTGGAATTAAGGGAGGATTAAACTACGGGGCTTCCGGAGATTACGAAAATGTAAATGAAGGAGCCGACGATTTTCGCTCTTCTTTTGAAGAAGGAGAGAACAAAACAGGTTATCACATTGGAGCTTACAGCAAATTTGGAATTTTAGGGTTTTTTCTTCAGCCAGAAGTAATGTATACAAGTCTTACCACTGAATATGAATCTTTTGATTATAAACTAAACAAAATAGATGCTCCGATTTTAGTTGGAGTAAACGTATTGGGGCCCCTAAATATTAAAGCAGGTCCTTCATTCCAATATATTTTAAACAATGAACTGGAAGAAACTTCTTTAGAGATTGGGGAAGTAGAAAATGATATCACCATAGGTTATCAATTAGGTGCCGGGTTAAATATTGGCCGCCTTGGCTTTGACCTGCGTTATGAAAATGCCTTTAGCGAAAATACTGCTTTTGTTGAGACGGCTTCAGAGAGATTTTCTTTGGATTCCAGACCTTCCCAATGGATATTAAGTGCCTCTTATTCTTTTTAAGATCAGAGAGGAAAATATCAAAATTAAAAAAGCCCCGAATCGGGGCTTTTTTAATAAAATTTATTTCTTCTAGAAGGTATCAGGATCCAGATAGTCTGGAGTTCCGTTGTTGTTCGTATCTGGAAATTCAATACTTCCATCCTCGTTAATTATAATTTCATCCCTGGTTGGAGTACCATCCCCGTCATCATCACTATCGGCAAAATTGGGAGTTTCATCTTCATCTGAATCGTCATTTCTAAGGTCTCCATCACCATCAAGATCTTCCATCCAGCTGGGGATGCCGTCACCGTCGTGGTCAGCCTCATTCACCTGCAGAAGATTAAAGCTAAAAATAAGCGGACTGTAAGCAGGAATCCTGGCTTGTGAATTAGAGAAATATCCCAACCCAGAAGGCATGAACACCGCACCAACACCATAATCGTTAGTAAAACTTACGGTATTATCTGCATTTACAGTATATCCCGATGCACCCTTAAATTCGATCACTCCCTGGGTGAAACCATCAATCAATGAAATCTGATCAAACCAAACCGGAGTTTTTGTATTATCGAAAGTAGAACGATCAAGCAATTCGCCACGGTAAGTTACCAGGGTCGAATCGGAAAAAGTTGGTTGCTCCCCTACTCCTTCTCTTACTTCAAGAACATAAATATTATAATCTATATCATCCTTGCTATAGGTTTTTTGGATAAGCTTATCAGATTCTATAATTGGGGTTTTATTGGCGTTATCACCAGAAATAGTATCAAAGCGCACTATATAATCAAAATCTCCAGCGGGGCTTTCAAAATCCTCATAATTATAAAAATGGGTTTCCAGGTATGCTCTTAATGCCTGATCATCCTCAAGGGCCTGCTCTCCCTTATCTCTCTCGGGAACCTCTTCAACTCCTTCATCATCATCACTACAGGAAACCAGGGCCATACTTAATACAATACCCGTTAAAAATAAATATTTCAATTTCATCATTCGTCTATTTTGGGCCGCAAGATACAATATTCTTGTATTTTTGCTTAAGGATTAAACCGCAGTTTTATGAGGATTGATAAGTTTTTATGGTGTGTAAGATATTTTAAAACACGAAGTCTTGCCACGCATGCCTGTAAGCAGGGAAAAGTAAAAATGGAAGGCGGCAATGTAAAGGCATCCAGGGAGGTTTTCCCCACCGATAAGATAAGCGTGCGCAAAAACCAGATCGATTATCAGATTGAGGTTCTGGATATCCCGCAAAGCCGGGTTGGTGCTAAACTGGTGAATTTATATATTCACGATGTAACCCCCAAAGAGGCCTTCGAAAAACTGGAACTTTTGAAGTATTCCAAGGATTACTACCGCAAAAAAGGCACTGGCCGCCCCACAAAAAAAGATCGCCGCGATATAGACGAATGGTTTGACAACACTGATCCCTCAACTCCCGATGAAAAATAACCTGGATGCCGGTTTCTGGAAAGAACGCTATAAGGAAGGGAAAACAGGCTGGGACATTGGGCAAATATCTACTCCGCTAAAGGCGTATATCGATCAGCTTACCAACAAGGAACTGAAAATTATTATTCCCGGCGCAGGTAATTCCTGGGAAGCCGAATACCTTTTTCAAAAAGGATTCAGGAATATTTTTGTGGCCGATCATGTTAAGGAACCTCTTGAGAATTTTTCTAAACGCTGTCCCAGCTTTCCCGGAGAACAAATTCTGCATACCGATTTTTTTGAGATAGAAGATCAATTTGATCTCATCCTGGAACAGACATTCTTTTGTGCACTTCCTATAGAAAAAAGATCTACTTATGCCAGACAATGTCACAACCTCTTAAAGGATAATGGGAAGGTTGCAGGAGTACTTTTCAATTTTAAATTGACAGAAAACGGCCCTCCTTTTGGTGGCAGTAAAAATGAATATTTAACGTATTTTAGCGAGTACTTTAAAATTGAAATCCTGGAGCCGTGCTATAATTCTATTAAACCACGCCAGGGAAATGAACTCTTTTTCAAATTCAAGAAACTATGAAAAAAGGTGTATTGATCCTAAACCACGAACAAATTCAGCATAAAATAAAGCGTATTGCCTACCAGGTTTATGAAAGCAACCTGGAAGAAAAAGAGATCGTATTGGCCGGAATTTCAAAAAACGGCTATGAGTTTGCTCAACGATTAAAAACCTGGCTTGAAAAAATCTCACCTTTAAAGATTAGTCTTTGTGAGGTAAAGGTCGACAAGAAAGATCCACTGGGCAAAATAACAACCTCCCTGGAAAAATCTGATTATCAGGACAAATCGGTGATTCTTACAGATGACGTGCTAAATTCAGGAACCACTCTAATTTATGGGGTTAAGCACTTTCTCGAGGTCCCTTTAAAACAATTCAAAACAGCTGTACTTGTTGACCGGAATCACAAGAAATATCCGGTTAAGGCCGATTTTAAGGGAATATCACTTTCAACATCAATTCACGAAACAGTAACACTGACTTTCGAGAAAGGAAATAACAAAGCAGAGCTATTTTAATTTCTCCATTATCTCATTTAAAATATCTTCAGGTTCAGCATTATCAACATTTACGATAATATCTGATTGGTGGTAATAGTACCCCCTTTCAAACATATGTTTTCTGATAAATTCCTCCAGGGCTTCCCGGGTTTCCAAATGGCTGATAACAGGTCTGTGTATTTTCTCCGGAAACAAACGACGGGTTAATTCTTCTACAGAAGCCTTCAGGTAAATAATTTTTGTTTTGGGAGTTTCCTTGATGAGTTCAAGATTCTTCCCGTAGCAAGGAGTTCCGCCCCCCAGGGAAACCACAAGATCTGACGTATCTTCCAGCACATCTTTAAGGACTTTAGTCTCCAGCTTACGGAAATAAAGTTCTCCTTTTTCACTAAATATATTGTGGATACTAATTCCTTCCATTACTTCGACCTGATCATCAAGGTCAATAAAATCGTGGTTTAATCGTTTTGCAAGTTGCTTTCCCAAAAGGGATTTTCCGGAGCCCATATATCCGGCAAGAAATATTTTCATAGTTTAATTTACTCGTTTTTAGATGAATTGAAAACAATTGCAAATTTATGTGATTTTAGTCTTGAAAAATAAATTAATGCGTGTATATTTGCACCCGCATTCGCAAAACGACGTATGCCCTAATTGATCTGGTAGCTCAGTTGGTAGAGCATCTCCCTTTTAAGGAGAGGGTCCTGGGTTCGAGCCCCAGCCAGATCACTTTTTTATGTTCAGATTTTGTTGGCGAGAAGTTTTTTGAGCAAGCCGATAGGTGAAGTCAAAGCAAGCCCCAATCAAATCAAAAAATAAGTTCTTTTTACAGACGCAAAAACCAGATCTGGTAGCTCAGTTGGTAGAGCATCTCCCTTTTAAGGAGAGGGTCCTGGGTTCGAGCCCCAGCCAGATCACTTTTTGAAATAATGATTATGTTGGGCGAGAAGTTTATCCTGAGCAAGCCATTAGGCGAAGTCGAAGGAAGCCCCCGTCCGAACGGATTCATCCGGGCGGGCAGCCAGATCATATTTTTAAGTGGAAACTCAAATCACTTATTAAGTTCAGAATCCTTTTGGAATTCATTTTACTGAAACCCTATTGAAAGTTAGATTTTCGAATCCTGCTTTTGCCCGGGTGCTGGAACTGGTAGACAGGCATGGTTGAGGGCCATGTGTCCATTAGGGCGTGCGGGTTCGACTCCCGCTCCGGGCACTTTTTTCACTTCCTTTTTATCCCAGTATTTTTTTTATAACACCAAAGAAACGGTAAGGTGGATATTTTAAGCTTAGATCTATTAGTGTAGAGGAGCTAACCACTGCTCTTTCATGACTGAAAGCCAAAAAGCTTTTATAACCGTGATAATTCCCCATACCACTATGCCCCACTCCACCAAAAGGAATTTTATGATTCGCTATATGCAGTAAGGTATCATTTATACAAGCTCCCCCCGAACTTGTTTTATTAAGAACTTCATTCGCTTTTCCTTTACCTCCAAAATAATATAATGCCAAAGGTTTTCTGTTTGCATTTATATGGGCTATGGCATTAGAAGTATCTTCAAATTCCATTACCGGAAGGATTGGTCCGAATATCTCTTCCTGCATTATTTGATCTTCAGGCCCCACCTTGTCCAGGATTGCAGGACTTATGAATCGGGTCTCCGCATCAACATCTTTCCCATTATAAACATCATTACCATCTAAATACCCGGTAAGCCTCTCAAATGCATTATCAGTTATAATTCTTGCGTAGTGCTTGCTGTCCTTTATCTTTTCACCATACATGTCTTTAAAGGCTTCCACAATCTTTTTCAGTAATTCTTCTTTAACTGAACTTTGAACTAAAAGATAATCGGGAGCGATACAGGTTTGGCCTGCATTAATTGTTTTTCCCCAGGCAATGCGCTTTGCGGCCAGATCAAGGTTAGCATCTTTATCTACAATACAGGGGCTTTTCCCACCCAGTTCCAGCACTACCTTACTCAGATGTTCTGCTGCTGCTTTCATCACTATTTTTCCAACCCTGGAACTTCCTGTGAAGAAGATAATATCAAAAGGAAAATCAAAAAGGGCCTGATTGGTTTCTTTTCCTCCCTGCACCAGGCTTATATATTCTGAAGGAAAATATTCTTTGATCATTTCTTCCATTACCCTGGAAGTATTTGGTGAATCGGGAGAAGGTTTTAAAACTGCACAACAACCTGAAGAAATCGCACCAACAAGGGGATTAAGACTAAGCTGAAAAGGATAATTCCAGGGAGAAATAATAAGACCTACGCCCAAAGGTTCATACAGGATTTTAGATCTTGAGGGAAAGAGCACCAATGGAGATGATACTTTCTTGGGCCTGGCCCAGCCTTTAAGTTTTTTAAGATGAAAATCTATTTCCTGCAGAACGATACTCACCTCGGTTAAAAATGCTTCCTCCTTACTTTTATTAAGATCCCTGGCCAGGGCTTCATATATTCGATCTTCATAACTTAAAACAGCCTTTTTGAGGATCTTTAGTTGTTCGACTCTAAAGGATACCTCTTTAGTCCGGTGAGTTTCAAAAAAATTTTTTTGACCTTTAAAAATTGCTTCAATTTTAGTTCCCGATGTTTCTTCCATATTATTAATTGCTTCTACCTTTAAATTCATCCATTGTTTTATAAACTCCCAAAACCTTACCCACAAACCAATCATAAAACCAGATGGGAAACAGTCCCTGAGAAAATCTTATAAACCGCATACTCCAGGGCATACTCAGGAAAATCCTGTCTTTCTCAATAGCTTTTATAACTTTTGCAGCTACCTTTTCTTCCTTTAAAATCGGAATAAAAGATTTCACACCGTCAAACATACCTGTGTTTATATAATAGGGAGTAACCGTGGTGACGCCTACTCCGGTTTTCAAAGCCTTCATTTCAAGCCTCAAACTATCAGACCAACCGGTACAAGCCCATTTGCTTCCGGCATATATCGCCATTTTTGGGTTCGAAACCAATCCTGCAGAAGAGGCTATATTACAAATATGCCCAAACTTTCTGGAGATCATTCCGGGTAAAAACTCCTGTGTAAGATGCATTGGCGCGAGGGCATTAACAGCCATAGTTTTATTGATCGCTTCGGGAGTAGATTCGTGAAAGTTGCCTCCATATACAATCCCGGCATTATTGATCAGGATATCCACAGGGCCGATTTCATCCCGAATTTTAGCCGCAAGTTCCTTTACCTTCTGTTCATTGGTAATATCAATTTCAAAAGTATGCACTTCGCCTATAGCTACCAGCTCGTCCCGTGTTTCTCTGAGCTTTATGCCATCAAGATCCCAAATTATCAATTTCCCTCCTTTATCAAGAACCTCCCGGCCCATAATCCTACCAATTCCGGAGGCTCCACCGGTTATTAGCACACAACTCGACTTAATTTTAGTCATTCTTTAAACTATTTTGTTTAGTAATTTAACTATATAATTAAACATTTTAACGTTTTGATAATTAGTTCTAATTCAAATATTATTTAGATTTGTTTATCTTTAAATTACTATGGAATTAATAAAACAGAACTTTAGCATCAAAGACCTTGAAAATTTAACTGGAATCAAGGCGCACACGATAAGAATTTGGGAAAAAAGATACAATATTCTCAATCCCGATCGTACTGCTACTAATATAAGAACTTATGATAGTTCTAACCTACAGAAGCTTCTGAATATTTCCTTTCTTAACGAACATGGCTATAAGATTTCCCGCATTTCTAAATTAAATGATGAGGAAATCAATAAGATGGTGAGAAACATAAATGCAAAGGCCAGTACCGAAAACAGAGCCCTGAATGCACTTAAACTTTCAATGATAAATTTTGATGAAGAGCTTTTCAATCAAACTTATGAAGGCCTGCGAAAAGATAAAAGTTTCAGAGAGGTATTCCACCAGGTTTTTCTTCCCTTTCTTGGTAATATAGGAGTGCTTTGGCAGACCGATACCATTAAACCTATTCACGAACACTTTATAGTAGATCTCATTAAGCAAAAGATCTATCTCCACCTTGCAGAGATCAAAAAGACCAATAAACCAACAAGAGATCGACTCTATGTACTCTTCCTCCCGGAAAATGAAATTCATGACATTGGCATCATTTATCTATACTATGAATTGATCTACAATCATAGAAACGCGATCTATCTGGGTCCAAGCCTTCCACTTTCAGACCTGAGTTACCTTATGGAACGTCATGAGGACATTTGTTTTTTGAGCTATTTCACCACTTCCCCAGTAGATATTAACACATTTATAAAGGAATTTGAAAAACAGGTTTGTCAGAAAAAGAATTATGAGCTCCTTTTATTCGGGCAAAAATTAAAAGACGTAGATACCCAAAACTTCCCCCCATTTATCAAAACCTTCGATAATCTCAACCAGTTCCTTTTAAGTCTATGAAAAAAACAGTTTCTATAATTGGTTCGGGCTTTGCCTCCCTTGCCGCCGCCTGCTATTTGGCACGGGATGGCTATGAGGTGGAGATTTTTGAAAAAAATAAAACTATTGGCGGCCGCGCCAGGCAGTTAAAAAAGGAAGGTTTTACTTTCGATATTGGCCCAACCTGGTACTGGATGCCCGATGTTTTTGATCGTTTTTTCGCCGATTTCGGAAAAACTCCAGCTGATTTCTATGAGCTGGAAAAACTCAATCCGGCCTATAAGGTTTTCTTCGGAAAAGAGGACAGTATAACTATTGAAGATACACTGAAAAAGATCTACAAAGCATTTGAAACAGAGGAACCCGGCAGTGCTGTAAAGCTGGAGAAATTCATCGATGAAGCCCTGGATAATTATAATATAGCGATCAAAGACCTGGTATATCGTCCTGGAGTTTCTCCTTTGGAATTGGTGACACCAGCCACAGCAAAAAAACTCAGAACTTTTTTCAGCACGATCTCAAAGGAAGTCCGAAAGGAGTTTAAAAATCCCAAATTAATTCAGATCCTGGAATTTCCGGTTCTATTCCTTGGAGCTAAAGCCAGCAATACGCCGGCATTTTACAGCTTTATGAACTATGCCGATTTTGGCCTGGGCACCTGGCATCCAAAAGGCGGAATGTACAAGGTGATTGAAGGTATCGAGCAACTCGCCATTTCCCTGGGAGTAAAATTAAACACCAGTGCACCTGCCGAAAAAATATTTGTAAAAAACAATACGGCTACAGGAATCCTTGTTAACGGGGAACGCATACAGAGTGATTACATTCTAAGCGGTGCCGATTATCACCATACCGAAACCCTTTTACCAAAAGACAACAGGCAGTATCCTGAATCCTACTGGGAGAAAAAAACTTTTGCGCCATCTTCCCTGCTATTCTATGTAGGATTTGATAAAAAACTGGCCAACATCACCCACCACAGTCTCTTTTTTGATACTGACTTTGAAAAGCATGCCCGTGCTATATACGATGATGCCAAATGGCCCGAAGACCCTCTTTTTTATGCGAGTTTTCCTTCTGTTACAGATGCATCAGCGGCGCCTAAAGGCAAAGAAGCCGGAATATTCTTAATTCCCCTTGCTCCCGATGTAGAGGATTCAGAAGAAATAAGAGAAAAATATTTCCAAAAGATAATTTCCAGATTTGAAAATATTACTCAACAGAAAGTAATCGATCATATTCTGTTTCGGGAATCTTTTTGCGTGTTAGATTTCAAGAAAGAATATAATTCATATAAAGGAAATGCCTACGGTCTGGCCAACACGCTTTTTCAAACGGCGTTTTTAAGGCCTAAACTAAAAAGCAAAAAGGTTCATAACCTGTTTTTCACCGGTCAGTTAACTGTTCCCGGCCCTGGAGTACCTCCTTCGCTAATTTCAGGAAAATTAGCTGCAGGCCTTATTCAAAATTCAAAAAAATAGCTATGAAAACAATTTTCGACACCCTTTCCCACACCTGTAGTAAGTGCGTGACTCACGCCTATAGCACCTCCTTTTCTACGGCTACCCGAATGCTGGCACCTTCCATAAGACAGGATGTTTACAACATTTATGGTTTTGTGCGACTGGCAGATGAGATCGTAGATAGTTTTCACGATTATGATAAAGAAAAACTCTTTAATGATTTTGAACGGGACCTTCATCTGGCTATTGATAACAAAATATGCCTGAACCCAATCCTCAACGCGTTCCAGGAAACGGTACACAAATATAATATTGAAGCTTCTTTATATAATGCTTTTATGAAAAGTATGCGGCAGGACCTTTATAAAACGGAATATAAAAGTTTTGACGATTACAAGGAATACATCTACGGAAGTGCAGATGTGGTTGGGCTTATGTGTCTTAAAGTCTTTGTTAAAGGAGATCCTGTAAAGTTTGAAGCTTTAAAAGATTCAGCAATGAGCTTGGGCTCCGCCTTTCAAAAGGTGAATTTTCTTCGAGACCTCAAAGCAGATTACGAAGATCTAAGTCGGAGCTATTTTCCACACACCAACCTGGCACAGCTGGATGAAGCGGGAAAAAAACAAATAATAGATGAAATAGACAGCGATTTCAGGAAAGGTTATGAGGGCATTGCTAAATTACCCGTAGAAGCCAAATTTGGAGTATATACCGCATTTATGTACTATAAGAAATTGCTTCATAAACTAAAGAAAACTCCGCCAATGGAAATAAAAAACCGTCGAATAAGAGTTTCTGATTATCAGAAGGTAGGTTTGCTCGCAAAATCGTATATTTCATATAGATTAAATTTACTTTAAAATGAGCATATTACTCTGGATAGCAGTTTTTCTGGGCACTTTCATGATTATGGAAGGAATGGCCTGGTTTACTCATAAATATATTATGCATGGTGTCCTATGGTCATTGCATAAAGATCATCATCGTAAAGATCACAGCCACTGGTGGGAGCGAAACGATCTCTTTTTCATCTTTTATGCTTTAGTAAGTATAGGATTTTTCCTCTTGTGGAGATATGAAGGGATATGGTTTGGTTTACCTGTGGGCCTTGGAATCCTGGCTTACGGAATCACTTATTTTACCGTTCACGATATTTTTATTCATCAGCGTTTTAAGATCTTTCGTAATGCGAATAACCGTTTTGCAAAAGGCATAAGACGAGCTCACAAAATGCACCATAAACACCTGGACAAAGAAGACGGAGAATGTTTTGGGATGTTGTGGGTACCTTTTAAATATTTCAAAAAATAACTTCCACTTTCTGTCGTTACAATGCTATGCAGGTACCTAAATATTTTTATGTAATTGTAGGAGGAGGACTCGCAGGATTGCAGCTCGCCCGGCAACTTAGCCGGGATATTTTTTTTAAAGGAAAACAGATTGCAGTAATAGACCCAGATTTTAAAACCCCCACCAAGACCTGGTGTTTCTGGGAGAAAGGAGAAGGACAATGGGAGTACCTGGTTTCCAAAACCTGGAAAAATGGTCGGTTTATCACTTCTGAAATAAATAAAAAGCTGGAGCTGGAGCCCTACCAGTATAAAATGATAAAAGCTGAAGATTTTTACAGGGAGATCCTCCAGGAGCTGGAGGCATCAAATGATATAAAATTGATTCGGGATGAAATTTCAGAAATAGATCCTGTTACCCGGCAAGCTTCAGGGAAGTTTAATAATTATACCGCAACCCATTTCTTCGACAGCCGTGTGGATCCAGAATATCTGGAAGAAGGAAAACACACTTTAATCTATCAGCATTTTAAGGGTTGGGAAATTAAAACTCCGGAGCCCGTTTTTTCTGCTGAAGAATTTACGATGATGGATTACCGCCTGAAATATAAAGATACTACAGCTTTTACTTATGTTTTACCGGTTTCAAAAACCAAAGCACTTATAGAATTCACTTTCTTTACGCCGTTTTTAACTGAAGAAAGCGTTTATGACGAAATGCTTAAGCGCTATGTGGAAGAAATTCTTAAGATAAAAGATTACAGCATCGGGAACACTGAAGCAGGTATAATCCCTATGACGGATTTTCCTTTTGAAGAAGGAAACACTTCCAATATCACAAAGATAGGAACCGGCGGGGGTTGGGTAAAAGCTTCAACCGGCTATTCCTTCATAAATACGCAGAAGAGGGTTAGAAAGATTATTGATAATCTCAAAAGTGGAAAACCACCGGCGGAAGGCCTTATCAATAAAAAATTTAAAAGCTACGATGGGATTTTTCTCGATGTACTAGCCAATAATAATGAAAAAGGGGAAGATATCTTTACGAAATTCTACACCAAAAATACTCCTGAAGAGATCTTCAGCTATCTGGACGAGGAGACCACTTTTTCCGAAGATTTAAAAATCATGATTTCGCTGTACAGCTTTGATTTCATAAAATCCTTTTTCAGAAAAAACTTTTAAAAAAACTTATTCGGCTATTAGTTCGTCAAGCTTGTTTCTCAATTTTTGACTATTCCAGTCGGCTGCTCCAATTTTTCTAATAATGATTTCTCCATTTTTATCGATGAGATAAGTAGTAGGGAGGGAGTAACCATCCATAGGCTTAGGATCTTCTGAAAGCATCCGGTAACTGGGAATGTCATAATCTTTTGAATTGAGAAACTTTTGCGTGGTGGAATGTTCTTCTCCTGAAACGAAATAAAAATCTACCTTATTCTTATAATCTTCATATAAAGCCTGGAAGCTCGGCATCTCGGCAATACAGGGCGGGCACCAGGTAGCCCAGTAATTAACAATTACCACTTCGCCTTCAGAATCTGAGAAATTAACTCTTTCTCCCTCGTTGTTTTCAAGAATCCAGTTATAATCGACAAGTTTCTCGCGATCTTCCTCATCGGTAACCGAGGGGCTGAAGGAAAACACCTTATTTACGAATATTTGTATGGGTTTGCGGGTTTGGGGAATTATGAGAATTAGAATCAATACTATGAATATAATATTGGACCATTGATTTTTGAAAAACTTCATAAAACAGATTTCAAGTTTAGACGTGAAACAAAGGTAAACTTAACAAACCAATTTTGGGTAAAAAAAATCCCGCCTAAGATGGGCGGGATTCTATTATTTATAATAAACCTGGATTATTTATGCACCATTTTGCTTTTTGATCAGGTTTAGAGCTGAACCGTGCTTATACCATTCTATTTGAGAATTATTATAAGTATGATTGGCTTTTATAGTATCCTTGCTGCCATCGGCATGAACCACTTCAATAGTGATTTGCTTATTTGGAGCAAAGTCTTCCAAATCTATAAGGTTAAAGGTGTCATCTTCTTGAATAAGGTCATAATCGCTTTCATTATCAAAGGTCACCCCAAGTAAACCTTGCTTTTTAAGGTTTGTCTCGTGAATTCGGGCAAAAGATTTAACCAGTACCACTTTCACCCCAAGATGACGTGGTTCCATAGCCGCGTGCTCTCTGGAAGAACCTTCTCCATAGTTATGATCTCCTACCACAACAGTTGGAACTCCCGCTTTTTTGTATTCACGCTGTACGCTGGGCACACCATCATACTCACCGGTTAGTTGGTTCTTAACAAAATTAGTCTTCTTATTAAAAGCATTGATGGCTCCAATAAGCATATTATTGGAAATATTATCAAGGTGACCACGGTAACGTAACCAGGGCCCAGCCATTGAAATATGGTCTGTAGTACATTTTCCAAATGCTTTTATAAGTAATTTGGCTTCGGTAATGTTTTTACCATCCCAGGGCTCAAAAGGAGTCAACAATTCTAAACGCTCACTATCTTCAGCTACTTTCACCTCAACAGAATTTCCGTCCTCTTTCGGTGGAATATAACCCGCATCTTCAACAGCGAAACCTTTTTCTGGTAATTCTATTCCTTTTGGTTCGTCCAGCATCACTTCCTCCCCATCTTCATTGATAAGCTTATCACGGGTTGGATCAAAATCAAGACGACCTGAGATAGCAATAGCGGCAACCATTTCCGGTGAACCTACAAAAGCGTGGGTATTCGGGTTACCATCGGCACGTTTAGAGAAGTTACGGTTAAAGGAATGCACAATTGTATTCTTTTCTTCTCCTTTACGGTCGCTTCGATCCCATTGACCAATACAAGGTCCACACGCATTAGTGAATATAGTTGCATCAAGATCTTCAAAGATTTGCAGCAGTCCGTCCCGCTCGGCAGTAAATCTAATTTGCTCTGATCCGGGATTGATACCAAAATCTGATTTTGCTTTAATTTTCTTATCCACAGCCTGCTTTGCAATTGAAGCCGCACGGGTAAGATCTTCATAAGAAGAGTTGGTACATGAACCAATAAGACCCCAGTCTACGTTTATAGGCCAGTCGTTTTCTTTGGCTTTAACGGCCATTTCTGAAATTGGAGTGGCAAGATCCGGAGTAAATGGTCCGTTAAGGTGTGGCTTTAATTCTGAAAGGTTGATCTCGATTAGCTCATCGAAATATTGTTCAGGGTTAGCGTAAACTTCGTCATCACCGGTTAAGTGCTCTCTTACCTGGTTGGCTGCTTCAGCTACATCAGCCCGGTCGGTAGCTTTCAGGTAACGCTCCATAGAATCGTCGTATCCAAAAGTTGAAGTTGTGGCTCCTACCTCAGCTCCCATATTACAAATGGTTCCTTTTCCGGTAGCCGACATTGAGCGGGCCCCTTCGCCGAAATATTCTATAATAGCTCCGGTTCCACCTTTAACGGTAAGAATTCCGGCTACTTTTAAGATCACATCTTTAGCTGAGGTCCACCCGGAAAGTTTTCCGGTTAGCTTCACCCCAATAAGTTTTGGGAATTTAAGTTCCCAGGCCATCCCGGCCATTACATCAACGGCATCAGCACCGCCAACACCTATCGCGACCATTCCAAGACCACCGGCATTTACGGTGTGAGAATCTGTACCGATCATCATTCCCCCGGGGAAAGCATAATTTTCAAGAACCACCTGGTGGATTATCCCTGCTCCCGGTTTCCAGAAACCAATTCCGTATTTATTGGAAACCGATTCCAAAAATTCAAAAACTTCGTGACTTGATTTATTGGCAGCTTGCAAATCTATTACGGCACCCATTTTAGCCTGGATAAGGTGATCACAATGCACAGTAGTTGGAACTGCCACCTCCTTTTTACCGGCTTGCATAAATTGCAGCAATGCCATTTGAGCAGTTGCATCCTGGCAGGCAATCCTGTCTGGAGCAAAATCTACATAATCTTTTCCTCTTTGGTAAGCCTCTTTTACTTCGCCATCCCACAAGTGAGAATAAAGGATTTTTTCTGAAAGGGTTAAAGGTTTTCCAACCACCTCGCGTGCTTTATTCACTCGCTCGGGCATTTGGCTGTACACCTTCTTGATCATATCAATATCGAATGCCATATTTGTTGTATTTAAGTTCTAAAAAGTCTCGCAAATTTACGGAATTCAGGCGGATTTTAAAAATTAGAACCTAATATCAAAATTACTTGAAAATAATTCAATTATATTTAAATTTTACAGGATAAAATTATGGAATATTAAAATAAACAATAAGAAATTACGATATTGATAATAAGGGTTCCATTTTTGAAAAAGAAATCTTTCTAAAATAATTCGGTAATTATTTTCTCTTCGGAAATGCCTTCAGCCTCGGCCTTGTAGTTTTTGATAATTCGATGACGCAGGATGCCAATGGCCACTTTTTGAACGTCTTCGATATCAGGTGAAAATTTGCCATTAACTGCGGCATTAGCCTTAGCGGCAAGTATTAAATTTTGAGAGGCTCTGGGACCTGCACCCCAATCAAGATAATTTTTAACCAGTTCAGGTGCAGCATCGGATGAGGGTCGGGTTTTCCCAACTAACCTAACCGCATATTCAACTACATTATCGGCTACGGGAATTCTTCTTATAAGATGTTGTATCTGGATAATTTCTTCAGCATTGAACAAAGCATCAACTTCTACCTCCTCATCAGAAGTGGTATTCTTCACCACATTTACCTCTTCTTCAAAACTGGGGTATTCCAGATTAATAGCAAACATAAAACGGTCTAGTTGTGCCTCCGGCAAGGGATAGGTTCCCTCCTGCTCGATAGGGTTTTGAGTCGCAAGGACAAAATATGGCTTGGCCAGCTTATAATGATGACCGGCCACAGTAACCGCACGCTCCTGCATTGCCTCGAGCAAAGCGGCCTGTGTTTTTGGTGGGGTCCTGTTAATCTCATCGGCCAGGATGATATTTGCGAAGATTGGACCTTTTATAAATTTAAAATGACGGTTTTCATCCAGGATCTCGGCTCCCAGAATATCACTGGGCATTAAATCTGGGGTAAACTGAATTCGTTTAAAATCAAGACCAAGGGTCTTAGCTATAGTATTAACCATTAAGGTCTTTGCCAGCCCCGGCACCCCTATTAACAAAGAATGCCCTCCAGAGAAAACGGAGAGCAAAATTTGATCTATAACTTTATCCTGTCCAACGATAATCCTGGCAATCTCTTTTTTTAATTGCCGGTTTTTTTCAACCAGTTTTTCTACCAGTGCAACGTCAGACATCTTTTTTACTTTTTAAGCCAGTTACTACTATACTCGCAGCCGCGGTAATCACCACTAATCTTCACATAAGTTTCTTCTATCTTCGTCTTCTGCCATTCCTCAATAGCTTCCATCTGTTTATCACGCAGGGCGAGCTGCTTAATTTTCATATAATCGGTAGAATAATTGGCCTTATGCTCCGGAATTCTTTTAGTCACTCTTATCAGTTTAAAAGTTGGGCGTCCGGTGCGGTCCTGCTCGATTAACCTTCGGGATAATTCCCCTTCCTGCAATTCCCCTATCTGGTCGTAAAGTTTTGGATCTACTTTCGAAAGCTCGAAACGTGTATCTCCCGTTTGTGGGTTCATAAGACGCCCGCCATCATTTCTGGTTTCTTCTTCATCTGAAAATTCTTTCGCAGCTTCGCCAAAATCCAGTACTCCTTCTTTTACTCTCTTACGAATACTGTCTATCTCACTTTTGGCCTCTTCCACAGACTGGTTATTCACATCGGGAATAAGCAAAATGTGACGGAGGTCTACGGTTTGGCCGCGAATACGGTCTACCTGGATAATATGGAATCCAAATTCAGTTTCAAAAGGTTCACTCACCTCTCCTTGCTGAAGGCTGAAAGCTACATCCTTGAATTCCTGTACAAAATTATCTTTTCGGGAAAGGCTTATTTGCCCTCCGTTACTGGCGCTTCCGGGATCCTGACTATATAATATAGCCTTGGTTCCAAAATTAGCATCGTTATCTTCAACATCGGCCTTAAATTCATTTAGGCGTGAGATAACTTTATTTTTTTCAGATTCAGGGATTTCAGGTTTTATCACGATTTGCGCAAGCTCCACCTCTTCTCCAAACATTGGAAGTTGATCTTCAGGAATATTATCGAAGTATTCTCTTACTTCCTCAGGGGTGATCTCTACATTTTCAATGATACGCTGCTGCATACGGCTGGCAAGTTGTCTTTCCTTGTTAAGCTCAAACAACTCACTGCGAAATTCCTCTTCGGTATCTTTCTTATAGAATTCAAGCACCTTTTCCATAGAGCCCACCTGATTTACCATCTGGCTAATTTGCTGATCGATATAATTATTGATTTCAGCATCCATAATTATAATACTATCCTGAATGGCGTGGTGTGCATAAAGCTTGTTTTCCATAAGGGAACCTGCCAACTCGCAGTCGGTGATTCCTGCGGTAGACATCCCCTGGCTTTGCATATCTTTATACATAAGCTGAACATCGCTTTCCAGGACAATATAATCTCCAATTACGGCGGCGATTCCATCTACTTTCCTACGCTTAAAATCACCATCTTTGGTGGTATTCTGCGCTAATTCCTCTTCAGGTTGAATCGCAGTGCTGTCTGTTACTATGACATCCTGTGCAAAAGAATTCGTACTAAAAAATAATCCGAATATGAATGCGCAAAGCTTAGTCGTGAATCTCAAATTGATTGTTTTTAATTGCATCTTTTGTAATTTCTTTTTCAAGTTCTTTTGTTAGATCAAGCTTTCTTTTATTCAGCAAAATCTGTTTTATCGAGGGCCGGGCATATTCTATTGGCGCCTGTTCATTCTTCTCCAAAACATCGTTAACATAGATCAAATATACGCCTAAAGAATCTTCAAGCTGAAGAAAATTAGAAGTTTTAAGCAAGTCTGATCGGTCTTCTACGCTTAAAGGTTTTATTTTTTCATAAACCGATTTGGTTTTTACCCAAACCGAATCATTAAAGGAATAATTTTTAAACTGAAGCGCAATTTTATCAAGTTCCTGCCTGTCTTCTTCATTAAACCGCTCAAACCAGGTTTTGATTTGCTTAAGATTATTAAGGTTTTTATCAAGGTTTATATACCTTAATTTCACCAAATCTTCCCTTAATTTAAAGTTTTCTTTATTCTCTTCATAATAAGTTTCAAGCTCTGTCTCGCTAAAGCTGGTATCCATATTCTTTCTGGCCAGGGCCTCAGTATAGGCATTGGTGTAGAGTTCGTTTCTGTAATTCTCCACCAAATCGTTGAATTCTTGCTGTTGTTCTTCAGTAAGATTGAGCCGGGCCCGGTCTATAATCAATTGCTGGGTAGCCCAGCGGGTAATATAAGTAGATACGATCAGGCTGCTGTCTTCGGGACTGGTGTCTTCATTAAGAAGATCATTGATATCTTCTTCATAAAGATAAGAATCATTAACCCTTACCACCACTTTTCGCTCCTCGGTTTCTTCAAATAAATTACAGGCTGTCACCCCGAAGGCCAACAGTATAATTATTAAAAATCGATGTATACTTTTCAATACTTTTTTGGTTAAGGCCAGCAATTTATATACCAATTACAAACAGCTACTCCTGCGCCTCTTAAATGAGAGCAAAAATAAGAATTCCTTTAGGTTCTACAAGCTAATCCAAAAACGATTATTTCTTTTGGAAATTATTATTCCTTTTAATTAATTTCTGAAACATTCTGATTAAGATTTTTATCAATTCAGAATAGAAAAAGTCTTATAAAGTTTCACC
The DNA here is from genome assembly GCA_024635795.1 of Salegentibacter sp. Taxonomy (GTDB): domain Bacteria; phylum Bacteroidota; class Bacteroidia; order Flavobacteriales; family Flavobacteriaceae; genus Salegentibacter. The sequence continues at coordinate 46,582 of JAGXIH010000023.1, read as the reverse complement.
TGATAGTTTTTTACCGTTTTTATTAAATAAAAACTGTGATTAAACCAACTGTGCGGTTATATTTGCCAAAAATTTATTCAATTATGAAAAAAATATCTTTATTAATTGCTTTTGTACTCATAGGCCATATCGCCAATGCCCAAACTAAAACCGGGACTATTGATGCCGATTATATACTTGCCCAAATGCCCGCTATGGAAGAAGTGAATCTTGGTTTACAAGACTATAACACTGAGATGCAGGAAGACCTTCAGGAAACCATCAAGGAATATGAGGGCCTGATCGAGGTCTACCAGAAAGATCGGGAAGCTTTAACAGAAGAGGAAAGAGCCGAAAAAGAAAATGAAATAATCGGTCTTGAGAATGACATTAAAGGTTTTCGCCAGCGAGCTTCTGTAATGATGCAGATGCGCAAAAACGAACTTACAAAACCCCTGTATGATGAGATCAATCAGGCGATGCAGCAGGTAATCCAGGAAGACGGTTATACTCAAATATTTCACGCCAATGGTAACAGCCTAGCCTTTGCCGATGAACGCTTTGATATTACCGAAAAAGTCCTATTAAAATTAGGCATAGATCTTAGTGATCTTAGTGAAGTTCAGGAGGAAGAATAAACTTCTGCCTTTATCAACATAAAAAAACCCGGCAGGTGCCGGGTTTTTTGTTTTAAATATTATCGTGAAATCTACCTGCTGTAGTTAGGAGATTCTTTAGTAATGGTCACATTATGAGGATGACTTTCGTGGATTCCTGAAGAGGTGATCTTCACGAATTTACCTCTTTCCTTAAGGCTCTCAATGTCTTTAGCACCGCAGTAACCCATTCCGGCACGCAAACCTCCCACAAATTGGTGAATACTCTCTTCCAGGTCGCCTTTATAAGGCACTCTTCCTACAATCCCTTCAGGCACAAGTTTTTTAATATCATCTTCTACATCCTGGAAATACCTGTCTTTAGATCCCTTGTTCATCGCTTCTACAGAACCCATTCCACGGTAAGATTTGAATTTTCTTCCTTCAAAGATTATGGTTTCTCCCGGAGATTCTTTTGTTCCGGCAAGCAATGAGCCAAGCATCACACAATCGGCTCCGGCGGCAAGGGCTTTTGGGATATCACCGGTATAACGAATTCCCCCATCAGCAATAACAGGGACACCAGACCCCTTTAGGGCTGCGGACACCTCCAATACGGCTGAGAATTGCGGAAAACCAACTCCGGCAACTACCCGGGTAGTACAAATCGAACCAGGTCCAATTCCAACCTTAACGGCATCGGCGCCGGCATCGGCAAGATATTTAGCGGCTTCAGCAGTTGCTATGTTTCCTACTATCACCTCCAGATCAGGGAAGTTTTTCTTAACTTCTTTTAAAACATGGACTACACCTTTGGTATGACCGTGAGCGGTATCGATCACCACCGCATCCACGCCGGCTTTAACGAGTGCTCCAGCTCTCTCCACGGCATCCCCGGTAACGCCAATAGCAGCTGCTACACGAAGTCTCCCGTAGGAATCTTTATTGGCCGTTGGTTTTTGAGAAAGTTTGGTGATATCTCTAAATGTGATCAATCCTACCAGTTTTTTTTCAGAATTCACTACCGGCAATTTCTCGATTTTGAATTCCTGAAGGATATCTTCAGCTTCATCAAGAGAAGTCCCCTCTGCTACCGTCACAAGATTTTCTGAAGTCATTACCTCAGAAATCGGACGATTATTATTTTTTTCAAATCTTAAATCCCTGTTGGTTACAATCCCCAGTAATTTACCCTCCTCGTCTACAATTGGAATTCCTCCAATGCTATGTTCTTTCATACTTGCCTTGGCATCGCTAACATTGGCCGAAATAGAAAGTGTCACAGGGTCTATAATCATGCCGCTTTCGGCACGTTTTACTTTACGCACTTTTAGCGCCTGAGCTTCAATACTCATGTTTTTGTGCAACACACCAATACCTCCTTCCCGGGCAATAGCGATTGCCATACGGGATTCGGTTACCGTGTCCATAGCTGCAGAAACTATAGGAACATTTATGCGGATATTTTTTGTAAATTTTGAGCTTATATCAACTTCTCTGGGAAGGACATCTGAAAAGGCAGGTACTAAAAGAACATCGTCGTAAGTAAGGGCTTCTCCTAGAATTTTGGATTCGTGTGCGGTCATAGCAATTAAAGATTTAATTGCGTGCAAATATACATTTTTTATCGCAAAAAATGCTTAAAACAGAATAAGTTACAAAAGCTTTCCTTTAGAAAGCCTTACCCGGCAAATTCCAGGAGATCGGTAGAGTTAAATCCTATTTTAATACGATCGGCTACTTCGCGCTCTTTGGTGATCACTGAAATTTTCTGACCGTTATCAAGCTTCAGCAGTAACTGCGTTCCTGTACCCAAAAAAGTCTTTTTCAGTACCCTGGCGTGAGTAACATACTCGCACTCTTCATTTATACTCAAATTCTCATTGCGGATGGCGTGATCGCATTTTGGGTTAAGTGGGCAGTCAAAGGCCGTTTGCATTTCTTTATTCAGCTGAATGGTATTTCCGAACAATGAGGCTACATAAATAGAAGAAGGTTTGATATATAAATTAGCCGGCTGATCTTTCTGAATTATTTTCCCATTCTGAAGAATAAGGATCTCATCGGCTACAGAGAGTGCATCCTGGGTATCGTGAGTTACAAAAATGGCAGTAACTCCTGTTTTTTTTATGATCTCAAAAACCTGGCTTCTCAGCTGCATCCTTAACATCGCATCAAGGTTGCTAAAGGGTTCATCCAAAATAAGCAAAGATGGATTGGGTGCTAAAGCCCTGGCCAGGGCAACCCTTTGTTGCTGCCCTCCCGACAGTTGATGCGGATAACGATGCTCCATTCCGCTTAGACCAACGAGTTCGAGAATTTCCTTTGCGCGCTCCTTTTTGTTTTTCAGCTTTGAAATTCCATACATTACATTTTTCAATAAATCGAAATGCGGAAAAAGTGCATACTCCTGGAAAACCAGTCCAATATTTCTTTTTTCGGGTGGCACCAATTTCTTTATCGAAGAAACCTCTTTGCCTTCCAGGTTTATCACACCTCCATCAGGTCTTTCTAAACCAGCGATAAGGCGCACCAGGGTTGTTTTCCCGCTTCCGCTCTCTCCTACTATCGCACAAACATCACCCTGCTCCAGCTTAAAGGAGACATCTTTTAGGGCAAAACTTTTGCCTTTATCAAAGCTTTTGGAAAGGGAATCAACAATCAGCATCTTCAATCTTTTATAAGTAACCTGTTGAGAAATATCACCGGAATTGCTGCCGTGAATATAATAAATAATGAAGGAATGGCAGCTTCCATAACCATTTCGTCGCTGGCATATTCAAAGGCTTTCACCGCCAGGGTGTTTATATGAAAAGGTTTCAGGATAAGCGTTAGTGGTAACTCCTTCATTACATCGATAAAAACAAGAATTATAGCACTGAGTATCCCGGTTTTTATAAGCGGAAATTCCACCCGGAAAAAAGTTTTAAAATGCCCCACCCCCAGCATCCTGGAAGAATCGGGTATGCTACTGCTCACTTTTAATCCGGTAGATTCAATCGGGTTGTAGGCCACCGCCAAAAACCGGACAGCATAGGCATAGACCAGTGCTACCAGGCTTCCGTTAATGAGCAAGCCTGTGCTTATTCCGAAGTAATCATTCATTACTCCGATAATCCATTTATCTAAAGCCAGCGTTGGAATCATAATTCCTATGGCCACAACCGCTCCGGGAATTGCATAGCCCAAAATCCCGAGTTTAGAAATACTTTTCACAGTACTGATACTGCTCCATTTGGCAAAATAAATCAGCAATGTTGCAAATATTACAGTAACCACAGATGTAACAAAGGCGATCCAGAAACTTTGCAGGGACAACATCAGAAAATCCAGATCAAAAACATTTCCGGCAGTAAGCACGGCCCAATAGATAAGCTGTGATAATGGAATAAAAAAACCAAAGCTCACCGGAATTAGAACAATTAAGAAAATAAGCCATTGCGCCGATTTCTTGAATTCTTTCCGATGGGAAAATTTTGAAGCTTTTTGAGAAGCCACCTGCATGTTTTTTCTTTGCCATTTTTCAAATAAAATAAGCGCAAAGACGAAAGTGATCAGTAAAGCTGAAAGATAGATCGCTGTTTCCGGTTCTTCTAAGGCAAACCAGGCCCTGAAGATTCCGGTGGTAAAAGTATTGACCCCAAAATACTGGGCTGCCCCGTAATCGTTAAGCACTTCCATTAGAACCAAGATAAGTCCGGCGATAATTGCCGGACGGGCTAATGGTAATATCAGCTTAAAAAATGACCTGAATTCTCCGATTCCCAACATGGTAGAAGCCTCGAGCAGGTTTCCGGCCTGGTCCAGAAAAAATGCCCTGGAACTTACATACACATAAGGGAATAGCGAAATACTGAGCACGAAAGCGAGTCCGTATTTATTCATCATATCAATACGGATGAACTCCATATTAAAAAATCTTAGCAATAGCTCAAAACTCCCCCCGTAATCAAAGATCCCTGCATAGGCATAGGCTACGATATAAGAAGGAATGGCCAACGGAAGTATAAGCAGCCATTCCATTTGTTTCCTAAATGGAAATTCGAATCGGGACACTAGCCAGGCACTGCTCACCCCAAATAAAAGCACCAAAACGCTACAGAAAAAAACCAGGAAAAAAGAATTCCCTATATAATCTACAAAAAGATTATCAACAAGATGGCCCCAGGTTTCCCCCGGACCTGCAAAAAGTTTGATGCCAATTGAAATAATTGGTAAGGCTATAAAACCAACGATGGCCAGCGTAAAAACCGACCATCTGTTGGTATCTCTTTTAAGACGATTAAGCCTTGACTTTAAAGAAAATATGTTACTACTTCCAGCCTGCTTCATCGAATAGCATTACCGCCTTTTTATTGTTTTGCCCAAGCTGCGAAAGGTTTAAGGTGTCTTCTTTGAATTCTCCCCATTCCTGTAACAGTGCCGCAGGCTCCACGGCGTCATTCACCGGATATTCATAATTGGAGTGTGCGAAGATCTTCTGAGCTTCTTCTGAAACCAGAAATTCAATGAATTTTATGGCATTTTCTTTATTAGGAGCATATTTAGCTACTCCGGCACCACTCACATTAATATGGGTGCCACGCCCCTCCTGATTAGGGAAGAACAATCCAACCTTTTCTCCGGCCTTAACTTCTTCCGGATCATCAGAATTAAGCATTTTACCAATGTAATAGGTGTTCACAATCGCCAGGTCTCCTTCACCGGCAACCACGGCTTTCACCTGGTCCCGATCGTTTCCTTTTGGAGAACGTGCCATATTATCTACCACGTCTTCTGCCCATTTTTTAGCTTCTTCTTCCCCGTTATTCACGATCATAGAAGCCATTAAACTCTGGTTATAGATATTCCCTGAACTGCGGATAAGCAACTTCCCGTTCCATTTTTCTGAAGCCAGGTCTTCGTAAGTAGAGAGCTCTTCGGGATTTACGCGGTCTTTAGCATAAGCTATTACCCGGGCGCGCTTGGTAAGGGCAAACCAATAATTGTCGGTGTCTTTTAAATGAGAAGCAATAGTATTTTCCAGAACTTCAGACTCGATGGGTTGCAGCAGATCCTTTGATTTTGCCCGCTCCAATCTTCCGGCATCAACAGTAATTAAAACATCGGCAGGAGACTGCTCTCCTTCCATACTCATTTTTTGGATGAGTTCATCGGCGCTGGCGTTAATTACATTCACCTTTATTCCCGTTTCTTCTTCAAATTGTTTGAACAATTGTTGATCTGATTCGTAGTGACGGTGCGTATAAACATTTACTTCTTTAGATTCCTTTTCTTCTGTTTGTTTTTCTTCGGAATTCTTACATCCAAACATCAAAATCAAACCAAAGAGACTTAGAATTATTTTCTTCATTTTTATAGATATTTAATTCACGCCAAATATAGCTATTTAGAATGGGTTTAAATAAAAATTCAATAGATTTTTTAGACTAAAGGCCTGTAAACATAACTACAGCAACGCTATTTAGAATTTTTCAAAAAATTTAATAGCTAAAAAACTGATTCTAAAATAGTTTCGTTTTACTATTTAAATTAAGTCTAAATAAAGTTGTTTAAATGATTTCCGGCTATTACTTTTGCGACGCTATTTAAATCAAATCTAAATAAAATGAAAAAGTTTTCTCTTTTTTTTCTTGGCCTTATATTGACAGGTTCCCTCGAAGCACAGGAAAAGAACGACACGCTAAAGAATCCTACTAAACCTGTTGAAGACCTTAAGGAAGTAATAATTTCAGCAAAAGTCCTTTTTGGAAGCAAATTTGAAGCCCGTAACCGTACAGGTTCGGCTTATTTCCTTTCGCCACAGGATTTGAAAAAATTCAATTATACCGATATCAACCGGGTATTAAGAGAGGTACCCGGAGTTAATATGTACGAAGAAGACGGTTTTGGTTTACGCCCCAATATTAGTCTTCGTGGAACTTCTCCCGAAAGAAGTTCCAAAATAACCCTAATGGAAGACGGAGTGCTTATCGCTCCTGCCCCCTACAGCGCCCCGGCCGCTTATTATTTTCCGTCAGTGGGAAGAATGCAGGCCGTAGAAGTGCTTAAAGGTAGTAGCCAGGTGCAGTTCGGCCCTTTTACAACCGGAGGAGCTATTAACTTTATCTCTTCCCAGATACCTCAGGAATTCTCTGGTTCCGTAGATGCTAATTACGGGAGTTTCAATACTTCAAATCTGCACGCCAAGGTTGGTAATTCATATAAGAACATAGGCTACCTGGTGGAATACCAGAACAACCAATCTGATGGATTTAAAAACCTGGATAATGGTGGAGATACCGGATTCAACAAAGACGATCTTGTTGCGAAATTCCGTGTAAACACAAATCCTGAAGCGACTACCCAGCAGGCGTTGGATCTTAAATTTCAATATTCTGATGAAGTTTCCGACGAAACCTATTTAGGTCTTACCGCCACTGACTTTGAGAATGATCCCTTCAGAAGATATGCAGCTTCTCAAAAAGACCAGATGAACGCTGAACATATGCAATTTATGGCAACTCACACCCTGGATTTCCACGATTCTTTCAGGATTACTACAACCGGTTATCGCAATGAATTCAGCAGAAACTGGTATAAACTCAACGATGTTACCGCGAATGGTGAGAAACAGGGAATAGCTTCCATTTTAGATAATCCCGGAACCTATCCTGATATTTTTAGCATCATTACCGGAAGTACGTCAGAAGCCGATGCTCTTGCTGTAAAAAATAACAACCGGGAATATACCTCTCAGGGAATTCAGACTAAGTTTGACTATCACTGGGCAGGGGAAAATGCATTCCATGATATTGAGATTGGTTTGAGATATCACGTAGATGAAGAAGATCGTTTTCAATGGGTAGATCGCTACCAGATGAACGAAGGGAAAATGGACCTTACTACCGAAGGCACACCGGGAACAGATGCGAACCGAATAAGCGATGCTAAAGCATTTGCCGCCCACGTAATGTACAAACTGAAGTTCAATAAATGGACCTTTACCCCCGGTGTTCGTTACGAGAATATCACTCTGGGCCGCACCGATTACGGGAAAGAGGATATCAACCGTACAGGAAGTGATTTAAGTACCCGCGAAAACAAGGTAGATGTATTTATTCCTGGAATAGGTTTCAACTACAAGATCAATGCAGATGCGGCGATCTTTGGTGGGGTACACAAAGGCTTTTCTCCTCCCGGAAGCTCGGTTGGCCAGGATCCTGAAGAAAGCATCAACGTAGAGCTTGGATCAAGATTCAACCTTGCAGGATTACAGGGAGAGGCAGTTGTTTTTTATAATGATTACAGTAATCTACTGGGTAGCGATCTGGCTGCTTCGGGCGGAACCGGTTCTCTTGATCAGTTTAACGCAGGGGAAGTACTGGTTAACGGACTCGAATTACTGCTGAATTACGATTTCTTAAAAACAAATGTTGAATTTAAACTTCCTGTAAGTTTAGGTTATACCTATACCAATACCGAATTTCAGTCAGATTTTGAAAGCGCAGCTGATATTTGGGGTGAAGTTACTGAAGGCGATGAAATGCCATACATTCCAAACCACCAGTTCAACGCTTCTCTTGGCCTGGAACACGAGAAATTTGAAACTTATTTAAGTGGTAGATATATGGGTGAATTCAGAACCCACGCAGGTTCAGGGGATATTCCTCAAAATGAAAGAATAGATGCAAATTTCGTACTGGATTTTTCCGCAAAATACCATCTGAACAAGCACCTGAGTTTAACCGGGAATATGATTAATGTTTTGGATAATGAATACGCCGTTGCCCGGGTTCCTGCAGGCCTTAGACCGGGGCATCCATTTGGGGTGTATGCCGGAATAAGCGCCAGGTTCTAAAGATCCAAGAGTTCTTAAAAAGTAAAGCCGGGAGTTTCAGAACTTCCGGTTTTTTTATTGTCTAAACAGAATTACTTAATGATAAGCCCCAAATATCTTTGAAGCTTCATTAAAAGCCGATTCAAAACTGGTCATTTTAATATTGGAATCTGCTTTTTTTGAATTGAAATAAGAAAGCATTTTTTCTGAAGGCATATTGCCGGTTAATTCATCCTTGGCCATTGGACAACCACCGAAGCCCTGGATCGCACCGTCAAATCTGGTACACCCGGCCTTGTAAGCCGCATCAATTTTCTCGTGCCATTTGGAAGGAGTGGTATGCAGGTGAGCTCCAAATTCTATTTGAGGGTATTTAGGGATAAGGTTTGAAAATAAATATTCAATATTTTCGGGAGAGGAAGTTCCGATTGTATCAGAGAGCGAAAGAATTTTCACGCCCATTGCCGAAAGTTTCTCAGTCCAGTTCCCTACTATTTCCAGGTTCCATGGATCACCATAGGGGTTTCCAAAGCCCATAGAAAGATAAGCCACAACTTCTTTATTCGTATTGTTGGCAATTTCCAGGATCTCCTTTAAAATCTCCACCGATTCGGCGATGGTTTTGTGAGTATTCCGCATCTGGAAATTTTCTGAAATCGAAAAGGGATAGCCCAGATAATCTATTTCTTCAAATTTAGAAGCATCTGATGCTCCCCGGGTATTAGCCACTATGGCCAATAATTTACTTTGTGTGGTTGAAAGATCCAGTTTGGATAGAACCTCAGCGGTATCGGCCATTTGCGGGATTGCCTTAGGCGAAACAAAACTTCCGAAATCTATGGTGTCAAATCCACAGCGCAACAAAGCCTGGATGTACTGCACTTTTTTATCTGTAGGAATAAAGGTTTTGATACCCTGCATGGCATCCCGTGGACATTCGATGAGCTTGATTTTTCCCATATCCTCCAAAGATAGTATTTTAGGGATTATTTAAAAATATATCCCATTCAATAAAATTCACCTAAGGGAAAGAGGAAAAAGTAGATTTCAGATAATCTTTTGATAAAAAATTGAGAAATAATTTCAGTCTAAAACAGGATAAAAAGAGCAATCCCCACAAAGACAATTATCTGTAACCACTTTAAAATCAATCCGGACCGTTTATGTTGTTTAAGGTAAGTTGAGATCTTTCCTGCCAGAATCGCTACAGAACCAAATATTAGAATCGTTTGCAGCATGAAGATTCCCCCAAGAACATAGAATTGCAAAACCGTATTCCCGACGGGCTCCCATAGAAATCCTGGAAAGAATGCCAGGAAAAAGATCGTCACCTTGGGGTTTAAAACATTCATTATAAAACCCTGTTTAAACAGGCTGAACAGTGACTTTTGCTTAATCCCTTCTGCAGAATAAGCTATTTGCGGATTGCTTTTAAAGACCCGGTAAGCCAGGTATAGCAGGTACAAGGCCCCGAACAACTTAATTATAAAAAATAAAGTTTCAGAACTTTTGATAATCGCCGAAACTCCAAACGCCACCAGGCTGGTATGAATGATTATTCCCGTAGCCAGGCCCAGGGCAGTTACAATCCCGTGCTTTTTACCATTGGCCATCCCTTGTACCATCACATAAATAATGTCCGGGCCCGGGGAAAGGGTCAGGATTATGGAGGCAGTTAAAAAAGGGATGATTTGCTCTGGCAAAATTATTTTCTTTCAGATTTCTTTCTTGTCAGCAAAAAATAAATCACATAAAACCAGCTAAAAATTCCGTGAATTATCATTAATAAAACCGATCGGTTGCGTTCCCATGAAGTAACCGCAGCTACTACCGAACCTAAACCTATTCCATTGGAAATTACTGTTCGTCTCACTTCAGAAGTTTCTGAAAAACTATAGGCTTCCAGACTTATTAAAAATAACAATAAAAAACTCAGATAGAATTTCCTCATTTATTTGGGGTTTTTGGCTAAGATCGCTTTATTAATTTTCTTTATTAAACCCGGACCTTCATAGATAAATCCGGTATATAACTGCACCAGGCTTGCCCCGGCATCCAGTTTTTCAAGGGCATCTTCAGCAGAATGTATCCCTCCCACACCAATGATAGGGAAAGCTTTATTGCTTTTTTCAGAGAGAAAACGAATTACTTCGGTTGCACGGTTTTTTAAAGGTTTACCACTTAGTCCGCCGATTTCACTTTTGTTTTCAGAAGTTAAACCTTCCCGGGAGATCGTGGTATTGGTCGCGATCACTCCGGCGATCCCTGTTTCCTTTACGATGTCAATGATATCGAGAAGTTGTGCATCGGTAAGATCGGGAGCAATCTTCAGCAAAATTGGCTTTTGTTTGGGTTTAGCTGAATTTAATTGCTGCAAGCTATTCAGCAGATTGGTGAGCGGTTCTTTATCCTGCAATTCCCTTAGATTTGGAGTATTTGGCGAACTCACATTCACCACAAAGTAATCTACATGATCAAAGAGAGCCTCAAAGCAGATCTTATAATCCTCACCAGCTTTCTCATTAGGCGTGATCTTGTTTTTGCCGATATTTCCGCCGATGATCACATTCTTATTAGACCGAAGCCTTTTCACCGCAGCCTCCACCCCATCATTATTAAAACCCATCCTGTTAATAATCGCTTCATCTGCCTTTAGTCTGAAAAGTCTTTTCTTTTCATTTCCGGGCTGGGGTCTTGGAGTAACTGTTCCAATTTCAATAAAACCAAATCCCAGGTCATCAAGTTCCCTGTAAAGCTTAGCATCTTTATCGAAACCGGCAGCAAGACCCACAGGATTTTTGAATTTTATTCCGAAGACCTCCCGTTCCAGGCGGGGATCATTCAGCTGAAATTTATTCTTTAATAAAGTTGAAATCCCGGGGATTTTCCCAAAATTTTGTAAACTTTTAAAAGTGAAGTGATGCACCCATTCCGGGTCGAAGTGGAATAAAAGCGACCTGACAAGTGATTTATACATGGTGGTTGGTTTGTGCAAAAATAAAGGAAATCATAAAATAACTTAGCCTATTCTTAAAAGGTTTTGAAGCGATTTACCGAATGGCTATTTTTGGCCAAACTACTAACTAATGACCAATAAACAGCACATCATAGATCGTTTTGTGAGCTATGTGAAAATAGACACCCAAAGCGACCCTAACAGTACCACTACTCCCAGCACCGAAAAACAATGGGTTCTCGCACGAAAATTAGCCGAAGAACTGCGTGAAATGGGAATGAGCGAGGTCGACATAAACCAAAATGCCTATGTTATGGCTACGCTTCCGGCGAATGTAGCTCACCAGGTACCTGTAATAGGTTTTATTTCACATTTTGATACTTCCCCCGATTTTAGCGGCACCAATGTGAATCCGCAGATCATTGAAGATTATGATGGCGGGGACATTGTTTTAAATAAGGAAAAAAACATTATTCTTTCCCCCGAATATTTTGAGGACCTGGCCCAGTACAAAGGTCAAACCATAATCACTACCGATGGGACCACCTTATTGGGTGCCGATGATAAAGCGGGAATCACAGAGATAATGACCGCAATGCAATATCTGTTGGACAACCCCGATATTCCTCATGGAAAAATAAGAATATGTTTCACCCCAGATGAAGAGATCGGTAGGGGCGCACATAAATTTGATGTAGAAAAATTTGGTGCCGAATGGGCTTATACGATGGACGGTAGCCAGATTGGAGAACTCGAGTTTGAAAATTTCCACGCTGCCCAGGCTATTGTAAAAGTCCAGGGGAAAAGCGTTCATCCGGGCTATGCCAAAGACAAGATGGTAAACAGCATGTACATCGCCCAGGATTTCATCAATTCCCTACCGCGTTTGGAAACACCCGAGCATACAAAAGACCGCCAGGGATTTTTTCATTTAAGCAGCATTAAAGGAGATGTTGAGCAAACCCAGCTGGAATACATTATTCGCGATCATGAGAAAGACCATTTTGAGGCCAGAAAAGGAATGATGCTGGACCTGAAAAAGGAGATCTGCAAACAGTATGGCAGTGAATGCATAGAAATAGAGCTGAAGGATCAATACTCCAATATGCGCGAAAAAATCGAACCGGTAATGCATATTGTTGAGATCGCTGAAGAAGCCATGCAAGCGGTAAATGTAGAACCTTTCATTAAACCCATTCGTGGAGGCACCGATGGTGCTCAGCTTAGCTACATGGGCCTTCCCTGCCCTAATATTTTTGCCGGAGGTCACAACTTCCACGGAAAATATGAATATATCCCTGTAGAGAGTATGCAAAAAGCTGCAGAAGTGATCGTGAAAATTGCTGAACTTACTTCAAAAAGATATCTGTAAACTATCTGCTTTTTGAGCAAAAAAAAACCTCACAGCATCCTGTGAGGTTTTTTTTGTAGGTAAAGGATAGTTATTTTTTCTCCTTTTCAAGTTTTTCAGGTTTGGCCGGCTCGTTAAGCTTTCTGCTCATTTCCATAGAAAGGGAAGAGCGATCGAAAGTGATCTTTCCTGCACCGGTTTCAATAACTACCGAATTATTTTTTTCGCTAAAATCAACAATCTTACCGTGCATACCGCTTTTGGTAACAATACGGTCACCTTTTTTAAGTTCGGCAGCAAAGCTTTTTTCCTGTTTAGCGCGTTTCATTTGCGGGCGTATCATAAAGAAATACACCACTACAAACATTAAGATTATTGGGGCAAACTGGGTTAATTGATCCATTTATTAGCTCGCATTTTCATCAGATTCTACAAAAGCTTTAATTCTGATACGTTCCTTACCGGCTTCGGTATTGGCGTTCAAAGTAACTGTTTTGGTTACCTGTCCTTTTCCGGATCCGTCAAATTTCACAACCATCTCCCTGGTTTCTCCAGGCTGGATAGATTCATTTTTAGGATAGGTTGGAACGGTACATCCACAAGAACTGCTGGCATTGGTAATTACCAAAGGAGCTTTTCCTGTATTGGTGAATTTAAAGGTATGCTCTACTGCTTCACCTTTTGGGACATTACCAAAATCATGTTCCTCTTCTTCAAAAGAGATTTCGGGATAAACAGTAGCCTGAGCATCGCGTTCAGCTGCGGTTTCAACATTTTCTGCTTTCACTTTTTCAGAGGCATTGGAGTTGTTATCTTTACAAGAAGTGAATAGCATCGCCCCTACTGCTGCTATCATTAAAATTCCTTTTTTCATTTTACTTGTTTTTTAGGATTAAAGGTTAAAATTACTAAAAAATTCGGTGCTACATAAGGCCGCGTCCTATTTTATTTAGTTTACCGTTTTCAGCGTATTCCTTAGAAAGTTTATCCAGAACCCCATTGATGAAAATACTGCTTTTTGGAGTACTGTATTCCTTGGCTAGTTCGAGATATTCGTTAATAGTTACTTTCACAGGAATCGAAGGGAATTTCAGAAATTCACAAATAGCCATTTTTATAAGCAACATATCTATTTCGGCAATACGGTCTTTATCCCAGTTGGGAGTTTTCCCGAGCATTTCATCGGCGAGCATTTCATCGTTCAGGTAAGTTTTCCTGAAAAGTTCCTTAGCGAAATCTTTATCGTCTTCGCTTTTAAACAATTTAGGTAGATTAAAAGAATGTCCGGGTTGGTCTTTTAATTTCTGAAGCATTTTAAGAATGGCAGTATTCACCAGAGGCAAATCATCCAGCCAGGTTAATTTCTTATCTTCAAGATATTCGTATAACTTTTCGTTTGGCGCGATAATATCTTTAAAGATCCGTATTATAAAATCCTTATCCTCTTTAAAACTGGACTCACGGGTTTCCATGTACGTCTCATACATATCACTTTGCCTTAATTCACTCCAGATAATAGCTGCATATTCATCATCCATTTTCCAGTGGTTGATTTTGCGATCTTCCAGGGCCTTTTGCAGGCCTTCGTGATCATTAAGAAGTGTAAAAACCCGGTTATCTAAAAATTTACGGTTTGGGTCTTTATCCTCGGTGGTAGCAAGATGTTTTTTTTGGGATTTTTCTAAAAAAGTTTCGGCATTTTGTCTTATTTCTGTAATAAGACTAAGCTGAAGAAGAAACAGGTCGTACATCTCCTCCATACTTTTAATCAGGAATTTTTCTTCTGTTGCCAGGTTATCGTTTTGGCTTTGGTTGAAGGCATAAAGCGATTGCATCACCTTAACCCGAATATGTCTTCTTGTCAACATAACTGTAAAAGAACTTTTTTAGAATTAGAAAGGGCGAAAGATTTTGTCTTTCGCCCTGCAAAAATATCAAACTTTTGAAATAGATTACTTCAAATTCTGTTTTTTTCTGTCATCTATTCTTTGCTGAGCGATTTTAAGCGCGGCAAAGTGAGTGGTCATATCATTCTTTTCGGCGGTCTGAAGGATCTCCAGGGTAGTATTGTAGATATTTTCAGTTTTACGCATAATTTCTTCTTTCCCGTATTTTTCAAGCTCGGCGTAAACGTTTATGATACCCCCGGCATTAATAAGAAAATCTGGTGCATATACGATTCCTTTTTCCTGAAGCAGTTTTCCATGAACAAGCTCATCGGCAAGCTGGTTGTTTGCTGCTCCCGCTATGATCTTAGCTTTAAGACGATCTATGGTTTGATCGTTTACAGTTGCACCGAGGGCACAAGGGGCGTAAATATCAACCTCGGCACTATACACATCGGCACCTTGAAAAATGATAGCTCCGTATTTATTTTTTACTTCCTGAAGTCTCTCTTCGTTGATATCACTAATGTAAACCTTAGCACCTTCTTTGGTAAGGTAGTCTACAAGGGTTTCACCAACGTGACCAATACCCTGAACCATTACCGATTTTCCTTCCAGATTATCGCTTCCGAATTTATATTTTGCAGCGGCTTTCATTCCCATATAAACGCCATAAGCAGTAACTGGTGACGGGTTACCGGAACCTCCTTTAGATTCTGAAATCCCGCTTACGTAAGGAGTCACCTCTCTTACCGTATCCATATCTGAAGTTTCCATTCCTACGTCTTCCGCAGTGATATATTTTCCGCCTAAAGAATGAACATATTCCCCGAATTTTCTCATCAACTCAGGAGTCTTATCTTTTTTAGCATCACCAATAATAACAGCTTTACCACCACCAAGGTTAAGGCCGGTGATTGCACTCTTAAAGGTCATCCCGCGCGATAAACGAAGCACATCATTAAGAGCTTCCCATTCGCTGCTGTAGTTCCACATTCTGGTACCGCCAAGTGCAGGTCCCAAAACCGTATTGTGAATTCCAATTATTGCTTTTAATCCTGTATCTTTGTCGTTACAAAAAACCACCTGTTCATGGTTGTCAAAAGAAAGCTGTCCGAAGACCGGCGCGGCTTTTTTAAGCTCTTTAGCGTTTAAAACGTCAACTTGCATAACTTGTAAGATTTTAAATTTATGATTTTCAATATTTCTGAAAATCGTTTAGCAAAATTAATCAATAATTTAATAAAGAGGATTTTAAGACCTGTTAAAATGGCATATTCTCAAAAATTTGGTTTATTCTGAATGAAACACCTTAAATCCCTTAATAAATTTTTCCTCAAATATAAATGGAGATTGGTAATTGGCTTTATCATCACGGTGGCAGCGCGAATATTCGCGTTGTTCTATATTCCATTGGCGGGTAGGTCTACCAATATTATTGAAAAATACATCAATGGGGAGATCACCGATATTCAGTTTGTAAGAGATGAACTCGCCTGGAATATTCTACTTATAATTGGGGCAACACTTATTGCCGCTTTTTTCACATTCCTAATGCGCCAAACCTTTATCGTGGTTTCGCGGCATATCGAATTTGATCTAAAAAACGTGGTCTATAAACATTACCAGGAACTATCGCTTAATTTTTACAAGAAGAACCGAACCGGAGATCTTATGAACCGCATTAGTGAAGATGTAAGCAAAGTACGTATGTACCTTGGCCCCGCGCTAATGTATAGCGTAACTACCCTTACCTCCAGCGTTGTGGTATTGATCTTTATGATTGAGGCTGCTCCTTTACTAACTATGTATACGGTGCTTCCCCTGCCTGTACTATCCTTCGCCATTTACAAAATTAGTGTTGCCATCCATAAAAGAAGTACAGTGGTTCAACAATACCTGTCTAAGTTAAACACCTTTACCCAGGAAAGCTTTAGCGGGATCGCAGTGATAAAATCCTACGGCATAGAGCCACAAACCAATGAGAATTTCACCGAGCTTTCTAATGGAAGTCGCGATAAAAACATCGCTCTGGTAAAAGTTCAGGCTTTTTTCTTTCCTCTTATGGTTCTGCTTATCGGGATTAGCAATGTGCTGGTAATTTATATTGGTGGCCGGCAATATATTAATGGTCTTATTGACCTGGGCGTAATTGTAGAGTTCCTGCTATATGTAAATATGCTAACCTGGCCGATAGCTTCTATTGGATGGGTAACTTCCTTAGTGCAGCAGGCAGAAGCTTCGCAGGAGCGCATAAACGAATTTCTTGATGAAGAACCGGAGATCACCAATCCAAAGCAAACCCCGGATGATATTGGGGGAGATATAGCTTTTAAAAATGTGAGTTTCACCTATGATGACACCAACATCACTGCACTAAAAAATGTTTCTTTTGAAGTTAACAGCGGAGAAACCCTGGCCATCATCGGAAAAACCGGATCGGGTAAATCCACCATCCTGGAACTTATAGGAAGACTTTATGATGTGGGAGACGGAGAAATCACCATCGATGGCCACAACATCCAAAAGCTTAACCTGGAAAGTCTTCGAAAAAGCATTGGCTACGTGCCACAGGACGCTTTCCTTTTCAGCGATTCGATAAAAAGCAATATCAAATTCGGAAAAACCGATGCAACCGACAAAGAGATTATCGAAGCAGCCAAAAATGCCTCGGTTCATAAAAACATCGTAGGCTTCAGTAAAGGTTACGACACCGTGTTGGGAGAACGTGGAATAACCCTTTCTGGAGGACAGAAACAAAGGGTTTCCATAGCTCGTGCCATCATTCATGACCCAAAAATATTATTGTTTGACGACTGTCTATCAGCGGTAGACACGGAAACGGAAGAAGGAATCTTAAGCAATCTTTTCCGTATTTCCACTAACAAAACCACCATCATTGTAAGTCACAGGATCTCTTCAGCAAAAAATGCTGATAAAATCATAATCCTGGAAGGCGGCCAAATAGTTCAACAAGGCACGCATTCCCAATTATTAAATCAGGAAGGCTATTATAAAGAACTTTATGCAAAACAGTTAAATGAAAAAGAAATGTGAAATAATTTTGGGGAATGTTAAAAATTTTTAGATTTTTGAGCTACACAAAAACAAACTATTAAAGAATCTACTTATGAGTGATAATGGAATGATGGAGAAAGAAGAAATATTCTCTAAAGTGTTAAGGGCCGGAAGAAGAACTTATTTTTTTGATGTAAGAGCGACCCGTGCCGATGATTATTACCTCACCATTACTGAGAGCAAAAAGTTCACCAACGACGATGGTTCTTTTTTCTACAAAAAACACAAAATTTACCTTTACAAAGAAGATTTTGCAGGCTTTAATGAGATCCTTCAGGAAATGACCGATTTCATTGTTTCTGAAAAAGGAGAGGAAGTAATTAGTGAGCGTCATCAAAAGGATTACAAGAAGGATTACGACAGCGAGACTTCTGAAAACGGAGAAGAAACCCCGGCCGAAAAATTCACTAATGTGAGTTTTGACGACATCTAAAAAATTACTTTAGAATTTTTTCTAAGAACCGTCCCGATCTTTCAGGACGGTTTTTTTATATTCAGGAATTAAAAAACACTTACAATGCGATTTATAATTACTACCCTAAGCCTCATTTTTTGCCTGCAATTTCAGGCCCAGGAAGAAGACCTAAGCCTGGATTATTATTTACCAGAAGATGTTACCTACAACCAGAACATCCCAAAACCCCAGGACATCATTGGTTATGTACCCGGAGAATGGCACGTAAGCCACGATTTGCTTCTTAATTATATGAGGGAACTCGAGAGAGTTAGCCCCCGCATAACGATGGAAACCCGCGGACAGACATACGAAAGCCGGCCCCTTGTGCTGCTAACCATAACTTCCGAAGAAAACCACGGGAATATTGAAGAAATAAGGAAAAACCATCTGGCTTTAATCGAAGAAAATGCTGCTTCCATTAATACTGAAGATATGCCGGTAGTGGTGAACCAGGGATTTTCAATTCACGGGAATGAGGCTAGCGGCTCCAATGCAGCGCTTCTTGTAGCCTATCACCTCGCTGCTGCCGAAGGCCCTGAAATAGAAGAACTACTTCAAAACACCATTATCCTGTTTGACCCTGTGTTTAACCCAGATGGCTTGCAACGCTTTGCCTACTGGGCTAACACCAACAAAAGCAAAAACATAAACCCCGATCCCCAGGACCGCGAATACCGGGAAATATGGCCGGGAGGACGTACCAACCACTACTGGTTTGATATGAACCGGGACTGGCTTCCGGTGCAACTCGCCGAATCTCAGGCCAGACTAACTACCTTTCACAAGTGGTATCCCAATATTTTAACCGATCATCACGAAATGGGTTCCAATTCCACTTTTTTCTTTCAGCCCGGAATCCCTTCCAGGACGCATCCCCTAACTCCAGATATCAACCAGGATCTAACCAGGGAAATAGGGACCTACCATGCTGCAGCTTTTGATGAGCTCGGTTCTTTTTATTACACTGAAGAAGATTACGACGATTTTTACTACGGAAAAGGTTCTACCTTCCCCGATATCAACGGGAGTATAGGAATACTATTTGAACAAGGTAGCTCCCGGGGTCACGCCCAGGAAACCGATAACGGGATCCTCACCTTCCCCTTTACCATTAGGAATCAATTCACAGCAGCACTTTCAACCCTGGAAGCCGCAAAAAATATGCGCGAAAAACTGCTCAATTACCAACGGAATTTTTACACGAACGCTAGAAATACAGCGGAGAAAGGCGCCTGGGTTTTTGGAAGCACTAAAGATGCCTCTTCGGCCTACGAACTTGCCAAAATCCTGAAAAAACATAAGGTTAAAATTCACGAGTTAAAAGAGAATTTTGAAACTGGAGGGAAACAATTTAAAAAAGGAAGTACCTATGTAGTACCAAAAGATCAGCGCCAACACCGATTGGTGGAAGCTATGTTTGAAAAAAGAACCCAATTCCAGGATAGTCTTTTCTATGACATCTCGGCCTGGAATTTCCCGATGGCTTTCAATCTTGATTTTGCTGAAAATGTACGAATAGGAAATGCTGGAAATGAGATCCAGGAACTCCAAAAACCTGAAATCCTTGCTACCGAAAAATCTGAATATGCCTACCTGATGGAATGGCACGACTTCTATGCTCCAAAGGCGCTGAATATGATTCTGGAAAAAGATCTTCGCGCCAAAGTTGGTATGGAACAGTTCAGCAATGGCGATAAGCAATATGATTACGGGACCATTTTAATCCCTGTTCAAAATCAGAAGCTTGATGCTTCCGAACTTCACGAATTCCTTCAGAAGGTTTCCGAAGAAAGCAATGTAGAGATAAGCGCTATCAACACAGGTCTTACCAATGGAATAAATCTTGGCAGCCGACAGTTCAGGGCGCTGGAACCTGCAAAAGTCGCCCTGATGGTTGGCGATGGAATAACCCCCTATGATGCCGGCGAAATCTGGCATTTGTTCGACCAGCGTTATGATATGAAGATCACCAAACTGGATACCCGCAATTTTTACAATGCCGATCTTAGTCGTTATACCGATATCATTATTCCGAATACCTGGGACAATGAACTAGGTAAGAATGAAGCCGACAAACTTAAAACCTGGGTGAAAAATGGAGGAACTCTTATAGGTTACCGAAATATGGCTCGTTGGTTCAAACGTCATGATTTTATGGAAATGGAAATCAAGAAAGATACTTTGGTAGCCGAGAATGTTTCTTTTGAAGACCGAAGAGATTTTACCGGGGCACAGGGCATTGGCGGTGCTATCTTTGAAGCCAACACCGACCGGTCACATCCGGTTAATTTTGGATATAAAGATGATAAGATCGCCCTTTTCAGAAATACCACCATCTTCATAAAAGCCGATGAACAGAGCTATAAAAATCCAATAAAATACTCAGAAAAACCCTTGCTAAGCGGTTATATAAGCAAACCAAACCTTGATTCCATTGCGGGAACAGTACCATTTAAGCATACCCAAATGAAACGGGGTAATGTAATATTGTTTACAGATAACACCAACTTCAGAGCATTTTGGTTCGGGACCAATAAACTCCTTATGAATGCGATATTCTTTGGAGATGAAATGTAATTAACTATTGCACAAGTTTAAAGGCCGGAAATGAAAATATCCGGCCTTTTTTTTATGCTGAAATTTTAAGTTTCTAACTTATTCGGAGACCGTTTTCTACTTCCATCCCGGGGTGGAGCAATGCGATATCATTATTTTCTCCAACGGCCCCAAGCACAAGACATTCACTCATGAAATTGGCAATCTGTTTCACCGGAAAATTAACAACGGCCACGATTTGCCGGTTTAGTAATTCCTCTTTTTTATAGCGTTTAGTGATTTGTGCAGAAGTTTTTTTGATCCCCAACTTTTGTCCAAAATCGATCTTCATCTTATAGGCAGGAATCCTGGCTTCAGGAAAATCCAGAACTTCGATTATAGTCCCAACCCGCATTTCTACTTTCTCAAAATCTTTCCAGGAGATCTCCATCATTTTAAATTTTCACGAAAAATAAACAAATCAGGATAAACCGACGATAATTTGTAAATTTATAAGAAAAGAAAAAATGTCCCGTACCCAGTCAAATATGCTTGCTTTAGGCACCAGGGCCCCACATTTCAGCCTTAGAGATGTGATTAGCGGAAATATCTATACCCTGGAAGAAATAAGAGGCAGCAAAGGCACATTAATAATGTTCATCTGCAACCACTGTCCTTTTGTGAAACACGTGAATGAGGAAATTGTACGCCTGGAAGGAGATTACCGGGTGCAGGGTTTTGGCTTTGCGGCCATAATGAGTAATGATGTAGAAAATTATCCGGCAGACCACCCCGATAATATGCAGGAAATGGCTAGAAAACATCAGTTCTCCTTTCCATATCTCTACGATGAAACCCAGGCTGTGGCTCGTGACTATCATGCAGCCTGTACTCCGGATTTCTATCTTTTTGACGATGAATTAAAGCTCATTTACAGGGGTCAACTGGATGATTCACGTCCGGGAAACGGGATCCCGGTGAATGGTAGAGACCTTAGGGAAGCTATGGATGCCGTACTCTCAAATAAAAAGGTATCTGATAAGCAAAAGCCCAGTGTGGGATGTAACATAAAATGGAAAGATAATCCTAATCTCTAAGTTACCAATAGGATAAACCCACCTCATTCTTACTCGTCTCCCTCCTTTAAACAATTAAAATTTATACATCTGTTAATCTTTTCTTAAACTCTGCTAATGCCTGATATTTCGCAGTTTATATGGATACTGATTTCTTAAATTTATAAGAAGTTTAATTTTTAAAATTATAAAGATATGAGTTGTTTAAAATTAGGAGATAAAGCACCGAATTTCGATGCGGAAACTTCAAAAGGAAAAATAAATTTTTACGATTACCTTGGTGAAAGCTGGGGTGTATTATTCTCTCACCCTGCCGATTTCACTCCGGTGTGTACTACTGAATTAGGTGCTGTAGCAAAATACAAAGACGAGTTTGCCAAGCGCAACACAAAAGTTATGGCTTTAAGTGTAGACGATGCTGAATCTCATAAAAAGTGGATAAAAGATATTAATGAGACCCAGAACACCAAGGTGAACTTCCCCATAATTGCCGACGAAGATCGCAAGGTTTCTGAATTATACGGTATGCTCCATCCAAAAGTAGATGACACCTTAACGGTGCGCTCGGTTTACGTGATAGGGCCAGATAAAACCATAAAACTGATGATCACCTATCCGGCAAGTACAGGCCGTAATTTTGAGGAATTACTTAGGGTAATTGACTCTCTGCAACTTACTGCATACCAAAAAGTCGCTACTCCGGCCGATTGGAAAAAAGGAGAAGATGTGGTGATTAGCCCATCGGTTTCTAATGAAGAGGCCAAAGAAATGTTTCCAAAAGGTTTTAAAGAAATAAAACCTTACTTAAGGATGACTCCGCAACCGGATTCAAAATAGGTTTCAAAAACCTAAAAAGAAGAAACCTCACAGCCTTAAGACTGTGAGGTTTTTATTATTGTAAACCTGCTGCTATTTTACAGCTACAAGTTCCACATCGAATACTAGACTGGCATTTGGCGGAATAACCCCTCCTGCTCCGCGATCTCCATACCCAAGATGTGACGGAATCACAAAACGTGCCTGGTCTCCAACTTTCAGTAACTGAATGCCTTCATCCCAACCTGCGATCACGTGCCCAACACCAAGTGGAAAATCTATCGGTTGATTCCTTTTAAAGGAAGAATCGAAAACAGTTCCATCGGATAACATTCCTTTGTAATGCACTGATACAGTTTTTCCTTTTTCAGCCTTTGGTCCGTCACCTTCTTTTTCGATCTTATATCTTAGTCCGCTTTCGGTGGTTTTGAAACCCTGAGAGAGTTCTCCCATAAGCTCCTCTTCCCGCTTTTTGGCAGCGGCTTCACGTTCGGCTTTGGCACCATTAAATATTCTAAAAGATTCAACAGCATTGAATTGTTCTGCATCCACTCCAACTCTCATTATTTCGAGTTTTTTAATCTCATCTCCCTCCTCTATTGCATCAACCACATCCTGCCCGGCAATTACACTTCCAAAAACAGTGTGTTTTCCGTCTAACCAAGGCGTTTCTACGTGAGTGATAAAGAACTGACTCCCATTGGTTCCGGGGCCGGCATTGGCCATAGATAGTTTTCCGGGAGCATCGTGTTTAAGATCGGGGTGGATCTCATCTTCAAATTTATAACCCGGACCACCAATTCCTGTTCCCTGGGGATCTCCCCCCTGAACCATAAAATTAGGGATCACCCTGTGAAACTTTAAACCGTCGTAATAAGGTTTCCCTTGTGGAAAAGACTGGTTTTCCAGGTTTCCTTCAGCAAGGCCAACAAAGTTTCCTACCGTTCCCGGCACTTTTTCATATTCCAGTTCAACAAGGATCTCCCCTTTGCCGGTATGGAATTTTGCATATAATCCGTCGTTCATTTTTTCTATTTTTTTTGAGTTGCAAAGATAACCAATTTGGTTAATTGGATTAGTTTACCTTTTCTCCGTTTACATAAGTTTCCAGCACTTTTACCTCAGGAATTTCCTGCTCATCGATTTCCATAATATTTTTATCCAGAATGATGAAATCGGCAAATTTCCCGGCCTCTATACTTCCTTTTTCATCTTCTTCAAAATTAGCATAGGCGGCCCAAATCGTCATTCCTTTTAAGGTTTCTTCACGTGAAAGAGCCTGCTCTTTCATAAAACCACCTTCAGGAAACTGATCGGTATCCTGTCTGGCTGTGGCAGCGTAAAAGGTCAAAAACGGACTCACCTTTTCAACAGGAAAATCGGTGCCTAATGGCAGTACGCCTGCCTGGCCCAAAAGTTTTTTATAAGCGTAAGCTCCTTTTATTCTTTCTTCACCCAATCGGTCTTCTGCCCAGTACATATCACTGGTAGCGTGAGTTGGCTGTACCGATGGAATGATATTTTTGCTGAAATATTTAAAATCTTCCTCATCGATTACCTGAGAATGTTCAATTCTCCAGCGTCGATCTTCCCTATCCTGAAGCAGTCTATCATAGGTCTCAAGTACAAGGTGATTAGCTGAGTCCCCAATAGCATGCGTATTTAGCTGAAATTTGGAATTGGCTACTCTTTCAGCTGTTTTTTTAAATTCTTCAGGAGAAGATAGCAAAGCTCCAAAATGCCCGGGACGATCGCTGTATTCTTCCTTTAATGCAGCGCCTCTTGAACCCAAGGCTCCATCACCATAAAATTTAACCGAACGAACATTCAACCTATCGGTTTTTATGGGGTCTTTATCCAGGTAATGATCCAGATTTTCTTCAGTATTACTTAGCATGGCGTAAATTCTTATTTTCAGCTCCCCTGCCTGCTGCAAACTGTCAATGAGTTCTATCGTGCTTTTATTGATCCCCGCATCATCTACGGTAGTAAGGCCGTAGCTAAAGCATATCTCCTGAGCCTCAAGTAGCGCAGTAATTTGTTCCTCACGTGAAGGCGCAGATTGAGCGTTTCCTATCAACCCCATTGGATTATCTACGAGAATACCGGTTAATTCGCCGTTTTTCTGTTCTATATCTCCTCCTTCAAAAGGGGTTTCTGTGGTAATTCCGGCAAGGTCCAGGGCGGCCTGATTTGCCAGGAGCGCGTGGCCGTCAATTCGGGTTATGGCAATTGGAGTATCCGGAAAAAGCTGATCAAGTGTGTCTTTTATGGGGAACTCCTTCACCTCCCAATCGTTCTGATCCCACCCCCGGCCGGTAATGAAATCGGCATTACGTTCTTCCTGGAAATCCACGATTCGTTGAACTACCTCCTCAAAACTTTTAGTCCCTGTTAGGTCTACCTTTTGCTGCTGAAGACCAAGCCCGAAGAAGTGCGCATGGGCATCGATGAATCCGGGGAAAACGGCTTTACCACCGACATCCAGATTTTCTTTAGCTTTATATTTTTTCTTTAAGGCGTCTGCAGTACCGGTTGCCAGAAATTTCCCGTCTTTCACAACAAAAGCTTCAGCGATTTTAAAATCTGGATTTACGGTATAGACCTTAGCGTTGTATACCAGGAGATCTGCTGCCTGTTTATCTTCAGAATTACAGGAACTCAGAAAAATGCCAAGCCCTAATACAAGTAATAACTTCTTCATTTTAAATAATTTTGTCTAAAAATAAAAAATGCGCCTCAGGTAAGGCGCATTTTTTATCTTATTTATTAATTCAGCTTAAAACAAATTGGAAATTGTATTGACAATCTCCTCCCTGATTCCGGGGTTTGCAGCCGCCGCAAGGGCAACCGAAATGAATAATCCGGCCATCGCATAAGCGAAATCCCTGAAGATCATCCTACCGGCATTCTTACGGTGTTTCTTGCCTTTCTTGGTTCGGGCAAGACTAATTGCAATCTCTCTACCTCCAATTATCCCCAGGAATACCCAGGTGGTACTCATAGGCACGGTACTAATGAAAAGCTTATAGATTAACAGGATCACATAGGTAAGATCTACCAGGGTTGCTGCCCTAATATCGGATATTCTCACTTTTTCACTAACAACTCTCTGGATCCTGTCTCCACGAAGGTAAAATAAGAGCCCCAGCCCTAAGAAGATGGTTAATGCAAAAATTATAAATTCAAATAAACTTTGCTGTCTCGGAAGGAAAACGGCTATGTTTGCTCCATCCTGCATCACCCATACGGCCCATAAGGTACCACTTACGGTCCATTGCACCGCTGTCCAGGCACCGTGTGCTTTCCGGCTTTTGAAGTATTTTTTGATGATATTATATGAAAAATACCAAACCAGGAAAGACAGGATAAAGGCCATTATGTAACCACTCCAGCTCTTCCATACTACCGAGGTTATTCCGGAAGTATCGGCACTAAAAACACTTAAAATAAGGAAAGTGGTAGACACCGGCATTCTCATTCTCGTGAGGATAAGCAATACCAGCGGGGCTATTATCTGCCAGAAACTAAAACGCTCAGGATGTGGATATTTTGAGGTACCATCGGGGCTTAGTAGTCTTTGATAGGTTACGTCCCCATCAAAAACCACCCAACTAAAACCAACAGTTAATAGGAAAATACTACCTACAAAAAGCCATAAAACCCACCAACGCTTTGCCTTATTACTTTCAATAAAAGTACCTAAAGACTGTATACTATCGTTAGCAACTGTCGCGTAGGCTGCGAAAAAGAATCCCAGCCACATCCCTGCCTGGGCATAACCGGAAGCGATCCCGGCCATGATAATACCTATAATTACAATTGCCAGGAAAGTTTTCTCCTTTACCAGAACGTCCAGTATATTCAAATACGGTTTACTCCGGTCTTCTCTTTTAAATTTTTTTGCCTTTGCCATTTAATTTGGGGATAGAAACAGATTAAAATTTATGCGCTGCAATATTATATTAATATTTAGTTACCAATGTTGCCTAAACGTTAAGTAATGCATTTATAAAAAAACAATAAACTGTTGGTAATAAGAAAATTACTCGATGAAATGCAGAAATAATCCCGAATCATATATGATTTAAAACAAAAAAGCATCCCGAAAACCGGAATGCTTTTAAAAATTTATAAAAAATGTTTTATTGGAAATCGAATTTATAAGTCACTCCTGCCAGCACCTGAAGGCCCTGAACCTGAAAATTAGTCCAACGCATATAATCGTTATTTAAAAGATTACTCCCTTTGACAAAAGTTGAAAGCTGATCGTTAAAGCGGTAACCTAAATGAGCGTTAAGATCCAGATAGGAATCAAGGCTGACTGTTTCAGGAGCGGTGTCCATTAGCTGCGTATCTCCATAACTTCTCAAATCCTTTCTTTCTCCTACATAGAAAATATTGGCTCCGGAATACCATTTTTCGGTGATCTGATAATCGGCATTTAAGGAGGCTTTAAAATCTGGTAGGTTCCAGGCCTCGGTTTCTGTGTCGGTGGAATAATCAAATGCTTCGGCGTTTATCGCAAGTCTGAAATCACGATTTACATCTACGCTTATTTCTCCAAAAACCGAAAGGGTTTTTACGTCATCATAACGCACATTAAATGAGTTTCCGTAAGTGTAGTCATTATCATTATTAATACTCCCGTAAGGATTCCTTCTGAATAAACTTTTATCGAGTTCAGAAACATAACTACCTCTCAGGTTGTAGCCTATACTATTGCTCAATTTACCTTTGGCTCCAACATAAGCGTTGTATTCCTTATTGGTAGGTCTTATTTCTGTATTGGGCGACAAATATGGATTTTGCTGAACAAAATTATAGTAGGTGTTTTGCTCAAGATCCCCCTCCACTCCGGCATAGGCCGTGAAGTATTCCCCGGCCAGGCGATAACTCGCCGATACTCTTGGATAGATATAAAAATTATTATCAGAATTCTCTGCATCCATACTGTAAAAAAATGCAAACCCCAGATCCAGGGTCAGATCATCCCGCAATACCAGCAAACTTGGAGCAATACCGAAATTCATAAAGGTAAAATCCATACCTGAAGCACTGTTGAAATAAGTCTCTTCAAACTTCGCATTCAAAATATCGGCATAGATATTTGTGGTGATTAGCTCATCGGCGATATTGAATTCAAAGGTACCGGTGGCATCAAGATGGTTCTCGGCTGTTTTATAGGAATCCCCGGTATGCCTGAAAGTGGCTTCAGCATTATCGAAGAATGAATCGTAAAGTTCAACTTGCCCCCCTGCATACACCGAATAGTAATTCTGCTTAGGATCTATGGCCGCAATCTGGTTATCGCTCAGATTAGCCGATGGATCCAGCCCATACCAGTTAAATAACTGATGTTCCCCTCCAATTTCGGTCTTCCAACCCAGATCGCGATTGCGGGAAGTATAACTAAGGTTCATTTCGGTGTCATAGAACTTATCATCCAGAACAACCCCATCTATTCCTCCCTGCGAAGAATTGTGCCGCAGGTAAATTCCGAAGTTATCGCTACGGTTCACCTCCAAATTGCTGTAAAACTCGGCCAGAGCATTCGTATAATTTCCGAAACCCAGGGTAGCGTAATTATCGTAAACTTTTACCGGCCGGGCGCGCTCCACAGTGGTAGCACGACCCTTGGAAGGTGTAAAAGTTGAAGCAACCGGTACAGAAAATATACTGTATTTCACCGGTTTCTTTTCCAGGTCAACAGAGTCTGCCCTTACCGGACTTTCCCTTATTTTATTAGCATCTCCAACCTCGGGAGTATATGGTTTAATTACCGTTACGGTTTCACTTCCAATGGGGTCCTGGGCAAAAAGAACTCCGCTTAGCAAGAATAAACTTAAAAACAGACTTCCTTTTATCGAAACTTTATTCATATTCAGGTAGATTGAGTGACTTTTAATTATTTGTTTCTACTGAAGAGTTGGTTTTCGCCTCTTCAGCTTTTATGCGTGATAGTTCGGTTTCGGCTTCCTGCACAATGTCGGGATAGTTCCCAAAATTCTTGATCACATTCTCCAGGATATAGGTGGCCTGGTAGGCATCGTCAAGCTGGTAAAAGTTTTTACCCATTAACACGAGACCTTTTGCACCCCAACGCTTGTATCCCGAAAAATCTTTCGCCAGGATTTGAACCGCAGCATTAGAGGCTTCATAATTCCCGGCTTTGTGCTTAAAGTAAGCATCATAATACAAGGCTTCGGCAGCGAGTTCTCCCTTGGCGTTCTTTTGCACTTCAGCATAGGCGGCTTTAGCACGGGCCTCATCTCCATTTTTAATAGCCGATCGGGCTACGATAAGTTGCGCATCGGTTTTAGCACGGGTATCGGCCTGGGAATTCCTGAGTACTTTTTCGGCGTAAGAAGCCGCTAAATCAGGTCTATCCAATTCATCGTAAGATTTCATCAAGTTAGACTGGGCATAGATCCTGTTCTCTTCGGAAGAGGCCTCTTTCTCCAATCTTTCCAGTAGAGGAACGGCCTCGCGATACTGACTTTTTTCAAGTTTGATCTCTGACAATCTCGCTAAAGACTGCTCGGTGAATTCATTCTTAGGTTTGTCCACGACGAATTCATAATGCCTTTCAGACTTGTCTTTGCTCCCTTGGCGATAATAGAGCTGGGCCAGATAGAAATTAGCGTTTATGGAATGAATCCCGTTCGGGAAGCTCTGAAGATATTTCTCAAACCCGCTGATGGCGCGTTCATTATTATTATTGAAATACTGATTCTCGGCAGCTTCATAGGTAGTATCATCCAGATCAGCATCAGTTACTTCAACGAAATCAACATTTCTAACCCAGTTAGCATATTCATCGGTACGGCCAAGATCAACATACACCATTCTTGCGGTAGATACCGCCTGCATAGCTTCAGGAGTATTGGGATAGTCGTTTACTATTCTCTTAAGGTCGGTAAGCGCCTTTTCACCCTGGTCTGAATTATAATAGATCAAAGCTTTTCTTAGCATAGCTTTCGGCACGAAAGAACTTCCTGAAACATCCCTGATCAATCGATTATAAGCCTGAATAGCCTGGGAAGTATTGTTCATGGCTACATAAGTATTTCCCAGTTCGTACAAAGCATCATCGCGGTAAGATGAACGGGAGTAACGATTTACAAAGCTGTTTAATTCCTCTATCTTTGTCTCGTTTCTACCTACAAATCCGTAGCTGATCGCTTTCTGAAAAGCTGCATAATCGCTGTTGGACACATTATTATCTATGGCTTTATTGTATGCTTCCATTGCCGGCCAGTACTGGCTTGTTACAAAATAACTGTCGCCCAGTCTTAGTAACGCGTCATTTCGTCTGGCAACATCTTTCGAATTATCTGAAGTGTATTTTTTAAAGTAATCGGCGGCTCGGGCATACTCATTTTTCTTAAAATAGGCGTAGCCAAGATTGTAATCCAGGTTTTCCATTTCAGGAGTACCCTGGGCAGCGCTCATTCCACTGAATTCCCGGTATCCAATGATCGCATCGTCAATTCGGTTTATGCTGAATTCACTCTCGGCCTTCCAGTAGGTAGCCTGTGCGGTAATCTTCGGATTTCGTGGTTCAGAGAGAGCTTTTTCAAAGTTTTTGATAGCTTCCTGGTAATCTCCTTCTTCATAAAGCTCCAAACCGTAGTAGTAAGCTACTTTCTGGTAAGCCTGCTTATCGCTGAAGTTGCGGTTGTCCTCCAAAAGTCGCATCGCTTCCTCATAATTCTTTGAGGTGATAAAAGAATCTATAAGTAGAGTTTCAATCTCAGACTTCGCTTCAGATTCAGGATAGGTTTCAAGAAAAGTGATAAGCACTTGCGAAGGACTCTCATAGGAATTCCCGATCTCGTAGCTGAGTTTGGCGTAATTAAGGTGTGCATCTTCTTTTATTTTAGCATCAAAGTCCATTTCACTGGCATTTTTGAATGCGTTCAGCGCCTCCTGCTTCTTATCCAGATTCAGGTAACTCTGGGCCAGGTGATAGTAAGCATTTTGAGCCACGGCATTTTTTCCGTCGATAATTTTATTGAATTCTGAAACCGCATTCTCATAATCGCCCTGCTTGTAATAAGCATATCCCAGCTGATAATAATCGGTGTTATTCCACTTGCCGCGCATTCCACGATACTCTTTCAGGTAAGGAATAGCCTCCTCATATTGCTGAAGGTTAAAATAACTTTCTCCAATTATTTTATTGAGTTCAGATTGTTCTATTCTGGTTGAGTTTGGTAATTGTTCCTTTCCTAATTTGATAGCTTCCTCAAAATTCCCCAGTTTGAAGTTCATATCGGCCTGGAAATAAGACAGGTTTTCGCTGTAGCGATCGTTGTCTTTAATCTCTTCAAAGTTTTCATTGGCCGCTTCGTAATCATCGCCTTCATAGGCCATGTAACCTATATAATATTTTGCCTGAGCACCATACTCTTTGGAATCCCGAACACGCTCCAGGTAGGTTTTCGCCTGGTCATACTGGTTTGTTCTAAAATAGGCATATCCATTATTGAAGTAGTAGCGTTCGCGGTCTTTACGACTCATGCTATTCTCGTCTACTTTATCATACCATTTACGGGCAAGAGAATATTTTCCTGTTTCAAAATAATAGTCGGCCACATCTATATAGGCCGTATTGGTTTTTGTACTGGTTGGATAACGGGTCACAAATCTCTCCATTAGCCTGTCGGCGCCGGGTTGATTAAGCCGCACCGCAGCATTGGCGATATAGTAAGCGCAATCGCCCTTGATTTTTTCGTCTTCGGTCTCATCCATCACCTCATCAAAAAGGTTTTGGGCAGCGAGATATTGTTGATTGTTATAAAGCTCGAGCGCACGATTAAAATCGGCCAGCTCATGGGTATAAGCTGCCGACTGCTGTGCGATTCCCGAAACAGAGAGAAAAAGGAAAGCAATAAGCAGGAATGCCTTGTTAAGTCTCATGAATATTTTTTTAAGTTGATGGTCAAAGATATTTAAACGCTGCTTTATTAACGCAGGTTTAAAGTGATAATTATGTTAAGGGCAAAAAAATAGAATCCCTTCCATTTTCCGGAGAAGAAGTTGTTTAAGCTGACAAAATTTTTGCAGTTGAACCTTTTTAAGCAAGCTCATCACAATCAACTGGCATACAGCAACCTAAAAAACAAATAGTGGTGTAAATGAAGAAAGTTTTAAAATTTGTAAACCACGTAACCCTCCTGCACTCTTTTGGAGATAGTAGTTAATGCAGACAGAGCTATTTCCGTATGTTTGAATAATTGCTCCTTTTTCACATCTCTGGCTAAAAGAGATTGTCCGCAAACCACAACCCTTACCCCGGCATCGTGCAAAGCTTCCAGAATTGGCAAATTTGGATTATCGTATTTGGTTTCAAAAAATTCCTTATATGTTTTATCCCCGAAGAGAGACATTACTGCTGTCCCATGAACCACAACAATAACCTCCAGATTTTCCTTTGATACTCCTCCAACGCCGTGTAAGTTTAGTAGGCGAGCAGTGTTTACAAGTCCCCAGATGGGTTTGGAAAAATCAGGTTCGGCATCGGGATTACCCCTGTTGGTTTCCGCTTTCATCAGATCAACCAGGATCTTCGTTTTTTTATTTTCAGGTATTTCAACTGCATCCTCGATCTCATAGACACCTCCAAAACCTTTAACAATAGGATGCATGGCATCACCTTTCTGGGCTGTTGCAAAATTAATAGATAAAATAAAAGTTACGATTACTAATAAGACTGGTTTCATAGACTTTGGGATTTTAAGGACTATAAAAATAAGCATTTGTTTTCCACAATTTCAATTTTATTATTCCCGTTATTCAGAGACAATCTTAAGCTTTAACCTGTTTGACTATGTAAAATTAGTTCTTACTTTTACCATTAAATCATAAAATCTATGTCAGAGACCATTCTGGACCTTAAAAATGCCGCTATTTATCAACGGGAAAGCCTTATTTTATCAGAGGTTGATGTAACCGTAAACAAAGGTGAGTTTGTTTACCTTATCGGAAAGACCGGAACGGGAAAAAGTAGTTTTATGAAAACCCTTTACGGAGACCTTCCCCTAACCGAGGGAGAAGGCACTATTGTAGATTACAACCTGAGGACTCTCAAGGAAAAGGATATCCCCTATTTACGTCGAAAACTGGGGATAGTATTCCAGGATTTCAAACTGCTCACCGATCGCAATATAAAAGACAACCTACTCTTTGTACTTAAAGCTACCGGCTGGAAGGACCAAAAGGCGATGGATCATAAAATCGATGAGGTGCTTGATAAAGTAGGAATGAAAAGTAAAGGCTTTAAATATCCGTATCAGCTTTCAGGAGGAGAACAGCAACGTGTTGCTATTGCCAGGGCCCTGCTCAATGACCCCGAACTTATTCTGGCCGACGAACCAACGGGGAATCTTGATCCTCAAACTTCAGTAGAAGTGATGGAGGTGCTTCAGGAGATAAGTAAAAACGGAAATACCATTCTCATGGCTACGCATGATTATGCGCTCCTACTGAAATATCCGTCTAAAACATTGAAATGTGACGGACAAAGGGTATTCGAGGTGGTACAGAAATCGGTTTAGAAACCCCCTAGCCCCCGAAAGGGGAACTTATTCCAATTCCTTTTAAGGCTTTCGTAAAATCAAAGTGCTGCCAGCTAGTAGAATGTAGATAATAATTTTGAGAACGGTCTTCCGCTCCCCCTTAGGGGTCGGGCGGATTTAGGGCTTTACTTCATCTGCCGGTACGCGAGTAGTGGTCTTATTGATAAACAGATAATAAAAATTCACTCCAACAATTATAGCATTGGTGGCAATCACAGGCCACGAATCTATCATTACTCCGTAAATTATAAAAGCAATACAGCCAATAGAATTCACGATCCTAAGGGTGATGATGTTTTTCATAAAGAAAGATATCGCCACAAAAAAAGAAGCGATATAGCCGATCCATTCGGTAAGACTAATTCCTAATATTTCCATATTCAGCAAAAATAAAAAAGACGCCGCAGCTATTGCTATGGCGTCTTTTATTATTAATTATCTTAAACTATTTTATTTCTCTTACGCTCGTTCTCGGTGAGGTAGATCTTTCTAAGTCTAATATGCTTTGGAGTTACCTCAACATACTCATCTTTCTGAATATATTCCAGTGCTTCTTCCAGCGAGAACTTAACTGCCGGTACGATCTTAGCCTTATCATCGGCTCCAGAAGAACGTACGTTAGAAAGTTTCTTGGTTTTGGTAATATTTACAGCCATATCATCCTGACGTGAATTTTCACCAATAACCTGTCCTTCATAAATATCCTCACCCGGATCTACGAAAAATTTACCGCGGTCCTGAAGCTTATCAATAGAATAAGGAATAGCCTTTCCTCTTTCCATAGAGATAAGAGAACCGTTTTGTCGCTGCGGAATTCCACCTTTTAAAGGCTGGTATTCTTTAAAGCGGTGGGCCATAATAGCCTCCCCTGCAGTAGCGGTAAGCAACTGGTTTCTCATCCCGATTATTCCCCTTGAAGGGATCATAAACTGAATGATCATACGATCGCCCCGGGTTTCCATGCTTAGCATCTCCCCTTTTCTCATCGTCACCATTTCAACGGCTTTTCCTGAAACTTCTTCAGGAAGATCAATGGTTAACTCTTCTACAGGCTCCATTTTTACGCCGTCAATTTCCCTGATGATCACCTGTGGTTGACCTATCTGAAGTTCGTAACCTTCTCTTCTCATCGTTTCGATCAAAACAGAAAGGTGCATTACTCCACGACCGTAAACCAAAAATTTATCGGCGCTATCGGTTTCTTCTACTCTTAGTGCAAGGTTCTTTTCCAATTCCTTGGTCAAACGTTCCTTGATGTGTCTTGAGGTTACATATTTACCATCTTTTCCAAAGAAAGGAGAATCATTGATCGTGAACAACATACTCATTGTAGGCTCATCGATAGCAATGGTTTTAAGACCTTCAGGATTTTCAATATCGGCGATGGTATCACCAATCTCGAAACCTTCAAGCCCAACCAGGGCACAAATATCACCCGCCTGCACTTCCTGTACCTTTAAACGGCCAAGACCTTCAAAAGTAAAAAGTTCCTTTATTCTGGTTTTTTTAATGGATCCGTCTCGTTTTACAAGCGAAACCGGCATTCCTTCTTT
This sequence comes from Salegentibacter sp., assembly GCA_024635795.1. GTDB lineage: Bacteria > Bacteroidota > Bacteroidia > Flavobacteriales > Flavobacteriaceae > Salegentibacter. The sequence goes on along the minus strand of JAGXIH010000023.1, from coordinate 11,897 downwards.
CAGCGTTCCACGTTGAAGTCGGCCAATGGCTATTCTTCCGGTGAAGGAAGAAAAGTCTAAAGAAGTGATTAGCATTTGTGTGCTTCCTTCCTCGATCTTCGGAGAAGGAATATGTTCAAGAACCATATCTAAAAGTGGCTCTATATTTTCGGTTTTAACATTGGGATCGTCGCTCATCCAGTTATTCAGGGCAGAACCGTAAACCGTTGGAAAATCAAGCTGCCATTCTTCAGCTCCAAGTTCAAACATAAGATCAAAAACTTTCTCATGAACTTCTTCGGGAGTACAGTTTGGCTTATCTACTTTATTCACCACAACACAAGGCTTAAGCCCCAGGTCGATAGCTTTTTGAAGTACAAAACGGGTTTGAGGCATAGGACCTTCAAAGGCATCTACCAAAAGCAATACCCCATCGGCCATATTCAATACCCTTTCTACTTCTCCACCAAAATCGGCGTGACCAGGAGTATCAATTATATTAATCTTAGTGTCTTTATATACTACAGAAACGTTCTTAGAAGTAATGGTAATTCCGCGTTCCCGTTCCTGATCGTTACTATCAAGGATAAGATCCCCGGTGTTTTGATTGTCGCGAAACAAGCGGCAATGATACATTATTTTATCAACCAGGGTAGTTTTTCCGTGGTCAACGTGAGCAATAATTGCAATGTTTTTAATAGCTGTCATATAAGCGCCTCATTTTTAAAAGTCTGCAAAGGTACGCCTATTTTTAAAGAATCCCCTGCTAAATTCCTGAAAATGGGAAAATATTGCCAAAAGTCTGTTTATTTACTTTCTGGCCTGTTTTTCAGATAGATAAATCCGAGTAAATACAATGCTCCAATTACACCAAAGCCTATAGGTAGAAGAAACTCCTCGGGTTTCTGGGTTAAGAAGAAGGCTACAGCAGCGAACATGATCCCGGCATTGATCAGGCATCGTTTAGGCGTATAAAATTTTTGAAATTGTTCTTTTAATGCCTGCATATTTCGAAATTTGCTGCAAAGCTACAGCTTTTCTTAGAAAACTATTGCTCATCTGCCGATGGGCCGTAAGTAGCCGGAACGGGAATATCTAATAATCTGAAATAGACCCCCAATTGGGCCCGGTGATGCGGAATCTGATTCAATACCATCATTCGCAGTACATTGAATCTTGGCATATCCATAAGGATTTTTCCCTCCTGAACCATTTTCCAGTTCTCCTCAAAAGCGGAATCCGGTTTTTTCAGGGCTGCCTCCGCTTCTGAGGTGTTGTTAAGAAGCACCTCTAAGATTTCCTCAATTTCTCCGAAATCCGGAGATTTGTAACCCTCCATATCCATTTCATCCATTTCCATAGTGGCGGTGATCCAGCTGGGAATTTCTGCAAGATGGTTTGCCAGCTGCCGGATGCTCATCGATTTTGGATGAGGCCTCCAGTCCATTTTATCCTGCGGAATACGTTTTAAGAATTTTTCGGTTAAAACCACTTCATGCTGAAGTTCGGAAATAAGACATTTTTGAAGTTCCATTAGGCTCAGGATTAATAGATTAAAATTACAACTAAATCCCGTTGGTTGGAAAATATATATTCAGAATAAAATAAGGGAATACCCTTTTTTTCTGAAAATTGCACCTGCAGTGGAATTCAGTTATCTTTGCAGCTGAAATTCCTCTGATATGAAACTTGATAAAATTCCGCAGCTAAAACATATAGATTCCAATAACTTTTTTCTCCTGGCCGGCCCCTGTGCTATCGAAGGGGAAGATATGGCCCTTCGCATTGCTGAGAAAGTCGTTGAAATCACCGATAAGCTTGAAATCCCTTACGTCTTTAAAGGTTCTTTTAAAAAGGCCAACCGCAGCCGTATAGATAGTTTTACCGGAATTGGAGATGAAAAGGCACTTAAGATTCTCCGAAAAGTTTCAGAAACATTTAAAATTCCAACGATCACCGATATCCACGAAGTAAGCGATGCCGCCCTGGCTGCTGAATACGTGGACATATTGCAGATCCCGGCCTTTTTGGTGCGGCAAACAGACCTGGTGGTGGCCGCAGCAAAAACAGGAAAGACCATCAATCTGAAAAAGGGCCAGTTTATGAGTCCTGAAAGCATGAAACATGCTGTGACCAAAGTCACCGATTGCAACAACGAGCAGGTAATGGTTACCGATCGCGGAACTATGTTCGGTTACCAGGATATGATTGTAGATTTCCGCGGCATCCCTACTATGAGAGAGTTTGCACCTACAGTACTGGATGTAACGCATTCGTTGCAACAACCCAATCAAAACAGTGGCGTAACCGGTGGAAGACCAGATATGATCGAAACCATAGCCCGTGCCGGAGTGGTAAATCATGTAGATGGACTCTTTATTGAAACCCACTTCGATCCCGCTACTGCAAAAAGCGATGGAGCTAATATGCTGGATCTCCAATATCTGGAAGCCTTGCTAACCAGATTGGTCAAAATCAGGAAAACGATAAATGAATTTTAAAGTTTTCTTAAGAGTTACGGCCTGAAAGGCTTCCCTTTAATTATTTCCTTAGCTTTAAGCAACTAACCAACTTGTTACCTAATGTGCAGTTTTCAAAACTCATCCAAATTCAGGATTTTCTTGATTTTTTTCGCATTGGTATTGCTTTACCCTGTTCCCACCAGATCCCAGGATGAACCTGAAATTGCAATAGGCGGAGCCCTTAGATATAATTACAATCTCTCTTCCTGGAAAGAAGGTCAGAAAAGCAGAGGCGGAGATTTTGGTTACGATATGTTTCGCGTAAACTTCAATGCCAAATATAAAGGCGTTTATCTGAATGCTGAATACAGACTTTATTCAGACGCATTTGGCGGGGGAGTGATGAAGCAGGGCTGGATGGGTTACTGGCTTAATGAAACAGATGAAGTTCAGGTTGGATTAACCCAGGTTCCCTTTGGAATCCAGCAGTATAATTCCCATAACTGGTTTTTTAATCTCACTTATTATATGGGTCTGGAAGACGATCACGATATGGGAATAAAATATGTTCATTACGGGAATACTTTTGAATATCATCTCGCATTTTTCAAGAACTCTGAAGAATTACGCTTCGGAAGCGAAACCGAATCTTCCCATAGTCGGTATTCCTATGATGTAGCCGGAAGAAATAAAGAGATCAATCAGTTTAACGGGAAATTCATCTATAAATTCGGGGAGCAGGTTGCCAACAGGTTAGGGTTTTCAGCGCAATATGGCGCACTATATAACCTGGACACCAAAGAAACCGGAAATCATTACGGGCTGGCTGCCCATTACGAGATAACCCATAACCGTTGGAATCTAAAAGCCCAGGCGCTTACCGCTTCGCATAATCCCGTGAATGCTCCCGGGGAAAACCGGGATGAAATTACAATGGCAGCTTACGGCGCACCTTACCAGGTAGCCTCCGATTTCGAGTTGTATTCCCTGGCTATTTCCAGAAATATTCCGGTTAACTGGGGTCCGGTATCAAATCTGGAATTTTACAACGATTTTGGATTTATGAAAAAAAGGAAGAATTCCTTTACCGACTCCTATATGAATGTTACCGGAGTCCTGGTCACCGCAGGGCATATTTACACTTATATAGATTACGCCGCCGGGTATAATCATTCCTGGTTGGGCGGTAACTTTATTGACGATTTTGCCCGGGGAAATCCCGATGCCAAATGGGAAGCAAGATTCAATATTAATTTGGGATATTATTTCTAGACAACTAATTAAGAAAACTAAAAAACTATGACAAAAAAAGTTGTAAGAAGCGACGAAAGGACAAGCATTTTTGGGCTGGAACTTAACGGTCCGGTTTTCTTCACCTCTACTTTCATTATAATTGCAAGTATTGTATTAACTCTGGTTTTCCAGGAACAGGCGGAATCCTATTTTACCAAAATCCAGGATTTTGTAGCCAATAAAGCAGGTTGGTTTTTTATCCTTTCGGTTAATGTGTATCTGATTTTTATGATCTACCTGGCCTTTAGCAAATTTGGAAATTTGAGGATAGGAGGCCCCAAGGCAAAACCTGAATTTAAAACCCTTTCCTGGTTTGCTATGCTCTTTAGTGCCGGAATGGGTATTGGTTTACTCTTTTGGAGTATTTCTGAACCTATCTTCCATTTCAACACCCCCCCAATGGCAGAAGGAGGAACGCCCGAGGCTGCCCGCCAGGCGATGAATTTTACTTTTCTACACTGGGGATTTCACGCCTGGGCTATTTATGCCCTGGTAGGACTTGCCCTGGCATATTTCGCATATTCCCGTGGGCTTCCACTTACAATTCGGTCGGTATTTTATCCTTTCCTGGGAGATCGTATATATGGAAGAATAGGAAACATTATTGACATCTTTGCTGTTTTAGCAACCCTTTTTGGCTTAGCCACCTCCCTGGGATTGGGGGTGAAACAAATAGCCGCCGGCCTGGAGCACGTGTTTGCTATAGACAAAGGAATTACCACCCAGGTGATTTTAATTGCAGGAATAACACTAATCGCCACAATTTCTGTGGTATTAGGCGTAGATAAGGGAGTGAAAGTATTAAGCGAATGGAACATGCGTATTGCTGTTCTATTATTATTACTGGTTTTAGTTCTGGGCCCTACAATTTTCATCTTTAAGTCCTTCGTTCAGAATACAGGAAATTACTTCTCCAGCCTCCTGGAAATCGCCACCTGGACCGAAAGTTACACTGGAAAGGACTGGCAAAATAGCTGGACGGTATTTTACTGGGGCTGGTGGATAGCCTGGTCGCCCTTTGTCGGGATGTTCATCGCACGAATTTCCAAAGGTCGGACTATACAGGAATTCATTCTTGGAGTATTGATCGTACCTTCCCTGGTAACTTTTTTCTGGATCTCTGCTTTCGGAAGCTCAGCCATACAGGAGACTTTATTGGGAAATAACGCTATTGTTGATGCGGTAAATGAAGATGTAGCGATAGCACTTTTCGTCTTTCTGGAGGAATACCCTATAGCCATCGTATTAAACCTTGTGGCAGTGCTTCTAATTGCCGGATTTTTTGTCACCTCTTCAGATTCAGGCTCCCTGGTGATCGATAGTTTAACTTCTGGTGGCAAAATTGATGCCCCCGTGGGGCAAAGAATCTTTTGGGCCCTTACCGAAGGTGCCGTAGCCGCAGTCTTGCTCGTGGGTGGAGGACTGCAGGCCCTGCAAACCGCATCTATAGTCACGGGGCTGCCCTTTGCCTTCATCCTTCTTTTTATGTGTTACTCACTTTACAAAGGGCTTGATGAAGATTTGAAAAAGATAAAGCAAAAAGAATCCCAAAAGGAGCTTGAGAATTATGAAGAAATAGTTGCGAACATCGTTAAGAAACGCAAGGATAATACAATTTCTAAAAAATAAAATATAAAGCTATGACAGCAATTAAAAATATACTCGTTGGCTTAGATCTTTCTAATATTGATGATACCCTTATCGAGTACACCTCTTTTATTTCGGAATTACTCGGGGCAGAAAAGGTCTACTTTGTACACAATATTAAAAAATATGAGATCTCAGAACTTTTCAAGGAAGAGTTAAAAGACCTGAACCTTGACAAAATAATCGGGGATGAACTGGACGAGAAAATTTCCTCCTCTTTCAAAAGCAACACGCCCTGGGAAGTTTTAATTTCTGAAGATCCCTATACAGAATCCCTTATTAATTACATTTCCCATAAATACTCAATAGATCTTGCTATTTTAGGTAATAAGCCATCGGGCCAAGGAAGTGGTGTAGTTAGCAGCAAATTATTGCGAATGCTAAAATGCGACCTGCTTAGCATTCCTCCAACGGCTCTACCTGAAATTAACAACATCTGGATTGGAACAGATTTTTCAAAGCCCTCCCAGGAGGCCTTTCGCCGAGGGGTAAAGCTGAAAGATCTCACCTCAGCCGCTATAAATCTGGTTCACGTATTTAATGTGCCGGTACAGTTCACTCCTTATCTGGTTAAAGAAGAAGTGGCCCCTAAAATTGAAAACCACATTAGGGAAAAGGCTGCGAAATTTTTGAAAAAACTCAATTATGAGAAGGAAAATGGCTTAAAGATCTATGCCGGCAGGGATGCCAGCATAGGCGAAAAACTTTTTGTCGAGGCCAAAAGAGATAAGGCCGATATGCTTATTTTAAGTGATAAAGGCAGTAATGCCGTTTCAGCATTAATGGTAGGGAGCGTAACAGACGAAGTTTTTAATCAGCAATTACCGGCTCCTTTATGGATCACTAAATAGCCTATTCTTTATTTAAATAATTTTGTGCAAAGGCTGGGAGTTCCCGGTTTCAAAATGGATCCAACCATTCAGTAATAATAACCAAACCTCTGGATCGGAACGATCCGGAAACAGATGGGACAATTTAAATTTCAAGGGATTTAAAAAGAGAAACCGGAATCGGCTAATTGCTGATTCCGGTTTTTTGTAATATTATTAGGATTATTCCAATTCCAGCTTTACAAAAACAGGCAGATGATCTGAAGGATATTTTAATTCCCAGGAATCGCTTAAAACGGCATATTTCAACACCTTAATATCATCACTGGTAAAGATATAATCGATCCTTCTTTTTACCGGTTTGCTGAAATCATAGGCATTAAAAGTACCTTCAGGCCCAAAATCCAGGTCTGCTACTTTTTTAGAATCGTTCATTTTTTCAGAAAGGAATTTAATTCCCGGCGCATCGGGCTCCAGGTTAAGATCCCCCATAAGGACCACCGGCAGACCTTCAGTATTTAATTCTGAAATCTTTTCGTAAATCAGTCTCGCACTATTTTCCCGGGCCTCTTTCCCGATATGGTCGAAATGAGTATTAAAAACCCAGAATTTTTTATCTGAATCCTTCTCTCTGAATTTTCCGTAGGTACACACCCGCTCCATGGCGGCATCCCAGCCAACAGAAACTTCCCCGGGAGTCTCAGAAAGCCAGAATGTTCCTTCATCCAGAATATCCACTTTCCGCAGGTCATAAAAGATCGCGCTGAATTCCCCTGCTTTCTTACCATCGTCCCTGCCAACGCCTATGTATTTATAATCCTCCATCTCGTTTTCAAAATGCTTCAGCTGGCTTATCACAGCCTCCTGAACGCCGAGAATATGAGGTTCGTAGAACTTGATCTGGTTGGTAAGATGTTCTTTGCGCTTTGACCAGGAATTCTCCCCGTCAGTCTCATTGGCGAATTTGATGTTATAAGACATTACTTCCATCTCCTGAGCCTGAAGATTAAACTGCAATAGCAGAAAAGCGAATAGTGAAAAAGCGTATTTCATGGATTTCGGTTTTACGTAAAGTTCGCAATAATTCACAGAATAAGATAAAGATCATTATTTTTAAAAATAATGCAATTAAAAAACCATAGTAAAAATTTTCACCAACTCACGTTGAATTTCAAAGTGGTCTTCCACGACAAGCATTAATTTTAATTATTATGAAAAACAGGAGATTATTACTTATCGTACTTATTGTGGCAGTTCTTTTACTCATTCCTTTGATCGCTATGCAGTTCAGTGAAGAGGTGGTATGGACAGCTTCCGATTTTGTTATTGCCGCAATCTTGCTTTTAGGTACCGGGCTGGCAATCGAATTTGTATTAAGAAAAGTAAAAACCACTAAAAACCGGATCATTTTATCAGGAATCATCCTGGCTGTACTCTTTTTAATTTGGGCGGAATTAGCCGTAGGCGTCTTTGGAACAGCCTTCGCCGGGAGTTAAATATATACCAGATTAAGTCTTAGTAAAATCCTAAAAAAAGACCTTTAATTCTTAAAAACAATATCTTATGACTGCCAAATTCTATATATCAGACTTTGTAAGCTGGATATTCACTCTGATTTTCTTAGTGTTGGGAATAATGAATCTTATTTTGGTACATCCGGTGCCGGGAATTTTCTATATTTTGTTTTCCGGCATTTTTCCCCCTCCTTTAAATAGCCTGCTTAAAAATAAAACAGGATTGGTTATTTCACTCTGGATCAAAATCCTCCTTGGTTTGATCATTCTTTGGGGAACTTTAGCCGTAGGTGACCTTGCGGAAATGTATGGTTTGTAAATTATAAAATTAATTAGACAGTAATGGAATATTTTGTAGATGAGGATTCGATAGTACGGGAAATCTGGGGAAAGGGGGATACCATTCTTTTTATCTTCGCCGGAGCTTCGGCCGAGTTTGCTCTCAACAAAGCGGTAGACTGGCTTTATTATACCGGCAGACTGCCAAATGATCCCCTGGGCAGACTCTTCTCTACGGTTTCCTATGCCCGGAAAATAGTTTTCTCAGAAAAGGATGCTGCCCTTGATGCTATCGATTCTATCGCTGCAATTCATTCTGCCGTGGAATCCAAACGTGGAAAAACGATTCCGGATTGGGCTTATAGGGATGTACTATTTATGCTCATCGATTATTCCATAAGGTCTTATGAGCTCCTGGAACATGAACTGAACTTAGCTGAAAAACAGGAGATTTTCCACGTTTTTTTCCGGGTTGGAAAGAGAATGCAGCTGCAGGGATTACCGCAAGATTTTGAAGCCTTTCAAAAGATGCGACGATCACATCTTGAACAAAACCTGGAAGCCGGAGATTACACCCGGGATCTCTATCGCCGGTACCGAAAACATCTCGGGCCCTTGCGTTACCGCATATTGCTCGAAACCCAAATTCATATCACTCCCAAAAAAGTAAGAAAACTTTTATCGCTTCGGAAATTCTCGCTCCTAACGCTCTTGCTCCCGCCATACCAACTAAGCCGAAGAATTAAACTAGACCGACTGTTAAGATCAATGATCCTTCCCGCAGCCTATCGTGAAGAGATAAACTCCCTGGATCAAACCGGAAAATAAATTTTCTCAGGGAGCAATTAAATAGCGTAGAGCCTCATTAATCTTCTTGCTTAATTGGTTCCCCTTTTACATAATCTTCGAGGTAGCTGAACTTTTCGTTCAAATTACCGGCGCTGGTCATTTTGGCCCTTTTTAGCACACCATCTATATCATCATTAAAAAATGCGGGGATCACGTGTTCCAGGAACATTTCCCCAAAACCTTCGCTAGCATCTTTTGGGAGTTCACATGGCAAATTATCTACGGCCATTACCAGGATAGAAGCCTCTTCCCTAAAATCTACTTCCCTTTCATTTTTTGCATCATACCCGTAGAAAGGTTCGGTAATAGTAGATGGTCTTATAGTGCTGGCGATAGGTTCAATAATATCGCAGGAGATATCGGCGATATATTTTATTTTAAAATCGGGAGCTTTTGCATCTTCAGCAGTAAAGAAAACCGGAGCTCCATCACCATAAAAATGGCCGGCGATGAACATATCACTAACCCTGGCAAATCGAATAAAATCAGACTCATATTCTTCAGGATACTGGTAAAAATCTTTGTTATTTTTCACGCTGCCATCCTTGCGTTTATTGTAATCCAAAACGTCAATACTACAATATACCGCTTCCTTGAAATCCTTATTCAAATACTCCTCTACCCCTACCTGTTTTATTCCTAAATGATCCAGGATCTCTTTGGCCCCGCGGGCCACTTTCCCGCTTCCGGTTAGCACGATCTTAATTGGCGGAATCTTGATCTTATCCAGCTCTGCACACATCGCATTCAGGTCAGGTAGGTCTTCTGCTTTTGGAAGCTCAAAAAGCCCCTCCTTCAGTCCAATTCCGCGGAATCCGTTATAGGCACCAACAAGCCCGGCATATCGACCAAAACCAATAAGCCTGGCTCCGTTCTCTTTTACGATCACCTCATGGTCATAGAGTTCGATATTTTTATTTAGGATTTCCCTTAAAAGGTCACGGTTATAGGGTTGTTTCTTGATAGTATGCGAAAAGAAAAAATATTTTTTATCCGGAATGAGCGCCGGCAAGGGCACCTCTTTCACTCCCAGCATCACCTCGCAGTCTGACACATCGTCTGCCACCTCAAACCCGGCCTGTCGGTAGGCCTCATCAGAAAAAATACGAAGTTCAGAACTCTCTACTTTAAAGTCGGCCTCAGGGAACTTTTGGCGTATTTCTTGAAGTTTTTCGGGAGAAAACACTACTCTGCGATCGGGCGGAGTCTTGCGTTCTTTTATAAGAGCGAATTTTATCATTTCTGGTATGTATTTTGCGTAGTAATGAGTGAGTTCCAAAGATATAATTTTATTAGTATCTTTGCAGGCTCAGATCAGTTAAGAATAACTGAAATGATGTTCTTTTATTTATGGGGTCGACTTGGTTTTGACAGCGAGTCTAATTGAGTTGTAAGCACGTCGAGCGCTGGGATATAGCTCGTAAATCTCATATTTCACACTTTTTTAAACGGCGAGAATAACTACGCCTTGGCTGCATAATCCGAATCACAGTAGGATTTTGCTTAGTCCCTACAAGGTAGGGAGCCGAGATGCCTCGCGGAAGCCTTGATTTACGGCGTCCGCATTTGAGGCACCGAAAAAGTAAATATAGAAACCACAGGGTCCTGATGCGGTTTCGAAACTTAAGCGGGAATACGTGTAAGATTGGTGGTTTTCGGCCGGTCTTGCATCGACAACCAAGCGAAGACTAAACGTGTAGAAAGCATCTGAATTGCTTGTTTGGACGAGGGTTCGAACCCCTCCGACTCCACTCAATAACCCGGTAAGCATTATGTTTACTGGGTTTTTTATTTTAAGATGACAAATAAATTCGGTTCACTTAGGTGCATTTATGAGGGAGGCCGGGGAGAATCTCATCAAATTTTTTTATGCTGTTTATCCATTCACCACTTTTGACATCTCTACCAATCCTCTCCCTTTTTTAACTGCGGTATCCGCTAAAAACAAGCATTTGAAGAACTATTATTTGAGGCACAGAACTTGGAAAAATTAAATAAGTTATGTAAATTATATATGAATAAATTAATAGTTTTAACAGGCTGAATACAACAGGGCAATTTATCTAAAACCCGGGAAATATTTCACGTGAGTAAAAATTCGAGCAGGGATGATCGATGGATTAGTAGCAAAAAAACGGGCCTGTAAAAAAACTATTTAGGTGCAGGATATGAAAAAATTAAATATGTTATTTCTTTAATTAATAAATTAGTTCGTTATGAAAAAATCAATGTTTTTAATAGTAGTGTTATCTTTTCTGGGCTTAATGCAAATGGAAATGGCACATGCACAGACGGAAAGTTCCTACGAGGCTATGGAGGGTGTTACCTCAGTAAAGACTGTCTTCGACTTTAGGATCGGTGATTCAGATAAAGCTATGGCCCACCTGAACCTCATTCATCAAATGATAGAGGATCCGAGCTTGGTGATAGAAGGCGAGCAACCAGAAGTTATTATTGTGTTAATTGGCCCCTCCGTAAATCTTGTATCAACTGACAATATGAAAAGTGCTTCGGGATCGCAAAATGAAATTGCCGAAAAAATATCGGCCATGGATTCAGACGGCATTAGGTTTGAGATTTGTATGGCAGCCGCGCATGCTCTCGACGTTTCTGCCGATTCCATTCTACCCGAGATTGTGCAGGTGGAAAACGGCTGGATATCCTTGATCGGATACCAACAAAATGGCTATTCAATGATTGCTGATTTCTAACCGGAATAAATTCTGCTTGTACTCAACAAGAATGAAAAAAGTTTCAGTGTTCATCTATTCAGCTTTCGTTACAGTTTGGAAATTAATTTTGAAGGTCCTGGTCAAAAGAAAGAATATTAAGATTGAAAAAAGAGCGGCATTCTTTTTTCTTATCAAGGCAGGCCGCCTGTGAATTTATTAATTATTGAAAGGATGACCCGTCCTGAATAAAGGCTACATAATTCTAAACAGTTATGTATAAAAATGACAAAGTAATCAGACGGTATTCGGAATCTTTCAAATTGAAAATTTTAGACGAACTTACCTCAGGTAAACTAAACAAATATCAACTTG
>JAGXIH010000022.1 GCA_024635795.1 Salegentibacter sp. | reverse complement strand
TGCAAAATAGGTGACCGTATAAGTACCCGACACATCCCAAAGCGTACCCACTGGAGGATTTTGCTCAATGATTAAATCATCCACGTCATTGCAATTATCAGTAATACGGTTTTCATAGAAAGCTGGTACCACAAAATTCCCGCCAGCAGGAAAACTGTGATCCAAAACTGATGTTTGACAATCTATTATTGGACTTTCAGTATCCACCGGTGTCACATCAAAAGTACAGGATGTTGTCTCTCCATTCAATTTTGCAGTTAAGGTAACCGGTACTATTGTTGAACTCGAAAAAACAGTTCCGGGCGCAGGTTCTTGGGTAACACTCGCACCCGGTGTTGTAGATGCCTCCCCTGTATAATTAGGAAGCAGAAAACTGCAATTTTGATCTAAATTTATGGGTTTATCCGCAGGACAGGTAATTTCAACAGGAGCGGGTGTTCCTTCTTCCCCATAAACTCTCGAGAAATCACATTCAGGTTGGGGGTCACAAGGAAAAAATTCATTTTCAGCATTTAAAGAAACTTCTACTAAACCTTCAGATTTAGGAGTTACTTCTGCAGTAAAATTGTCGTGGCGTGTGAAGGTTTTTAGTTGGAAATCGAAGTTAGTTTCGATTACATTTTGTCCCGGAAAGAGAAAAGGAGCTAAAATCATTTGAATCCAATTGGGATTCAAACCTGGACCACTTAATTTCAAATTATTTACATAAATCTTTCCACAATTTCCCATTTCAAGATCAATTGGAAGGTTCAATCCATCATTAAATGTATTGATGAGATTGAAATTTCCCTGATTTGTATCATACACATTTATTGAATATTCTTTTGAAACTATCTCATCGTAATTCAAAATTAAATCTTCAGGTGATTCAAAAATACTGCTTAATGTCAAATCATCTTGATAATCGATAACATACAAATAACCATAATCATCAACAACCATACTACCAGGAGCCCCTAGACTATCATTAGCTTCTCCTTCAATGGTATGGATAAGTTCATACCTATCATTTAAATTCTTTTGAAAGATCTGAATCCTCCCTAAATCTTCTTCGGCATCACTTTCACCATCTGCGACATAAATTCTTCCTTGCTTATCTACCGCTATACGATAGGGATCAAAAAAGTCATAGCCATTTTTCTCTGATAATGTATATTCTAAATTACCGTGATGATCATATATTTTTACTAAATCCATTCCATTGGCCCCACCGGTATAAGCATCAACTAAATAAACATAATTACTATCTGAAACAAGCCCTGTAGGTCCATAAAATTCATCTTCCCCATCACCAAGTTCTCCTGTTCCCCAATTAGTTAATCCCTCGCCTGCGTTACCAAATCTTTTAATCATTAAATCCTCTTTATCGGCAATGTAAATTATCTGGGGATTAGGATTTTGTAAATAATTTGTGGCTTCTATGTCTAATGGTGAATTTAGTAGCGAAGAGTTTATAAATTCTTCATTTGTAATATTTCCATTTTTATTTAACAACTTTACTCCATCACCGTACGTTAATAACAGCATGTGACTATCATCAAGTTCAGTTATTGAAATTATACTTTTAGCAAGACGCTGGGCAAGCAAGGCCCCTGTTTTCTCAAAATCCAGTGAAATTTCATCCGGCTTAACATTTAAATCAAAATTACTTAATGGTATACCTGAATCTTCTTTAATAAACTCAGGAGTTCCCCTATTAAAATCCCTAATATTCCCGTTTATTACAACAAAATCGTCGGCAATTAATTCGCGGTTTATAGGTCCCTCAAAGTTAAGGTCTAGAGGAATGGGGATTTCATCAGTAGGATCAGGTGCCGAGCTGGTTATAGTGCAGTCTTCCTGCCCAAACCCAAAAGTAAAATTCAGTAAAAAAAAGAGGAGAAATAAAGCAGTGCGCCAGCAGCCCGGAAGGTGCCGGAAAGTTCCATACAAGGCTGTCTCGAACGGGATTTTCATAGTGATCTTTAAGCAAGCGCAGTAAAGATAAATATTGTTGGGTGAAAGAATTAAAAATTACGTTAATTATACGGGGTTCCGTAATTTAAAAATAAACATAAAAAAGCATGGCCAGGTAGCGGCCGGAAGAGTTTTGTTAAAAAAACACCGGGTAGTAAAACAATCCTGTTGCAATAATCATCGCAACAGGGTTGTTCCCGGAAACTGGAAATTACCTCGCTTTATGCTTCGGCATTTTCATTGTTCTTCACCACCAACCTGAAGCCTTCTCCGTGAATATTCAGGATCTCCACGTTTTCGTCTTTTTTCAGGTATTTACGCAGTTTGGCGATATATACGTCCATACTACGAGAGGTAAAGTAGTTATCGTCTCTCCATATTTTGGTAAGCGCCAGCTCTCTTGGCATAAGATCGTTCTCATGAAGGGCAAGCAAACGCAGCAATTCGTTTTCTTTTGGGGAAAGCTTTTGCGGCTCTTCGTCTTTAAAGGTTAGGAACCTTAGTTTTGAATTCAGGTGGAAACCACCAATTTCAAATTCAAACTGCTTGCTATCGGCAACACTATCGGTTGCTTTTCGCTGCATAATTGCCTTGATCTTCATAAGCAGTACTTCAGAATCGAAGGGCTTATTCAGGTAATCATCGGCACCAACTTTATAGCCTTTAAGCACGTCTTCCTTCATCGCTTTTGCAGTAAGGAAGATAATTGGGATTTCTTCGTTCTTCTCGCGGATCTCCTTAGCCAGGGTGAACCCATCTTTATAAGGCATCATCACATCAAGAATACAAAGATCGAAATCATCTTTCTTGAATTTCTCAAAGCCTTCCATTCCGTTTTTGGCGTGAGTGACCTCATAGTCGTTCATAGCCAGATAATCTTTAAGGACAGTTCCGAAATTCGGATCGTCTTCTACTAACAGGATTTTTTTGTTTTCAGTTTCCATATATTAAGATATTAGTGGTAATTTAATTATAAAGGTACTTCCTTTTCCTTTTTCGCTCTCTACGGTGATCTCTCCGTGATGGTCTTCCACGATGCGTTTGGTATAGGCCAGACCTAAGCCGTGACCTTTTACATTATGGATATCACCGGTATGTTCGCGATAAAATTTTTCGAATATTTTCTTCTGAACGATCTTGCTCATCCCAGACCCCTGATCCCGGATCTTCAGGATGATATAGTTCTTTACATTTTCGGTATACACGTCTATTTTAGGCTCCTCGGGAGAATACTTAACCGCATTATCCAGAATATTCACCACCACATTGGTAAAGTGATCGGGATTGGCCAGAATGGAAGATCGCAAGGCCGCGAAATGAGTTTTAACATAGCCTCCACGGTCTTCTACCAGAAGCTGTATGTGGGTAATGGCTTCTTCCACCAGGTCGTGTAACTGTATTCTTTCCTTTTTAAAATCGAGTTCGTTCTTTTCGAGTTTAGAAATTCGCAGCACATTCTCTACCTGTCCGTGCATGCGTTTGTTCTCATCCCGTATCATTTTCAGGTAACGATTGGTCTTCTCCTCATCGTTTTTGATCTTCGGATTCTTTATAGCGTCCAGAGCCAGGTTAATGGTGGCGATTGGCGTTTTGAATTCGTGTGTCATATTATTGATAAAATCGGTTTTGATCTGGGAGATCTGTCGTTGTTTTATCAATTGGGATAAAGCGCTGGAATAGGCAATTACGATAATAAGCGTAAAGATAATAGATAAGGCCGCCATCAAAACTACAGAAGAGAGCACTACTTTTTTCTTCCCGGGGAGATTAACCAGCAACTGGTAATTGCTATTCCCGGTGTTATCTACAAAAAGGGGCACTCCGTAGGTAGCAGGATGATTTAAACTAAAGTTTTCAGAATGAAGGTTTGTAGCGATCGAATTACTGTAAATTCCGTATTCGAAATCGGTATCAAGATCACGGTTTTTAAGTTCGTTAGTAATAAGTTTTTTAATTTCCTCATCGCTAACCCGGTTATGAAGCGGAAGCTTACTCGTATATTCAGCAATACTACTTTTCAGGATATCTTTCTCTACCTGGTCCATCCTCATCATCCGGGAAATTTGTTGCCTGGCGCTTAAAGTATTGTCAGCATCCAGGTTTCGCCGGGAAACGATATTGGTTACCCGTTTATTTAGGAGTTTGGTAAAAGGAATACTATCGCGGGCAGTGCTTAAGAAGCCCGAAGAAACCTTATAATCCTCCTCCAGGATAGATTCGGTATGAAAGAGCGATTGATTACGTAACTTATTTTCGCTGGTATAGGAATATTCAGTGAGTTTAGATTCTTCCAGCTTAGAGTTGGTGGTATCAGCATCGATAAATTTTATATAATATTCTTCTAACTCCCTGTTTTGTATTTCGTTAGACACCTTAATCAATACCTGTTTTGCATTATACGAAAACTGTTCTTCCTTATCATCAACCGCACCCTTAATCCAATATCCCTGGACGAAAATAATCCCAATAAGTGATAGGCTCATCAAGACAACCAGGATGAAGAAAAGCTTTTTATTCATGCCACCAAAAGTAAGATTTTAACATTTAGAGCTTAAGTGGTTTAACCAAATGTTAACAAAACTTTTCTCAATTTTTGCGGGAATTTAAGAGAATCTCATGTAATTCTGCAACCTGTGATTTAGTAAGGGCTAGATCGGTATTTTGGATTTGGAAATCGGTAAGTTTTAACTTTTTTTCATCAGACCACTGGTTGGCCATTCGGGCCTCTATTTCTTCTATTTCTGAATTATCCCGGAACTGCAATCTTTTAATTTTTTCGTCGTGGGGAGCGGTTACCAGGATAGTGCGATCGCACTTTTCATTTCCGCCTGATTCAAAAAGGATCGCCGCCTCATAAATTATGTATGGTGCTTGCTGCCGGGAGAGCCAGGTTTGAAAATCGGTAGCCACAGCCGGGTGTATTATCCTGTTCAAAGCTTCGAGTTTACCTGAATCGTTAAAGACCTGGGAAGCGATATATTTTCTGTTCGGCTCATCGCCGGAATATGCTTTTTCCCCGAAGAGTTCCTTCACTGCTTTTTTTATTTCTTCGGAAGTAAGCATCAGGCGTTTCCCAGCCTCATCGGCGATATATACCGGGATTCCAAGTTCCCTGAAGAAATTGGCCACAGTGGTTTTTCCACTACCTATGCCGCCGGTTAAGCCTACTATCATCATCGTTTTATGATAAACTGGATCTTCCGTTCACTAAGCCGAATGTTAGTAACAAATTCAGGTTTTCTAACAAGTTCAGGCAAAAGGTAATCCTGACCTTCGGTTATATCTTCAAAATCACACACCACCGAAAAATCTTCAGGGTGCACCAGGTCGTATTGTTTAAGGTTCACCTGATAAAATAACTTCACCTCCTGCGGAAAAATACTCAGGTTAACACCCTGGGGAACATTCTGAACTTCCACCGGCACCTGCACCTGGCCTTCGGTGAATTTTTCAACTTCCAAAGCATAGGAAACTTCGGTTAGATAAAAACTTAGCATCCCAAGGCCTGTGGTATCTATGGCAACTTTCCCACTAATATCATCGCTAATATCATTTTTTTTAAGTAGAAAGGTTTTTATCTCGGTAAGTGTATCAATAATAGACTCGGGGCCACTAACATCAACAGAATCAGGATTTAGCCTGATTTCTTCATTTGCCGAATACCCAACAGCATAAGAAAGGTTTAATCTTGGAACCACTTTAACCCGTTTAAGTTTCTTAGGCTGGAAATCTATAATTAATTCTTCAACGAGGAAACGGGTTTCTTCAAAATCAATATCGAGTTGCCGGGTGATATCCTCGCGATTATCTTCGAAAGAATAAACCAGTTGGCCATTTTCTTCCCGGGCTTGTTCCAGGTCTATCTGAAGTTCAGGTGTAAACAACTGAAAATAGAGAATACTAAAACCTTTATCCTGCATCCTGATCTCTGCAGAACCCGGTTTTTCTTCAGCGACACTTTTATCCATTGGTGGGTTTACATATTCCAAAGGTATAGACACCACCTGCGTATAATCTTTTGACAACTGCACCAGAACCCACACCATGGCCGAAAAAAAGAGAAAGAACCCAAAGGTTTGTAAATTGGATTTTTTTAAAAAGTCGGGAGTTCTAATCGTGGTTTTACGCATGTTTAAAGAATAGGTGTGGAAATGCAATTTCGGGATTTTTTTTCAGGACTTTAAGCTGCCATACAGATTTAAAAAAACCATATCCATAACCGACAAACTGCACCAGGACGGCATAGACCGAAAACAACCCAATGTTAATACTTTTATTTTTAATAGCCGAATCGAGAAATACCAGTAGAAAATAAATAAGGTATAATTCAAAAAACAACCAGAGGCCTGTGCTTAGCAATAGAATTGATAAAACAAATCCTGCAGTAAAGAAAGTTGGAAACCAATAGGTGATCTTGCCCGAGCCGGGATGCCAGGAGTTTAGGATTGGACGTACCATTCCAAATTTTTCAACCTGGTGATAGAATTTATTCCAGTCGATACGGCGCTTGTGAAAAACTTTCGCATCGGGGATAAGGCAGGTTTTATAGCCTTCTTTCTGAAGTCTAAGGGAAAGATCGGGATCTTCTCCGGGGTGGATCAGGCCGAATCCTCCCGTTGCTTCAAATGCTTTTCGGGAAATCCCCATATTAAAACTGCGGGGTTCAAATTTATTTACCGAGGATTTCTTACCGCGAATTCCTCCGGTGGTCAAAAAAGAGGTCATCGCATAGTCAATTGCTTTCTGGGTATCGCTAAAAGTAGGATGTGCCGCATCGGGTCCGCCAAAGCAATCACAGTAAGTATGAGATAGGAAACGATCTATGCATTTCAGATAATCGGGAGGGAGCAGAACATCAGAATCCAGAATAAGAAAAAAATCACCTTTGGCATAGCGCATCCCAAAATTCCGGGAATCGCCGGGCCCGGTATTTTTCTTGTAATAATAGCTGATGTTAAGTTTCTGCTGAAACTGTTTAATAACCTCGGCAGAAGGTTTGGAAGAACCGTCTTCTACTATCACAATTTCAAAAGGCCTTTCAAAATCGAGAGCCAGCATACTTTGCAGCAGCTCCCTGATCTCATCGGGGCGATTGTAGACAGGAATGATAAACGAATATTCCAATTTCATCTTATAAAGGTACTAAAAGAAAAGGGCTGCCGGAAAAAACAATATTGCATTTTTTCCTCACAGCCCTTTATTAGGTAGGAATGTTATTCCTGTTCTTTCATAAAAGTTTCCATCACTTCCTGGCTAACTCCCATATTGGAGAAACCACCGTCGTGATATAGATTCTGAAGGGTCACTTTTTTGGTAAGGTCAGAGAAAAGTGTGAGGGTATAATCGGCGCATTCCAGAGCTGTGGCATTACCCAGTGGCGACATTTTATCGGCGTAGGCAATAAAGCCATCAAAGCCTTTTACTCCTGTACCGGCAGTGGTTGGCGTTGGTGACTGTGAAATAGTGTTCACCCTTACCTTTTTATCTTTTCCGAAGAAATACCCGAAACTACGGGCTATAGATTCCAGATAAGCTTTATTATCGGCCATATCGTTATAATCGGGGAAGACGCGCTGTGCAGCCATATAAGTAAGGGCTACAATGCTTCCCCACTCGTTCATCGCTTCTTTTTTATATAAAACCTGCATCGTCTTATGAAAAGATACCGCAGAAACATCCCAGCCTTTGGTGGTAAAATCGTAATTCATATTGGTATAGTGATTTCCTTTTCTCACATTCACCGACATCCCGATGGAATGCAAAACGAAATCGATCTTTCCTCCAAGGATCTCCATCGCTTTTTCAACAAGGTTTTCAAGATCTTCTACTTTTGTGGCATCGGCAGGAATGATCTCAGAACCGGTTTTTTCGGCGAGTTGCTGAATGTTTCCCATTCGCATTGCGATAGGTGCATTGGTTAGCACAAATTTTCCGCCTTCTTCATTTACCCGTTCAGCTGTTTTCCAGGCGATAGAATTTTCATCCAAAGCCCCGAAAATAATTCCTCTTTTACCTTTTAGCAGGTTGTATGACATGGTATTGGTTTTTATAGATTGTTGAGCCGGTAAAGATAGTAAAATTCCCTTCAGAGGCTCAACCGGTTAGTTTCTAATTCAACAGGGCTCTGGCATGCGCCATTGCCGATTCACTGATATTATTTCCTCCAAGCATCATCGCCAGTTCTTCTATGCGCTCATTCTGCTCCAGTTCAGAGATCTTGGTGGTTGTAATTTGAGCCGAGTCTTCTTTGAAGATCTTGAAGTGGCTGTTCCCCTTTCCGGCTATCTGCGGAAGGTGGGTGATTGCGATCACCTGCATAGATTCTCCCATTCGCTTCAGGATCTCCCCCATTTTTTGCGCGATATCTCCGGAAACCCCGGTATCTATCTCATCAAATATAATGGTGGGTAAACTGCTTTGCGCAGCCAGAATACTCTTCACCGCCAGCATAATTCGCGACAATTCCCCACCCGAAGCTGCCTTTTTCATCTCCTTAAAGTCTCCGCCTTTATTAGCCGCGAGATACCAGAATAATTGGTCCTGCCCGTTAGCAAGTAGTTCCTGCTGTGGTTTCAATTCGATCTTAAGCCGGGCATTTGGCATACCCAATCCGGTAAGGATCTCTTCGGTTTGCTTGATAAATTCCGGGATGATCTTTTTCCGATTCTGATGGATCTTTACTGAAACCTCAACAAGGTCTTTTTTCGCTTCTGAAATAGCTTTTTCAGCTTCCAGCAAGGAGGCCTCGGCGTTTTCACTCACCGACACCTTTTCCTGAAGCTGATCTTTCATTTCCAGTAATTCTTCAATATTCTCTGCGGAATGTTTTTTCTGAAGGTTATAGATAAGCTGAAGTTTCTGATTTGTTGCTTCCAGTTCTTCAGGATTAGCTTCTACTCTTTCCAATGCATCTGAAAGTTCCTGGGAGATATCATCGAGTTCAATGATAATGCTTTCCACACGCCCGTTCAAACTTTCATAGGTTGCTGAAAAAGCTGCAATCTTAGATAAGCCTGCCCGTACCTCTTTTAGGGTGTCCAAACTGCCAATGTCTTCCCTGCCAATTAGTTCTACCGCGGAACCCAGTTTTTCAGTAAGTTCTTCTACATTATTCAACTCTTCATAGCGGCTTTCCAGTTCTTCCAGCATTCCCGGTTTGAGATTGGCTTCCTCGAGTTCATTCAGCAGAAACAGATTATAATCATACTCCCGGGCCGCCTGCGCCTGCTCCTCTTTGAGTTCTTCCAACCTCCGGTTTAGTTTCTTGAATTCCCTGAAGCGATTACGGTAATCAAGCAATAAGGCTTCATTCCCGGCAATGGTGTCTATCACCTGAAACTGATACTCATTATTCCCCAGGCTAAGCGTTTCATGCTGACTGTGAACATCGATAAGAAATCCACCCAGTTTATTCAGGGAAGAAAGCTTCACCGGGGTATCGTTTATAAATGCCCGCGATTTCCCGGAAGGTAATATCTCCCGACGAATAATGGTTTGAGTTTCGAAGTCCAGATCTTCCTTCAGAAAAAAGTCTTTCAAATTATAATTCCCAATATTAAAAGCCCCTTCGATAACACACTTTTTAGCGGTGTCCCGAATAGAACTATAATCGGCGCGATCGCCAAGCAGGAGGCCAAGGGCTCCAAGCATGATTGATTTTCCGGCACCGGTTTCCCCGGTAATTATGGTAAAGCCTTCCTGAAGTTTGATATTTATATCTTCAATGAGGGCGTAATTTTTTATAGATAGTGCAGTAAGCAAGTCGTTAGAATTTGTGCTAAATATACGGGAGAAATCTTTCCCAATCAACCGGGAAAATAATTATTGCAGGTTTCGCCAGTTACGGGAATAACGCGGGGCGATATTGGTAAGAGTTTCCGTTAATCCTGGCCGGTTTATAGCCGGACCTCCACTGAATATTTGCGAGATCTCATCGGCTTTGGAATCAAAAAATGTACGTAGCAGGAGCGAATTTGCCCGACGGCGATTCATAGCTTCCAGTTTTTCCAGCGCATCGGCGATTGCCAATTTGCCCTTTTCCTGGTCCCGGTGCATTTCATCCAGGCCCAGGCGGTGATATTCGTAAAGGGCCGTACGGTATTCGGCAAAGGTATTTGAAAGAAGATCGGTATTCAGGCGATAGCGGGAATTGTTTCCATCGGCGCCACTCCAGCCCTGGCTTCCACCCTGCTGTGCGGTTATCACTATCCTGTTGGCCTCCTGGTAATATTCGGTTCCTCCTTCAGGAGAAAAAGTATCGGCATCAAGACCTAAAATAGTATAGACATAGAAACTTACAACAGAAACAAGATTGGAACTATAGGAATTTTGACTGTAATTTAAAGGTTGGTATTCGCGATACCTAAAACCAAATTGATCGTCGTTAAAGTTTAAAACGGGGCTTACCATGGTAGTTCCGTAAACGGGTCGTGAAGACTGCACCTGGATGGTACCTGAAAAAGATTCACCTTCAAAGCTGTTCAGGGTTATGAACATACTGCAGTTTATGCGCTCGTGGGGCAAAAATTCCTTATCGGTCCAACTGGTTTGGTTTACAAATTCAGTGAGGGCTCGTTCCAGGGTACGAAAAACCGAAAGGTTGCTTTGGCCCGTTTGTTCGGTATTTAAAACTACCTGACAATTGAGTTCCTGGGCCTTCATTTGACTAAGGCCGGCAAACATCAAAATAATCAGGAGGAAGTTACGCATTTATCAAAGTTACGATTTCATTTAATATATCCTTCGCTACTTCCGATTTTGGTTTCAGATCAAATTCCTTAACCGAATCAGGATACACGATAGTGATCTTATTGGTGTCTTTCTGAAAGCCGGCGCCTTTGTCCTGTAATGAATTCAAAACTATGAAATCAAGGTTTTTCCGTTTCAGCTTCCCACGGGCATTTTCAAGCTCGTCGTTGGTCTCAAGGGCAAAGCCAATGAGCATTTGATCCTTTTTATTTTCTCCCAGTGTGCCAAGAATATCACGGGTTTTTTCCAGCTCTAAAGTTAGATTGTTGTCGTTTTTCTTGATCTTTTGCAAGGCGACCTGTTTTGGCTTGTAATCGGAAACCGCAGCAGCGGCGATGACTACATCTGCTTCAGCAAAGTATTTATTTACCTCAGCATACATTTCTTCATTGCTTACCACCCTGATGAGTTTCAGATTGGGCTCACTGATCTCTAAATGTGTGGGGCCGGAAACCAGGATTACATTCGCTCCCAAAGCGGCAGCGGTTTCTGCCAGGGCAAAGCCCATTTTTCCGCTGGAATGATTTCCTATAAAACGAACGGGGTCTATAGCCTCATAAGTTGGCCCGGCAGTAATTAATATGGTTTTATCCTTCAAAGGAAGTTGCGCTGAAAAATGCTCCTCCAGGAATTGCATGATATCTTCGGGTTCCGCCATTCGGCCTTCTCCGTGAAGTCCGCTGGCGAGTTCACCAGTTCCGGCCGGGATCATAATATTCCCGTATTCCTTAAGTTGATCAAAGCTGTTATTGGTAGATGGATGCCGGTACATATCGAGATCCATAGCCGGAGCAAAAAACACCGGACATTTTGCCGAGAGATAAACCGCAAGCAGCAAATTATCGGCGGTCCCTGAAGCCATTTTAGCCAAAGTATTGGCCGAGGCCGGGGCTACAATCATAAAATCGGCCCAGAGGCCGAGTTCTACGTGATTGTTCCAAACAGCATTTTCATCTTCCTCATTGGTGAAAGATGAATACACCTCGTTTTTTGAAAGTGTGGAAAGTGTTAACGGAGTAACAAATTCTTTAGCTGCCGGCGTCATCACCACTTTTACATGGGCACCGGCTTTAATAAAAAGTCTTACTAAAAAGGCAGTTTTATAGGCTGCGATACCACCGGTAACGCCTAATAGTACGTTTTTACCTTTTAGCACCGACATAATACTAAGTTATGCTTCTTCAGAATCTTTAGTGTTGCGGTAGTAGATCTTGTCATCTAACCACTCCTGAATCGCTAAAGAATGCGGCTTGGGAAGTTTTTCATAATACTTAGAAACTTCTATTTGTTCTTTGTTCTCAAAGATCTCGTCAAGGCTATCGTTGTAAGTGGCAAATTCATCCAGCTTCTCAAGTAATTCCTTTTTAATTTCAGCATTGATCTGGTTTGCGCGTTTCGCTACTACAGAAATAGCTTCATAAATGTTATTGGTGGGTGCATCTACCAGATTCTTGTCGATAGTGGTAGTGTTCACCGGGGCGTCAGATTTCTTAATGTCCATCATACTTTCTTGCTAATTATAAATTTTGTAACCTCGTTTCAATATCTTCTAATGAAGCATTCATCGAGGAAAGGTATTCCCCTTCCGGATATCGCTTCACGTAACTTTGGTAATATGTTTTTGCTTCCTTTAAACGTTCTTCCATAAGGCTGGCGAAACTGTTTATGGCCAGTTGGTAAGCCGCATCATACCTGTAATAGAAAGCCTCTTCTCTAAAAGGAGATCCTGGATACCCTTTGATAAAATTATCAAAAGAGGTGATCGCAGCTCTGTAATTACCTGCACGGGCAAGCCCGGTGGTATGGTATTGTTTTGCAATTTCAAAAGCCTTTTTCTCCAGTTTTATTCTTAATTCAGTTGCCAGTTCATTGGCACGCACTGCATATTCTCCCTCAGGGAAAGCATTTAAATAAGCCTGAAGTTCAGTAATCGCTTTACGGGTATCGGTTTGGTCCAGATCATAGCGTGGCGAAAGCTCGTAAAAACTCGCAGCTTTCTTGAAAGCGGCCTCTTCCAGCTTTTCAGAATTAGGATAAGACTGCTGAAAACGCTCGAACTGGTAAGAAGATAGGTAATAATCACCCAACTGATAGTAAGTATCTGCAAAGAGGAAACTTAATTTTTCTCCTTGCGGCTTACCCCTGTATTCAGGTACTATTTGTTCAAAAAGACGCAGAGCCTTCCTGAATTTTGGTTTGCTTTCTTCTTCTTTGGCTTCGTTATAAAGCTGTTCGGCAGTAGCATATTTCTTACCAGTATCCTCACTCTTCAGGAGTTTTTGATACTCGCTACACGAGACACTTAGCAATAATACACTAACTAATAAAAAGGCTTTTTTCATTCTTTGTAAAAACATCTGGCAAAAGTACATTTTTTCCTGAGTATAAAAAAACTTTCAATCACACTGCCATAACCCGAAAACAGGAGTTTTATTGTAATTTCAGTAAAAACTTTAACCGAATTAAGCTGAATAAAGACTAAAAATAATAACCCACGCTATAGAGGCGGATGTTAAAAGTTATCTACAAAATCATTTATCTGCTGTGTCAAAGTATCTGAGGCCTTTACAAGTGGAAGCCGCAATACATTTTGGCAGAGTTCCTTTTTATGAAGCAGGGCTTTGATTCCGCCGGGATTGCCTTCAGCAAAGATCATGTCAATGGAAGGCGCTATTTTATAATGCAATTTATAAGCTTCCTTTGCATTTCCGGCAAGACCAAGGGAAACCATTTCTGAAAATTCCTTCGGAAAACCCTGGCCTATAACCGAGATCACCCCTTTTCCACCGGCAAGGACCTTAGGCAAGGTGATCATATCGTCACCGGAAATCACCAGAAAATCTTCGGGAACCAACGAGATAAGGTTCATAGCTTGTACGATATCGCCGGCTGCTTCTTTAATCCCTATCACATTTGGAAGATCGCGGGCTATACGATTTACGGTTTGAGGCAAGATATTAGATGCCGTTCTGCCCGGCACATTATACAAAATTACAGGTACAGGCGAGGCCTCTGCTATCAGCTTGAAATGCTGATAAATCCCTTCCTGAGTCGGTTTATTGTAATAAGGAGAAACCGATAAAATAGCTGAAAAACCATCAAGCTTTCCTGTTTTTAATTCCCCGGCAAGGGCAGTGGTGTTATTCCCTCCGGCTCCCAGGACCAGGGGAAGGCGACCATTATTCTTTTTTACTACGGTAGCTTTTATAAGTTCTTTTTCCTCTTTGGTGAGACAAGCACTCTCTGCAGTTGTTCCAAGCACAACCAGGTAATCTATATTGTTTTCAATCTGGTTTTCGACCAGGTTTTCCAGGGCTTCCACATCAACCGAAAAATCTTCCCTGAATGGGGTGATAAGTGCAACCCCGGTACCAACAAATTCTTTCATTTCTATTTATTCTCCTTTTAAAATTTTTAAATATTTGATCAACTCTTCCGTAAATACTTCAGGATTATTTCCATCGTCTATGCTAAGGTTGACCTCTTTTTCTTCAAATCTCCCGGCTTTCACCGGGGCCGGAATCACCTCCCGCAGGAACAAAGCTTCCGGGTTGTTTTTTTCAGTATAGCTTATCACAAGATCGGGGCCAGATTGAATTACTTCCATTAAGGCCTGATTCTTAATCTTCCCATTATAAGCGATATCCATTAGCTGAAAACCTACCGCATCTTCCCTGGCTTTGTCCCCGCTTCCGCAGAAAACAACGTGAAAATCCTCTTCAGAAATGCCTATTCCTCTTCTTAAGCTCTCTAAGCTTTTCAGCAAATCTCTGCCAGGAGCATCATAGAGCAAAACCAGACTTTTCAACTCAGTGACATTCGAAGCATCCTTTACGGGAGCTACAGCTTTGAGTCTTTTCTTAGCCAGGTAGATTTTAAATGATTTCAGCAATACAATTCTTTTTGGGCGGACAAATGTAAATAATTAAAAACACAGCGAAATGCTTTTAAAGTCTTTCGAAATAAGGAAAATCACATTTTTAACAGCTTTATTTTTTTTGTAAAAATAGATACAGGAAAGAACCTAAATCATATGTAAAAGTCTGAGCTTTTTTTCGGGAGTCACAAAGAACAGGAAGGCAAAGATAATAGCAGCAAACCTAAGCAGGTTCCCAAACACCACAACTACGGTGTCCCGCAGGTAAAACTCTCCCATATCCCTGAAAACGTCGGCAAAAATAAAAGCCAGGACAAGGGTGATAAAATAAACCGATTTCCGCGAATAGGAATTGAGGTAAAAGATAAGGGCCACCCCGCCGAATACCAGTAGGTTCAAATAATACAATACATAAAGCAAATACTCAGCCTGGCTGTTTATATAAAGTTCCATTTGTAAAAGATGCTCAATAAGCAAGTAAGAATTCACCAACACTACCAGCAAAAAATAACCAAGCATATATTTACTGGCGTGCTCTCTCCTGGTGTAATGCAAAGCCTCCCGACCCAGAAAAATATAAGCAGACATAAAACAGATAAGTCCGGCGGTTTTATAATACCAGCTTTCCTCCAGACTATGGGCTAAAATAGCGGCCAGGGCAAAGCAACAAAAGGCAACCAGGTTCAAATTAGCAGCATTAAGTCTTTTAAAATAAAAACCCAGGAGTGGCAAAAAAAATAACAGCCCAGAACCTAAAACCAAATAAGGAGCTCCGAAAACCACCCCATAGATATTAATGACGGCCAGGAAAAGAATGCAACAAATAAGAAGTACTGGAAATTTCATTGGGTTTTAATTGCGATAAATATAATAAAGTTTAGTGTTTATTGCATATTCTCCTTATTTTATACTGAATATTCATTAAAATTATTTTTCATCAGATTAAGATTAATTTTTCTTCTTCAGGATTGGACTTTAAATAACTCTTTATCTTTGCTGAAAATATTTCAGCAAATGATCGCTCTTAAAAATATTGGTATTCTCGCTTTCAGTCTGCTAATGCTGAATTCGTGTAAGACCGAAAACCTCCGCCTTTCAGAAATAGAAGGAAAAAGAATTACCATAGACACAAACCTGCAAGCCAACACTGAACTGGAGGAATTCATACAACCTTACCGGGAACACCTCAACAAAACCCTGGACAGTACCCTGGCGTATAATCCCAAAAGCATGAATAAAAGTCAGGGAGAGCTTAATACCGCCATAGGGAATATGATGGCCGATATCGTGATGGAGCAGGCAAACCCGGTTTTAAAGAGCCGTACCGGAAATGAGATCGATATGGTGCTGCTAAATCACGGCGGAATTCGCTCTGGTCTGAATAAAGGAAATGTAAATGCCCGAAGCGCTTATGGGCTAATGCCATTTGAAAATGAAATTGTAATCGCAGAGCTTACCGGGGAAAAGATCCTGGAAATGCTGGAATACCTGGAACGAGCCAAAACCGCACATCCGGTGAGTGGAATCCAAATTGAAATGGACAGGAATTTTAAGATTACTTCTGCTAAAATTCAGGGTGAAGAAATAGATCCTGAACTTACTTATTTTGTAGCTACTTCAGATTATTTGCAACAAGGAGGCGACAATATGAATTTCTTCAAAGATCCCGTTGAAGTCTATAATGTAGATTACAAACTGCGCAATGCCATAATCGATTATTTTCAGAAGACCGACACTATTAAAGCTGAAAGAGACGACAGGTTCATCCGAAAAAATTAAAACATAAACAGATGAAAAGAAGAAATTTTATCCAGCAAACAACGGCGGCGACTGCATTTGTTGGACTCGGCGGACTTTCGAGCATTGCTATGGCGCCTGTCTCCAAAATACACATTACAATCCTGCACACCAATGATGTACACAGTCACATTGACCCTTTTGGTCCCGATGATGCACGTAATCCTAATATGGGTGGGGTGGCAAGGAGAGCCACTTTAATTGAAAAGATCAGAAAAGAAAATCCAAATACCCTGCTGCTGGATGCCGGCGATATTTTCCAGGGAACCCCGTACTTTAATTTTTACGGAGGAGAGCTGGAATTTAAGTTAATGAGCAAAATGAAGTATGATGCTTCTACCATTGGGAACCACGATTTCGATAACGGAATAGAAGGACTCTACGCTCAACTTCCCCATGCCGAATTTGATTTTATTTCTTCCAATTACGATTTTAGCAATACCGTGATGGACGGGCATACCCACCCGTTTAAAATATTTAAAAAAGACGGCGTTAAGATCGGTATATTCGGATTGGGCGTGGAACTGGACGGGCTGGTGTCTAAAAAGCTTTATAAGGAAACCCAGTATCTTGATCCCATTGAGATTGCCGAGGATATGAGCCGAAAACTCAAAGAAGAACAGAAATGCGACCTGGTGGTATGTCTTTCGCATTTGGGTTACGAATACCAACACGATAAGATATCAGATATCAAACTGGCACGGGCCACAGAAAACATAGACCTGATTATTGGCGGGCACACCCATACTTTTTTAGATAAGCCTACTGTAGAAACCAACCGGGCCGGTAAAAAAGTACTGGTAAACCAGGTAGGCTGTTACGGTTTGTACCTGGGAAGGATAGATTTCTACCTGGACAGCCAAAACAATATCGAAACAGATGGGGTTAAGATTGCTGTTTAGAAGGATACTCTCTAAACCTTGTTGGACTCTGAACTTGATTCAGAGTGACGATATCTTTTATATTTAAGATAACATCTTCAGGAATTCATCTTCAGAAATTATATTGGTGCCTAGTTTCTCGGCTTTGGCAAGCTTGCTGGGCCCCATATTTTCTCCGGCGACCAGGTAATCTGTTTTTCCTGAAATAGAACCCGATACCTTTCCTCCATTCTCTTCTATCATTTTCTTCAACTCATTTCGGGACACTTTTTCGAAAACCCCGGAGATCACAAAGGTATTTCCCGCCAGTTTATCGGTATGATTGGCAAGCAGCTCAGCATCAATCTCCAACTGAACCCCATAATCTTTCAAACGACGAATTATCTCCCTGTTTTCTTCTGAAGAAAAGAATTCCCTAACACTACGGGCAATGCTTTCCCCAATCTCATCGATGGCGAGCAGGTCTTCTTCTGAAGCGGCCATGAGCGCATCAATACTTTTATAATGTTTCGCGAGCTTTTTGGCAACGGTTTCTCCTACATACCGAATTCCGAGGGCGAACAAAGTCCGTTCAAAGGGAATTTCCTTAGATTTTTCTATTCCGTTTATCAGGTTTTCGGCCGATTTTTCTGCCATACGCTCTAAGGGAAGGATATCCTCTTTTTTCAGGGTATAGAGATCTGCATAATTTTCTATGAGATTGGCATTGACAAGCAAGGCCACGGTTTCTCCGCCCAGGCCTTCAATATCCATAGCCTTTCGGGAGATATAATGCTGAATGCGTCCTATAATCTGGGGGGGACATCCATTGTAATTAGGGCAATAGTGCTGGGCTTCCCCTTCTTTTCGAATTAGTTCTGTTCCACACTCCGGACAATTTTCAGCATATTTGGTTTCGGGAGTGTCAGGATCGCGTTTGGTAAAATCAACCCCCACGATCTTGGGAATGATCTCCCCACCTTTTTCCACAAAAACCGTATCTCCTTCTCTGATATCTAACTTGGCTATCTGATCGGCATTATGAAGGGAAGCACGCTTAACAATTGTTCCGGCAAGTTGAACCGGTTCAAGGTTTGCCACAGGAGTGATCGCTCCTGTTCGGCCCACCTGGTAGGTAATCTTTTTAAGCTTTGTCGCTTCCTGCTCGGCTTTGAACTTATAAGCAATAGCCCAGCGCGGTGATTTGGCGGTATAGCCCAGTTCATCCTGCTGATGCAAATCGTTTACTTTAACCACTACCCCATCGGTTTCATAAGGCAGATCGTGACGATGAATATCCCAGTAATTAATATAATCCAGGACTTCTCCTATATTGTCTTTCAATTCGGCTTCGGCGGGCACCTTAAAGCCCCAGCTTCTGGCTTTTTCCAGGGTTTCAAAATGTGTTTTCGCCGGGATCTTTTCAGTAACAATAGAATAGAGCAGACAATCCAGGGGCCTTCTTGCGACTTCAGCGCTATCCTGAAGCTTTAAACTTCCGGAAGCTGTATTCCTTGGATTGGCATAGGGCTCTTCCCCCGCTTCCACCCGTTCCGCATTCATTTTTGCAAAACCTTCGTAAGGCAGAATAATCTCCCCCCGGATATCGAATTTCTCGGGATAATCTCCCTTCAACTTAAGAGGAATAGACCGGATGGTCTTGATATTATTGGTCACATCATCCCCCTGAAAACCATCTCCACGGGTAACGGCTCGCTTTAATTTTCCATTCTCATAAGTGAGGCTTATGGAAGCTCCGTCATATTTGAGTTCACAAACGTATTGCAATTTACCATCTACGAGTTTCTTCACCCGTTTTTCCCAGTCTTCCAGTTCCTCCTGCGAATAGGAATTAGAAAGGGAATACATACGGTACTGGTGAACCACCGTTTCAAAACTCTTGGTTACTGCGCCTCCTACGCGCCGGGTTGGAGAATTAGGATCTTCATACTCAGGATATTGCTCTTCAAGTTCCTGCAATTCCTTCAGTTTCATATCGAAATCATAATCGCTTATTTCCGGCTTATCCAGCACATAATAGAGGTAATTATGATGATTTAATTCTTCACGTAACTGCCTGATCTTTTCTTCAGTGGTCATATAAAATCTTCAAATATTTTTATTCTAAAAGCGTCTTCAAACGATCCTTTTCAAAAACTAATTTATGGTCTTTCTCTTTGTGATGGAAATCAACCCGGAATTCAGCTGCATAGGCTTTATCGTTGCTTGGGAACCAGTCTTTCTTATTTCGGTCTATGGTGATCAACAAGCCTTCATCGTCTCCTATAGCGCAGAATTTTTCAAAATCGCCGTCGTATTTCTCCAATCCAAAATTTAAACTCAGAAAATTGAATTTTTCCCGTACCTCGGTGGCGCCAATGCCTATCTCAGCAACGCCCAGGATACTTTCTTCTGAAAACAAGGCAGATTGAGGCTTATTAAAATCTCCGCGGGAGATGAATTCCAGAATATTCTCATCGGCATCATAGAAATACAGAGATTTTGCATTCCAGGCACTAAAATCTATGATCTCCCTATTATTATTTTTTAATACCGGCACACGTCCCTTTACCCATTCAAGCGCCTCTTCTTCCTGATTATCGGGAATATGAAATGCGATATGATAAGGTTTAGCATTCTGTTTATATTGAAATTCCAGCAGGCTATACCCAATTCGCACTTCAAAATTTTCTTCGGAATTTTGTTTCACCTTTAACTCCAGGGTGTCGCGATAAAAATGCAATTGCTCTTTGAAATTTAAAGAATATAGCTGAAGTCTGCGAATTTTCATTTCTGCTTTTTTTAGTTGATCAGGTCTGCTTTTTATTCATCCATTTGGGTACGGGCATCGGCTTAAAATTATGCATTTTCTCCAATAGTTCCTCGATATCCTCTGCGATAAGTAACATATCAAAGTTCTCTTTTTTAAGCAATTCTTTCCGAACCATGGTTTTCAACATCGCAATTAATTCGTCGTAAAAGCCGTTGATATTCAGCAAACCTATCGGATTTTTATGCAGTCCCAGCTGTCCCCAGGTTATGATCTCGAATAACTCCTCAAAAGTACCAAAACCACCGGGCAGGGCTATAAAACCATCACTTAGCTCGTGCATCTTCAACTTGCGCTCGTGCATATCGCGGGTGGTGATAAGTTCACTTAAGCCGGGATGCACTACCTCTTTTGTTTTGAGAAAATCGGGAATCACTCCAATCACTTTCCCATTGTGATCCAGGGTTCCGGCGGCTACCCTACCCATAAGGCCGAGTTTACTGCCACCAAAAACCAGGTTTATATTTCTCTGGGCTAGAATTTTGCCTAAGCGGTAGGATTCATCTGAAATTATAGCATCATTACCATCACTGCTGGCGCAGAACACGGCTATGCTTTTAAAGGTATTTTCTTTCTGCGTTTGATTCAATTCGATAAGATTTTTAAGTTTCTTTTACGCCTTTCAGCATTCTGAAATTCCCGTAAATATCTTTCCGGAGTTCGGTTTTAAAACCATACTGCTGCAATAATTTTTCTGTTTCCGGCCCCAGGTACTGATTGATCTCAAAATAAAGTCTACCTCCCGCCACCAGGGCTTTTTGTGCTAACCAGGTGATTTTTCGGTAAAAAATCAGGGGATCATCATCTTTTACATATAAGGCAGTCTCCGGTTCATATTTAAGGACGTTTAGCTGCATATCGGTTTTTTCCAATTCCCGTACATAGGGAGGATTAGACACGATAAGATTAAAATCCTGCTCAAGCTTTTCCAGACTCAGCACATCCTTTTCAGCAAAATTAACAACTACATTATTATTTGTGGCATTCAGCTTAGCGGTTTCCAGGGCTTTTGCTGAAATATCCATCGCCGAAATTTTTGCCTCGGGAAGGTTTTTAGCCAGGCTGATCGCTATGCATCCGCTCCCGGTGCCTATATCCAGGAGTCTGATTTGTTTGTTTTCTGAATCGAGATCATCCAGGATCCATTGGACCAGCTCTTCGGTTTCGGGACGCGGCACCAGCACATCTTTACTCACCTGGAATTTCAACCCAAAAAATTCGGTTTCACCCAGAATATGCTGAATAGGTTCGTGTTCTAACAGCCTTTGCCTGGCGCTTTTAAATTTAGCAAGATCTTGCTCGCCTATTTCTTTATCGCGTTGCAAAGCCACTTGAAGCCTGCTCATTTTAAGGTAAGCCTCTGTTAACAAACCAAAAAATGAATTTGCCTCCTCACAAGGATATTCTTTGGTGAGTTCAGCCAGAAATGATCTTTTTAATTCCGATATGGTCAAATTCTTTATTTTTTGTCCTTTTGGATATACCAAATGCACACCATTAAACGTCTTTGATCATCCACATTGTACAGTTATAATGGCCGGTATTTCCCATAGGGGCATCAAGAGATCTGAAACCACTTTTCCCGTAGAGTTTCCGGGCATTTTCCATATACGGCAGGGTTTCTATATAGCACTTTTCAAAAGCCTGGGTACCGGCATATTTAAGGCAGGTGTCCATCATCTGGGCGCCAAGGCCTTTGCCCCTAGCTTCAGGAAGAAAATACATCTTCTGCAATTCACAGACCTTCTCCTCCAGTCCTGCTAAGGGGGCGATGCCCGCCCCTCCAATGATTTTTCCTTCGCTTTCGAGGACAAAATAATTCATTCTCGGGTGCTGATAGGTGCTATACATATCGTCAAGAGCTTTGTCTTCGTAGGCCGTACCAACTTTAGGCACACCCATTTCCACGAGTACGCTGCGCACCACTTTTGCTATCTGCTCATTATCTTCGGGTTTAATTTCCCTTATTTTAAAACTACTCATTCTTGTTATAAATCCTATTTTTGCGGGGTGAATATACACGAAAAATACATAAAAAGATGCATCCAACTGGCCCAAAACGGACTGGGAACCACCTATCCCAATCCTATGGTGGGGAGCGTGATCGTTCACGAAAATAAGATTATTGGCGAGGGCTGGCACCGCCTGGCCGGAGAACCTCATGCCGAGGTGCTTGCCATCAAGTCAGTTAAAGATGAGGGTTTATTAAAGTACAGTACTATTTATGTTAGTCTGGAACCCTGCAGTCATTATGGAAAAACCCCTCCCTGCAGTGATCTAATAATTGCCAAAGGCATAAAAAAAGTGGTAATTGGAAGCGTTGATCCTTTTGCAGAAGTTTCAGG
This sequence comes from Salegentibacter sp., assembly GCA_024635795.1. Taxonomy (GTDB): domain Bacteria; phylum Bacteroidota; class Bacteroidia; order Flavobacteriales; family Flavobacteriaceae; genus Salegentibacter. The sequence goes on along the minus strand of JAGXIH010000022.1, from coordinate 14,902 downwards.
AAGGGGAATTAAAAAACTGCTGGATGCAGGTTGCGATGTGCAGGTAGGGATCCTGGAACAGGAATGCCAGAGACTCAACAAACGGTTTTTTACTTTTTATCAGAAGAAAAGACCTTATATTATTCTGAAATGGGCCCAAAGCCAGGATAATTTTATCGCCCCTGAAAACCAGGAGAAACGCGAACCGGTTTGGATCACCAAACCGCATTCCAATCAACTGGTTCATAAGTGGCGCAGTGAAGAACAAGGAATCATGGTGGGCACTCAAACTGCTGTTGCGGATAACCCCAAGCTCAACACGCGCTTATGGGACGGCCCAAATCCAGTGAGGATTGTACTGGACCGAAACTTCAGGATCCCGAAAGACTCTGCATTGTTTGATGGTAGTATAAAAACCATCGTCTTAACGGAAGACAACGAAAAAGCTCCTTCCAAAAAGAACCTGATCTTTGAAGCTATAGATTTCAGTGGGGAAATCACCAGGCAGATCTGTGAAGTCCTATTCCGCCAAGAAATCCAGTCGGTGATCATCGAAGGTGGGGCTAAGACGCTTCAGACTTTCATCGAGGCAGGACTTTGGGATGAAGCCAGGGTCTTTACCGGGAAAATTCAACTACAAAAAGGAATTAAAGCCCCTATCTTTTCAGGAAAAATAATTTCAGAAAAAGACATTGGGAGTGATAACCTGAAAATATACATCAATGATTAAAGCCATTATCTTCGATTTCGGAGATGTTTTCATCAACCTTGACAAACCCGCAACCCTTCGGGAAATGCGGAAACACCGCATTAAGAATCTAACGGAAGATATCCTGGAACTAAACCGGGAATATGAAAAGGGATTGATAAGCTCAGAAGATTTTATAAGGACCTATCAGGAAGAATTCAAGCAACTGGAAGAAGAGATCTTTGTGGATTCCTGGAACGCGATTTTGATAGATTTTCCCGAATACCGCTATCTATTCCTCAAAAAACTTTCAGAAGAAAAAGATTATAAGCTCATCCTTTTGAGCAATACCAACGAGATCCACATAGACTGGGTAAAAGAAAATGTGCCTTTCTACGAAGATTTCAAGGCCTGTTTTGACGCATTCTATCTTTCCCACGAAATCAATTTTAGAAAACCTGACGCAGAAATTTACGAGTTCGTCTTAAATAAACATGAACTTCAGCCAGAGGAATGTCTTTTTATAGACGATACTACCGAAAATACAAAGGCTGCCGAAGCACTCGGCATTTATACCTGGAATATAGAACCTACCCGGGAAGATGTGATAGATCTTTTCACCGCTAAAAAGGAACTGTTTTGATCTATCTGCTGCTCAGCATTCTCTCTTCCACCATAATTTTTGTGGTCTTTAAACTTTATCAGAAATTCGGGGTGAACACCCTGCAGGCTATCATCGTAAATTATTTTATCGCCTGTACCGTAGGTTTTATGTGGTTTATTGAAAGCACTGATGACCTGATTAGAATTCCTTCGGAAACCTGGTTTCCAGGATCGCTATTTCTCGGCGGCCTGTTCATAAGCGTATTTTATCTTGCTGCCATTACCACTCAGCGCAGTGGGATGGCGGTGGTATCGATCGCTTCAAAAATGTCGGTAGCGCTTCCTGTTTTCTTCGGAATTTTCATTTACAATGAAAGCACCGGTTTCCTGAAACTATTAGGGATTGTGCTTGCTTTGGCCGCAGTTTATCTAAGTTCGATAAAGAAAAAAGAAGGCCTGAAGATCAAGAAGAAAAACCTGATCTTTCCATTCCTGGTGTTTCTTGGCAGCGGAATTATTGACACCAGTCTCAATTTCCTTGAAAATTTCTATGTTTCTGAAACCGATGTAGGCCTATTCTCCACCAGTATATTTGCCGTAGCCGGAGTTATTGGAACGCTTATTATCATAATACAGTCCATTTCTGGAAAACTAAAACTCAGCTGGAAAAGCCTGGTGGGCGGGATCGCTTTAGGTATTCCCAATTATTTTTCGATCTATTTTCTGGTGATGGCACTTCGTAGTCCGGGATTTGAGAATTCGGTACTTTTCACCCTGAATCACGTGGGTATTGTTTTGGCTTCCACTTTAGTTGGAATAATCTTCTTTAAGGAGGTGCTTTTAAGAAAAAACTGGATCGGTCTTGTTTTGGCGATAATTAGTATTTTATTAGTGGCAAACTCCCAATAAATGAAGGATACCTATAAAACCATAACCAAGGCCTCTCCGGAAGTTCTTTTTAAGGACAGGAATTCTAAGTTTTTCGGGTATGCTTTCCCGGTTAAAACCGAAGAGGAGATCAATGCTCACCTGGAAGAATTAAAAAACAAGCACCATAAAGCGCGCCACTGGTGTTACGCCTGGCAGCTTGGAAAAGAGGAAGTTCATTATCGCGCCAATGATGACGGGGAACCCTCTAATTCAGCCGGGATGCCTATTTACGGGCAGATCCAGTCTTTTGAGGTTACCAATATTTTAATTGTGGTAGTGCGTTATTTTGGTGGAGTAAAACTCGGGGTAGGCGGCCTAATAAACGCTTACAAAACCGCAGCTCAAATGGCTTTGGAGGAATCAAGGATCGTGACCAGAACAATAGATGAAGTTTTTGAAATAAAGTTCGACTATCCAGAAATGAATACGGTGATGCGCATCATAAAGGAAAACAACCTTAACATCATCGAGCAGAAACTGGAACTGGATTGCAGGATTAGAATTTCAGTAAGAAAAAAGGAGGCCGAAAGTATTTTTCAAAAATTCGATACCACCTATAAAGTTGAAATAAAAAAGCTGGATGATTAATCTTTTAATTTGTCCAGGATATATTCAGGACACCTAACGGGGCGCCTTATTTTTGAATCCATAAATACTAAAACTGTTGAAGCCTGAGTAAGCAAATCGCCCTTTTTGTTGAACACTTCATAATCAAATTCAATTTTAACATTTGGGAGCTTTTTCAATCGGGTTACAATTTGTAGTTCGTCCCCAAAGTGGGCCGGTTTTACAAAGCGAAATTCCATGGAATAAACCGGTAACATCATCCCGTTTTCTTCCATAGACCTGTATGAAATTCCAAGTTGCTCTAACCACTCGAGGCGGGCGATTTCAAGGTATTGCGCGTAATTGCCGTGATGCACCACCCCCATCTGATCGGTTTCGGCATATCTTACTTTAACAAAACTAGTATGGCTTTTCATAAAGATTTAATAGGTTAATAGGGCAAGGTTTTGTACTTTCATAAGCGGATTTAAGTATGCATAAAATTTTCTTAAAATTCAACCCCTAAATGGTTTTTTTTTTACATTTTTTGTTCACATATTTGTTCCACCAAGATCTGGAAGCTTAAACACTTTCGATCGCCATTGTAACTATCTACTAACCCATTAATAACGTAAAACAAAGCATGTCGAAAACTGCGCAATCAGTTTGGAATAGCTGTCTGGCTTTTATTCAAGATAACATCACACCTCAGGCCTATAAGACATGGTTTGAGCCTATACAAGCAGTAAAACTTACCGATTGTGCATTGAGCATACAGGTGCCTTCCAAATTTTTCTACGAATGGCTCGAAGAGCATTATGTAAAGCTCCTAAAAGTATCGCTCACCCGGGAATTAGGAGAAAAAGCAAAACTGGTATATGTTATTAAAATGGAGAACACCTACGGTAATAAACTCCCTTTTACAGAGAAAATCCCAAGTACCCAAAGATCTAATATGGCATCTCAGGAAGTAGATGTTCCTATTAAAAATAAAAATCCCGAATTAAAAAATCCGTTTGTAATTCCCGGAATTAGAAATGTAAAGATCGAGTCTCAGTTAAACCCGAGCTATAATTTCGAGAACTTCCTGGAAGGTGATTCCAACAGATTGGCAAGATCTGCCGGGATGGCCGTAGCCAATAAACCAGGAGGAACTTCCTTTAACCCACTCCTTATCTTTGGAGGGGTTGGACTGGGAAAAACTCATTTGGGGCACGCTATAGGGGTTCAGATAAAAGATAAATATCCTGAGAAAACCGTTCTTTATATTTCTGCGGAAAAATTTACCCAGCAGTATATCGAGTCGGTAAAGAAAAATAACAGGAACGATTTCATCCACTTTTACCAGATAATTGATGTTCTTATTGTTGATGACATTCAACTGCTTTCAGGGAAAGCAGGGACACAGGATGTTTTCTTCCATATTTTCAATCACCTCCACCAAAATGGTAAACAGGTGATCCTAACCAGTGACAAAGCTCCTGTGGATATGCAGGATATCGAACAAAGGTTACTTTCAAGATTCAAATGGGGGCTTTCAGCAGAACTGCAGCACCCTGATTTTGAAACCCGCGTTTCCATCATTAAAAACAAGCTTTATCGCGACGGGGTAGAAATGCCCGAAGACATTGTGGAGTTTCTGGCCAATAATATTAAGACCAATATCAGGGAACTTGAGGGTGCTATAATTTCGCTTATCGCCCACTCTTCTTTCAATAAAAAAGATATTACCCTTGAGCTCGCCAAAAAGATTGTAGACAATTACGTAAAAAACACCAAGCGCGAAGTTTCCATAGATTATATTCAGAAAGTGGTGAGCGATTATTTCCAGATGGATGTGCAAACCCTTCAGTCTAAAACCAGAAAACGCCATATAGTTCAGGCAAGACAACTGGCGATGTTCTTTGCTAAAAAATACACCAAAGCCTCTTTGGCCAGCATAGGTTCTCAAATAGGAAAACGAGACCACGCAACAGTTTTGCACGCCTGTAAGACCGTAGATAATCTGGCCACAACCGATAAACAATTCAAGAAATTTGTTGAAGACCTCAGCAAAAAGCTTACAGCATAAACACTCTTGTTATGAAAACCAAGGTATTAATGGTGTGCCTCGGCAATATTTGCAGATCACCCCTTGCCGAAGGTATTCTAAAATCTAAAGTTGACCGGGATAAAGTCCATGTGGATTCTGCCGGTACCGGTGATTACCATATAGATGATATGCCTGATAAAAGATCGATTTCTGTAGCCAGAAAATACGATCTTGACATCACAGACCAGCGCGGGAGGCAATTCAGTGTTTCAGATTTTGACAACTTCGATCATATCTATGTGATGGATAATTCCAATTATGAAAATGTAATATCTCTGGCTCGTAATGAAGAAGATAAACAAAAGGTAAAACTCATCCTGAATGAGATTTTTCCGGGAGAAAATGTAGATGTACCCGATCCTTACTTCGGCGGAGACCACGGGTTCGAGAATGTCTACCAGATGCTCGAAGAAGCCTGTGAGAATATTGCACGCAAACTTCACAGGAAAGAAGAATAATGGTTGAAAATGCATTTAAATATTCAGGCAGGCTATTTTTAATTCCTACTACCCTGGGAAACGAAAATCCGCTGGATGTAATTCCTGAAAAAGTAAAAAAGGTTTTGGAAGGTTTAAACGATCTTATCGTTGAAAACGAAAAGACAGCAAGAAGACACATCAAGCAACTTCTACCTGAGAAAAGCCAGCAAGCCTTAAATTTAAAAAGCCTCAATAAATTCACCGAAGCAGCCGATTTACCAACATTCTTAAACACCTGTAAAGAAGGCCGGGATATGGGCCTGATGAGTGAAGCCGGATGTCCCGGGGTTGCAGATCCCGGCGCAGAAATAGTAAAAATAGCTCATCGGGAAGGAATTCAGGTTATACCTCTTGTAGGTCCTTCTTCAATTCTATTAGCCATGATGGCCAGCGGCATGAACGGACAAAGTTTTAGTTTTCACGGCTACCTTCCCATAGATAAAAAGGAACGTAAACAAGAGATTAAATTTCTGGAAAGACTTTCGGCTGAAAAAGATCAGGCGCAAATCTTTATTGAAACCCCCTACCGCAACAACAAAATGCTGGAAGACCTGGTTCAAAACCTGCATCCGGATACAAGAATTTGTGTAGCCTGTGATCTTACCTTAGCTTCAGAATTTGTGATAACCAAAACAGCATTGGACTGGAAGAAAACAAAAACAGACCTTCATAAAAGGCCTGCTATTTTTGTTATTCAGAAATAATTTTAAGTCCGCGTAGGCTGAACCACTGCTTTAGCCCTACGTTCCGGATGAACGAAAGAAGTATCATACCCACCGAAACGTTTCATATAATTCCTGATGCTGGTTCCAAAGGCATCACTAAAAGCGTTTGCCCCCCAGCTTCTAAGGTATTTTTTAACACTGCCCGGACCCGCAAGGTGAGCTGCGGCAAGAATCCCAGACTCTGTTACTTCTACCCCATTAATCACTTTGCCTTCAAAACGGGCTATATCTCTAATAAGTATCCATTTGTTACGGGAGGCATTAGCGTAAAATGCAGCTTCCTGTAACTCGGGAGAGTTAAGAAATTCAGTTGGATTATAGACCCCTATTAATTCAAGGGTTCCTTTCCCGAATTGATATTTCCCCATATACCCATATTGATTTACTATACTGTAACTACCGCCAGACTCTTTGAAGCCAACAGCTTCTTTAAAGCCGAGGTAAGATTTACCAAGAATTGGCAGGTCTGTAAGTACTTCAGGGGCGTTTTCGGGTTCCTCAAATGGCACAGTATAATCCAGGTCCAGATTTGAAGTGGAAAACATCTCCAGGTTTGCAGCTTCTTTTGTTGAAAAGCTAAAAAACATACTGCCTGCAAAAACAGGCAAGATTGAAAATTTTGCAACTTTCCTTCTCATTACATTTTGGTTTCTGAAGGGATAACGGTTATGCTTATTTTAAGACATCAACCCCCTTCAAATTCGCGGTGCAAATGTACAACAATTTTTAATAATTTGATACACAGGCTGTTAATCAATTCACAAAACATTACCATTGATTAACAAGCCTCTAAGAGTCCTGGTAGTAAGAAGTTATAAAAAACTTAATAAAAATGGTGTTGGGAGATCCTTAACGCTTAATGCCTTGTTTATTTATCCAGCGTACATATTCCTGCTTATTTCGGTTATGCTGAGCGAGGGTTTTCGCGAATTTATGATAACCCATATTCTGAACATCGGCTACAAAAAAGAAGTAATCATGATCTTCGTAATTAAGTACGGCATCGATAGAAGAAATATCGGGCATAGCTATAGGTCCGGGAGGTAATTCCTTATACAGATAAGTGTTATAGGGAGAATCAAGTGTGAGATCTTTATACAAAACCCTTTTTATGATCGTATCAAAATTGTTATTCTTCTGTTTAATAGCATAAATGACCGTTGGATCGGCATCGAGTTTCCAACCATTTTTAATTCGATTCATATATACTCCGGCCACCCTGGGACGTTCATCTACTTTAGCTGTTTCCTTCTGAACAATTGAGGCGACAACAGTCACTTCATTTGGGGTTAAACCTATGGCTTCAGCTTTCTGCTTTCTTTCCGCAGTCCAGAACCTTTCGTATTCCCTTTTCATTCTGCTACGGAATTCTTCCGCAGAAGTATTCCAGAAAAATTCATACTGGTTGGGAATATACATCACCAATGCCTGAGCTTCGGTGAAATTATTTTCTTTCAGAAAAGATTCTTCTTTAAAAGCTTCAATTAAACTGACTGAATCTGCTTCGATCTGTGTAGCTATTCTTCCTGCCAGGTTTTCCAAACGCTCCTGATTGTTGAAGGTGACGTTTATAGGCTTATTACGGGAACGAAGAGCATTAATTAGATCGTTATTATTCATATTTTTATCCAGCACATAACGGCCTGCCCTAATATTATTAGGGTAGCCTTTTTTCCTGGCAACAGCATCAAAAGATTCTATATTTTTTACCAATGGTTTAATACTGTCTATTACCATATGATAATCGGCACCGGTTGGAATATAGACGACTGCCTGCTTTTCAGGAAAATCGGTATTGGAAGAGAAAATGCTGTTATAAATATAATAGCTGAATCCTGCCAAAGCTATAACTCCCAGAATAGCAACAGCAACGAGTATTTTTTTAATGTACATTATTTATTGATAAGTTGATAAAGGGCTTCGTCTTTAAATTTATTGTCTACAAAGATCCAGTCTTTTTTTATCCCAACCCGGGTAAAGCCAAGGCTTTCAAATAATTTTACACTTGCGTCATTATCGGTGGTGACATTTGCATATACCTGGTGTAATGCGAGATGTTTAAAACTATAATCACAAATAAGGGAAATACTTTCGGCTCCATAGCCTTTTTTGCGATCTGCAGGATCTGCAATAAGGATACCTATGGCAGCCCTTTTGTCTTTGGGTTCAAGATCAAAAAGATCTATTAGCCCTATCGATTTATGATCATAATTGCAGATAACGAGCCTTAACTGTTTCACTTCATAAATATCACGATGGGCATTCTCCAGGTATTTTTTTATCATATACCGGGAATAGGGAGATTGTGTTGCACTAACCACCCAAAAATCCTCATTATTCTCGACTTCGTGGACGAAATCAAGATCTTCAGGCTCCAGGGCCCGGAGGTAAATTTTATTTCCTTTTAGAGTTTGCATACTATCTCTCCTTTAAAAACCTGTGTAGCCGGCCCGGTTAACCATACTTCACTATATCCATCACTGTCTTTACGAAAAGAAACACTTAATTCTCCTCCACGGGTATGTAGCTTCACGCTTTCTCCTGGGGTCCGTTTAGAAGCACTGGCAGCAATTGCTACCGCTGTAACTCCGGTTCCACAGGAAAGGGTTTCATCTTCCACGCCGCGCTCGTATGTTCGGACCTTATATTCGTTTGAGCTAAGCTGCTCAACAAAATTCACATTCGTTCCTTTCTCCTTGTACTTTTGGTTGTAACGTATGGCCGCTCCCTGTTTTTTAACATCCATGGAATCTAATGCTCCGGTAAATTGAATATGATGTGGAGAACCAGTATTCAAAAACAAGTCTTCACCTTCCTGTTGTATGGCTTTTACATCCTGCATTTGCAAACTCACCATGTCATTGCTTATTGTAGCTTTATGGGGTCCATCAATCGCAGTAAATTGCGCTTTATCTTTAATGATTCCGAGAAAATTTGCAAAAGCTACCAGGCAACGACCTCCATTGCCACACATACTGCTTTGGTTCCCGTCGGCGTTGTAATAAACCATCTTAAAATCATCTCCTTCAATTTCAGGTTTTTCGAGTAACATCAAACCATCGGCACCAATGCCAAATTTTCGGTCACATAGGAAATTAACCAAATTGGTATTGTTTTTGGAGAAAAATTGAGTACGGTTATCGATAATGACAAAATCATTACCGGTACCCTGATATTTATAGAAATCGAGTGTCATTTGTAGGAACTAAAAGGATGCAAATATACAATAAAACAGCGGATTTCTCCCCTGTTAAATGGCAGTTAAAAGCCCTTGGTTCAAAACTAAAACAATTAATTTAATGTTTATTTCATTTAAAATCAATTCGGAAAAATGAAAAAATTCGCAAGCTTACTTATCGTTTCAATTTTGGGAGGCGTACTAACTCTTGGTAGTTATAAATTATTTATAGAGCCCGAATCCCAACCTCAGTTTATACAAGAAGAATCCTCTTCGCAGGATTTCATACCGGCTAATTACAGCAGCAGAATCTATGGCACCAATGCCGATTTCACGGAAGCTGCCGAAAATACGGTTAACGGAGTGGTTCACGTTAAAAATGTTGCAGTATACCAGGGTCCCCGCAGCATCTGGGATTTGTATCGCGGAAATGAGGGAGGTCGGGCCTTACAAGGTGCAGGCTCCGGAGTAATTATTTCTCCTGATGGTTATATCGTAACCAATAACCACGTGATCAAAGGAGCCAGCGAGGTGGAAGTCACTTTGAACAATAACCAAACCTATACCGCCGAGATCATAGGCGTTGCAGAATCTACTGATATCGCCTTGCTGAAAATCGATGCCGAAGAACTGGATTATATCCCCTTTGGAGATTCTAACAATGTTAGGCTTGGAGAATGGGTCCTGGCCGTTGGAAACCCTTTTAATCTAAAGTCTACGGTAACTGCCGGAATAATAAGTGCTACGGCAAGAGACCTGAATACTTATGATGCAACCCCACAATCATTTATCCAGACCGATGCGGCTATTAACCCCGGGAACAGTGGTGGCGCTCTGGTGAATATTAAAGGAGAATTGGTGGGAATAAATACCGCTATAACTTCCCAAACCGGGAGTTACATAGGCTACGCCTTTGCAGTACCTTCAAATATTACCAGAAAGATAGTAGAAGACATTATGGAATATGGGGATGTTCAGAAGGGAATATTAGGCATAAGAGGAGGAAGCATAACTCCTGCCGCCGCTGAAGAATTCGGTCTTAATACATCACAAGGAGTCTATGTTGCCGAAGTGACATCAGGAAGTGGCGCTGAAAAAGCAGGAATAAAGAAGGGAGACGTTATTAGGCAGATAGATGATATCACTATTAACAAGTTTTCAGATCTTACCGGTTATATCAATTCTAAACGTCCCGATGACGAGGTAAGGGTAACTATATTAAGAAAAGGTAAAAAAAGAGATCTGAACGTAAGATTAACTAAAAACGAGATCTACAGAGTAGATAGTATTGGCCTGGAAGTAGCCAATGCTACCCAGGAAGAATTGGATGCCTATAATACCCCGAACGGAGTTAAAATCTCCCGAACCTTAATGAGCAATCTACCTTCAGAAGAACTGGTGGGTACAATTATTATCGCCATTAATAACCAAAAAGTCTATAATATTAAAGATGTGGAAAGAATCATGAACAACAGAAAAACTTCCGAATCTATCGTGGTTAGTTTTATTGACAGGAATGGAGAAAAACAACGGGTAGTGTGGCGCTGAAAAACTGATAAGCCTTATAGGATTTAAGCTCTCCATAAGGAGAGTTTTTTTATTTTAAAAATACTTTACGAAAACGTTTGAAATATATACTTTTGCGCAAGTTTAAACAAAACACACAACAAAATAATGAGCTTTAATCAAGGTTACGAAAGAGAACTGGCATTTCAGACCAACAGGCGCAGGGCCACGGTAGAATTCATCAACATCGTTAGCGACTTATGGTATGACAAATCTATTGAACTTGTTCTTTTCAGAAATCAACTTTTAAACCGGAATGTAAGTGACATTCTTAATTTGCACGAATATGCCGGAGAGGTAGTTCAAAAACCTATCTCCATATTTGATTCGGTAGAGATCGCAAAGGCCATTCAGGACCTTAAAATGCCTCCTGCAAAACTGGATATTGGTAAACTTACTTACGAGTTTCATCTGGAAGACCAGAGGCACAGCAATGCTATGGCCTTTGTTTCAGATAAACTAAAAGATGCCAAAGACTACACCAAATTAATCCCCAAAGACGTGGTGTTATATGGCTTTGGAAGAATTGGTCGGCTTGTAGCCCGCGAACTTATGAACCGTACCGGGAAAGGAAACCAATTAAGGCTTAGGGCCATAGTAACAAGAGGGAAAGTAGATAAAAATATCCTGGAGAAAAGGGCCTCTCTGCTTAAAAACGATTCAGTTCATGGCGACTTTTCAGGAACCGTAGCGGTTGACGAGAAAAATTCAGCTTTAATAATTAATGGTACTACGGTGCGAATGATTTCTGCCAATCAGCCGGAAGATGTAGATTATACTAAATACGGGATAGAGGATGCTTTGATAATTGACAACACCGGAGCATTCCGCGATAAAGAGGCACTTAGTAGACACCTGAAATCCAAGGGTGCTTCACGGGTACTATTAACTGCCCCGGGAAAAGGTGTTCCTAACATAGTTCACGGCGTAAATCATAAGGAGTACAACCCTGATGAGATCGAGATCTTTTCAGCCGCTTCCTGTACCACCAATGCCATCACCCCAGTTTTAAAGGCAATTCAGGATTCTTTAGGAGTTGAAAAAGGGCACCTGGAAACTATCCATGCGTACACCAACGACCAGAACCTGGTAGATAATATGCACAGCAAATACCGTCGAGGAAGGGCTGCCGCCCTGAATATGGTTATCACCGAAACCGGCGCGGGAAATGCCGTTGCTAAAGCACTACCTGTTTTTGAAGGGAAATTAACCTCAAATGCGATACGCGTACCGGTTCCTAATGGTTCTCTTGCCATACTGAACCTGGAAGTTCAAAAGAAAACCAGTATAGAAAAGGTAAATGCAATATTAAAGAAATATGCACTGGAAGGGGATCTTGTAGAACAGATAAAATATGCTGTAGATAATGAACTGGTATCATCAGATATTGTAGGTTCAAATGCTCCCGCTATTTATGATAGCAAGGCAACCATAGTTTCAAAAGACGGCAAGAGCATTGTGCTTTACATCTGGTATGACAATGAATATGGTTATAGTCACCAGGTTGTGAGACTGGCAAAATATGTTGCCAAGGTAAGAAGGTATACGTATTATTAGAATAAACTCAAATTATATTAAATCTTAACCCACCATTTATTGGTGGGTTTTTTCTTTTTATTATTAACTTTGCAGCCCCAAAAATTTAATAATAAACGATTTAGAATTAAGATTTAAATTGTTACAATAAGTTATCCCAGCCGGCGTTGTGTCCATATTAATTAATGCATTAACCCCAAAAGTAATGAACAAAACTATTTTCGGAATCTTAAGTTTAAGTCTGCTGAGTCTTCAGTTTTATGCCCAGGACAGTTTAAGTGCTTATCCCATCCAGGATGAATTTAATGAACTTATTGAGAGCTCAAATAATTACCAGGGCTACAAAGTTGTTGATTATGAAGCCCTGGTAAGATTGAAAAACAACACCAACCGGCATTTCGATGAATTAAGGGCTGAGATCGAAACCCAGAAGAATACGGCTGACCAGCAGGTTGCCGAAATTGATTCGCTTAAAGAAGAGTTGCAAGCCACCCAGCAGGACCTGGAAAAGGTAAATGCTGAAAAAGATGCTATCAAATTTCTTGGAATGCCTATGAGCAAAGGCAGCTATATGGGAATGATGTGGGGAATTGTAGCAATTTTACTAATTGCCTTATTATTCTTTATTTACCGCTTTAAAAATTCCCACGCGACTACCCGTGAAGCCCGTAAGCGTTTAGCTGAAACAGAGAAAGAATTTGATCTTTACCGCGCCAAAGCCCTGGAAAAAGAACAAAGGCTCGGCAGGATGCTTCAGGACGAACGCAATAAGTCATCTAACAGCTAAAAATATTGGGAGTTAATCTCTAAAAAATACTATATGCGTATTGATATAATTACGGTAGTCCCCGATCTACTAAGAAGTCCCTTTGAGGCTTCTATTCTGAAAAGGGCTATAGAAAAGGGATTGGTTGAAATTCATCTTCACAACCTCAGGGATTACGTAACCGATAATTATAAGCAGATTGATGATTATCAATTTGGTGGCGGTGCGGGAATGGTGATGATGGTAGAGCCAATTGATAAATGCATCACAAAACTTAAGAGCGAAAGAGATTACGACGAAGTTATATATATGACTCCCGATGGGGAACGTTTAGAGCAAAAAACTGCGAACCAGCTTTCCATGCATCAAAACCTTATTATTCTGTGCGGTCATTACAAAGGAGTAGACCAACGAGTGCGGGATCATTTTATCACCAAAGAAATCTCTATTGGAGATTATGTGCTCTCAGGAGGAGAACTGGGAGCCGCAGTGCTTTGCGATGCGGTTATAAGGCTTATTCCCGGGGTTTTAGGCAATGAGACTTCAGCCTTAACCGATTCGTTTCAGGATGATTTACTGGCACCACCTGTTTACACCCGTCCTGCAGAATACAAGGGCTGGAAAGTTCCGGAGATACTAACTTCCGGTAACTTCCCTAAAATCGAGCAATGGCGGGAAGAACAAGCCTGGGAGCGCACCAAAAAGCTTCGACCGGATCTCCTGGATGAATCAGAAAAATAACTCCCTCGCCTGCTTGTATTTAAAATTTATATTTGTAATTTTGCACTCGTTCTAAAATAACCTCTGGCGAAAACCGTGAATGTTGTTTTGGATTATACCTTAAATATATATCGATGGAATCGTTAATTAAATTTGTACAGGACGAATTCGTAGCTACAAAAGATTTTCCTGAATTCTCTGCCGGTGACACAATCACCGTATTTTACGAGATTAAAGAGGGACAAAAAACCCGTACCCAGTTCTTTAGAGGTGTGGTAATTCAAAAAAGAGGATCTGGATCTTCTCAAACTTTCACCATCAGAAAAATGAGTGGTACTGTTGGAGTAGAACGTATTTTCCCGGTTAATCTACCTGCAATTCAAAAAATTGAGGTGAATAAACGAGGTAAAGTAAGAAGAGCACGTATCTATTACTTTAGAGGCCTTACCGGTAAGAAAGCCCGAATTAAAGAAGCAAAAAGATAATTCATTTTTCTTCAATATATCTAAAAGCCCCGATTTCGGGGCTTTTTTATGTCTTAACCCTAAGGCTACTACCGCTTAATATTTAACAAAATCACTAGAGAAAAATGACTTTTTTCTTTGTATATTTAATATCAGGAATTCATATTAAAGCTGAATGACAAAAGGATTTTAAGCTTTAAACCTTTATGTAAAGTTATATTCTTTACATAGGATTTTTATCTTCTATATAACGTTCCTTTTTTGCAATGTCAAAAATAGTTTGAAAGATAAAAATCATTTTTTGAAAGTTTTTTTCGCTTATACGAATAAAAGCTTTCAATTGAAGTTCACCCACCAGGGCTTTTGTCCTATAAAGAATTTAAAACATTCGGTGATCGCGTGAAACTTCAGTGAAGCCATTTCATTTTAGCAATTAAGATGAAGTGGCTTTTTTTATGCCTTTTTTCAACCCGGTTAACCTCTTATTAGGGATCAAGTCCAAAAGTTGTGGGATTTTGGCATTATGCAAAAATTGTTGTTAGTCTAAATAGAAAAAAATCTACGTTTCTCACTCCCCTGAACTGTGCCCTAAACGCTTTTATTTTTGCGTTGAATGATTCTGCCGAAGCG
>JAGXIH010000021.1 GCA_024635795.1 Salegentibacter sp. | reverse complement strand
TAGTCCTTTAACGGCAGCTGGTTTTGCAGTTACAATAGCTGAGTCACCAAAAACTATCTATGTACGAAGTGACAATGACAGTGATGGTAATGAAGGTTGTTATGGAACCACATCGTTCAATATAAATGTTTATGACAATCCTGACATTACCACCACAAATCCAGAATTTATCTGTGAAGGTGATTCCATCGATCTGTCTATGTATGTGAGTAATCCTGATGGTGGAGTTCTAACATACCATACCAGTATGAGCGATGCTGATACAGATATGGGGGCTCTTATGAGTTCGGTGGTAACTCCAGAACTGGGTAGTACCACTTATTGGGTACGCAGTGAATTGACGAATGGTACAAATGTTTGTTACAGTATAGCGAGCATTAGTGTCACTGTACAAGAATGCATCACCTGTGATACCGCATTTGCTTATGGTGGAGGTAATGCTTCCTGCTTTAGTGAGTATGCCGAGTTGATTCCAAATGATAGGCGTTGGGGCTGGACAAACTATTATGCCGAAGCAGCTAATGATGTATTAGAACTTTATTCAGGTGCATCTCATTGTATTATTAAGGATGATGCTGTAGGAAATGTGGAAATTAAGGACAATGGAAATGGTACCATTAATGTTACCTTTACTGCCTATGAAAATTATATTCTGGGTTCCGTACACCTCTATGTGGGATGTGAACCTTTACAATATAAGAAACAGGGTAAAAATTATACTTACTCCGTGGCTCCCGGCCAGTATAACATGAACCCTCAAGGTGATATCGGTTATGTGACCAGTTATACCATCGAGAATATTGAGATAAGTGGTAGTTTCTATTTAATTGCACATGCCGATGTTTGTACCAGCGAAACTCCTGAAATAATTCAAGATTTACGTTTAGAAAGTGTTCCTGGAACATTCACACTAAGTAAAAGGATGAGTGCAATGCAGACCTGTATATCTGGTGGTCGTGCTGCTACGAGTAGTGAAGAAACTATTTCCAAGCAGTCTTCTGTAATTGTGACCCAGGAAGAGGAACTGATTTCAGATTCACCAGTTGTGAACAGTTTCAGTGTTTCTCCTGTACCTTTCAGGGAATCACTAAGCGTTAAGTATGACTTTGATTATGTTTCCGATGCCACAATTCAAATGTATGATATGCAGGGTAGATTATTGAGTACTCATAAAGAAGCCAAAGCTTCCAAAGGAAAAATAACCAACCTAAGTATCAACTTTAGAACTTTGCCAAGTCAGATATATATTATCAAGGTTACTACCGACAGGGATGTGTTTACTAAGAAAATTATTTCAGATAAATAGTTTTTAATAACCAGTTTTAAAAGAAAAGCAGCCTTCACGGGCTGCTTTTCGCATTTAAATCTTAATTTAGATGCTTAAATCTCCTAACTCCATTAATATGAGAATATTACTACTACTTTTGATCTTTGTATCTGCAAACATGGTTGCCCAGGATCTCCCCACCAGGTGGGATGAGCTAACGGCAAGTGACTGGCCGGCAGCCCTTGAAAAATCTAACAAGACTATTATTCTTCCTATTGGAATTTTAGAAAAACATGGTCCTCATGCACCAATTGGCTCAGATCTTCTCAATGTGAGAGCATGGGCAGAAGGAGCGTCCAAAAAAGAATATGCAGTTGTATTTCCCGATTATTTCTACGGTCAAATCAATGAGGCCAGGCATCTTCAGGGAACCTTTGCCATACCCGATGATCTCGCATTTAAATTACTACAAGCTACCTGTGATGAAATGGGTAGGAACGGATTTGAAAAGATCTTTATAATAAATGGGCATGGAGGAAATCCACAGATGTTGAAGTATTTTGTGCAAACGCAGATGGCCAAAAAGAATAATTATGTAGTTTACTATTTTGATCCCACACAAGATCAGGAATTTCAGAAGAAGGTGACAAAAATGAGAAAATCAGATGCTGCCGGGGATATGCACGGAGGTGAACATGAAACTTCAGCTTTACTTTATCTTCGTCCAGATCTTGTGCAGATGGATAGGGCCACCAGTGAATCTGGAGCCGATCAAGAAAGATTGCCGGGAATCCCAAATGTATACACAGGAATTTGGTGGTATGCATCTTTCCCTCATCATTATGCCGGAGAAGGAGATAAAGCCAGCCGGGAATTGGGAGAATTAGTTACCGAACATCGAATTGATGCTATTGCCAAAGCACTTAAAGCTATAAAAGAAGATACCGCTACATTAAAAATCCAGAACATGTTCTATGAGGAAGTGGATAAAAATGCAAAACCGAACAAATAGTGTAGTTTTAACAAATGCTTTTTAAATTGTATTTCACAAAAAAAGACCCTTCATCAAAATATTATGAAGGGTCTTTGTATTTAAAAAAATAACCAATAAAATCTTAAACAGATGGCAAATCTCCCTCTCCTTTGGTTGGAAGGTTTGTTTTTCCCATAAGGTAGATATCCACATGGCGCGCAGCTTCCCTGCCTTCAGAGATTGCCCATACAATTAGAGACTGCCCGCGGCGCATATCTCCGGCAGTAAATATTTTGGGCAGGTTTGTTTGATAATTACTTCCGGCTTTAATGTTTGTCCTGGTATCTACCTCCAACCCTAACTGATGGCTCAATGTGGCTTCCGGTCCTGTGAATCCCAGGGCCAGTAAAACCAGGTCGCAGGGCCATTCTTTTTCCGAGTCGGGTATCTCTTTCAGTTGGGGTCTGCCTCCTTCGGTTTTAATCCACTCGATCTCTATTGTTTTAAGGCCTTTTAAATCTCCATTCTGGTCTTTTACAAATTCTCTTGTAGAAATAGACCAGTTCCTTTCAACGCCTTCCTCATGGGAAGAAGTTGTTTTTAAAGTGAACGGCCAGTAGGGCCATGGATTTTCAATACTTCGACTGGAGGAAGGCATTGGCATAATCTCGAAATTAGTAACCGATTTAGCCCCTTGTCTGTTCGAGGTTCCAACACAATCTGATCCTGTATCACCTCCGCCAATTACGATAACATGTTTGTCTTTTGCCGAAAGTTCTGGTATAGGTTCGGCAAGACCGGCAACTATTTCATTATTTCGCTTTAGAAATTCCATTGCCTGAACCACCCCTTTACTGTCGGTTCCCGGAATAGGCAGGTCTCTTTTTCTGGTAGCTCCTCCACAAAGTACAACTGCATCGAAATCCTTGAGTTTTTCAATCTCATAATTTATTCCAACATTCGCATTGGTTTCAAAAAGAATGCCTTCTTCCTTTAATATTGAAACCCTTCTGTCTATAATTCTTTTTTCCAATTTGAAATCGGGAATACCATACCTTAATAAACCTCCAATTTTATCATCGCGTTCCAGTACGGTTACCAAATGCCCTGCTCTGTTTAACTGCTGTGCCGCCGCTAATCCTGCAGGACCGGAGCCTACCACTGCAACCCTTTTACCTGTCCTGTGCTTTGGTGGGTTCGCTTTTATCCATCCTTCCTTAAATCCGCGTTCCGGGGTGTATTTTTCAATAAGTTCTATCGCAACCGGCGGCTGAATGATCCCCAGCACACAAGCCGATTCACAGGGAGCAGGGCATAACCTTCCGGTAAATTCAGGGAAATTGTTGGTGGAATGAAGTATGTCCGAGGCTTTTTTCCATTCGTTTTTGGACACAGCGGTATTAAAATCGGGAATTAAATTTCCCAGTGGGCAGCCGCTATGACAAAATGGAACCCCACAATCCATGCAACGACTTCCCTGTTTTTTTAATTCTGTATTGTCTGGTTCTTTCCTAAATTCATTGTAGTTTTTTACGCGGACTTCAACAGCATCAGTTTCCTCTTCCTTTCTGTCATATTCCAAAAATCCTTTTAAATTATCCATTATTATGCTGTTTTTAATTCAATTTCTTTTTTTCTTAATCTTTCCTCTTCCAATAATTTCAAGGCCTTTTTATATTCAATGGGCATTACCTTTATGAATTTATCGGAATTTTCTTCCCAGTTATCCAATATTTCTTTGGCAATACCACTTTCGGTATACCTGAAATGATTTTCTATCAAGTGTTTTAATTCCATCTGATCTTTTTCAGAAGGTTTTTCCAGTTCGATCATTTCCATGTTGAAATTGTTTTTGTCAACTGAAGTTTCCGTATTGTAGATATATGCGATACCTCCGCTCATTCCAGCGGCAAAATTTCTCCCTGTTTTACCTAAAATTACTGCGATTCCTCCGGTCATATACTCACATCCGTGATCGCCAATTCCTTCAATTACCGCTTTTGCTCCGGAATTTCTTACGCAGAATCGTTCTCCGCCCATTCCATTGATATAGGCTTCCCCATTGGTGGCACCGTACAATGCCACATTTCCAATAATTACATTTTCGTTGGATTTGAAGGTTGCCAGTTTTGGTTTTTGGACAGCGAGTATAGCACCGCTTAATCCTTTTCCGAAGTAATCATTGGTATTTCCTTCCACCTTCAGCACTAAGCCTTTTGTAGAAAATGCCCCAAAACTTTGCCCGGCAGATCCATTAAAATTTAATTGAAGGGTGCCTTCCGGCAAGCCTTTTTCACCGTGGATCTTGGTGATCTCATTACTTATTATTGCCCCGGTGGTTCGGTTTGTATTGTTGATAGGAAAAGAAAGTTTCAAGCTTTCCTTCCTGTATATCGCAGGATGCGCTTTTCTTAAAATTGCAAAATCCAGGACATTATCCAAATTATGGTCTTGTTTTTCAGTATTGTAAAAAGTCCTGCTTTCATCTACTTTCGGCTTATAAAGTATTTTTGAAAGATCAATTCCCTGGGCTTTATAATGCTCAATAGCTCTGTTCATCTCCAGTTTCTGACTTTGTCCAACCATTTCATTCAGATTCCTGAAACCGAGGTCTGCCATAATTTGTCTTAATTCCTGGGCTACGAAATACATAAAATTGATCACATGCTCTGGAGTACCCTTGAAATTTTTTCGTAATTCCGGATCCTGGGTAGCAATCCCAACCGGGCAGGTATTTAAATGACAGGCACGCATCATGATGCAACCGGAGGCTACCAATGGTGCTGTTGAAAATCCGAATTCTTCCGCTCCAAGCAAACAGGCTATGGCAACATCTCTCCCGGTTTTAAGCTGTCCATCACATTCTACTACGATCCTGCTTCTTAGGTCATTCAATAATAATGTTTGCTGAACTTCAGCTATTCCAAGTTCCCACGGTAATCCGGCGTGTTTGAGGGAAGTTAATGGTGATGCTCCTGTTCCTCCATCATATCCTGAAATAAGGACCACATCTGCTTTGGCTTTTGCAACCCCTGCAGCAATTGTTCCTACCCCGACTTTTGATACCAGTTTTACGTTTATTCGCGCTTCCCTGTTAGCATTTTTCAAATCGAATATAAGCTGTGCGAGATCTTCAATAGAATAAATATCGTGATGTGGAGGAGGGGAAATAAGTCCT